>CAYSDH010000014.1:40112-48948 GCA_964429805.1 uncultured Flavobacteriales bacterium
ATTTGAAAACAATCACTACAACGAGTCTAAATACGCTCGAGAAGTAGCTGAAATTCTTAATTCTGACCATCACGAACTTATCTGCAAGGAAGAGCAGGCCATGGAGTTAGCGACTCGCATAGCACCAATTTATGGCGAACCTTTTGCCGACTCATCGGCAATCCCCACCTTGTTGGTCTCTGAGATGGCTAGAAAAAATGCCGTAGTAGCCTTGTCTGGTGATGGCGGTGATGAACTCTTTATGGGCTACCACAATTATAAGTGGGCCCAGTTTCTTGGCAAGCGAACTGTAAGTAAGACTGGCCCTTACTTAAGACCATTATTAGAACTTGGTGGTACACAGTGGAAACGCAGAGCCGAGTATTTAGACACCAGTAAATCTACTTTGCTGAAGACTCATATATTCAGTCTTACTGAAAAGATGTTTAGTGAAGTTGAAGTCATGATGCTTACAGGAAGAGTGTTTAGAGCCAGTGATCTAAAAAGACCAGAACTGGGAAATAGTCGTGTATTAAGCCCTATGGAAGAGCACTCGTTTATAGACATAGGAACCTACCTCAAAGACGACTTGCTTGTCAAAGTTGATAGAGCTTCCATGTATCATTCGCTAGAGGTTAGGGTACCAATGCTAGACCACAGATTGGTTGAGTATGCGCTCAATGTCCATCATAATTTAAAGCTTAATGGTTCAGAGCTTAAACACATTTTAAAAGAACTCCTCTACGATTATTTACCCAAGAATATTTTTGATAGACCAAAGTGGGGATTTGCCATTCCCATGGTCAATTGGCTCCAAACAGAATTATACTATCTCATTGAAAAGTACTTGTCTGAAGAGAATATAAAAGAGTTGGGAATGGTAGATTACAATGTGGTTCTAGAGATTAAAAATAGATTTGACGCTGGTGAAACAGAGCTGTATAGCAAACTGTGGAACCTAATACAGCTGCACCAATGGCACAAAGAAGTACACCTAGCATGAAACATGTGCTGTACATATCATATGACGGAATGACGGACCCACTCGGTCAGTCGCAGGTATTACCATATATAATAGGCCTCGGTCAAAAAGGGTACCGCTTCAGTCTTATTTCTTTTGAAAAGCCCCACCTCTTTCAGAAGGAAAAAGCCCTCATAGAGAGTATTTGTGCAAAGCATAATATCAGCTGGACGCCCATCATGTATACCAAGCGACCGCCAGTCCTTTCAACTTTGTGGGACATTAAAAAACTGCGAAAGGCGTTTAAAAAAGTCTTTGACTCTGGGCTAGACCTCGTGCATTGTAGAAGCTATATCCCTACACTGGTGGCCTTAGATTATGAGAGAAAAAAAGGGCTGCCTTTCATCTTTGACATGCGCGGTTTTTGGGCTGATGAGCGTGCTGATGGTGGAATATGGAATACGGCCAACCCTATATTTAAATGGGTCTACTCTTATTTCAAAAAGAAGGAACTGAAGTTTATTGAGCATTCATCAAAAACTATAAGTCTTACGGCAAACGGAAAGGTTGACATGCTCACGTGGAAAGTAAACGGTCTATCACCCGATGATATAGCAGTGATCCCCACTAGCTCTGATTTCCAACTTTTTGAATGCAATAGCGAGAGCAAAAGAAAAAAAGCCAAGTTAAAAATTGGTGTTTCAGAAGACACCTATATACTGAGTTATATAGGATCACTGGGCACCTGGTACCTATTTGATGAAATGCTTGACTACTTTAAATTACTAAAACAGGCCAAGCCAAATGCGAAGTTTCTCATCTTGAGTCAGTACGACCATGATTTAATAAAGACCCAAATTACAAACAGGGGAATCGCTCTCGAAGATGTCATTCTCACCTTCGTACCCAGAAAAGAACTCACCAGTTATGCGCATGCATCAGACCATAGCGTCTTTTTTATCCAGCAGTCGTATTCTAAACTTTCAAGCAGCCCAACTAAGATGGGAGAGTTACTTGCCATGGGAATCCCTGTAGTTGGCAATGACAGAGTTGGTGATGTCAAAGAGGTAATAGAAGATCTAGAAGTTGGAGTGGCCGTAAGCAATTTTGCAGAACAAGACTTACAAATAGCCATCAATGGAATTCAGGCCTTTGAAGACACTAGTCCAGAAACTATTCGTGCTCGAGCAAAAGACTACTATGACCTAGACAAGGCAGTAGAGGCATACAGCTATATTTACAAGGAGATTTTCAATTGATGAACGGGAAGAAAATATTAGTCATTTGTCCGTATCCTGAAGATGTAGCGGCCGCTCAGCGACTGAAGTACGAGCAGTACTTTAAGTATTGGAGAGAAGCTGGATACACAGTCGAAGTAGAATCCTTCATTACTCCTGAGTTTTGGAAAATCATCTACGAAAAAGGGAATACACTTAAAAAGGTATACTGGACCATCTACGGTTATGTAAGACGTTTTTTACTTCTTCCAAGAATCCGCAATTATGACATAGTCTATAACTTTCTGTGGGTCAGTCCCTTTGGTAAACCTATGATGGAATACTTCGTGGCCAAGCTCGCTCGAAAACTAGTCTATGACATAGACGACATGGTTTTTCTCGGTCACTCTAGCGAGGCAAACAGAAAGCTCCAAGCCATAAAGGGAAAGACTAAAATGATCTACATGATGAAAAAGGCAGATCATGTAATCACTTGTACTCCAAAACTCGATGAGTTTGTGAGGCAGTATAACTCTAACACGACAGACATCTCTTCTACGATAGATACTGAAGAGTACATTCCTAAGAAGGACTCAACATTTGAAGGAAAGGTGACAATCGGTTGGAGTGGAAGTCACAGTACATCTCAATATGTCAAACTCTTAGAGCCCGTATTTAGTCGCCTTGTTGATGAAAATTTTGACTTTAAGGTACTTGTTATCGGAGACACTAAGTTCAGTTTTAATGATAAGCGCATAGAGTTAGAAGTGCTCCCTTGGGTAAGAGATACGGAAGTCGCTGACTTATCAAAAATTCATATTGGCGTCTATCCTTTGCCAGATGAGCCTTGGGTTTACGGTAAAAGTGGATTAAAGGCTCTACAATATATGGCCCTTGGTATTCCTCCTATCGCCTCAGACCTAGGAACGATCGTTAGAATTATAGAGCATAAAAAGAATGGGCACTTGGTGACGAGTATTGACGACTGGGTAGCAGCCATTAAAGAAATAAGCGCAGACAAACAGCTCCAGCGTGACATTGGAGCCAAGGCTATTGACACTGTTGAAAGTCGTTTTTCGTTGAATGCAAATAAGCAGACCTACCTCGATATTCTGGCTAATGTGTAAACTCTAATGACCGGATTAAAAAACATAAGAGAGCTGCACGTAGTCCGGGGACTGGCATCCTTGCTCGTACTAATCTTTCATAGTAAATGGATGATGTGGTGCGGTGGCAGCATGTATAAAGACCAAGAAGGGCTCAATGGTTTAGTAGACTACGGTCTTTTTTCACTAGACATGATGACCTCTTGCGGTAAGCAATGTGTCGTTACTTTTTTCATTCTTTCAGCCTTTGTTATCGCTTACTCTTTTGACCGAAACAAGTATGACCTTAAGACTTTTTATACTCATCGTTCTATCCGTATTTACTGGCCATACATCTACTCCATGTTCATCGGACTCGGAGCCCTGTATCTCGCTTTTTACATCCATCCAGAGATTTTCTCTCATGATATCAGAGAGTACAACAGCAGATTAACTACCAGTTTTGGAGAGCAAAACCTGACCACTTTTTTAAAGACTTTAGTCTTTGTTCCCAATCAAGAATATTTTGGATTTAACACCGTTTATTGGTCGCTTCTTCCAGAGGCAATCTTCTACTTACTATTCCCTTTTTATCACAAGATTCCTAAAAAGTACTTGCTACTTGGAGCCCTCATCCTCATGCTCATCTACCCGTTGAAGCCAATGAGAACGATTTATTATCAGTCATTCTTTTTGATTGGCATGTACATGTATCATCACTTTAAGGACAGTACAAGAGGACCCATTTTTAAATCAAAGTGGATTTACTTTGCTGTCATCCTCATACTGCTCGCAGCAATTAATGGCGTGCTGCAAGTGTTTCAGGAGCTATTATACGCTGACATAATTACTGTTGGCTTGTGCTTTTTAGCCTTCGACCTTTTACTCAGGCATGACTTTAAGTCGTGGCGCATACTTCATAATCTCGGTGACATGAGCTACGCGCTTTACCTTAATCACATGGCCATTTTCTTATTGCTTTATGCAGCATACACACTCGTTTCAGAACAAATGGTATTCTGTACAAGATGGACGTACTACCTCTCTAGCGCCATAGCTGTGATAGCCTGCTACCCTATCTACTTACTGACAGAAAAGCCGTCAATCACTTTCTTAAAGAAGCTCAAACAAAGGACTAAATGAAGTTCTCTATAATCATACCTTCTTTCCAGCAAGGAATATACCTGCAGGACACCATTGATTCGTTGAGCAGTCAGAATGCAGATACAGAATTACTGTTGATGGACGGAGGAAGTACTGACTCAACCATTGATGTGATAAAGGCAAACCAGTCTAAACTCGATTACTGGGTAAGTGAAAGTGACAGAGGGCAAAGTCATGCCATCAACAAGGGTTTTGAAAAATGCACTGGTGACATTATCACTTGGGTAAACTCAGATGACCAATTGGCTGAAGGAGCGTTGACCAAGGTTGAAGCCTTGTTTAAAGAAAACCCTCATGTAGATGTTATTCACGGAGATACTTATCTGTTTGGCCCAGGAATAACAGAAGGAACCAAAGGAGCGCCAAATCGTGATTTACAATCTCAGTATTTGGGCAAAATGGCCTTCCCTCAGCCTTCTTCGTTTATCAGGCGCTCTGCACTAAAAGGGTGGAATGAATTAGTTCAAGAAGGACTTCACTTTGGAATGGACTATGATCTTTTTGTACGCATACATCTTCAAGGCTCAAAGTTTATGCGCGTGAATGATGTACTCTCACGAAGCCTACTTCATGACGAATGTAAGTCGATGACGTCAGACAGAAAATTTGCAGAAGACTGGCTTAATATATTCAAAGGAGTAAGTGCATCAGTTGGAAAAAAAGACCTGTTTGAGACGATGTGCCAGCGCACAGGTTTAAAACCTAGTGAAAATTACACCTACTCCAGCTCGCTTGACGTATCAGATTCTGTCTATCAAAAAGCCACCTCATATTTTTTAGCTGGGCAAGTTTCATTTCGATATAATGCGCATGATTATGATGATGTGAAAAAAATCCTGCAGTATCTAAAGAATGCAGACAGAGAAGTGTTTGATTACTTTAATTTGAGTAAAACACTGCTCAGAACCCAAATTCCTGGGTGGCTCTGGTTCAAGAAAATAGCGGGTAAGGCGTAGTATGACCCGACCACGTTTCTCCATAATAATGCCTACATATAACAGGGCACAAATGATAGCAACCACGCTAGACACAATAGTAGCTCAATCATTTACAGACTTTGAACTCATTATTGTAGATGATGGAGGAAGTGACAATACTGAGGAGATAGTTCAAAGCTACCAGGATGAGCGACTAAAGTACTTCTGGAAAGAAAATGAGGAACGCTCAGTTGCTAGAAATTTCGGAATGAAACAGTCAAATGGAAGCTACCTCCTATTCTTTGACAGCGATGACCTGATGGGAAGCAATCACTTGGAGGTTTTAGACAAAGCGATTTCCAATAACCCAGGTTTCGAGGTGTTTTCTACGCGATTTAAATTATTGATAAATGGCAAAGAGGAAAATGATATTGCCTCGACCCTTCCTGGTGGTTTGTACTCATACAAAGACACTATCTCACTCGGAGGATCATTTGGTATACTGATATGCCTAAAAAATGAACATGTAAAAAGATTTGAACCGGGACTTAACTCTGCCGAAGACTGGTTGTTTGTGACAGAAAATTTGGCAGAAAAAAAAATGCTCTTGCTCGATGAGTTCACCATTCATGTGGTAGAGCACGAAAACAGATCAGTCAATGACAACCCCTTGGCACTTGAAAACATGCAGCGCGTGGCTGACTTAATCAACCAAAGGATAGCGCTTTCAGAAGAAGAAAAAAAAGAACTCTATTTCTTCCTCTATTCATATAAAGCAAGCTATGTGTTGCACAGGGCCTCTAAAAAAGAAGCCTTGGTTCATGCACGAAAGGCTCGCGAATACAAGAAGTATAGTTGGTGGGCGGTCAAGTTTTATCTCAAGTATTTGTCGAGACTATTTCTCTCACGTTAGCTTTGTTTTTAGCTGCGTAAGGCTGCATTCTCCTTCTTAATTTGGCCTGAACGGATTTGTGCTGAAGTATGAAAAGCGAAGCCACGTAAAAAGGGATACACGGAATCTTATACCTAGCCAAAGCTCCAAAGTTGTAGGAAGTAAACCCGACAGCGAAGGCAAAAAACAAGGCAAAAACAAAACACATCAACAAAAAAGAATCGGTGTACAGATAGTTTAAGACCTTAAAAAAACCAAGGCCTAAGAATATGTAAATGGTGGCCAATAACATGATGAGGCTCTCCAAAGCGGTAAAAATCATCATCACATTTTTAACCTCATTGAAGTAAGGCCTAAACAGGGTCACATTGACAGATTTTGGAATCATCTGAATGAGTCCAAACCAATTTTCCTCATAATCGCCAAGCGAGTAACTAGAGCCGCGCCCATGCGCAGAGCTTGTGTTATCGCCCTCTACATAATGCCAAGACTGCATTCCTTTTGCTGTACCCAGAATCCCTTCAATCTTGTATTTCGAACTGTATTGGCCCATCAAAGAGATGGACAAGACAACTGCTACTAAACTGATTGAGAGGAATACAGGCAGCGCCAGTGTTTTGACCATCTTATTTCTAATCCTCTCCCTGTACTCAAGGAAGTACCATATCAATAAGGCCGGTAAAAAACTCATCAATATGTATGCTTTGATAGAAAAAATCACATACCCACTTACGGCAGCAACGGCCCAATTAAAAAGTCTCCTTCCCTCCTTACGTTTGATTTTATCCATAGCATAAAGCAGCACTCCTAAAAAACCAAGAGTTACAGAGTCTTTGGTCAAACCAGAACCCCAAAAGAAGACTGATGGAACAAAGAGGATGGCAAAAGCCAGTTTCGTTTCTAGGTAAGGATACCGCCTAGCGAATACTATAAACATATGCCAGACCCCGATAAAAGAGCAAAAGGAAAAACACAAAGTGGTGCTAAAAAAACTCTGAAGACTAAGCAATGTAAAAATTGAAGCAATCCGTGTCAGAAAAAACTCGTCCGTACCCTTCGGTAGATTCAACTCTCGAGCCAGCCAATAGGAAGATAAATCCGTGTTTTGAATATCAGTAAAAATGAACTGAAAAAACTCAATCGGATTGGTAAATAGAATCTTATTGAGCGTGATGGCATCTTGGAAATACATTACAGTATCTCCTCCGTAAGTGTAGTAATAGGTGTACACCAATGCATAGCCAAGGCCGCTAATCAGCTTCACAGCCAGAGACATGTAGTACCACTTCTTATACCTTCTAAACTGTGGTTTGAACACCATGTAGAGCATCCCCAACAATGAGAACATGACCAAAAAGGCAAAGGTCATTATGATATCGTAGAAAGTCATTTTCTGCTCAAGTGTAGCATAAAGATACGCGAATTCAAGACGAAGGACTGCTAAAAGAAACAGAGCATGGCGCCAGTATTATTATCTTCGCTCTAGTATGAGACACCTCTTCATTATTCCTTCCATTACTAACTACTTTACTTTTCTCGAAGACATCGCGATTAGGCTTACTGAAGAAGGGCATGAAGTGCTTGTTGCTAGTTCTACTCAACATATATCAGACATAGACTGTTATGACAGAGAAGTGGTCGGCACACTGCTGGAACTCAAGTTTCCAAGAGGTTTCGAATTCTTTGCACACCTCAAAGCATCACGTGAATTAAGCAGTCTCGTAGAACAAAACAGTCCTGACATCATTTATGTGCACTTTTCGGCAGCCATGTTTACAACGGCATTGGCTAAAAAGAAAAATTGGCCTATAACAGTGGCCATGATGCATGGTATGGCATTTCCAATTCTTAAAGGGTGGAAAAAATTTGCCGTAGGCACGGCTGAAAGATGGGCTTCAAAAAAAATGGATCTCGTTATGCTCCTGAACAAAGAGGATAAACGCGAATTGTCAAAATCCATGTCACCTGACCGTATTTATGTCTTAAAAAGTTACGGCCTCGGATGTGATTTAGACAAGTTTAATTTGGACAACATAACCGAAGACACCAAGGTGCGATACCATCGTAGGTTAGGAGTTAGAGAAGACGATTTTGTATTCATTTTCGTAGGCAGACAAGTCAACTTCAAGGGTTTTGATAAACTCATAAGGGCATTTCTTCGCTTGTATGAAGACCAGAAAAACCTCAAACTCATTCTTGTAGGTGCTAAAGACAACATACACAGTACCAATCTAACTGCAGAAGAGGAAGGTAAGGCCAAACGGTGCCCCGGCATTATCAATGTAGGTTGGAAAGAAAACGTACATGAATACCTTACCGTTGCAGACGTCAACATATTTCCAAGTAAAAGAGAAGGTATGCCTGTGAACTTAATGGAGTCTTTGGCCATGGGAGTGCCCGTCATTACTACTGATAGCAGAGGCTGTCGAGATGTTGTGGAGAGTGACGTCACCGGACTCTTAGTCTCTGACAACTCCGTAGACCTCATAGTAGAAAGGATGCTGGAACTGTATAATGATAGAGATAAACTAAACCGACTAAGTGAAAATGCACTTATTCAAAGACACAAATTTCAACGGTCAAACTTCATCCGAGAGCAGCTTGCCATTTTCAAAGTATTG
>CAYSDH010000014.1:48958-56073 GCA_964429805.1 uncultured Flavobacteriales bacterium
GTGGTAACTACTCGAAAGACTTCGACTTGTCTGAGTTGGTTTTCTAATTTCAAACCATGAACATACTTGTTACAGGAGGCGCTGGATACATCGGTTCTCATACCATAATTGATATCATTGAACAAACGGACTGGACCCCCATTTCAGTTGACAATTTTCAGAATTCAACTCCCAAGACATACGAGCGCATAAAGCAAATAACTAACCGAGAGATACTGTCATATGACATTGACCTCACTGATATAGATAGCGCCAGACGAATTTTTGAAGAAAATAAAATTGACGGAGTCATTCATTTTGCTGCACTTAAATCCGTGCCTGCCTCCGTGCGAACTCCACTCAAGTATTATAAAAACAATCTCAATTCGTTAATGAATATTGTCGCTCTGCAAGAAGAGTTTGACGTGCCTAATTTCATCTTCTCCTCCTCTTGCTCAGTTTACGGCAACCCTGACGTACGCCAGGTTACAGAAGACACACCCATTGGAAAAACAGAGTCTCCGTATGCAGAGACAAAAGTGGCTGGTGAGCGCATCTTGTCTGATGTAGCAGCCAAAGGGACTAATTTAAAAATGATTGCCCTTCGATATTTTAATCCAGTTGGCGCTCACCCATCGGGCCTCAATGGCGAATTACCGCTCGGTGTGCCAGACAACCTGGTGCCTTACATCACTCAAACAGCCATCGGAGAGCGAGAAAAGCTAACCATATTCGGCAACGACTATGACACCAAAGACGGTACTTGTGTTAGAGATTACATTCATGTATGTGATATCGCTAATGCACATGTGAAAGCGCTAAACCACTTGTTTTCTGGGGGGCAAAAAAAGACCATGGAAGTAATCAACCTTGGAACTGGTAAAGGGGTGACTGTCAAAGAATGTGTTGATGCCTTTATTGAAGTGAGTGGTGTTGACCTCAATTTTGAGTACGGTCCAAGACGTGATGGAGATGTTATAGCAGTTTACGCAAACTGCGAGCGCTCAAGTCAACTACTAAATTGGTCTGCTAAAAAGGACCTAAAAGAGATGATGTCTAGTGCTTGGAGGTGGCAGCAACACTTGAGTAATCAGTCATTGTGATAGGGATGCCCTTTGATAATAGTCAGTCCTCTATATAGTTGCTCTGCGAAAATCAGGCGTATGAGCTGATGGCTAAATGTCATCTCAGACAAGGCCATTTTCGCATTCGCCCTGCTATATACTGCATCGCTAAATCCAAAAGCTCCACCAGTCACAAATACCATTGGCTTTCTCATGTCCATAAAATGCTTGTCCATCATCTTCGCGAATGCTCGGCTGGTATATGACTTCCCTTTTTCGTCTAAAAGTATAACATGGTCAGAATTCTTAATAGCACCCAAAATGTGTTCTCCCTCTCTTTTCTTTACTTCTGCAGCGCTCAATGCGGAAGCCTTTTTGAGATCCGGTATGACAACTTCTTCTACTTCTGCAAAACGCCCGATCCTCTTGTGATACTCCCCAACTTGCTGACTTAAGGCCTTCTCCTTTAGTTTTCCGATGTGAATCAACTTAAATTTCATCTTTTTCCAATCCTTCTGTGAACAAGAATACTATGTATTCGGTCTATACAGCGCCCAGCTCCTTAGTTTTATCTACAACCTTTTTGGCCCGAAGATTGATAACTAATAACGACATGCGATTTCTATACAGAATAGTACTCACAATGACCATCTTATCTGCGGTCGTAAGCGCGCATGCCCAGAGCCAGAGAGGCATCATTGCCAAGCACATTGAGTCTGCTAATACGCATGACCTTGCCGAAAAATTTACTAACAACATAGACCTATCTATTCTTAATGTTGATGCCGTGTACAGTAAAACACAGGCAGAAATGGTACTCAAGCGATTCTTCAAAGACAATGCTCCAGTCGACTTTGTTATTGAGCATCAAGGTTCTGCAGGTACAGAATGTCGCTACGTCATTGGCAAACTCATCACCACCAAGTCAGAATATCGCGTGACTTACTTCTTGAAATCAGACGGTGAAAACACGCAGATTAAGCAGTTTCGCATAGAGCAGTACTGATTGATTCTTTTAATATTTTCATCCCATGGATATAAAACAATTCGTGAGACTAGCAATGGAAGAAGACGTGCGTGACGGAGACCACACCTCACTAGCATGCATCCCCTCCTCTGCAAAAGGAAAAATGAAAATGCTCGCCAAAGATGAAGGCATTCTAGCCGGAATGGATGTAGCAGAAGCCATTTTCAAAGAGATTGATAAAGACACAGAAGTGAAAACCCTCGTTAAAGATGGTGAGACAATGAAGCATGGGCTCATTGTCATAGAAGTCTCAGGTAGTGTTCATTCCTTGCTTAAATCTGAAAGACTGGTACTTAATACAGTTCAGCGCATGAGCGGCATAGCGACTAACGCGCACCGCTTAGCCTCCTTGATAAGTGATACCAAAACCAAAGTTCTTGACACCAGAAAGACAACACCAAACTTTAGGTGGTTTGAGAAAGAAGCGGTAAGAATTGGCGGTGGTACAAATCACCGCATGGGGCTCTATGATGCCATGATGATAAAAGACAACCACATCGACTTTGCTGGAGGAATAACTTCTGCCATCACAAAGTCCATCGCCTATCAAAAGGAAAAAGGCATGAACATTGACATCATTGTTGAAGCTAGAAATATGGAGGAGATTGAAGAAATCCTCAGCGTAGGTGGTATCAGGCGGATTCTAATTGACAACTTTAGTCCAGAAGAGACCAAGAAGGCCGTGGCACTTATTGATGGTCGAGTAGAATCAGAATCCTCTGGAGGCATTACTGAAGAGACCATACGAAGCTATGCAGACTGCGGAGTAGACTACGTGTCTGTAGGTGCAGTCACCCATAAATTTAGAAGTCTGGATCTTAGTTTGAAAGCAGATTTCGATGTGGCAAAAGTATAGTGATGAAATAAGAAATTCGCAGCCCGTTAACTGGGTTAGAGAAGGTGCCAAGCGCATTGTGCTACCCGGCTTCGAAGGTCTAAATCTGCATTATGTTGCGAGCTTCTTCGCAAGTGGACTAAAGAGTGGTGCGCTTGCTCTCAGAGCATCGGCCATTTCCTTTCAGTTCGTAATGGCTTTTCTTCCTTCCGTTCTTTTTCTCTTCTCATTGATTCCAATCCTCTCTACTGGATTTGAAGGAAAACTCCTTGAACTTATTCAAGATATACTACCAGCCAATACCTGGTCCTTCTTTAGCGAAACCATCATTGGCTTCGTTAATGACAAACGAGCCGACATCACAATCGTTACTCTCGTCCTATTTCTCTATTACTCTTCACGTTCCATTTCTACAATACTTGCCGCCTTTAGTCGTTCGGTTAACCTTGTCAAAAACAGAGGTTACTTCTTTCGACTCATCGTTTCAGTCCTCATTATCTTAGGCCTATCGGCACTTGTAGTCACAGCCCTGAGCATCTCTACAGCCATGGACTGGGTGGCTGATACGCTGAGAGAAATGGATATACTGTCAGATGGAATCCAACGCTGGGGATTCTTCATATTAAATTTCTTAATCGTCTTGATGCTCTATACCGCGGCCATCAGCATACTATATAATGTTGGCAATCAAGATGATAAGGGCTGGCGTATTTTCTCAGCCGGAACCACTTTTTCTAGCTTAATGATGATTCTCGTTTCTCGGGGTTTTGCTTACTACGTCAATCATTTTGCCAATTATGAGCAAGTGTATGGCATCTTCGGAATCCTGATTATCTTTTTCCTGTGGATTTACTTTAACAGTCTAATCCTTCTCATAGGCTTTGAGCTGAATGCATCGATATCTAAAGCTCAATTTCATCAAAAAGCAGATGTATAGCTTGATGACCAATTTGACTTTTCAGTCATCAACAATTGTTAAAAACCCTCGATCATAAGTTCTTAATTAAGACATGCTGAACGTTATCTTAATGCGTTGGAATTTAAAATATATTTGACGTCCCTATGGAAGATGTGAAGAGTAAGAAGAAAGCTGACCGATTGAACAAAACGCCACTGCAGTTCAATCAGGCAGTAGAAGGAGGAAAACTTCCGCCACAAGCCCTGGATTTTGAAGAAGCAGTACTTGGAGCCCTGATGCTAGACAGCGGAGCCCTTAATGATGTAATTGACATCTTATCGCCCGAAGCATTTTACGATCCGCGGCACAAAGTGATTTTCGAATCAATCGTTCACCTATTCAATGATTCGCAGCCCATAGATATTCTTACGGTGACTCAACAGTTGAGGTCCACTGGCAATCTTGATTCCATAGGTGGTCCGTTCTTCATCTCTCAGCTCACTAATAAAGTTGCCTCCACGGCCAATGCAGAAGTTCATGCCCGTGTGATTTCTCAAAAGTACATCTCACGTGAGTTAATTAGGCTTTCTAACGAGACCATAAAAGATGCCTATGATGAGACCAATGACGTCTTTGAGTTATTGGATAAGACTGAGAATGAGCTCTACACCATCACAGAAGGAAACATTAAAAAGTCATTTGACAAGATGAGTAACCTCCTGAAGGAGGCCATTTCTCAGATTGAGACTGTCATGAATCAAGAAGAAGGAGTAAGTGGTGTCCCTTCTGGATTTAAAGATGTCGACAAAGTAACATCAGGCTGGCAGCGCTCTGACATGATTATTATTGCTGCAAGACCGGGTATGGGTAAAACAGCATTTGTACTGTCCATGGCCCGAAATATTGCAGTAGATCATCAGCGCCCCATAGCTATATTCTCACTGGAGATGTCATCTGTTCAGCTAGTGAACAGACTTATTGCGAGTGAAACAGAGATTTCATCAGAAAAACTGAGAAAAGGAAACTTAAGAGATGATGAGTTTCATCAGCTCCACGCGCGTATTGGCAAGCTCTCAAACGCGCCAATTTTCATTGATGACACACCAGCACTTTCTGTGTTTGAGTTAAGAGCTAAATGCAGACGTCTCAAGCAACAGCATAATATCGAAATAGTGGTCATAGATTATCTGCAGCTTATGACAGCTGGAGGAGATGGAAAAGGAAATCGTGAACAGGAAATATCGACTATCTCAAGGTCCATCAAGGGAATTGCAAAAGAACTCAACGTACCTATGATTGCGCTGTCTCAGCTCAACAGATCTGTAGAGACCCGTGGTGGAGACAAAAGACCTCAGCTTTCTGACCTGCGTGAATCTGGAGCTATCGAGCAGGATGCCGATCTCGTTTCATTTATCTATCGTCCAGAGTATTATGGTATAACAGAAGACGCAGACGGCATGCCGACTGAAGGGCTTGGAGAGTATATCATTGCTAAGCACAGAAACGGAGCCCTTGAAAATGTCAAACTTAGGTTTACAGCCAGACTTGCAAAATTTTCTGACTTAGCTCCTTTTGTGTTTGACGAGAGCCCCGCTGGACTTTCTCCAAATGATGAGTTCGGAGCCGCGCCAACGATAACGAGGCCTTCAAAATTCAATGATGATGAGCCAGATGAATTTCCGGCCATTGACGAAAACGATCCGTTTTAGTCCACTCTGATTAGTAATTAGCTTTTCATTTTAAAATTCACTGCCTGAGATTCCCTTTTGGCCTTATCTTTGAGCATAGTAGAACTAATCATATGCGTTCAAAGACATGAAGAAAGCACTCCTGATATCATTCATTTTGTTTTTTGCCGTTTCGGCTTCAGCTTCAAAGCTCCTTATTCAAATGGATGACAGTCAAAAAAATCATTTGAAAGCATACGGCATTGCCTATTGGATACTCCAGAATGATATAGAAGTAGAGTGGCTGCTCAACTATAGAGGAGGAAGCTTTCTGATTCAGTACTATGATGACATTAAAAAAGAATGTGACATAAGAGGAGTCTCATACACGGTTGTGGCTGATGTTCAAGCCAATCAGATTATCAATGAAATAGCCGACCCAGAAGTAAACATGGAGGTCGTTAAACTTGAGAAATTCCCAAAAGTTGCCGTCTACTCACCTAAAAGTAAACTCCCTTGGGATGATGCCGTCACCCTAGTGATGACCTACGCTGAAATCCCTTATGACGTAATTTACGATGAAGAGATTATTATGGGAGAGCTGCCAAAGTATGATTGGCTGCACCTTCACCATGAAGACTTTACTGGTCAATATGGAAAGTTTTATGGGAGTTACAGGAATGCCGCTTGGTATCAAGAACAAGTAAAAGAACTCGAAGGACTGGCATCAAAGCTAGGTTTTAGTAAGGTTTCTGAAATGAAAAAAGCGGTGGTCAATAACATTTCGAAATACACCGCAGGAGGAGGCTATTTATTCACCATGTGCTCAGGTACTGACACTTATGATATAGCCCTTTCCTCAATGGGTGTTGACATTTGCGAAAGCATGTATGACGGTGACCCTGCCGACCCTACTGCTCAGTCAAAATTAGACTACGATGCAACTTACGCCTTCAAGGATTTTCAATTAGAAAAAAATGCCTTGGCCTATGAGTATTCAACTATTGACGCAACGACTATTCATACTAAGATTGGTGAGAAAAAGGACTTCTTCTTACTTTTTGAGTTTTCCGCTAAATGGGATGTCGTGCCTACAATGCTAACTCAGAATCATGAAAAGGTAGTCAAAGGCTTTATGGGCCAAACCACAGCATTCAAAAAGCAGTATATAAAATCTGATGTCCTAATTTTAGGAGAGACACATAAACATCAAACTGCGAAGTACATTCATGGAGAATATGGTCTTGGTCAGTGGACTTTTTACGGAGGGCATGACCCGGAAGACTATACGCACCGTGTAAATGATCCCCCAACGGATTTAAATCTATATCCTAACTCACCTGGTTATCGCCTCATTTTGAATAACATTCTCTTCCCAGCTGCCAGAAAGAAGAAGCAGAAGACTTAATCATAGACTAGTAAGGCCGGCCTATTAATACCTACTCAGCTTGAAATACTCAAGCGTTCAACGAAGTCCAATACCAAAAGTGCACATTGTTTGATATGTCACTTTCGCTTGAATACTGATTAGACTGCGGTCTACTTTTGACCTCCTCCCGATAAACTGGACATATCAAAACTAGAGGTTTCGGCAAGATAGATTAAGTTCAACAATTGAATATTTTGCCATGAAGAGATCAAAATT
>CAYSDH010000015.1:0-56046 GCA_964429805.1 uncultured Flavobacteriales bacterium
TGATATGACTGTATTGTCCAAGGAGGTCGACCATATGTAGATTGCTCATTATCTGTGATTAGAAAAACCGCACGAATATAGCTATTATAGCACTGTTATTATTGGACTGAAGGGCATGCTTTTGGACTAGAAAAGCATGCCGAATCAAGGAATTAATGGTCATCTTTGCCACTTGAAAGTGATGCGACACATATCTCAAGTAATCTTATTTCTCTTAGCGAGCCTATCTGTCTGTGGGCAAGGCACGGTAAAGGATACCACTATTTCAATTCTCACATTTGATTTTGGAGGTGGTTATCAGCTGCCAGGTGGTGATTTGGCCAATCGTTTTGGTTCCAATTCCAACATCTCTTTGGGTATGAAGCTCAAGACTAGTTCAAACTTGGTGTTTTCTGTGGAGGGAAGCTTTCTCTTTGGCTCTGATGTGAAAGAAAACGTGGCTACCGGAATTCAAACCAGTGATGGCAATGTCATTGACATGGCTGGAAACTATGTCAATCTTTTAATTCTTCAAAGAGGTATGACGATAACCGCCAACATGGGTAAAGTGTTCCCTCTGCTAGGTCCAAATGATAATTCTGGTCTCTCTTTGCAATGTGGAGTAGGATTGCTTCAGCATAATATCAGGCTAGAAACCAGGCAGAATGAAGTGCCAGCCCTCGAGGGTGAGTATCTCAAAGGATACGATAGACTTTCTAACGGATTTACCTTGCATCAGCTCATTGGGTATCAGTTTTATGGCAACAACAGGTTGGTAAATTTCTTCATCGGCATAGAAGGCTTTCAGGCATTTACGCAGAGCAGAAGAGATTTTAATTTTGATCTGATGGCCAAAGACGAGACTAAGCGTAGCGACTCTCTTTACGGTGTGAAAGTGAAATGGTCATTGCCCTTAAAAAGAGGTGGTAATCGTACCGTTTATTACGAATAGGTCTCATGAGTTTTCTGTACAATTTCCTTATCAGAGTCTATGGACTGGGCATACATCTTGCCGCTCTATTTTCAAAAAAGGCAGCGCTCTGGGTCACAGGCCGCAGAGGGTGGAGAGCGTCAATGGCCAAGGCTCTGGCCAGGCCAGCAGAAAAGACACTGTGGATTCACGCAGCCTCTGTCGGAGAGTTTGAGCAGGGCCGGCCAGTGATTGAAGCGTACAGAAAGGAAAATCCCAAGCACCGTATAGTTCTGAGTTTTTTTTCGCCATCAGGCTATGAGTTGAGAAAAGATTACGCGGTGGCTGACGCGGTGGTGTACCTTCCTTTAGACACGACTTCTAATGCCCGTGACTTCATCGAAATAGTAAATCCTGACATTGCCATTTTTATCAAGTATGAGTTTTGGTTTAATCACTTAAAAGAACTCAAACAAAGGAAGGTGAACACTTTTCTTGTGTCGGGTAGAATGCATGAGGGACAGAGTTTTTTCAAATCTTGGGGCGCTTATTTTAGAAAAGGACTGAGTGCGTTTACCCATTTTTCTGTTCAAAATGAGCAAAGCGAGAGTCTGCTCAAAAGCATCGGTTTTCAAAACGTGTCCATGGCCGGTGACACGAGATTTGATCGCGTCTGTCAAGTAGTCGAAGAAAACCGGATCTTGCCAATAATAGAGTCCTTTGTCTCAGGTCGCAGGTGTCTAGTGCTGGGCAGCAGTTGGCCTTATGATGAGCTGTTGCTTGAGTCTTTTATAAAGTCTCATCGTGAGAAGGGTTTTGCCTACATCATTGCGCCTCATGAGATTGACGAAAAGCGGATGCAAGAGATGGAGCAAAAGCTAAGAGCGAGTGAGGTGAAGACAGCTAGAATCTCTTCGTTAGGAAATGAGGGTGGTCCAATTGATCTGCTTTTTGTAGACAATGTTGGTATGCTCTCCAGCATATATAAGTATGCCGATGTTGCCATGGTTGGTGGAGGATTTGGCAATGGAATACATAATGTGCTTGAACCTGCCGCCTGGGGAAAGCCGGTGCTCTTTGGGCCGCGACACAGCATGTTTCAAGAGGCGAGGGAGCTAGTGGAGAGCGGTGCAGCCATGTGTGTCGAAGAGCAAGTGGACTTTGACGAGCAGTTATTGAGGCTTTTAGAAAACAAAAGTCAGTCTCAAGAACTTGGGCACATTGCTGGAGAGTACTGCAAACAGAGGGCTGGAGCCACGGCTAAGGTGATGAAATTAATTAATGAGAAAAGCTCTTTTGCCATTGTAGATCAATGAAGTATATTTGCTCCCCGTTGAAAAACGGGTATCAGCGAAAGTAGCTCAGTTGGTTCGCTCAAGCTATTGCAAGCCAGCCCAAAAGGGCTGGCTTGCTTTTTTTTCTGGCCTTCGCATATAGTTGAGCGCTCACTGAGTTTTCTTAAGCTAAAGATTCGTCATGGCTGAGAGTTCCATTCTTTAATTTCTGCTTGACTGGAGCGGCTTGCAGATGCGGACCCAGCTCAAATTACAAGCGGTCATAATTACCGAATCATGAAATCTTTTAAGAACTGTCCTCACTTTTGTATGTCACTTTGCGAAAAGAGATAACTTTGCGGCCGCACAATACCCCTGCCCGGATGGTGGAATTGGTAGACACGATGGACTTAAAATCCATTGGACAGCAATGTCCGTGCGGGTTCAAGTCCCGCTCCGGGTACTATTTTTCTCAATGTAAATCGGCAAGGATTTACTTCTAATCATGAGTATATCTTGAATATACACACCGATATTTCCACTTTTAAAGACATCAAAAATCCAGTGTTGACCATTGGAACTTTTGATGGTGTCCATAAAGGCCACAAGATTATTATCGATCGGGTCAATGAGATTTCTCGGTCAGTAGGAGGGGAGTCCGTCTTGTTGACATTTAGCCCGCACCCACGCTTGGTGCTCTTTCAAGATTTAGGACTAGAGCTCATCAGCTCAATGGATGAAAAGATTTCGCTGCTCAGAGACTGTGGGTTAGACCATCTTATCATCTTGCCATTTACGAAAGAGTTTTCGAGAATTAGCGCAGTCTCCTATGTCCGTGACTTATTGGTAAACGGTATCGGTGCGCACACAGTGGTGGTGGGTTATGATCATCACTTTGGCAGAAACAGAGAGGGTGATATACACAGTCTCAACGAATTTGCTGAGCTCTATGATTTTCAGGTGGAAGAGATTCCGGCACAGACCATAGATGATGTGGAGGTGAGTAGCACAAAGATTAGAAGGGCGTTAAAAGTGGGTGACATCGGCTTGGGGCGTGACTATCTGGGCTATGCATTTCGCTTATCTGGTCAAGTGGTTAAGGGCAAGCAGAATGGAAGGAAAATGGGCTACCCTACGGCCAATATTCAGGTTGATGATGAGCATAAATTAATTCCTGCATGCGGAGTGTACGCGGTGCAGGTGGTGGTAGATGATGTCAAGTATGGCGGTATGCTCAACATCGGTCAGCGACCGACAATCGAAGGTCAGCGAAGTGAGGAAACCATTGAAGTCAATATCTTCGGGCTCGAGGATGATATCTATTTTAAAGAAATTGTCGTTCTGTTTCATGAACGAATTCGCGATGAACAGTATTTTGAATCAATGGACCTACTCAAAAATCAACTCCATGCCGATAAGCGCAAGGCAATGGAGGTGCTCGCTGCTGTGTAGTCTATTGTTGTGTCTTCTGACCCCAGCTGGCTTGGTTGCTCAAGATGGGCTGAAGGTGAAGAGATTTAAAAAACTAGAGCTAGCTCAATTGACGCCTGACTCGGTGCTGAGTTTAGATTTAAGTGGACAGCGTCTCAAAGAATTTCCTGCTGTCATTCTGGAGATGAAAAATCTCAAAGAATTACGCTTAAAGAAATGCAAGCTGACTTCAATCCCTGATATTTCTTCTTTATCAAACCTTCAGGTTTTAGATCTTGGGAGTAACAAACTTGACACCATCCATCCGTCAATTTATAGTCTGACGGGCCTAGAAAAACTTAGAATAGGCAACAACCAAATCTCTGAGGTAGATGCGCGTGTGGCTGAGCTCACTCAACTAAAATACCTTGACCTCTGGGGCAATATGCTGTCTGACTTACCCGAAGAAATGAAAAGCCTATCGAAACTGGTGTATATGGATATGAGGGTGATGGAAATTAATTCTGCTCGTCAAGAACGAATTTCCAATGACTTGCCTCATTGCAGAGTATTCTTTTCTGCACCTTGCAACTGCATGGACTAGGTGCTTATCTCAATCTGATTTTGCAATAAACTGGAAGGTGGTCTGAAGGGTAATTCTCATTGTGCGACACGTCTACCACCTCATAAGAGTTGATAGGAATGTCTTGGCTCAAGAAAACGTAATCGAATCTTTTACCTTCTTCTTGTGCTTTTTTCTTCCAGCCAAAAAACGTGTTGTCCTTGTCGGTGGTGCGCACGAGGCTAGACTCGTGACTGTCTTTTGCCCACGACTTAATGGAGGTCACGGCTTCATCATCAGGTTCGCAACTCAGGTCGCCCAGTAAAAAGAAAGTACTGCCTTGGGTAATCTGGTCTACGCGCTCTTTGAGTAGGCGTGCTGACTCCATCTGCGCATCAGGATTGTCTTTTTCAAACTGCGTGTTAAACGCATAGACTACTTGCTCGCTCAGTACATGCTTTAGTTTGAGCCAGTTTACGGTCTTCGGTTCTGCGTTCCAGCTTTTAGATCCGGGTAAGTTGGGGTTAGAGGAAAGCCAAAAAGTGCCTTGGTCTAGTTTTTCATACGCAGCAGTGTTGTAAAGTATCGGGCCCATGTCGCCTCTTATGTTGCCGTCTTCACTGCCTAAGGCGTACCACTCATAACCAGACAGGTTTTGTTTGAGCCAAGAAGATTGGCCCAGACTACATTCTTGAAGACCTAAAATCTCCGGTCTTTTGCTTCGAATAATCTGTGCAATAAGGCCTCTTCGCTCCGTCCATCCATAGGCCGCGCCCCCGTTGTCGAGATCTATGTTGTAGGACATCACCGTGGTGGTGGTTGATGCTGGAAATGGATTGTGGTAGTTTACTTCATTGTTTGTCCCTCCTGCCCAAAAAGCGAAAATGGAAAGACAGAGTATGATAGTACTCTTCATGGTGTGTTTAGGTGTTTTTTTTGTGCAACAATTCGCCTTGCAGGCGGCTTCTGGACAAAACTAACAATTAAATGTTAATAACCTGTTGATAAAATCAAGTTGATGTTGATAACCACTGTCAGTGCATCTAAGTTTCTGGTAAACAGGCCTATGCGACTTTTGGCACAGCTATTGGAAATACCTATACATGTTTAACCACTAATTCAAAGAAGGAGGATAGCAACATGAGAAAGATGATGATAATAGCAGCCCTACTAACAGTCACACTGACTGCATGGGCAGATGACAGAAGGTCAAATTCGACTTTGGTAATCAGTGCCTTTGATTCAAGGCCAGTGACAGTGACTATAGATGGAGCCTCTTATTTCGGTAACCAAAAAGTAGTCATCAACGAGTTGAGTCCGGGCAGTCACCGAGTGAAGGTGTCAAGAGAAACAACTGTGCGCAGAAATGGCAACAACGCAGGCTTCGTGCAAACGCTATTCAGCGGTTGGGTAAAGGTGCCAGCCAGAAGTAAAGTGCGTGCAAAAGTGACTCGACACAGAAGTATGAGTACTCACGTGTCGCCATTACTTCATTACGGTCATGACCACCATCAAAACGGTAACCAGCATGATCAGTATGGGTCACAGTCAGGTGTCTATGAGTGCACAAGTGGGCAAGGAACCTTGCATCATGGCGGCTATACATATGGTCAGCAAGATTCGGGACTTAACTATCCGCACGGTGCGCCAGTAGATCATCATGACCACTATGGTTCTCAGTCTTGCGACCAAGGATGCACGGCTCATGACAATGGTGCATATCAGCAAGGCAATCAGATTGATGCGGCTAGCCATAATCACTATGGTTCGCAGGAATGTATGCAGGGCTGCCCGTCATATGACAACTCGGGCTACAATACCATTGGTCAGCATGATGGGTATGACACCGATACGCATGATGGGTATGGCTCTTATGGAAACACGAATGATGGCTACGGCTCATCTGGAAACTGGGACCAGGGCGCTTATGGACATCAGACATACCCTGCGCAAGGCATGGACGCTACTCGCTTCGATCAGTTTTTGAAAAACGTTGAAGACGCTGGATTTGAGAGCACTCGTTTTGAGATAGCCAGATACACATTGACCGAAGAGTCTTTGAGTACCAATCAGACTATTGAGCTCCTAAAGCTTTTTGACTTTGAGAATTCTAAAATTCAGATTGCGAAAAAGGCCTATGATCGCGTAGTTGATCCAGAGAATTTTATGGAAGTTACTTCGCAGTTTACATTCTCTTCAAGCACCACTGAGCTGATAGAGTATATGAACGTATGATGAGACTACACGTTGACCTTCCCCTCAATACCATGGTGTGTTGGGGGGATTTTTTTGTGCTCAATTATAGGCGTTACACTTTTTCCTTTTCCCGTGACCTGAGTACGTGCGGATGGTTCTGCGAAGTTTAAATCCAAGGTTTACGTACCCATCATTTAATTTTGGGTTGCCTCTAAACGCATCTCCTTCTGGCAGGTGCCCGTCAATGTAGCGATACACAAAACCGCTTAAGTCAGGATTAGACGATGAGAGCACATCAGCCGGGTCTGGATAGCGGTCGCTCACGTCATCGATATAGTCCGTAAAAGTGTGCGTGTGAATCCAAAACAGGTCAAGTGCCCACACGGGGTCTATGCGCCAGGTGACTTCAAGTCCATACTTGAGGTTTACTCCGTTGAGTGCATAGGGTGAGGGGTAATCGCCATCAAGATATTGTCCTTCCGTTCCCAGACTTTGGGCGTCAGTCCAATACCCGTTATACACTTCAGGTTTAAACCAAAATACGCCAGCTCCTACCAACGCCCCCACAGAAACTGTGCGCGTGCTTGAGTTTTTGAGAATGTTTATTCTGGCTGCAATATGCACGTCATCAAGTGGTGATCGAAACTGAAAGTCTCGGCCCGGGTTGCTCTGCCCCCATTGGTCTGCTCCTTTTAGTCGTCCCTTCATATATGCCAGTCTCAACGATGTTCTTTCGCTCAGTGCATACTCGATTCCGGCATAAGGAAAAAGAGTCATGAACTTACTGTCTGGCAGCTGGTCATCTTTTAGGTCGCCTACATAATACATGCCGCCTCCACCAATAAAAACGTCAAGATGACGAGGCGATTCTTCAAGGCCTTGAGCGCAGAATGTCAAAGGCGAAAGAAGAAATATAATAAGCGCTATTCGAGTCATGGTCAGTCCATGAATGTCGCAGATTGTCTCTTTCTGATGTCGAGAATCGAGTCTTTTTTTTAAACAAGAAATGCGAATGATATCACCTAAAAAAGGTGTTCAATTAGATGAGTTGAGTATTTTCACGTGGATGGCAAGTATGGAAGGAATAATAGTTGAGCGACAGGAAGAGCCTGTGGCGCTTACTGTAGAAAAAGTACTGGGAGGAGTCTTGCTGCAGGTGGCAGATGAAGTGGTTGATGAGTTTTTCTGCCCAGACCATGATGACGCTGATTTCTGTGTTTTTGTCAGTCCCAAGGCACTCTATATCTCGCTGGGCTACTCCCAAAATTTAAGTGAGGATATGGCGGAAGGCTATTCTGCCATGTCACCATCTCGCATCATGTCTTACATGTTTAGCAACACGTCCATGACGGTCATGTGGTCTGAGTTTGAGAATGGTCGAAAGAAGTCAACATGCGAATACCAGCAAGGAGAAGGCCCGGAACTCATCTCGGGGCCTGACCTTTTAGGCATTGAGTCTGGCGCCAATTTCAGTGAAGAGAGTGAAGTCTATGAACAGGGAGCGCAGGTTCTAATGGAGCAGTTGAATGGCTGTCCGGCAGAGGAGTTTTTGGAAATGAGAGTGCTCTGCTTTAAGTCTCTATACAGCCTGCCCTTGAATCAAGACGAGGAAATAAATGAAGCGAGCTTAGACCGACTAAAAGCCTCTTTTATTGACCGTTTTGATAAGCGCAAAGATGCGTTTATGAATCCGGCATTGACTGACATTAACTCTGCGCTGAGTAGGCAAGGAGTTTTTGTGCCGCGTTTAGATTGGTTGTTTAAAAACCATGAAGAATGGGATAAGGAAAGACTGGAGAAAGAGATTGCGCAGCTTGATTCTCGAGTCACAGGGTTTGATCCACTTGATGCGGTTCTGAAGAAGAATATTCTGATTCGATTTTTGAGAACTAAAATGCTCAAAGAGACTAAAGACGTTGAGCCTGCCGCGAAGGATGAAAAACGTATTGCGCCTCCGCTATGGGAGTCGCCTCAAGAAGTTGCCGAGCCAAGCGATGAAGAAAAGCGATGGGGCCCACAAAGCGACCAGTTTCAGAGTATACCAGAGCCACGAGTGCAGCCTCAGGCTGAGCAAGCTCCGAGCGAGCCAATGCCTGTGTCTGAAACACAAAGTAAGCCGACAGCATCGGCAAGAACTCAGTCTCCACCTCCGCCACGGTCGGCACCTCCCAGGCAATATAAAAAGCAGTACGGGTCGAGCAGTGGAATCGGTTCAGGCTTATTTATTGTTCTGAAATTGATAGCCTTTATTTTCGGAATAGCGGGCTTGTTGAGAACATGTAGTTCTTCCTCCTATTCAGATAATCAAAGACCAGTCTACACCATGGAGCGGACAGGAATCAAGCGGTCACTCACCGCCATGGATGTCCAAATACTTGAGCGGCTACACACCCCCGTGGAGCAATTGAGGCTATTAAAAAAGGCGGATGCCCGATGGAGTTTTGACGGCATTAATCAGGTTTTCTTTAAGTCTGGGTCCGACAGTCGATTGCAGTTTTTAACCGATACGGTTAAGTACTTTACTTCAGGAAAAGACCTGAGGGTGATGGAGATGAGCGACAAGCGCCTGACAAATGTTGATCTGCGTGTGAAGCACTCCAAGTATCCGGGGTTTCACTTTTTTCTCTATGATGCCACCGAGTATCAAGGTGAGGATTTAAAGAACACCGATTTGCTGGGGGGAGAGCACTTTGATATGATCTCTAGCCTGAGTGTGTCAAAGGCAAAGCGCTTTATGTCTCAGCGAAATAATGACTGGACTTATGACAAAGAGACCAAGATTTTTACCCACAAAACGCGCGGATACAAGCTAAGAATTGGTGCTCGAAAAATGATTTACGACACCAAAGGAGAAGGTCTCGCCTTGATACTCAAGGACCTTAACTTAAAAGAGAATGGAAGTGACACGTTAAGGCATGAGTTTAACGCCAGCACGTTGCTGATTGTCAAACAAGATTGACCTCCACGCTGAGAGAGAAGGTGTTTCCTCAACGTTTTACTTAACGAGCTTTTTGTATCTGATTCGCTTTGGCCCATCATTGCCAAGACGCTTCTTCTTGTTCTCTTCGTACTCGCTGTAGGTTCCTTCAAACCAGTAGACTTCAGAGTTGCCTTCAAAGGCCAAGATGTGCGTACAGATTCTGTCTAAGAACCATCTGTCGTGAGAGATGACCACTGCGCACCCGGCAAAACTCATGATTCCTTCTTCGAGTGCTCGAAGTGTGTTGACATCAATATCATTTGTAGGCTCATCGAGCAAGAGCACGTTGGCTTCCGTCTTCATAGTCATGGCCAAGTGTAGTCGGTTGCGTTCTCCACCAGAGAGCACGCCCGTCTTTTTTCCTTGGTCACCACCGGCAAAATTAAATTTGGAGACATAGGCGCGCGAGTTAAATTTCGTTCCGCCAATCTCGACCACTTCGTTACCGCCAGAGATTACCTCCCAGACTGTTTTCTCTGTGTCAATATCCTTGTGCGTCTGATCCACATATCCGAGTTGCACTGTGTCACCTATCGTGATGCTTCCCTCGTCAGGCTGCTCTTCGCCCATGATCATTTTAAAGAGCGTGGTTTTACCCGCACCGTTTGGTCCGATCACACCAACTATACCAGCAGGAGGGAGGGCAAAAGTCAGTTTGTCAATCAGCAGCTTGTCGTCATAGCCTTTGACTACTCCGTCAAACTCGATCACTTTACTACCCAGACGTTGACCATTTGGAATTGGAATCTGAAGCATCTGGTCCTTCTTTGCAAAGTCTTCAGACATCATCTTCTCATAGTTGTTCAGACGCGCCTTGTTTTTAGATCGTCTCGCTCCAGGGGTTAGTCTGCTCCATTCTAGCTCTCGCTCTAGTACCTTCTGGCGCTTGCTTTCTTGCTTCTCTTCTTGCTTTAGTTTCTTGGCTTTCTGGTCGAGCCATGAGCTGTAATTTCCTTTCCATGGTATACCCATTCCGCGGTCAAGCTCAAGAATCCATCCGGCTATGTTGTCTAGGAAGTATCTGTCGTGCGTGACTGAGATGACCGTTCCCTTATACTGCTGCAAGTGCAGCTCTAGCCAGTCTATACTCTCTGCATCAAGGTGGTTGGTCGGCTCATCAAGCAAGAGTACATCTGGCTCTGAGAGCAACAGTCTACAAAGTGCTACTCTTCTGCGCTCACCTCCAGAGAGGTTTGACACATCGCTATCACCCGGTGGCGTGCGCAGGGCATCCATGGCCATTTCTAGTTTGTGGTCCAAGTCCCAGGCACCGCAGGCTTCTATTTTGTCTTGAACACTTGCCTGCTGGTTGATGAGTTTTTCCATCTTGTCAGGGTCGTTTAGAATCTCATCTTCTGTAAACCTCAGATTGATTGCCTCATATTCTTTGAGCAGGTCAGTCGTCTCTTTGACGCCTTCCATGATGATTTCCTTCACCGTCTTGCTTGGGTCAAGCTCTGGTTCCTGCGGGAGGTAGCCCACGGAGTATCCGTCATTGCTCCACACCACATCACCTCTAAACGACTTGTCTAGTCCAGCGATGATCTTCATCACGGTCGACTTACCAGATCCGTTGAGACCGATGATTCCAATTTTGGCTCCGTAAAAGAAACTGAGGTAGATGTCCTTAAGAATGTGTTTTCCGGCCGGTGTTTCTTTATTCACCTTGACCATCGAAAAGATGACTTTTTTATCGTCTGTAGACATGGGTAGCTTGAGTTTTTGTGACTGTAAAAATAGACTTCTTTTTCTGCCAACTATGAGTTGTCAAATTCATGTTATCCTCCATTAGTCTGCTTAAGGCTTTCGGAACATTTCTTCGGCACAATAGTTTTTAAATATTTCATTCAAACGCTCATTAGCTTGCAGAGGTCATATCGTTATACACCCATACCATTCTGTCTAAAAACCACATTTTGGACAAGTAGGCAGTAATCGCACCGATAATTGTCAGGCTTAAATCAAGTTGCCACAAGCCAATGACTAATGTAATGCCTCCAATGGATTGAAGAACGGTCAAAATAGAAACTGGTCTGGCGTGGTGTTTTGGCACAGGGGCTGTCTTTCGTTCTGACCAATATCGTTCTCCAAGCACGGCCTTTGAGCCCCAGTTGTCAAAGTTCTTTGGCTTCTTAAATAGAGTTGGATTGATAAGTAGCCAGATGACAAGAAGAGTAATCGAAATTATGCAATACCAACCAATCCACACTCTTGACCATATTGCTACAATCAAAAATGGCAGAGTGGCAAATCGTGACCATACTGACCAAGGGTTGGCATGTTTCATCCAGCTGTCTCCTTCAAGACGGAATACTTTGGCTATTTTTTTTTCAATACTCATTGCTTTTTAATAGGGCAGATGTTTCTGACTTTCTGTGCGCTGCATTTGCATTGGATGTATTTCCAGTTGACAGCTCTTTTCATTATAAGTCAGCGTAGTGATAGTATCTTCTATAAATGTAAATTCCGATTGCCAAAAGTGTAAAAACACTGAACCAAATTGGACTTGATTTTTTATTGCGCGCATCTTTCTCTATAACATCATTAGTGTCCAGATATGGCTTTCCTTTGAAAATGAGTCCCAGTAATTCAATCTTTTCATCAGAGTTCAGCTTGTTGGCGTCAGACTTTCGAATCGCAGCCTTGAGCTTTAATTCACCTTTGTTATCAAGTTCTAATCTTTTATGGTCGAATTGATTCGAATATTCAGCTGATAATTTGAATTCGTTCAAATACTCTCTGAACTTAAGATCGTAACTGAGACTATTACGAACCTTAACAACCCTTATCCAGTCCAAAGTTGCTTTTATTTCTGTCAGTTCGGATTTAGATTCGATTACATCTGATGTAGTCTCATAGAACAATGAGCAACCAAATAGAAACACTGCCAGAGCAATTAGAGCACTAGACCGCTTCCTGAGCTTTGTGGGATTCTTTATTGCCATTGCTAAAAATTTGCCTACTTACAAGTCACAGACAGAGGATGTATGCCGAGTTGTCAGAATGGTCTGGCGGCTTGGCATATTTTCTTTTGGATGCGGATTTGTTTCTCGATCCACAAGTTAGGGATTCAATTAAAAATCTGGATTCTGGTCAATCTTTTTGTGCATTGCCTTTGCCTACTAACTCACTTATAACGTATCAAACACTTTCACAAAACATCACTGAATTCTGTGATGCATCCTCAATTTTTCAGCCATACGTTTGGTAAAAAAAACACACAGTCATTCGAATATCAAATATTGAAACAATATGAATAAGTTGACCTTTCTTTCCGTTTTCGCAGTCTTGTTAACTTCAATGTCTTTTGCCAACAACATTCAAGTAAGTAATATCGAAACCATCGAGGACCCTAATGCGTTCAGCGTGCGATTTGATCTCTCTTGGGAAAATTCATGGCGTACCTCCACCTTCGAATCGAATTACGATGCAGCGTGGATTTTTATGAAAATCAAGTACAATGGCAGTGAGTTTTTTCATGTGCCGCTCTGTCCTGGGGCCACGAATAGCGCTCCGAGTGGATGCGAGCTTGTCGGTACTTCAGACTGCATGGGTGTTTTTGTGCAACGTGATGGCGATGGTATTGGTGATATTTCATTTGAGGGGATTGAACTACAGACTGAATTCGGCCTGTTGCCTCAAGATGAAATTGAGGTGTGTGTGTATGCTATTGAGATGGTGTATATTCCTGAAGGAGCATTTCAAGTTGGAGGAGCCTTGAATGCGGTCGAAGTGTACTATCCGTCTTTTCAAGCTGGTAATTCAGCACTTCCTTATGTCATTAATTCAGATGGGCCGATAAATCTGGGTGGCAACGCGACTACCAGTCTTTCCTCTATCGGAAATGAGATGACTGCAGTAGAAGACGATTTCGATACCACACCTACAGTGCTGCCAGCAGACTTTCCTACTGGCTTTCAAAGTTTCTATAGCATGAAGTATGAGCTGAGCCAAGGGCAATATGTGGCTTTCTTAAATTCTATTTCAAAAACTGACGCCTCTCAAAGACGTTACTCTGTGCCATGGAATGCTACTACCAATAATGGGTTTACTATCAGCAAAGAAGCCTCCCCCAGTTTCTATAACACAGATTCTCCCAACAGGCCTTGTAATTTCATCAGTTGGAGTGACCTCGCCTATTACGCAGACTGGGCTGGACTGAGACCGATGAGCGAACTCGAGTTCGAGAAGACCTGTAGAGGTTCTAGGCCGTCCGTTCCCCTAGAATACGCTTGGGGAAATTCTAATATTCGAACTCAGCCATATGAAATAGAAAATAATAAGGTAAGTAATCCAAGCCGTGGTCAAATTGGAAATTATTTGGGAGATCCCACTCTACCACCGGGGCCTTTTCAGCCCTTTGATTGTGGCTGGGCAGCTGCCCTTTTTGAATACCCCACACGCGCAGAAGCTGGCGCAACATATTACGGAGTTATGGAGATGAGCGGTAATCTAGCAGAAATGGTCGTGAATGTAGGCACGCCAGGAGGCCGTCAATTCGATGGAGAAATCCATGGAGATGGGTTTTTTGGAGCCACGGCTGTTGATACCTGGCCGGACTATAGCGATCCAGCAGGTAGTCAATTTCAAGATGGCGTAGGGCTAAAAGGTGGCTATGCAGAAGGGTTTGATTCGGAGGTGCTTTTGGTATCTGATAGAACATTGGTCAACGATATTGAATATCTCGATAGAGAACACTTTGTAGGCGGCCGTCTCGTGCGATCTAAATTTGATACACCATGAAGAATTACCTCTCAGGGTGTTTCCACATTATTGCGCTGATTTTAACTTTTGTAACCAGCCAAGCCCAAGTCAACAACCCTATTTTCATGGGTGGCGCTAAGGATGGAGCAGCGGCAGTACATTATGTCGCTCCGACCAACGGAAGTATATTCTCTGGAGGTACAGGAGATGGTCATAGTAAGGAAGGGTTCATCACTTCTACTAATAGCGGCATCTTTTCAGGTGGTATGGGTGACGGCCATGACAAAGAAAGCTTCATCACGCCAATCAACAGTGGAATATTTGGAGGAGGAACAGGGGATGGTCATGATAAGGAAGCGTATACCACTCGAACCAACGGTTCCATCTTTGCTGGAGGTGTCGGAGATGGATTCGATTTAGAATGCTTAGACGGCTTGATAGCCGAGTTTGAAGAAGTGGATTTCTGTCCAGAAGATTTGAATGAAAATGGCGCTGTCGACATTGATGATTTCTTGGACTTGAATTCGGCCTTTGGCAGTTTCTGTGCCGATTGTCGTGCCGACATCAATGACGATGGTGTTGTTGATATCGATGACTTCCTTCAGTTAAATTCCGCATTTGGAAGTGACTGTCCGACCGTTAATTCAATTCATGACGGAGACCATTAGAACGTCCACCAACTCTCTCTAAACCAGCTGGTTTGCTTTTGGCTCACATTCCGTCTTTGAGTAAGGAAAGCCATTCTTGATATTTCAATTTTTAGTTCGTCCCGCTTTTTGTAGAGTCAGTATTGATGTCAACACCTCAACCTCAAAGCCCCGCCAAAGAAGCATACACCCTCCGCACAGGCAGCCCCATCACGTTAAAATAACAGCCTTCCAACTTCTCAATACCTACATAGCCTATCCAGTCTTGTGCGCCATAAGCACCGGCCTTGTCTAGTGAGTTGTAGTGCTCAACGTAGTAGTCGATTTCAGCTGTGTCTAATTTTTTAAAGGTGACAGTCGTGCTGTCAAAAAAGCTGTGTTCCTCTTTTTCTGTGCGAATACATACGCCTGTATACACTTGATGCGAGTTGCCCGAAAGCTCAGCAATCATGCGCTTGGCATCTTCCTTGTCAAACGGTTTGTTTACGGCCCGTTCACTGAGCCAGACTGTGGTGTCTGCCGTGATTAGTATTTCATCAGTCGAGAGCTCTCCAAATGCCTCTGATTTCATCCGTGCAATATGTTCTGGAATGTGACCTCCATGAAGCCCTTCAGGCCATGTTTCATCAATTTCTTTGACAATAACTTCAAAATCGAGGTCAAGACCCTCCAAAAGTTGTTTCCTTCTTGGGGATCCTGATCCAAGTATCAATCGCTTCGTTTTTAATCGTTCTTTCAGCATGATGTAAAGAAACGTGATCTTCATAAATAGTCAGTACAACGCCTAAAGGATTGAGTTCATGTCTTTTATTGTTTATTTTTAATGGCAAACTCAAACTAACTATGAAGGCCTTTCTCCTCACCACTCTCTTTCTTGTCATTTCCTTGACAAGCGCACTTGCTCAATGTGCTAGTAATGAATCAGAAATCATAGTCATTATCAACCCCGACAACTACCCAGCTGAGATTTCTTGGGAGTTGCTAGATCAAACTCAAAATGTACTGTCGAGCGGCACCACTTCAGGAGACACGCTATGCATAGACGGTTCAGAGTGTGTCACCTTCAATATTTATGATAGTTATGGTGACGGAATTTGCTGCTCGTATGGTCAGGGCTCGTATGAGGTTCTGGTAGATGGTGTGCAAGTAGCCACAGGCGGAGACTATGATTATGAAGAGGCCGTGACCATTAATTGCCCACCAGGGTTTTCATGTGACAATGCTGAAGTAATAGATTTAGGTAGTCATGTCGCTTCTGACGGAGACCATTGGTTTACTTATACCCCAACAATAAATGGCTCTTATGCCATCACCACATGCGGTCAGGGAAACACCTGTGATACGAAAATGTGGATTTACGAGTACTGTAACATGACCTCTTTTGAAGAAGACAATACGGCCACTATCTACTACGATGAAAATCAAGGTGGATGTGGAGAGCAGGCGCAGCTAAATGTTGTTCTGCTTGAGGCTAATGTGCAGTATTGGGTCAGAATTGGAGATGATGGAGACGATTGTGACGGCACGGATATCAACTGGTCATTGTCTTATAACGGCCCCATCGCTGGCTGCACTGATTTAACTGCCTGCAACTATAACCCTATAGCTGAAACGGATGATGGTTCGTGTATTGCTGTGGGTGACCCAGCTTGTCCAGATGGACCAGACTTAGTAGTGCTTAGCTCAGTGATTTCGAGTAGTATGTATTTATCTACCATCAATGCTGGTGATGGAAATTGTTACATCCCAGAAGGCTGTCTGAATGGCTATGGTACACGAGATATTTTAAGGTTTACGACACACATCAAAAACGTAGGAAGTCTAGACTATTATATAGGTAGTCCAAGTGCCAATCCTGATCAGTTTGATTTGGTTAATTGTCACAATCACGCGCACTATGAAGGCTATGCGGAGTACCTTCTTTTTGACCTAAACGGTAACGAGATTCCAATCGGATTTAAAAACGGATTCTGTGTACTTGACCTTGAGTGTAGTGATGGAGGAACGGCACAGTATGGTTGCAGCAACATGGGAATCTCTGCCCAGTGTGGTGACATATATAGCTCTGGTCTCTCATGTCAATGGATAGACATCACCGATACACCTGACGGTACATACACCATGGTGGTGCGCACCAACTGGGACCAAAGTCCAGATGCGCTTGGTCGTCACGAGACAGATTACGATAACAACCAAGCGCAGGTCTGTGTGATACTCGATCGTTCTTCAGGTTCGCTGGTAGTTACAGAAGACACAAATTGTGCGCCTCTAATTGACTGCGCGGGTAATGTGAATGGAGGAGCAAAACTTGATTGTACGGGCGTGTGTAACGGTACCGCACTTTCTGGTGATGCCAATGGAGATTACGTCAGAAACATGTCTGATGCCACAGAATACTTGGACTTGATCGCAGACGATGACATAGCGGCACTGCCCTGTGTAGACTTAGATGCTGATGGAGAAATCACCGTGTGTGATGCTGCGGCCATGGCTCATTGCCTCATTTCAGAGGCGACACATGTGCATCCACCGGGGCAGATTGATGTGATTCAAGAATGCGAATTTCCAGTCAATATGATTCACAATCCTTTTGACATTGTAGAGTTTACGATTAGCGATATCGATGTGCAAGGAGGCTACTTTGATGTAAGCGTCAAAAATCCACTGACTAGAATTTTAGCCTACGAACTGGAGTTTGAAGGAGTAAATATCAGTAGCGCCACTAACCTAATTGCTGACGGGTCATATCCTGTTGCGCCTGTGACAGGGTCAAGCAGTCGTGTGGTGAGCTTGTCAACTGACGATGAGAGTGTGACAAAGTTCACAGATTTCACTCCACTGGTCAGAGTATATTTTACGGGTACGCCAGTCTCTATTTGCCTCACTGATGTGGTTGATGTAGTGACTGATGGGTATGAGTTGGCAACAGGTGCCATCGTAGATCCTTGTGGTACTTGTCCAGAAGACATCACTGGAAATGGAGTGGTCAATATCGATGATTTCTTAGCGCTCAACTCTGCTTTTGGAACTGCGTGCGCTGACTGTGCCGAAGACCTCACGGGCGATGGCTTGGTGAACATCGATGACTTCTTAGCGCTCAATTCTGCCTACGCCCAGTCATGTTACAATCTCTACGGAGTCATTGTAGATGAGGAGCTTGACCTCTTGGCCGATATTCAGTCTATTCCTAACCTGATTGTTCATCCTGAATTGACTAAAGTGATTCAGGCTATGACTGATGAGCGCAAGCTGCTTATCTATCCGAATCCAAATCGTGGAGATGGAATTCAGTTTTCTATCTCTGGACTGGACAGAGACAATTGGGGTACTGTGCAAATCAAAGTAATGGACCTCAGTGGGAAAACTGTGCATGCAGAAATTCAGAATTTGACTGAAAGCGCTTCTGGAAAAATTGTCTTGAGCGGTTTACTTCCTTCTGGCTCTTATATGGTTGAGGCAAATCTCGAAGGGATGATATTTATCGAGAAGCTGACTGTGCTGCGCTAGTTAGAAAAACCAACGCACAAGTAGGCAGAGTATGCCAAAAAACATAGTCACTTTAAGAAGTCTCGAAATCGACTTCATGTGCGCCTCTGTCTTTTCTTTTAAAAGATAGATAAGCGCGCCAATAAGCGGTGTGTTCACTGCTACTAATCCAATGGTCCATATAAGCAGACGCTGCTCCAGAGGCTCACAGAATGAATAAAACGTGATGCTGAATAAGACGATAATCATCAGTATTAAAAATGCTGCGAGCACTTTCGCCTGTTGAATTCCACGCCCAATAGGCAGCGTGTTATAACCTGCCGCTCGATCTCCCTTAATGTCTTGAATATCCTTCACAAGTTCTCTAGCCACATTCACTAAAAATGCGAACGCAGAAAAAGCATACACCACTGGGCTGACTATCCACAGGCGGGTTCCCGACTCCATGATGCTTTTGTCAGAATAGCCACGAGTAAGAAGTGTCTGCTCTAAGCTGGCAATCTCAAAGTGAAGCACCATGAAGGGGAGGAGGGCTACTAAAATTCCGACTATGATATTGCCAATGAGCGCAGACTTCATGAAGCGATAAGAGTACATCCATAGTGATGCGGCAATAAACATGTGTAAGAGGAAGAACATGGGCTCAATGGGCCAAGAAGCGATAAGCCCAAGAAGAAGGCCTGTCAGCGTCAGGGCTTTGTACATGTTTAAAGTAAACTGCTGAGACATCTGTGCGCCAACAAAATTGCTGTCCGGGCGGTTCACTTTGTCGGCTTGCTGGTCAAAGAAGTCATTGATGACGTTGCCGCCAGCGGCCAAAAGCACGATAGAACTGACCAGTAGTATAAAGGAAAATTCGCTCTGAAAAAGACTAGTACCATTGCCTGTGCTGTGGTACAAAAGTCCGTATCGCACCGCATACATGGTTGCGGTCATGATAAGCAGATTGAGCGGTCTGCAAGACAAGTATAAGGCCTTCCACTTTGTCATTGCGGGTCGACATCAATCACGATTCTAATCGGTCTATACATCTTGTCAAATGAGAATCGGTCTAAGATTTTCTGCAGGTCTTTTTTAACCACAGAGATGGCTGCTTTGCGCTCTATCTTGAGCAGCATTTCTTTTTGATAAAGGTTCTTGACTCGCGGTATATAGGGGTATTCTGGCCCGAGAAGACGGCTTCCATATCGTTCTCTTAAAAAGCCCGAGAGTACTTTTCCGCCTGCATCAAGTAAGTCTTGGTCACGGTGTTTGATGCTAATCTTGATGAGTCTTACAAAGGGCGGGTAGGCATAGTTCCGCCTTTCCAACAGGTCTTGATTTACTACACGCTCATAGTCATTGATTATGACATTGCTAATGACCCAATGCTCTGGCTGGAAAGTCTGAATGACGACTTTTCCGCGTTCACCTTTTGCGCTTCGGCCCGCCCGGCCCGCAACCTGGGTAATCATCTGAAAGGCCCTTTCAAACGCTCTAAAGTCTGGCCTGTTGAGCATCGTGTCGGCAGACATGACGCCAACCACACCGACATTATTAAAGTCAAGTCCTTTGGTCACCATTTGCGTGCCGACTAGTATGTCAATCTCCCTTTCTTCAAAAGAGGCAATTATTTCTGACAGCGCGTTTTTTCTTCGCGTTGTGTCAAGGTCCATTCTCTTGACACGTGCCTTAGGAAAAATTTTCTCTATCTCATTCTCAATTTTTTCCGTGCCAAACCCCACCATGTTTAGCTTCTTACTGCCGCATGCCTTGCACGTTGTTGGCGGTTCCATAGAAAAACCGCAGTAGTGACATTTCAATCGATGCACGTTGCGATGATAAGTGAGACTGACATCACAGTTTACACACTGCGGAGTCCAGGCATCTTCTTCGCACTGCCAAAGCGGATTATAACCACGTCTGTTTTGAAACAAAATAATCTGCCGACCATTGTCCAGCGCCTCTTGCATGTGACTAGTCAAAAGCGAAGAAAAATGAGACTTCATTGTCTTGCGTTTGTATTCACGCTTAAGGTCGGCCACCAAGATTTCAGGCATCTGCACTCCTCCAAATCGCTCTGTTAATGTCACATGGTGGTACTTTTCCTCTATGCAGTTTTGGATTGTCTCCACGGCTGGTGTGGCAGAACCGAGCACCACTTTAGCGCCCAGCATAGTGGCGAGTTTGATGGCTGAGTCACGCGCGTTGTAACGGGGTGCAGGGTCAAATTGCTTAAAGCTCGAGTCGTGCTCCTCATCGACAATGACTAAACCTAGTTTTTCAAAGGGAACAAATAAGGCAGACCGCGCTCCGATAATAATCCGATGGTCATGAAGTTTTTTAGCGAGCAGGTTTGTCCAGATTTCAACGCGTTCGTTATTTGAAAACTTCGAATGGTACACGCCAACTTGCTCGCCAAAGTAGCGCTGCAGACGTTGTATCAACTGGGTGGTAAGTGCAATTTCTGGCACCAAGTAAAGTACTTGCTCATTGCGCGACAGCGCCTCCTCTATGAGGCGGATATAAATTTCGGTTTTACCTGAAGACGTGACGCCATGCAGCAGCGCAATGTTCTTGGACTGAAAGCCACTTTTCAATTCGTTGAAGGCCCGATTTTGCGCCTCTGAAAGTGCAAACTCTTTGTTCGCTGCAGCTTGGCGGTCAGCTAGTCGGCCTACCTCGCGTTCTTCTAACACGAATACAGATTTGCTTACCAAACTATTGATGACCGAGGCAGTCACATTGGCTTCTTTTTGCAGACTTTTCTTCTTCACAGGAGAGGGCTCACCCGCAAGAAAACGGCTCGACTCGATGTACTTCATCAGGGCAGAAACCTGTTTGGGTGCTCTTTTTTCTAAGGAGTCAAAAAGCGTTTGTAAAGCTTTTTCCTTATGATACTTTTTGTTGAGACTGATGTAGGCCTCAATCTTTGGCTTGCTCGCGGGTTTTAATTCTTCAACTAGACATACAGCCTGTTTTTCTAAGAGCGACTTGAGCACGAGGTACGGTGACTTAAGTCCAATAATAATTGCTATTTGATCCGCATTTAATTCGCCCTGTATGCTAAGCGCTTCGAGGACTTGGCGTTCTCTGGTTTCAAAATTTCCATCATGCGAAAACTCTTCATTCAGCACCACTTTTGATTCGCTCGAGAGTTTTAGTCCAGACGGCAAGGCGGCAGACATCACTTCACCCAGCGAGCACATGTAGTAGTCTGACATCCACTTCCAGAACTTTAGCTGATATCCTCTCACGAGTGGCTCTCGGTCTAAAATGTCAAGTACATATTTAGCCGCGTACTCAACAGGCGGTCGCTGATGAATCTCTAGAACTATGGAAGAATAAACTTTGCGCTTTCCAAACTGGATAACCACACGTTGACCAATCTCGATATAGGGAATAAACTCAGCGGGTAGGCGATACGTGTAGGTGCCTTTCAAATGCAAGGGCAATATGACCTCTACAAAATATGTGCTCTGTCCTTCTTCCAATTAGATTAGTATGGGAGTGTAAAAGAGTGAAATATCGGGAGATTGAACGGATTAATCCTGATATTTTTAAATCACTGGTTTTGAGGGCGAAAATCATGGTGCGCGTAACTTTTTGAGCCTTTCTTTCGTTGAAAAGTACAGTTGATAAAAAGGAAAGTCACTTGTCCATCCATTCAAGCGACTCTCTATTTTACGAAGTATATAAACACTGAACTAATGAAAGGCACTTCTGCTTACGCAGCTATTGTTATACTCTTATTGACTCTATCCTCTTGCGCAGGTGAGGGGGGAGATTCTGGAGCATCCACCCTAGCAAAAACACAAGAAAATAATAGTCCCAAAGGGGCAATTGTCAATGTTGATGGACAACTATTTAGTATTCCATCACCTATCCAGACAGCCATGTTTATCCAGAAAAATGGTTCTGGTTACAACAGCTCGCTGGTGGCGCCAGTAGAATTGGCTAAAGACATGACCACCTCAAACCGTAAGGCCATGGCGATGGGAATGTATGGGGCTGACCTCGGTTACATTAGCATATTCGGTGATCAAGACAAAGCTTTGCCATACATGGGTGCGATTAGAAGATTGTCTGAAGAAATGGATATTCAGGCCGCTTTTGACGAGACACTGATAGAGAGATTTGGAGACAATATTGGGGTGACTGACTCTATGTTGGTGCTCATCTCTGAACTATATGAGTCGGGAGATGCCTACCTGAAAAACAACAAAAGATATGACATAGCGGCCATGGTGTTGCTAGGTGGTTGGATTGAAGGGCTTCACTTTTCATGCAGCGAAGCCGCTAATGGCTCAGAGGCAATGAGACGAAGAGTGGCCGAGCAAAAGACATCACTAGAGCGATTGATTAAGATGTTGGCGCCACACGATTCTTCGCCATCTATAGACCAGCTGTTGGCTGACCTTAATTCGCTGAAGGCTGATTACGAAAAGATTAACTCCACATACACCTACAGAAAACCTGAAGTCAATGCTGGAGAACAAACAACAACACTTAAAGGGAAGGTTATTCACCAGATGAATGCCTCCACACTCACTGCCATTAGTGAGAAGATTGCCAAAATGAGAAACGACCTAATCGGATCAAAATGACTGAACTGAAAAAATTATTTACCCTGTGCCTCATCCTAGTTGGATCGGTACAAATGTCTGCCCAGTGTGACACCATCGCATCGATATGTCAACAGAATATTGGTTCAGAATTTATCTCTGATGGCCAAGCCTACAGAGCATTTTTAACTGGCGAAGAGGTAGCCGAATTTAGAACCACTTTGTTTGGCGACTCCAAGTACAGAATTGCCTCGTGCAGCGGAACTGAAAAAGGAGCAATCACCTTTAGAGTGCTAGACGCGAAACGAAACGAATTATTTACAAACGAAGATTACGATAGAGTATCAGCATGGAATTTTCAAGTTGAAAATACCATAGACTGTATCATCGAAGCCCAACTAAATCCGGAAGTTTCTGACTCTGGATGCGGAGTGGTACTCATCTCTTTCGAACGCTAATACTCGGTACTAGACAAACCCAAAAGTAATGAGCGAGAGGATTCTCAAAGCCTTGATGCAGCTATTTGCTATAGTTGCAGGTAGCGAAGCTGAGTCCGATTCCGAAAATTCGGGACGGAACGTGGTAGCTCAATTCCTTCATGGAATTTTGAGCAAATCCCTTGTTCAAGAGTATCTGACAATATTTGATGACTACTCAAAAGTTCATCACAAGCGCGGAAAAGCCAAACGTAAAAAGATGGCTGTAAACTCTGTGAAGGTTCTTAAAATCTGTACGCAGATTAACGCAGAGCTAACACAACGCCAAAAGATTATCGTGCTCATCTGGTTGTTAGAATTCATCTACACAGACAGAGAAGCGAGCGAACAAGAGGTGGAGTTTGTAGACACCGTGGCTGAGACTTTTAACATAGACAGGGAAGAGTATCACGAGCTAAGAGACTTTATTTGCAATCTTAATCAAGACGAGCGCTCAGGTCAGAACTTACTGACCATAGGTGAAGAGTTAGACAATGCAGACCCTTTTGTCAAACACATCTACTCGAAAGGGCTAGAAGGTCAAGTGCGTGTGCTAAGGATTGCGAGCGTCAATGAGTACATCTTGCGCTACAATGGAAAAGACAACATCTACCTCAACGGTCAGATAGTTCAGCGAGACAAGTCCTCTATACTTAGCAGAGGCGCATCCATACGGGCTTCAAAGATGAAACCCGTCTACTACAGTGACATTATTAGTCGCTTTATGAGTGACTTTAATACGTCAAAAGTCTCATTTGAAGCGCATGACATAAGCTATCAGTTTCCCAATGGTAATATTGGTCTGCAGTCCATCAACATCTTTGAGGACACCGGAAAAATGATTGGTATCATGGGTGGGTCTGGATCTGGAAAGTCCACACTGCTCAACGTACTCAACGGAAATTATACTCCCTCTACTGGTTCTGTCAAGGTGAATGGTATTGACATTCACAGAGAGAAAGAGAAGATGGAGGGTGCCATCGGTTACGTGGCGCAAGACGACTTGCTTATAGAGGAGCTGACTGTTTTTCAAAACCTGTATTACACAGGTAAATTATGCTTTGCCGACCTGGATGAAGATGAGTTGGTAGCGCTGGTAGAAAAAACTCTTGCCGACCTCGGTCTGCTTGACAAGAAAGATTTGAAAGTGGGTAATCCGCTGGAGAAGACCATCTCTGGTGGACAGCGTAAGCGCTTAAACATTGCCCTAGAGCTAATTCGAGAACCGACAGTACTGTATGTTGATGAGCCTACCTCTGGATTGAGTTCCAGAGATTCTGAGAACATCATGGACCTCCTCAAGGAACTTGCCTTAAAAGGTAAATTGATATTTGTGGTGATTCATCAGCCGTCATCAGATCTGTTTAAGATGTTTGATAAACTCTTCTTCTTAGATCAAGGTGGATACACTGCGTTTTATGGCAACCCTATTGACTCGGTCACCTACTTTAAAAAGCAGGCGCACTTTGCCAATAGTGATGAGGGTGATTGCTTCGCATGTGGTAATGTGAATCCGGAAGACATTTTTAATATCATCGAATCAAAACTGGTTGATGAATATGGTAATCAAACGGCCATAAGAAAGACTAGTCCAGAGGAATGGTACGAGACCTACAAAGAGAATATTGGTAATAAACTTGAGCGTCAACCAGCTGCTGGAGAGTTGCCTGAGACTCCGTTTAAGCTGCCTAATCTTCTTAATCAATTCAAGGTTTTTATCACGCGTGATGTATTAGCCAAACTGACCAATAGACAGTACATGCTGATCAACCTCATTGAGGCTCCCTTCTTGGCGGGCGTATTGGCTTTCTTTTTAAAATATTTCATCTTTAGAGATGACGTGACCGAGACGGGAGGTTATTTGTTTAGGTACAATGAGAACATTCCACAGTTCATTTTTATATCAGTCATTGTAGCACTGTTTATCGGACTGACGGTGAGTTCAGAAGAGATTATCAGAGACAAGCGCATACGAGCGCGTGAGTCCTTTTTAAATTTAAGTAGGAGCAGTTACATCACCTCTAAGATAGGCGTCATGTTTGCCATGTCAGCCATTCAGATGTTGCTCTTCGTTATAGTCGGATGTTGGTTGCTAGAGATTAAAGGAATGACATGGTACTACTGGGTAGGACTATTTACCACATCCTGTTTTGCCAATATGTTGGGTCTAAATATCTCGGCCAATTTTAATTCGGCAAAGGTGATTTACATCTTGATTCCGATTATGATTATTCCTCAGCTTTTGTTTAGCGGAGTGATAGTCAGGTTTGATAAACTGCATCCGCTTTTCGCTTCTCAAAAGAGTGTGCCATTTATAGGTAACGTGATGGCCAGTAGATGGGCCTATGAAGGACTAGCGGTAGCCCAGTTTAAAGAGAACGAGTATAACAAGACATTCTTCCATCTGGATCAAAGAAGAAAGTATGCCAATTGGAAAAAAGACTCTTGGGTCAAGGCGCTTTCTAACAAAGCCGGAGACGTGCGCAGAAACTTGAATAATGAAGAGAAAGCGGCCATTACCGCTCACGATTTAAGTGTCTTAAAAAACGAGTTGACGAAAGAGGCCGAGTACCTCAAGTTCACACCGTCAATGACATTTAGTCGACTTGATGAGTTAACACCTGTGTCATGCACTAGTGAGCTAATGGATGATGTCGATACGTACCTCAACTCGCTAATCGAGCATTACCGTGATCACTTTAATAGTGCTGATTCTGAAAAAGAAAACATCATTGAGGAGATGACCTTGACTGCGGAGAAGAAAGAAGAATATTTCGCCTTGCTAAACGATAACAGCAATGAGAGTCTTGAGAAGTTTGCCACAAACAGAAATGGGCTAGAGATTATATCGGAACATGGAGATGAGCTGATTCAGAAAAAGGATCTCATCTATACACAGCCTTTTCATTCGACCTTTTTTGAGTCTCCGTTTTATAGTCCTGAAAAGAGAGTGTTTGGTGGGTTTATGCACACGTTTTGGGCCAATATGTTACTCATTTGGACCATGACACTTGCCCTGGCTACTACGCTCTATACAGACATATTCAAAAAAATAGCCAACCTCTTTTCGAAGTCGGCTAAGTAATACTTTTTGGTTAGCTGTTCTAATCAGAACTCCTCTACTTCTTTCATCACAAACGGAATGTCTATGATGGCCTCATAGTCTTCACCCGCTTCGAGCATGTCTTCGTCATCGGCTTCGTAAAACCAGTTTACCACTACGTCTTTACCAGCCTTCTTGATGTTCTCTAATTTCTTGAACACGTCTAAGATGCACTTTGAAGAACTTGTATTAAAGTACTCCAGTTTCATGTTGATCTGAGTCTGCTCTTTGGGCCCGCTTGCGTAGTCATCTATCCATGTGAGGAGTTGACTATAAAAATCAATTGAGTTTTCCGGAATAGATCTTCCGCTCAACTCCAGCTTTCCTTCCTCAGCCGAAAATTTTACGCTAGGCGTTTTCGGTGTTCCTTCTATGTTAATGTTAGTCATTATGTTTTGCTATTTACGAGTTCCGTTTGTTCGATATTTTCACGTTGAGGCTAAAAAAGGAGTTGAAATCATCAATCGGCACAAATCCGTAGTCCAACTTTTCACCTGATTTTCGGGCGATATCAATGATGCCAAGTCCTCCTCCTCCTTTGTCAGAGTATTTGCCATTGGATAGTACTTTTTTGTACATCTCTTTGAGTGCCACACTGTCTAGGCCATTAATCTCTTTTATTCTGTCTTTTAGTCCATCTACAGAGTCGCTTGGTACATAGTTGCCCGAGATGACGGAATAACCATTTGCGTTTTTAGCCACCATGATAATGATGGCCGAGTCTTTTACAGTCTCATCATTCTTATTTCTGTGATGAAACAGATTCTGCAGACACTCGATGAGTATGTTAAACACACGTTTCTTTGTGGTAGAAGGCGCTTCAAGATGAACTAGTTTCTGCTCGACAATCTCTAAAATTGAGTTCAACAATTCTTGAGTAAGGTCTCCCTTAAAAGACAACATGATGTTTTCTGCATCAAGCTTTTCAAAGTAATCGTAAACGTCAATTGAGCTCAAAATATTCGTTGTTATATGGTGATACTAAAAAAGGAATAATGAGCTGGCTCGTAGCATTTTAACCACAAAGATTTCACCATCTATGTGTTAACCACTGGAGGTTTAGTTTTCAGTGTAAACCTTTATAGCAGAGTTGTTTACCACAAATATGACATGCGGTACTCCTCCGATATCTAGTACCACAATGTCTCGAGTCATTCCGGTTGTGTTAAGCCCAATACCCGAATCAGTCGCTTTCAAGTTACCTCCTTCAGTATTGAGTAGTCCTCCAAAAAGTCCATCTGAACTTCCAGTTTCAATAGGTGAAAAAAGTTCGTTGCCTCCAAAAAGATAAGTTGACTCACTGTACTGCACTATGTCGTTAATGCTACTCAACTGAGCTTGTGCTGGAAGCGGTGCTGGCCTCAGTCCTTCAGGCTCATTAATTAATGCCATGGACCTGAGCTCACAAATCTCCAAAAACTTGGCAGTGTCCAGGGCTTTGCCAAAAATTTGACTGATGTCTTGATCCACATAATTGCCATACCACCCATACTTTTTTGAGAGATGAGGAAATTGTTTTTTCAAGTAATTGAAGCTCCTTGTCGGCACATACTTGCCCTTCCTTTTTCTGGCCATCAACAGGTCAGTACGACCATTGCTATTGAGGTCACCTCTGTATAGTCGAAGCGGAGACTCAGCCGAGACTGTGTGAGGAGTATTCTGACCGTCATTGCCTAATAAGAGGTCAGGCCTTCCGTCAGAATTTATGTCAGCCACTGTGACACAATTCCAACTGCCCTCGCTTCCTTTAATCCAGTCGTCAGATTTATCGATTAGTTTACCATCATTGTTAATCAATACTTGGACAGGCATCCAGTCGCCAACAACAATCAGGTCGGTGTCACCATCCATGTCAAGGTCCGCCCAAGCTGCATCTGTGACCATGCCGATATCGACTAGTGCAGGCGCCAATTGCTGTGCTCGACTGCTGAACATTCCTCCATCGTTGATGTAAAGCAAACTGAGCGCTGGTTCGCCATACTTAAACGGTACGGATCGAGTGCCTATAAATATGTCTTGGTCACCGTCAGCGTCCACATCGTCAAAGCGCACCGCAGAAGTGTATGAATAGGTCTGAGGCAATCGGTCAGATCCGCTAAAGAAATTTCCTTTTCCGTCATTAATGTAGAGGTCATCGGCCAGCAGTTTTTTGTCGTCTTCAAACTCTATGGATCCATTGCCAACATACAAGTCCAAGTCTCCGTCTTGATCCACATCGGCAAATGAGCAGTCTATTCCTTCTTTGGCTGCATCAGCTTCCCATGGGCCTTTTCGTGTAGTCATTGACTTGCCATTATTCAGAAACAATTGACCAGCCTGTCCTGCTCCACCACAAATAAATAGGTCTTCTGTGCCGTCACCATTGACATCGCCTTTACATGCACTTGGCCCTTGCATACCAAGACGCACGGGTAGTTGTTTTTCCTTCAGAAATTCATTCATCAACTGGTCTCTGTGCTCAAAATTGAGTCCGGCTACGTTGACTTCTTTAAACAGGGTAGGAGCTGGGTTTTCTTGTACAGCAGGGCCAGCATCACTGTGCTTTAAGGTGATTCTCTGTCCAGCCTGCACGGCAGTTTGGCTTTCTGTCTTACCATCTGGCCAGGTGACTATAAAGTTGACAGTGCTGTTCTCTTTTAAGCCAAAATGAAGAACTCGTGGTACGCTACTTTGGTAACCTCTGGTTCTGCGCATCTCTTTTATTTGCTTTCCAAATTCTCCTTCCAGCTCCACGCGCGCACCTTCTCCATCTCTGTTTCCAAGCGGGCCTTCAAAGTCAAACTGTATAAAGTCTTTGCCCGAAGACTTTATGTTCTCATATATAAAAGCAGGGTCAGGACTGAGATTCAAATTGCTGTTGTTTAGCACCAAGTCTAAGTCACCATCATTATCAAGGTCAGCCGATGCTGCGCCATATGAAAAGGCAGATTCTTTGAGTCCCCAAGCTTTGGCAGAGCTCTTAAACTGATAGTCCTTTTTGTTTTGATACATGTAGTTTCTGAGTTTGACAGATGAGGTGATGCTGTCAATTTGCTCTAGGCGCAATCGAGATGTTTTCTTTGTCAAGATTTTCGCCCGCTTCATGTAGTCTTTGTCCTGCATGTCACGCAGGTAGCCGTTTGACACAAATATGTCTTGCCATCCATCGTTGTCAAAATCTTCGATGAGTGTACTCCAGCTCCAATCGGTTGCCTCCACGCCAGCGTAATGGGCAATGTCTGTAAACGTGCCATTCCCATTGTTCTTCGACAAGACATTTCGCATGTACTGATGATGAAATCCTACACGCTCAAACGCGTAGTACTTATCTTCTTCTAAGTCAGTCACATTCTTAATTCTGCGGCCATAAGACTGCGGCAACATCTCTACCACATTAATGTCCAGATCACCGTCATTATTAATGTCCCCCACATCAACTCCCATGCTATAGTAGGGAATGTGCTGAAAGTAATCCGTCATCTTATCTGTAAACGTGCCGTCACCATTATTGATGTACACGTAGTCTGGACTTTGATAATCATTTCCTACATAGATGTCATCCAGGCCATCGTTGTTAATATCCCAAATGACTAGACCAAGTCCATGACCATAGTTCAGAATACCAGCTTTTTTTGACACATCGCTAAACGTGTTGTTGCCATTATTTTGGTACAGCCTGTCACTCACCTCATAGTCTGGGTTCTTCATATTGGCCAGCCTTTCGTTGAGGTTTTGACCATAATCTACAGGGTGGTTGGTGAGGTATAAGTCCAGGTCTCCATCTTGGTCATAATCAAAAAAAGCAGCCATGATGGAGTAGCCAATGTCGGCCAATCCATATTCTTCAGCGGATTCAGTGAAGGTCATGTCACCATTGTTGATGTACAGAAGATTTGATTTTCCCTTACCCAGTTTTTTATGCCCTGACCGACACACGTATATATCTTGATAGCCATCTTGATTGACGTCAGCCATGGTTACCCCAAAGTTGAATGCTCCTTGATTTGCGATACCTGCACCTGATGTGATGTCTTCAAACTTGAGGTCTCCCTTATTGAGGTACAGCCTGTCTTGCACTTGGTTGCCGGTAAAGTAAAGGTCTACCAAACCATCATTGTTGATGTCGCCAGCGGCTACTCCTCCACCATTATAGGCATACTGAAATGTGAAGTAATTATACGTGCCGTCTTCTGTGATGTTGTTTTGAAAGTTAACGCCAGACTCAGCAGGACTCAAGAGTCGAAAAAGCTCATTGCCAGTCACCGCCTCAGTCTTCACTGGAGCCGAAGAGGTCTTTTTGTCCGCGCCATCACCTCCGCACGAACACAACAGGACAGAAAAAAAGAGAAATACTACGAGCCTCATTCCGTCACCTCCACTTCGATGTCACCATCATCACTCCAGTCGTCAGTCATGATTTCGTTTGGGTCAATATTGTCCAGGGTCATGGTGTCTAATGCCACCTCTTCAGGAACAGGCTCCTCATCATTCTTCTCGATTTCTGGCTCAGCCTGCTGAACAGAATCTTTATCTGTGCTCGCATTTCCACATGCTGATAGCACCGCGAATACTAAAACTGTATAAATCCAAAGTAGGGTTTTGCTCATATGCCCGATTTCTAGCTCGTTAAAGATGCACTAATTTTTGTACTTATGTGGTCAACAATCTACTCATGTACGAACCTATTTTTACCAACGATGCCACTGTTTTTGGAGTTCTAATCGCATCCTTAGCGCTTCTCTTCTACAGCAATGATCTTCCTGCATTTAAAAAATTCTACAAGTTTGTGCCACTGCTGCTGCTGGCATACTTTGTTCCGGCACTCATTAATTTATTTGGATTTATAGCCCCGCACTGGTATGATATGGATGCGAGTCTCGCCTTGCTTCAAGGTCTTGGGGTAGATGCAAACCCGAGTAATTATGCCGACATCATTCGGACTATGCTCAAGGAAAACTCGCTGACCTCAGCACAAGTTGGGCCGCTCGAAAGACATTCTTCACTATACTTCGTAGCTTCTCGATATCTACTTCCCGCCTCGCTCATCTTACTGACTTTAAGTACAGACATCAAAGGTATTCTCAACTTGGGGCCAAAGGCATTGGTCATGTTTTTTACTGCAACTATCGGTATTGTGATAGGCGGACCGATCGCTTTGAAGTTGATTTCCACACTTGACCCGAGCATGCTTGCAGACAAAGGTGAAGACTCAATCTGGAAAGGGCTTGCCACAGTGGCCGGCAGCTGGATTGGCGGAGGAGCCAATCAGACAGCCATGAAGGAAATTTATGGCGCAGGTGACACGCTTTTTGGAGCCATGATTATAGTGGATGTCTTTGTCGCAAATATTTGGATGGCCTTCTTGCTTTTTGGTGCAGGAATGAGCGATAAGCTAGACGAAAAACTCAAAGCAGATAATTCAGCCATTACCGCATTAAAAGAGAAGGTGGGTAGTTACCAAGCTCAGCTCATGCGCGTGCCTTCCTTTAAGGACATTGCGGTGCTCATGGGAATTACCTTCGCACTAGTCGGATTGGCGCACTTCTTGGCCGATGTCTTGAGTGTCAATATGGGTGAGTTCTTGTCTGGTAAATGGTCTTCGATGGTCAATGGTGTGAAGACGATTGACCCTGACTCTAACTGGCATTACTTGGCTTCATTAAAGTCACACTTTTTCTGGCTCATAGTCTGTGCCACCACCTTTGGTTTGATTGCCTCGTTTACCAAGGCACGCTCCTATGAAGGTGCAGGTGCCTCAAAAATTGGGTCACTCTTCATTTTCATTCTTGTGGTCACCATCGGCATGAAAATGGACTTGATAGAGCTCTATAATAATTGGGGTGAGTACAAATACCTAATTCTCATCGGGCTAGTCTGGATGTTGATTCACGTCACCTTACTCTTGGGAGTGGCCAAGCTCATCAAAGCGCCATTCTTTTTTGTGGCAGTGGGTAGTCAGGCAAATGTCGGTGGGGCTGCATCTGCGCCTATTGTGGCGTCAGCCTTTTCACCATCTCTGGCCACAGTCGGGGTGCTTTTAGCAGTCCTAGGCTATGCCTTGGGAACATTCGGTGCCATTGCGTGTGCACTCATGATGCAAGGCATTTCTGGAGGTTAATTCTGCTTAGTAAATACGGCAATGCCTTCGATGTGCGAAGTGTGTGGAAACTGATCGACCAACGAGTAAATCTTTAACTCATAACCTCCGCTCATCAGTTGAGCCGTGTCGCGTGCTTGAGTAGAAGGATTACATGACACATACACAATGGTATCTGCACCAAGTTCAATCGTTCGCTTCAAGGCCTTAGTTGTGATGCCAGAACGTGGAGGGTCTAAAATGACCGAACTTATTTGTCCAGCAAACTCAGGGTGTTCGTTTAAGAAGTTGCCCACGTCAGCGGCATAAAATTCGACATTGTCTATGCCATTGTACTTTGCATTCTTTTTCGCATCCTCAATGGCTGACTCGACTAGGTCTACTCCGATGACTTTGCCTTCTTTCCATTGTCGAGCCACTAGCTGAGCAATGGTACCGGTGCCGCAAAAAAGGTCCATGACTATACCTTCTTTACCATACTCTAAGGTGTAATCAATCACCTTCTGGTAAAGGCGCTCGGCTGAAGCGGGGTTGGTCTGAAAGAAACTGGACAGGCTGACTGTAAATTTTAATCCGAGCAGTTCTTCCATGAAGTGGTCTTTTCCAGAAATAACTGTGCTGCCGCTTGGGTCATAATTAAATCGGTCACCTTGGCTATCATTGAGCGTGTGCAGCACACCTGAGATTCTGCCAGGAAATAACTCTTCCATGAAATCAGCAAAATCGGGAAGTGAAAATTTGTCAAGGCCATCGCTGGTTGTCTGCAGACTAATCATGAAGGTGTTTTCCTTAAATGATTTTCTTACCATCAAATTTCGAAAGAAGCCATGACTGCCAGGCGCATGCCATGCTTGGAGTCCAGTCTTTTCGCAGTAGATGCGAATGTCTTTGAGTTTGGATTCAAACTCTTCATCAAAGAGGCCAGAAGGTTTGTTCAGGTCTTCTGTACACCACCACATTCCTCTGCGCTTGAAGCCCAGTGAAAAACCATCTATACCCTTTTGCTCTTCTTCGCTCCAGACTATAAACGAGAAGGAGTACTCCATCTTATTTCTGTAGAACCAGTCTTGAGGCGACTCAATGTACTCATCAAAACGCTGGTCCATATCTTGAATCTGCGCCAGTTTTTGAAACTGTATCAGGCTATCTCGCTTTTTGTAAAAGCGCTGTTTTTCCAATGGGAGTTTGGCAAACGGGGCGCCCGATACTTCCTGATAGGGAAGGTCTATCTCTAGAGGAGACTTCTCAAGAACCTTCATCAGTCGGGCCTCTCCGTGTCGGGTGCGCTTTTTGGTTAGTCGGCATTCTATTTTTTGTCCAGGAATGGTGTTGGGCACAAATACTACCCATTCTCCATTGTCGGTAGTCATTTTTGCCATTCCCTTTCCGCCAAACGCCATCTCGACTATGTCAAGCTCGTATATATGTCCTTTCTTGATTTTCATTGATGCGCAAAAATAGACCAATACTTTTCAGATTGGCTTCCTTTCTCTTAGCGTATTTTTGCGGCACATGAAGATGGAGAAAATACCATACGAGCAAACCGGGCTATTCTCTCGCACGGTGATTGATTATATCTCACAACGTGACGATTTCAAAGAGTTTTATAATCGCTTTCCTAGTCTGCCTTCTTTTGAGCAGCAGGTAGAGGAAAAAAGAAAGAACTTCGCTAACCGAGCAGTAATCACTGAGGTCATCAGGAGACAGTATGATGGCGCGGAACTCTCCGAGTCGCAGCAGGCTAATTTAAAAGCCCTGACTTCAGACAACACTTTTACTGTCACTACCGGTCATCAGCTGTGCCTGTTCAGCGGGCCTCTCTACTTCATCTTTAAAATTTGTGCGGCCATCAAACTGGCCGAGCGGCTCAGCACAGAGCTGAAGAGTAGTATCGTACCTGTTTTTTGGATGGCCAGTGAAGATCATGACCTTGAAGAGGTAGATCATACTACCGTATTTGGAAAAGAAGTCAAGTGGAACGCTGAGCAATCAGGTGCAGTTGGGCGCATGAAGCTCAAAAATATTGATGAACCACTCAGCCAACTCAAAGATATTTTAGGAAACAGAGAAGAGGCTGCTGAGATTTTGGCTGTTTTTAATAAGGCCTATTCTAGTGAGAAAACGCTTACTGAGGCTACTAGAGATCTAGTTCAGTCATGGTTTGGAGAATATGGACTCTTATGCGTGGACGGTGATGATGTCAACTTGAAGCGAGCTTTTCAAAATTTTACTAGTCAAGAAATATTTAGCCAAGTAGTAGAGCAGAGTTCGGCCAAGCATCGAAGCATGCTGGCCAAGCGTGGTCTAAAAGTACAAGCCACACCAAGAGAGATTAATCTTTTTTACCTCAAAGGAGATGAGCGAAAGAGACTTGTGCCAGAGGGAGAGGATGTGAGAGTTCTCGACACTGATTTGCTCTTTGACGCAGACACGCTCAAGGCAACAATAGAAAAGCATCCAGAGCGGTTTAGCCCAAATGTGCTCTTTCGACCAGTCTATCAAGAGTTTGCCTTGCCTAATCTGGCCTACATTGGTGGGGGAGGAGAATTGGCCTATTGGTTTGAGCTTAAGAATGTGTTTAAAAAGTGTGGCATCACCTTCCCAGTGTTAGTGCTCAGAAACTCCTTCTTACTCATCGACAGCAAGATGTGGGGCAAGTGGGAAAAACTGGGCTTTGACTATCAAGATTTGTTTGTGCCAAGTCATCAACTTGAGAAGAGTTTTGCCCTCAAAGAGCAAGATGATGACTTGTCTATACTTGAAGATAAGCAGGCCATACTTCGGTCTTTTGAGCGCATATCGGAAAAGTCAAAGATGATTAACCCATCTATGGTTCAGTTTACTGAGTCTGAAAAGCGAAAGCTAGAAAAGTCGATTGATACGATTGAAAAGAAACTCGTGCGAGCAGAAAAAAAGAAAAACGAGACTAGTATTAATCAGATTAGGTCCATCAAAGAAAGTCTCTTTCCTGGAGGCGGGCTTCAAGAGCGAAAAGAGAATGTGTCTCAACACTATCTGAAAATTGGCTCAACACTGATACCTAAAATTTTGAGCGAGACAGACCCACTAGACTTAAGACTAACGATTTTGATTTACTAGCGGATGAACCTACCGCTGATCAGCTGAGTTTTTGAAGCAACCCTGACTATGTACTGTCCACGACTCAGGTTTCGAATGTCAAAACTAAATTGACTTCCAGCTGAGGTCTCACTCATGACCAATCGACCAGCACTGTTAAAGACCTCAATAGTGATTGGCCCAATATCCTTACTAAGTCTTCCTCTCAATACATCTGAGGTATATAAGTCGAGCGATAGACTTCCTTCTTCTCCTTGCCACTCGATGCCGATTACATCAGACTCATCTGCAGTACCGTCAAAATCTTTTTGAATCAACTTGTAGTAGTTCATTCCTACAAATGGCGCGATGTCTGTATGCTCATATTCGAGCACGGTACTGCTGTTTCCAGCACCACTGATCCAAGACAAAAATTGAAAATCAACATCGTCAGCAGACTTCCATAATTCAAAACCATCATTGTCAATTTCTGATGCTGTGGACCAGTTGAGGTTGATACCAGTGCTTGTCGTTTTTCCATCAAAACTTAATAGCTCAACTGGGAGTGGAGAGTTGTCTGAGGCCACAGCCCAAGGACTAAATTGAGCAACATTAGGAACAACTACTGTGGTGGTAGTCGGACTATGTGTGCCAGTTAAAACAAACTGACCCGGTAAGGCAGTCTGCCACTGATTGCTATTTAGGTCATAGCGTTGCGCTCTCAACAGTGAAGGCGTGTTGTGAGGAGCACCAGGTACTTCGGAGTCTACGAAGCTAAACTCCACATCGGCAACGGCCGTAGCTTCTGTCAGCTCTATGGACCAAAATCGGTCTACAGTAGCTGTCCTGTTGTCAGGAGCGAGGCCTATGGTGCTCGCCAAATTATTTACAGCTACTGGGCTAGTGGGCCATGGCAGGTTATCTGGAGTGGTGCCATATGTGGCCATGCTCACATCTCCTGCTATACCTGAGTTGAGTCTAAATCTAGAGTAGATGGGTATACCTGCAGAAGTGCCAAAAGGATAGACCACTGGTCCAGTAAAAGAGTCTATCGTTCTTGTTATCCGTCCGGCATGAGCATCATCTTCACTGACCACTACTTCATTTCCTGTTGGCGTGACTATGGATAGTCCAGTGGCTGGTTCACTAATAAGTAGCTCGTTTCCGTTGAGATCCAAGCGCGCATCAAGGCTCAGTGTATTCGTCACGGTGACTGCATCATTCATCAAAGTCGTTCCGGCAGAGATACCAAGATTGAAAAAATCCTCACCACCCGGACAAGTGATTGATGTAGTTCCTGGGCTTCCATCATTGATGAAGTTTACCAGCTCGTTTACTTCATCGAATCCGCTTTGATTGTAATTTGTCCAATGTCCATGAACCTCTATTTCATGACCATTAGGCGTGAGTATCGCACTGCCCTCAATATCTAGGTTCTCCAAGACCACAAGGTCAAGTCCACCGCCTCCAAATACCAACTTGACTCCAGATCCAGAGTTGACAAGATTGCGATAAGTCAGACGCACATCCACATCTTGTAGGCCGGCTTTCGAATACTCAATGGTCGAGTTAGGTTGAAAATTATAGACGTTATTGACCGTGCTGTAATTCAGCCAAGTAGTTTGGTCAGCAGGGTTACCTGTTAGATTCAATAGGGAATTGCCGAGCATGTTTAGCGTGTGACCGGCTGTTCCAGTAGCATCACTTCGCACATAAGCCGCATTGACTATGCCGCCACTCCCTATAGTCAGTCCGCAGGGGATTACATTATTATTCGTAGTCAAGTATAAGGCCTGAGCCACATTCAACGTACCCAAGACTGTGTAAGTACCGCCAGATTCAATCGTGTTGGAGGTGGGGTCAGTTTGATCCATCCCTATAAATCCATCGGTACTGACAGTCGCTCCACTTTCAATGGTCACATCAAAAATGTTTGTTCCGCCATTACTCGCGGCTCGGCCGTTGTATAATGCACTAGCCGTCCACAGTAGCGTCATATCCGTTTGAATACTCAACTCACAGTAACCGTTAGGAATATTTCCTGGAGGATAGTTGGTGTTTGATTTTCTAATGCGCGAAATGTGGGTCGTACCCGAACCAGAGATGACATGTGCGCCAGGATTTAAATTCAGCCCCAAACCTGAATTAGCTCCACTGGGTGTTCCTATACTTCCATTAACAGTGACATCGCCCCAGACATTTAAGTAGCGCTGCGAAGGAGAGGTGCCCGTTGTGTTTGTCTGAAAAGCGCCCCCTGCATCAACTACCAGATTGTCTAGAGTCATTCTATACGAACTAGTAGTCAACGTTGTGGTATGACCATTCTGAACCCTAAAAGTGGCTTCCGGCACCAGTGTGCGCATTTTATATGCTAAGCCTCCAGTTGGAACAGTCGACCACAGGGCAGTACTTGAAAAATTACTGGTGCTCAACACTCCGCTGTTCTGAGAATAGAAGGTCAACTCTGGTGAGCCGTCTACATTAATAACAATATCGTCTATTCCAAATTCATCTCTCGTACCCGTTCCGCTCACATCAGCAGTGCTCCAACGGATGTAGAAATAGTCTCCCGGCTTCACATACAGTCCGTTTAGAGTCTCATTCATGGGGACGGCAAAAAAGTCAGAACCCGGAGTCCCCGCACCTGGACTAGAATATGCCATGCTCGAAAAGTCGATGGCGTAAGGCATATTGTTGGTAATGGAGTTGTAGCCATTATTGACTGTGCTGTAGAAGAAAGAGGTGTTAAACGAATTGGACCTGTTGTCGTCATTTCGCACATGCAAGTTGTAGCTCAATGAGAGACTGGTGATGTAGTCTCCCGTGTTATTGAGCACTCTTAGTTCAGTGACACCAGGCACAAAAGCACTTGCTGAAGGATGAATTCCGAGTGCTCGTCCAGCGATTGACCCTCCTTGAAAACAATAAACTCCTCCTTGGTCATTTATTCCGCCTCCTCCGCAACCAAGCGCGTAGACTCCTCCGATGGCATTTGAGCCATAAGGCATGTTAGGGTTAGTTAAGGTCCATGCATCAGAATCTAGTCTGCCCACAGAAGGGGCGGCTTGGAACCCAGCACCTGAAAAAGTGCCGTTTGACACTCCAGCCACTGTGTTCTCAAAGTCAATGGTGTAATCAGTCAGTAAAGCATTGACTGACAGCTGCCCGTAGCTTGAAACCACCGCCAAGAAAGAAACGCTTATTGCTATAAGATTGTGTTTAATCACCGCTCTACTCCTTATATACGAAAATAAGTCAAAACAGTCAAATAAACCTGCGTTTTAGGGTAGTATTTATATTAAGAAATTCTTTCCAGATCGTTGAGAAACGGCCGTTTCCGATGCAGATTGGAGATAAAGGCGATGAGTATATTTGCGGCAATGCAGGACAACATTCTGATTATTGATTTTGGTAGCCAATACACACAGCTTATTGCCAGAAGGGTGCGTGAGCAGCAAGTGTATTGTGAGATTCATCCTTATAACTCGTTGCCAGATGTGGCTGACTTTCGAGGAGTAATCCTCTCAGGAAGCCCATTCTCTGTGCATGATGAGAACGCACCTGAAATCGACTTTAGCCTCTTTGACGGTAAGCCACTGCTGGCTGTCTGTTATGGGTCTCAGTATATCGCTCACACGAGCGATGGCGGGAAAGTGATTCCGTCTACCATTAGAGAGTATGGTCGTGCGAAGTTGTCATTTGTGGATGACAGCAATGTCCTGTGCGCAGGAGTAAATACAGATTCTCAAGTCTGGATGAGTCACGGAGATACCATCTCACAAGTGCCAGACTCCTTTAAAGTAATCTTGTCTACGCCTGATGTGTCAGTGGCGGGTTATCAAGTAAGTGGCAGTCACACATACGGCATACAGTTCCATCCTGAAGTATATCATTCAGAACAAGGGGCGGTGTTGCTAAAGAACTTTGTAAAAGACATTTGCGGCTGTGCCGGAGACTGGACCTCCAAAAGTTTTGCCGAAACATCTATTTCCGAGCTCAAAGAGCAACTAGGTGATGATGAAGTAATACTCGGCCTTTCTGGTGGAGTAGACAGTTCTGTGGCAGCGATGCTTCTCCATGAGGCTATTGGCCCCAGGTTGAGAGGAGTCTTTGTCAACAACGCATTGCTGCGTAAAAACGAGTTTGAAGAGGTGCTTGAAAGCTACAAGGGCTTGGGCCTCAATATCACTGGAGTAGATGCGTCAAAGCGTTTTTATGATGCGCTTAAAGGAGTCACTGATCCAGAAGCTAAACGCAAGGCGATTGGTAAAACCTTCATTGATGTGTTTGACGAAGAGTCAAAAAAGCATCCGGAGGTGAAGTGGTTAGGACAAGGAACTATCTACCCAGATGTCATCGAGTCGGTGTCGGTCAAAGGTCCAAGTGCCACCATTAAGTCACACCATAATGTAGGTGGGCTGCCCGACTTCATGAAACTCAAAGTGGTAGAGCCACTTCGTGCTTTATTTAAAGATGAGGTGCGTAAGGTCGGAGCGACAGTTGGATTGGATAAAGAGATTTTGGGTCGCCACCCATTTCCAGGGCCGGGCATGGCCATCAGGATACTGGGCGAGGTGACTGAAGAAAAGGTACGCGTTTTGCAGGAGGTAGACTATATCTTTATTTCTGCGTTAAAAGAAGAGGGATTATATGACAAGGTTTGGCAGGCCGGCTCTATTCTGTTACCTGTACAAAGCGTAGGGGTGATGGGAGATGAGCGTACCTATGAAAAGGCCATTGCGCTGAGAGCAGTGACTTCAACAGACGGTATGACTGCCGATTGGTGTCATCTACCTTATGAGTTTTTGGCAGACGTCTCAAACAAGATAATTAACCGAGTTAAAGGAATTAACAGAGTGGTGTACGACATTAGTTCAAAGCCGCCAGCTACTATAGAGTGGGAGTAATGAAACATCTTTTCGCAATAATATCGCTCTTACTATTTACGAGTTCGCTTTCTGCACAGATGTACGGAATGCGAGGCAGTGAAAAGTGCATTGTTCATGATATTGAAAAAGGAAATACGCTGTATGGTATTTCAAAAATGTATGCGGTCACAGTAGAAAATATCACTGATTCAAACCCATGGGCCAAAGAAGGCTTGAGCATTGGTGAGACGCTTTTTATACCTGTAAAGTATGTCGATGCGAAAGAGGCAAAGACAAGTCCCAAATTAGATGGGCATGTGCTCACACATCGAGTGAAGAAAAGAGAAACTCTCTACTCGCTGAGTAAGCGATATAACATTGATATGAATGACCTTTTAGAGGCTAATCCAGGCACCATGGATGGACTCAAAAAAGGCATGACGGTTCTTATTCCGACTGACAGAATAAAAAAGCCTGCAGCCCACGTGACGCCTGCAGTGCAAGACAGTTTAATTAGTCACCTTGTGGGCACTGGAGAGACGCTTTACAGCATCTCAAAGATGTATGAAGTGGAGATTGATGAGTTAAAAGATGTCAATCGAGGGTTGCCAGAAGGACTGAAAAAAGGAGAGCGAATTCGTATTCCAAAATTTCGAGATGGATATGTGTCAACATCAGCTGCTACTCCCGAAATCGATGATTCTGAAAAAGAAGAAAACACGTTTGCCTCCTCTCCACAGGCAGAGGTGAAAGTGGGGTTGATGTTGCCTTTTGCAATCAATTCTATCAATAACGCTGAGGCCAAAAAAGGCGAGTCTATCATGAAAATGACGGACATCTCATTCGAGTTTTATAGGGGTGTGGAATTGGCACTTCAAGACCTCAGCGAAAAAGGAATGTCTGCCCAAGTGCATGTGTTTGATGTGGACCGTCAAGAAAAGTCGGTGAATAGAGCAATGGATAGTCCGGGAGTAGATGATTTAGACCTTATAATAGGGCCAGTGTTTTTGTCAAGCTACACGGCAATGGCAAAAAAAGCAGAGTCAATGCAAATCAGCAGTGTCTCTCCGTTTACGAGCAAATCTTCCATTCTGAAAGGTAATAAGCTAGCGAGTAAAGTGACAACTGCCCCTTCGCACATGGCCAGTTATATGGCTAAGTACATGTTCACTAAATATGAGGGAGACACCATCATATTATTTAAAAGCGGTTTAGAAAAAGACAAGGCTTTTTACGCCTCGTTTATGAAGGGTTGGAATGAAATGAAGCAAGGCTCAGATAGCACTGCGGTCCTCATTGAGTTTTCTATTGATGCTTATGAGGAAGAGAAGTTCTTGCCCTTGCTCAGCACTGCGCGCATGAATCCTATAGCCGTGCCGTCCTCTCAGCGCCCTTTTGTCTCTGATTTAACTACCAAGTTGAGGTCAAGTGCCATGAGCGAATTAGATATTACAGTATACGGACTCGAGTCGTGGTTAAAGTTTGAAAACATTGATGCAGACCTTAAGAATAGATTCAATATGAGAATTGTCGCCTCCAAGTATCTAGATTATGAGGATGCAGAGACGAAGAAATTTATTTCCAGTTTTTACGCGCAATATGGAACTGTCCCATCGCCAGATGGTTATGGACTTATGGGATATGATATCGCATCGTATTACCTCAAAGGTATCTATGAGCACGGAGAAGGATTTACCTCCAACCTAGACCAGTTTAAAGCAGAAGGCTTAGAAACCGGATTTGATTTTCATCGTGTAGAAGGCGGTGGCTGGGAGAACAGGCATTGTTTCGTGCTTCGATATGAAGACTACGAGTTGATGCGTGAGAATTGATTTTCAGTCAAAATCAGGTTCCCTAGAAACTGCATTTTCAGTGCCTTCTTAAACCGAGAAATTGGTTATTTTAGCCGTCCAAGTTTAATTTCAGACCTATATTATGCGTACCGCACATAAACTTACTACACTACTCCTCATATTTTGCGCACTAGCCGCCAATACCGCTCTAGCGCAGGATGATGACAGCATGGGCTACTCTGACAGAGAGGCCGCAGAGCACTATTTTGCGAAAGAAGGATATGCCACGGCAGTCGATTTTTTCAAGAAGGCTTACGGGTCTGTGAAAACGGCCGATGAAAAAGCCGAAATGATCTACTGGGTTGGCCAGTCTTACCGCTCTATGGATGATCAAGTACAGGCAGAAGTTTGGTACAAGAGAGCCATTAAGGCGCAGTATGCTGACCCGATGGCACATTACTATGTAGCCAAATCTCAGCAGAAGCAAGGTAGGTTTGAAGAAGCACTAGAGACTTTTGATAACTACAAAGAGAAAGGTGGAGATGTAGCCAAAGCCGAAGCAGGTATTGCCTCAGTGAAGTATGCTATGGAGCAGACAGATAAGCCTTCTAAGTATGTGACTGACCCAGCACTCATGCTCAACACTGAGTTTTATGATTTTGCACCAGCCTTCACAGGTGGCGAAGGAAGTGAGTTAGTACTCTGCTCGTCAAGACTTGGTTCTACAGGTATTGAAGAATTCAAAAAAACTGGAGAGAGCTACGAAGACTTTTTTGTGACGAAGAAGGATGAGAAAGGGAAGTGGGCAGAGCCAGGAAGAATGGGCTCAAACCTAAACACTATCGATCATGAAGGAGCGGCATGCTTTACTTCTGACGGAATGAGAATGTACTTCACCAAGTGCTACCAGAAGAAAAACGAAGGTTGCGACATCTGGATGAGTACCAAAGATGCTGAAGGCAAATGGGGAGAGTCGAAACTAGTTTCTCTTAAAGGTGCTGAAGAGAAAGAGAATACGTTTGGTCACCCAGCTCTATCTAGTGATGACCAAGTAATGGTATTTGCCTCAGACCGCCCAGGTGGACAAGGAGGAAAAGACCTCTGGATGTCAAAGTATAACGGAGGAAGTAACTCTTGGGGAGCGCCAGTCAACCTTGGACCTAAAGTCAATACTTCAGGTGATGAGATGTTCCCATACATTAGAAACAACGGAAGTCTTTACTTCTCTTCTAATGGCCACACAGGAATGGGCGCCTTAGATTTATTCATCGCAGACAAGACTGGAGACAACGAGTGGAGCAATGTCAAGAACATGGGCTACCCGATGAACTCAAACTCAAATGACTTTGGAATCATCTTCGATGGTGACTTCGAAAGAGGTTACTTTACGTCAGACCGTGCCGGTGGTAAAGGGAAAGATGATATCTACGAGTTTAGCTTGCCAGAAGTGCTTTTCGCATTTGAAGGAATAGTATATGACAAAGACAACCAGCAGCCACTAGTTAATTCGTATGTAAGAGTTGTTGGTTCTGACGGAAGCTCATTTGAAGCCAATACAGATGGTAACGGTTCATTCATCTTTGGAGCAAACGGAGATGAGCGCTACATCAATCCTGATGTAAACTACAGCATCGAAGTTGGCAAGGAAAAATACCTCGTTGCCAAAGACAATATCTCTACCGTGAATCTCTCAGGCGAGTCAACAAACTTTGTGAAGGAATTCTTCTTGCAGCCGGTGATTGAAGGTAAAGGAATTTCAATGCCAGAAGTACAATATGAGCTTGCTAAATGGCAACTCTTACCGCAATCGAGAGACTCCCTTGATTATCTCTACAATATCATGTCAGACAACCCGACTATCGTTGTTCAGCTTGAGGCGCATACAGATTCTCGTGGTAGTGATGCCGATAACCAGAACCTGTCTCAGAAGCGTGCACAGTCATGTGTAGACTACTTAATTTCAAAGGGGATTCCTGGTGCACGAATGAAGGCAAGAGGTTTTGGAGAGTCAAGACTTAGAATTTCTGATGCGCAGATTGCTGCTGCGGGTAGCAAAGAGGAAAAGGAAAGATTACATCAGTTAAATAGACGAACAGAGTTCTCTATACTCAGCTGGGATTACTCGCCCAAATGATTGAACGCTGAATAAGACTTTAGAGCCCCGTTTTGGAAATTATCAAAACGGGGCTCTTTGTGTATAAAAGCATCTTGTCACCCTGCGATTAATCATGATATTTGCCCAGATGAGTGACGATACAACGAGATACCAGACGCGTGGCGTTTCAGCCGGAAAAGAAGATGTTCATGCAGCCATCAAAAACTTGGACAAAGGACTTTTCCCAAATGCTTTTTGCAAGATTCTCCCAGACATAGTTGGGGGAGATGAGACATACTGCAACATCATGCATGCCGACACGGCCGGCACAAAACCCTCATTGGCTTATGCCTATTGGAAAGAAACTGGAGACGACTCCGTCTGGAAAGGTATCATCCAAGACGCATTAGTAATGAATCTAGATGATCTTATCTGCGTGGGTGTCACAGATGATATAGTCTTCTCGTCAACTATCGGTCGCAACAAAAGTTTAATACCAGGTTCTGTTATCAAGGAACTCATACAAGGCACAGATCAGTATATCAACGAACTGCGAGAGTTGGGAGTAGGACTGACCTTGGCAGGAGGAGAAACGGCAGATGTGGGTGATATTGTGCGCACTCTTGACGTAGGCTTTACCGCATTTGCTAGAGCCAAGAGGTCGGACATTATTGATAACGGAAACATTGCTCCGGGAGACGTCATCGTGGGGCTCGCTTCGTTTGGGCAAGCGAAGTATGAAGACAGTTATAATGGAGGCATGGGCAGTAATGGACTTACGTCAGCCAGACATGATGTGTTCACCAAAGAATTAGCCCAAAAGTATCCTGAGACCTTTGATCATGCCATTCCAGAAGACTTAGTCTATGCTGGACAGATGAAGTTGACCAGTCCGGTGCCAGATTCAGACTTAGATGCAGGTAAGTTAGTCCTGTCTCCAACGCGCACCTATGCACCCATTATCGCGGCCATGCTCAAAGAGCACCGCCAGCACATTCATGGCATGGTGCACTGCAGTGGCGGAGCGCAGACTAAAGTGCTTCACTTCGTAAATGATGTGCACATCATCAAAGACAATCTGTTCCCAATACCTCCGCTGTTTAAGATGATTCATGAGCAGTCTGGAACTGCGTGGCAGGAGATGTATAAAGTGTTTAACATGGGCCACCGTCTTGAGATTTATCTGCCTCAAGAGCATGCTCAAGCGCTGATGGATATTTCAGAGTCGTTTGGAGTTGATGCACGAATAGTTGGGCGCGTAGAGTCTGGAGAAGGAAAGTCCCTGACTATTGAGAGCGAATTCGGTACCTTTACTTACTGAAATCCATGACTGATTTATTACAAAAACTAACTTTTATCGTTGAGCGACACACAGAAGTGTCCAAGCTCATCGTAGATCCAGATATCATCTCTGACATGAAGCGCTACACCAAGCTCATGAAGGAATATAAAGACCTGGAAGAGATAGTAGCGGCCCAAAAAGAGTACAAATCAATCATTGACAACATCACTTCGTCAAAAGAGCTGATTGCCACAGAAGAAGACGCAGAGTTTAAGGCCATGGCCAAGGCCGAGCTTGATTCGTTAGAGAAACGCAAGCTCGAAATGGATGAAGAAGTGAAAATTTTACTCGTACCAAAAGACCCAGAAGACAGTAAAAATGCGGTCATGGAAATCAGAGCCGGAACAGGTGGCGATGAGGCAGGAATTTTTGCTGGAGACCTATACCGCATGTACTCCAAGTACATCTCTGACAAAGGATGGAGAACCGAGGTGGTCGATTATAATGAAGGAACCTCTGGCGGATACAAAGAGATTATATTCAAAGTAGAAGGAGCTGGCGCTTATGGCGAGATGAAATTTGAAGGAGGCGTGCACCGTGTGCAACGAGTTCCTCAGACTGAAACACAGGGTCGAGTGCACACCTCGGCAGCGAGTGTTGTGGTCATGCCCGAAGCAGATGAGTTTGATGTGGAGATAAAGGAGTCAGACATACGCAGAGATGAGTTCTGCTCTTCTGGCCCCGGAGGACAGTCGGTGAACACGACTTACTCAGCCATTAGACTGACTCACATCCCGACAGGCATCGTGGCGCAGTGTCAAGACCAGAAGTCGAAACTAAAAAACTACGACAAAGCCCTAGGCGTATTAAGATCTCGAGTCTACGAGATGGAACTCAAAAAACGACAAGCCGAAGAAGCCAAGACCAGAAAGAGTATGGTGGCCTCAGGTGATCGTTCTGATAAGATCAGGACATATAATTACCCTCAAGGACGAGTAACTGATCATCGTATCGGCTTGACACTTTATAATTTGCAGAACATTATTTCTGGAGACTTAGGCGAAGTAATCGAATCACTGATGCTGGCCGAAAACTCAGAAAAATTAAAAGCTGGAGAAGCCGCCTAACTGTGACTAGACAAGAACTTATTGCCCAGATTAGACTAAAGAAGAACTTTCTCTGTGTGGGCTTAGATCCAGACAAAGACAAAGTTCCGTCATCATTCCAGTCTTCAGACAACTGGATTTTTGAGTTCAACAAGTCCATTATAGGCCAAGTCGCTGAGCACTGTGTGGCCTTCAAACCCAACACGGCATTTTATGAATCATACGGCACAGACGGGTGGAGACAGTTTGAAGAGACAGTCGCCTACATTCGTGCCGAGTACCCCAATCACTTTGTCATAGCCGATGCCAAGCGCGGAGATATCGGTAACACATCGGCACGTTATGCCAAGGCTTTCTTTGAAAACATGGACTGCCAAGCCATCACCGTGGCGCCATATATGGGAGAAGATTCTGTAAGTCCATTTCTAGGGTTTGATGGCAAGTGGGTGATTGTACTTGGGTTGACATCTAATCCAGGGTCAGCGGATTTTCAGCATCATGGCGAGCATGACTTACATCTGTCAGTGATAGAAAAGAGCCTGAGCTGGGGAGGAAGTAATCAAGTAATGATTGTGGCGGGTGCTACTCGAGGAGAGCAGTTGGCGCAAGTGCGAAAAGCTGCAAAAGATGCCTTTTTGCTGGTTCCTGGAGTTGGGGCTCAAGGCGGAAGCTTAAAAGATGTGGTAGACCATGCCATGCTTTCAGAAGACATCGGATTGCTCGTCAATTCTTCCCGCGGCATCATCTATTCTGACTCGCCAAAGGCATCAGCTCAAAGATTGGCTGAGGAAATGGCCGCCTTCATCATTTGAAAATACTACTTTCAAGGTACGCGATTCTATTATCACCTTGAACCGAGTACCAGAAGAATATATACACCATGTGTGGCAGTACGGCCTTTTTGATCAGTCTGATCTCTGCACCGTATCTGGCGAAGTCGTGCAACTTGAAAACCGCGGATTTCACAATCATAACTCAGGCCCAGATTTTTTAAATGCACGACTCACCATTGGTGAGCAAGAGTGGGCAGGTAATGTGGAGATACATTATTTCTCATCTGATTGGAAGGCGCATGCGCATGATACAGATGAGGCCTATGATAATGTGGTGCTCCATGTAGTAATGGTCCATGATAAAGAAGTCACCAATAAAAGGGGAGGAGCCATACCAACATTGGTCTTAAAAGATCGCTTGTTTACCAAAGACTTAGACCGATACAAATCTCTGATTGAAAACAGACATTGGATTCCCTGTGGAGATCAACTGTCGCAGGTTGATTCTATGGTTAAGCGCCAGATGATGGACCGCGCAATCATAGAGAGATTGGAGACGAAGTCTGCCACAGTGCTTGAGTTCTTAAACAGGTATAATGGCGACTGGAACAAGACCCTTTTTACCATGCTGGGAATGTCGTTTGGGGGAAAGGTAAATGCCGAACCCTTTGCACTGCTCACCCAGATTACCCCGCTAGATGTCATTGCCAAACACAAAGATGACATTCACATACTTGAGGCATTATTTATCGGGCAAGCTGGATTTCTCGAAGAAGACTTTGAAGAAGAATATCCAAAAGAGCTTCAACAGCAGTATGAATTCTTGAGACATAAGTACAAGATTCACCCCATGAAAAAAGTCGCTTGGCGCAACTCTAGAGTGCGGCCAACCTCTTTGCCACTGCTCAGATTGGCTCAGTTTGCACGTGTGTGGCAAGAGTCTAACTCCTTGTTTTCCATATTTTTAGAGGCCAATCCTAATACACTCACTAAGCTGTTCTCAATTTCTCTTGGTGGGTACTGGCTGCGACACTATGCCTTTGACTCGTTGAGCGCAGAACGATACAAGAATATAGGTGCTGCAACCGTCAACAGTATCATCATAAACACAGTAGTTCCAGTGCTTTTTGCCTACTCTCTGCATGTGGCAGATTTGAATTCAAGAGAAAGAGCCCTATCTTTGTTAGGAGCGCTGCCGGCTGAAGAGAACGCTGTTCTTAGAAATTGGGCCGATCAGGGCGTCCAAGCGCGCAATGCGCTGGACTCTCAAGCGTTATTACAGATGAAAAAACATCACTGTGATAAGAAGCACTGTCTTCAGTGTCCAGTTGGAGTTAAATTATTGAGAAGTTCGAGTGAAAAGTCTATTTGACGACATATTGTCCTTTTACGAAAAGCAAGCCTTTGGGGTCTGCACGTGGATGGGTGACAAGATGAATATCAAGTCGGCCAACATCCGCCTTTCATTTATATACCTCTCCTTCATCACATTCGGCTCAATCACTTTTCTATACCTAACTATGGCATTTGTGCTCAAACACAAAGAGTATTTCAAGCCCTCAAAAAAGAAGAACACCATTTGGGAGCTCTAATCCCAATCAGTTCTTTCTATTTCTTTAGTTTCACGGCATGCACAGAATTCTCCTCACCGGGTCAAACGGCTTGCTTGGTCAAAAACTTGTACACCTACTCCGTGAACGTAATGATGTCAGACTTCTAGCAACGAGTTCTGGTGACAATCGCATCACAGTAAAGAGTGGTTATGAGTATCAAACTATGGACATCACTGATGCCAATCAAGTTGACAAAGTGGTCTCAACATTTAAACCGACAGCCATAATTAACACAGCCGCTATGACCATGGTCGATGCCTGTGAGACAGAGCAAGAAAAGTGTTATGCCATCAATTTAGATGGAGTAAAACACTTATTGAATTCGGCAGAAAAAACACAAGCCAAACTCATCCATCTCTCTACAGACTTTGTGTTTAATGGCGAGGCGGGCCCGTATCAAGAAGAAGATGTGCCCGATCCATTAAGTGTTTACGCCAAAAGCAAATATGAGAGCGAGCAGTTACTGCTCAATGCGGAGTATAAAAATTGGGCCATCGCACGGACCATCATAGTCTATGGTATTGCCGAGAACATGAGTCGCAGTAACATTATTCTCTGGGCCAGAAAAGCACTAAAAGCTGGAGATAAAATGACCATTGTAGATGATCAATTTAGATCACCCACGCTGGCCGAAGACTTAGCGATGGGCTGCTGGCTTATTGCCGAAAAAAATGAAACAGGCATCTACCATCTCTCGGGTCCAACAGTGTATTCCATCATAGATTTGGTCAGAGCTGTGGCTGCTCATTACAGTGTAGACGATTCTAATGTAGTGCCTATAAAATCTGAGACACTCAATCAGGCCGCCAAAAGACCGCCACGCACAGGTTTTATTCTGGATAAAGCACGAAATGACTTAGGCTATGCCCCGCGTAGCATTGAAGAAGGTCTAGCCCTAATAGACCAACAAGACCCTCTAGATTCACTCTGAATTTCTATCTTACACCCTTGTGTGTTTTCCAAAGTACATGCACCAAAGCCTAATCAAACAAACATGAAAAAGAGACTGGAATTATTTTTCGCTTTGACTCTATTGCCATTTATCGCTTTTGCACAAGAAAAGGGTGTGGATGAGAAAATAAATGAAGCCTTCAAACCCATTTCAGATTTCTTTTCTGAAGTGATCTTCTTCAAGGTATTTGATACTCCATTTGTATTGATATTGCTCGTGGCGAGTGCTGCGTTTTTTACCATCTACTTTGGTTTTGTCAATATCAGACACTTCAAAACTGCCATAAATGTGGTGCGTGGCAAGTATGATCATGTGGATGAGGCTCACTCTGAAGTGAAGTCAGATTTGGCTGTTGATGGTGACATACCAGACACCATAAAAGACGAGAGCAAAGAAGGCGAGGTGTCGCATTTTCAAGCACTCGCAACAGCTGTCTCAGGTACAGTAGGAAATGGAAATATAGCCGGAGTTGCTCTAGCCATTGCTCTTGGAGGTCCTGGCGCTACATTCTGGATGATCGTGTGTGGACTGCTCGGCATGTCAACGAAGTTTGTTGAGTGCACGCTTGGTGTGCAGTACAGAGATATTGGTCCTGACGGTACAGTATATGGTGGTCCGATGTATTACATAAGTAAAGGGCTTAAGGAAAGAGGATTTGCTTTTCTCGGTAAAATCGGTGCCATCTTGTTTGCCATCTTCTGCATTGGAGGTTCATTTGGTGGAGGCAACGCAGCACAGTCAAATCAAGCGACTATTGTACTCAAAGACCTAGTGGGACTCGAGAGTGCGAGTGCAGGATTTATCATCGGTATAATCCTAGCAGTTCTTGTGGGTATTATCATCATCGGAGGTATTAAGAGAATTGCCTCGGTAACAGAAAAAGTAGTGCCTTTTATGGCAGTCCTTTATCTAGCGGCATGCCTCTATATCATCCTCAGCAACTTCACGTTAATTGATGATGCCTTTGCACTCATCTTTAGAGAAGCCTTTAACCCAACCGCAATTGGTGTTGGAGGAATAATTGGGGTCCTGCTTGTCGGATTTCAGCGGGCTGCATTCTCCAATGAAGCGGGTGCCGGATCAGCGTCTATTGCTCACTCAGCAGTGAAGACAAAGTATTCTGCTTCTGAAGGACTAGTCGCTTTACTCGAGCCATTTATAGATACTGTTGTTATCTGTACTATGACAGCGCTTGTCATCATCATTTTTAACACCCAAGGGGCATTTGACTATGGAGGCCTTGCCAATACAGTAGAGCAAGTCGATGGCTCACTCAATGCCACCGTGAATGGTGTGCTGTATGAAGATGTTAAAGGAAAAGTCCTTATTGATGGTCAGATGTATGAAGGAGCAGGAATAACATCTCAAGCCTTTGCGAAGTACATTCCCTTCTCTGATATCTTCCTCACCATAGCCGTAGTTTTGTTTGCCATTTCTACCATGATTTCATGGTCTTATTATGGGCTCCAGTCCTGGAAGTTCTTGTTTGGTAAAGGCAAGGCGGCTGACATCACCTACAAGTTGCTCTTCTTAATTTTTGTAGTGATTGGAGCAGCTGCTAACATGAGTTCCATCTGGGCCTTTTCAGATGCTATGATATTTGCCATGGTCTTCCCTAATATGGTTGGTCTATTCTTCCTATTCCCAGTTGTGAAAAAGCAACTGAGCAGGTATCTAGAGGCCATCGGAAAAAAATGATTTGAAGTGAATGGAAAGACCACTTCGTGACTTATTCAGTTTTTCCAAAAAGGAACAGCTAGGTATTATGGTGCTAGTCACCCTGATATGTGTCGTAGTTATTGCGCTTAACACATACCAGTATTTCGCTCCTGCGCCCAGCTATGCAGATCTTGGCTTAGAAGAAAAAATAGAACTGCTCTCTGTCAAGTCCGATCAGCCAGACCAAGCCGCCAGTATCTATGCCGAGCGTGTATCTTCTAAAAAGAAACTCGCAGCTCCGTTTCCATTTGACCCAAACACAGTAGCAGTGGATGACTTGATTACCCTTGGGTTTTCTGAGAAACAAGCAGAGTCTATTGAAAAGTACAGAGCGAAAGGAGGGAAGATTTACAAAGCAGAAGACTTCAAAAAACTCTATGTGGTCAACGACTTTATGTATAATCGCTTGAAGAACTTTATCACATTGCCAGCCACTGAGCCGAAAGTGGCTAAAGTGGCTTCAGAAAAAACCGTTGCAGCAAACAAGGAACCTGAGATTGTAGAAAGTCAATCAGCAAGCATTCCTACCATCTCATTAGTAGACTTAAACTCCGCCACAAAAGAGCGACTCATTGCCTTAAAAGGAATTGGGCCAATCTACAGTAGCCGAATATTAAAGTATCGAGATCTTTTAGGTGGTTATTCAGACCCGAAACAACTCGGAGAAGTGTATGGACTAAAAGACCACCCAGAGATTGTAGAAGAGTTGTTGCCAAAACTTCGTGTAGACCACTCCAAGCTCAGTCGGATAGACATAAATGGGGCCGATTGGAAAACACTAGTCTCGCACCCGTACATCGATAAGAATGTCGCTAACTCTATCATTGCGATACGCGAGCAGCATGGACCATATTCTGCAGCGGCAGATGTGCAGCAATCACATTTGGTCGATGCCAATTTATACGCTAAAATTGCACCATATCTGAGCGTCAATGGAAATCACTGATCGTATAGAATCTGCCATTAGGGACGTCCCGGATTTCCCAAAACCTGGCATCATGTTTAAAGACATCACTCCGGTCTTAGAAGACCCGCAGTTGTGTGCCGATATTGTTGATGCATTTGCGGCCTCACTTGAGGGTATAAAGATTGATGCCATTGCTGGTGTAGAGAGTAGAGGTTTTCTTTTTGGAATGCCGCTGGCCATCAAAATGGGGGTTCCGTTTATCACCGTCAGGAAAAAAGGAAAGCTTCCGTATAAAACGGTCTCTTATAAATATGACCTTGAATACGGCAGCGCAGAAATAGAAGTGCATCAAGACTCGATCAAAGAAGGATGGAATGTACTCGTTCATGACGACCTGCTTGCCACAGGAGGAACAGCCGCAGCGACAGCCGAATTAATGAGAATGGAAAAGGCCAATGTGGCTGGCTTTTCTTTTCTCGTAGAATTGCCTTTCCTAAAAGGAGGAGAGCGACTAGAAAAAGAATTTACAGCGCCAATCTTAAAATTGGTGTCTTTTTAAAAAAAAAACTTGCACTATGGATTTTAGTATGAATGAGAACCAGAAGATGATTACCCAAATGGTAAGAGACTTCGCGGACAAAGAAATCAGACCAAATCTCATGAAGTGGGACGAGTCTCAGGAGCTTCCAAGAGAAACGTTGCGCAAGATGGGGGAGCTCGGATTGATGGGCGTACTTGTACCAACAGAATACGGTGGTTCAGGTTTTGGTTACATGGAGTACATCACGGCTATTGTTGAAGTAGCCAAAGTCTGTGGTTCAATCGGACTGTCCATGGCTGCGCACAATTCGCTTTGTACTGGACACATCATGTACTTCGGTAGTGAGGAGCAGAAGAAAAAATTCTTGCCAAAACTCGCTACCTGCGAGTCACTTGGAGCTTGGGCCTTGACAGAGCCTAACACCGGTTCAGATGCCATGAGAATGCAGTGCACCGCAGAAAAAGATGGTGATTACTGGGTGATTAACGGAACAAAAACCTGGATCACACATGGAAAATCGTCAGACGTGATAGTCGCCATAGTGAGAACAGGAGAGCTACTGGACTCAAGAGGCATGACAGCTTTTGTGATTGAGCGAGGGCATGAAGGACTGAAGGCTGGAAAGAAAGAAGACAAACTTGGAATGAGATGCTCAGAAACTGCTGAGGTCATCTTTGATAATTGCCGTGTGCATGAAAGCCAGATACTTGGCAAAGAAGGGGAAGGGTTTATTCAGGCCATGAAGATTCTTGATGGCGGGCGTATCTCTATTGCCTCGCTCTCAATCGGTATTGCAAAAGGAGCTTATGAAGCGTCATTGGCTTACTCTAAAGAGAGAGAGCAATTTGGAAAACCTATTTCTAGATTTCAAGGTATCGCGTTCAAGCTTGCCGACATGGCCACTGAAATTGAGGCGTCTGAGCTGCTCACATTTCAGGCCGGTGACATGAAAAACAGAGCAGTTGAACTGACCAAGCAGTCTGCCATGGCCAAGTATTATGCCTCAGAAGTGGCGGTCAAAGTGTCAACTGATGCCGTTCAAATTTTTGGAGGATATGGCTATACCAAAGAGTTTCCAGTAGAGAAGTTTTATAGAGACTCTAAGCTTTGTACAATCGGAGAAGGAACCAGTGAAATTCAAAAGCTTGTAATTTCACGTCAGATATTGAAATAAACCTTGGTTGCTTTGGAAGAAAAGCATTAGCTTTGCGGGCACTTAAGAAAAAATTTAGGTCATATGTTGATCATACCAGTAAAAGAAGGAGAGAACATCGATAGAGCTCTCAAGCGTTATAAGAAGAAATTTGACCAGACGGGGACCATTCGTGAGCTTCGCAGACGTCAGCACTTTATCAAGCCTTCAGTGGCTAATCGTGAGCAGATGAAAAAAGCCGCTTACTCCAATGCTATGAAATTAAGAGAGGAGTAGGGATAAGTAAGAATTTGATATGAAAAGGTGAGCAATTTATTGCTCACCTTTTCTGCTTCTATGAAGCAAGCATTCCTCGACAACCTCAAGTTCGAGAAGAGATATTCGAAACACACCATCATCTCATATGAAACTGACATGCGTCAGTTTACAGAGTATCTGCAGTCTCAGGAAGATGACACTGAGCTCAAAGATGTGCAGTCCATGCATATTAGAAACTGGATAGTCAGTTTAATAGAGTCCGACATTTCTCCTCGCAGTGTAACGCGCAAAATTTCTACGCTCAAGAGCTTTTTCAAATACCTAAAAAGAAATGGCTACCGGTCTGATAATCCGCTGGTTGCCGTTATTGTGCCTAAGACATCAAAAAGATTGCCTGAGTTCGTAGAGCAACGAAAGATGGAAGGGCTTTTCGAAATGGAAGGCCTCTTTGAAAGCGACTTTCAAGGAATTAGGGACCGAGTCTTGGTTCAGCTCTTTTACTCGACTGGCCTTCGGCTGTCTGAGCTAATCAGTATAAAAACAGCTGACTATTCTCCTTATGACATGTCGCTCAAACTTCTAGGAAAACGAAATAAAGAGCGCATAGTGCCCGTTGGAGTACAGATGAAGGAGATTTTGGAAGAATATCTCCAAAAAAGAACACAAGACGGGCTTGATCAGTCAGACTATTTATTAGTGAGAGATGACGGTCAAAAGCTCTATGAGAAATTTGTTTATCGGAAAGTAAATCAATACCTTGGGAAAGTGACAACGCTTAAAAAGCGGAGCCCACACGTTCTAAGACATACATTCGCCACTCACATGCTGAATAATGGTGCCGATATACATGCCATCAAAGAAATATTGGGGCATTCTAGCCTAGCAGCCACTCAAGTGTATACTCATAACACAATTGAGAAGCTAAAAAATATCCACCAACAAGCGCATCCGAAGGGGTGAAAGCAACGTATAATGACTAAAAAGTACAACTATGCAAGTAAAAGTCCATTCAGTACACTTTAATGCCGACCAAAAGCTAATCAACTTCATAAAGAAGAAGTTGGAAAAACTAGACCAGTTCCATGATAACATAATCGGAGCAGAAGTTTTCCTTAAAGTAGAGAACCGTACAGATTTCATGAATAAGATCACTGAAATTAAATTGAACCTACCTGGGAAAGAGCTTTTTGCAAAAAAGAAAGAATGCAAATCATTTGAGGAAGCCACCGATGGTGCAGTAGATGCACTCAGGAGGCAAATCAAAAAACACAAGGGGAAAATCACGGCTAATGCCTGATTCCATTCCACATTGATACGAGCCTTGGTCATTATCGACCAAGGCTTTTTTATGTCACAGATATTTCAAACAGATTCATTCTGAGCGGGCTGTGGGAAAAACATGCGCTCACTCAAAGAAAAACTCAAATAAGGGGCTTGCATCTAATGGATTCTTTACTACATTTGCAGTCCTTTTTAGGAGAAGCTGGATTTTTGAACGCAAAAAACAGTCCTAATAAGTTGAAAATCAAGCCGATGTAGCTCAGCTGGCTAGAGCAGCTGATTTGTAATCAGCAGGTCGTGG
>CAYSDH010000016.1:0-28034 GCA_964429805.1 uncultured Flavobacteriales bacterium
CTTGAGCAGTGCAGACATATTTTGACTTTTAAGGTCATCGACAAATTGCTTCTTCACTTTAAATGGCCTTCCTCCAATGTTTACTTCTGCCTCTCCCCTTTCCTCCAACTCATCTGCACCAGAAGAAAACAGATGCGACACATGCTCAGGGTCAGCAGGTGCGCCAATGGTAGCCACAGCACGAATAGATTCTATCTGACTAGCAGCAAACAAGACAGCCGCGCCTCCCAACGAATGACCCACCAGCACAGTGGGGGCTGAATGAAACTCAGCTAAATAATCAGCGGCTGCTTTGAGGTCTTCAATATTGGTGGAGAAATTCGTGTCCGCAAATTCTCCTTCACTTTGACCCAAGCCCGTAAAATCAAACCGCAATACTCCAAAGCCTTTGAGTGTGAGTGCTCTACTAATATTTTTTACTGCATTGAGATTCTTATTGCAGGTAAAGCAATGCGCGAAAATGACAAAAGACCTCACTTTGCTATGAGCTGGAAACTCTAGTCTTGCAGCTAATTTTTGTCCTTGCTTATTCAGAAATTCGATTGATTCGGTAGCCATTGAGTGTAATTAGTTCTGCTGAAAGTACAACAAGTGATATGATACAGCGTGATAGCTCATATTGCTATCTTCGAAGCCTAATTACATCATGAGCAAAGAACATTTACAAGCCCTGATCGAAAAAGAGATTCATGCTCTTCGCAATATTCCGATGGACGGTACATTAGAAGCTGCCGTTGAACTCATCAACAAGCAGGTGCACGAAGGCAGCGGTAAGGTCGTGGTCTCTGGAGTAGGAAAAGCTGGAGAGGTAGGCACCAAGATTGCCACCACATTATGCTCTACTGGCACACCCGCATGTTTCCTTCCACCGTTGGAAGCCCAACATGGAGACTTAGGTCTAGTCGCCCCTCAAGATGTGCTTATTTTGTTGTCCAACTCTGGTCGAACCCGAGAGGTGCTGGAGTTGATGGAACAAGTGGCGCTCCTGCATGGTGACATGGAAGTAATCTGCATTACTGGAAAAAAAGAGAGTCCACTTTCTGATGCTGCCGATGTGGTACTTTGGACTGGAGACACTGAAGAAATCTGCCCACTTGGGTTGACACCAACTACATCTACTACGGTAATGACGGTCATTGGCGACTTGCTAGTTGTCAGCCTCATGGAGCGAATAGGTTTTACCAAAGAGCAATATGCATTGAGACACCACAGCGGGTATCTCGGAAAAAAAGCACGCGGATGAGCAAACTGATTCTATTATCTGGCCCCTGTTTGATTGAAGATCGTGATGAGGCGATAACCATCGCAGAGCATGTAAAGGCCATCTGCGATGAGCTGGACATACACTATGTGTTTAAAGGGAGTTTTAAGAAAGCTAATCGCACGAGCTTGAACAGCAAGATGGGAATCGGTGACGAGGAGGCATTGGAAATCTTGAAACACGTTGGTGATACCTTGTCCATTGACACAATCACGGACATACATGAATCAAAAGATGCGGCCTTAGCTGCGAAGTACGTGAGTCACCTTCAGATTCCGGCTTTCTTATGTCGTCAGACTGATTTGTTGCTTGCTGCTGGTAAGACAGAGTGTACTATCAACATCAAGAAAGGTCAATTTCTCTCACCCGAAGCCATGAAGTTTCCGCTGGAAAAAGTACAGTCTACTGGCAACAAAAACGTGTGGTTATGTGAACGCGGAGTCACATTTGGCTACTCAGATTTAGTGGTCGATGCGACCTCTGTGTCTCGTATGAAAGAGCATGGCGCGCCCGTCATCATGGACTGCACACATGCCACTCAGCAGCCTAATCGGACGGTTGGCACTACTGGTGGCAATCCGCAAATGATAGAAACTATCGCGCTCTCTGCAATTGCTACAGGTGCGGATGGACTCTTTATAGAGACACATCCTAGTCCCGAAACGGCAGGTAGCGACTCGGCCACTATGCTGCACATAGACAAGATGCGCACTGTGCTTGAAAATGTGATGAAGATGCGTGAAGCGCGCCTTTCACTTAAACAATAGCTGTCCCTTCAGACTCGGTCATTTTTCTAAAGTGTTGCTGAATGACGCGGGTCATCGGGCCTGACTCTTCGGCAATCCGTCTTCCATCAACTTCCAAGACTGGGGTTAACTCGCCCATTGAACCGGTGACAAACATCTCATCGCAGGAGTATACTTCAGAAATTGAAACATTTCTCTCCTCTAGCGATATGCCGTTTGCTTTTGCAATGGCCATCACTTTAGACCGTGTGATGCCTGGTAAACATGCATGCGCATGTGGTGTTAGCAGCACATTCTTTTTGATGAAAAACACATTTGTGCCGTTGCATTCTGAAGCAAAACCGTCCATATCTAGCATCAAAGCGGCATCTACTCCTGCCACATTGGCCTCAATCTTGGCCAGAATATTATTAATCAAATTGTTGTGATGGATTTTAGAATCCACACAGCTCGGATTGTTTCTTCTAATGGCCGAAGTAATAAGTCGGATGCCTGATTGATTATACACAGGCTTCTTAAATTCTGCCAGCACGATGAGCGTGGAGCCATATTGATTAAAGGTTGGGCTCATGCCTGAACTCGTTTTTCGGCCTCGTGTGAGCGTGAGTCGCATGTGGGCTTCGTCCATCATGTTGTTGGCCTTCAAGGTTTCAAAAATAGCCTGAGTGACTGCTTCTCTTGAGGGAATATCCACAAATGCCATGGCCTTAGCCGAGTCCATCAATCTGTCTAAATGCTCATCAAGCGCAAAGACACGACCGTCATAGACTCTGACGCCTTCCCAGACTGCATCTCCACCTTGAACGGCACTATCAAACACCGATATTTTTGCCTCGTCTCGGTGATACAAGACACCGTCTATCCACACTTTGATGTCACGGTTTCGCTCGTCTGGTAGTTGTACTTCGTTCATGTTTTTTGTTTGAATAAATTGTAATACTTCTCACATTCTTGCGCCAGGTGTTCATGGGCTGCAGGAATCACTCGTGCTGTGCTTTGCTGCGCAGACCAACCCTTACTCGCGTGCACATTGGCATACCAATACTTCGCCCATACGCCATCTTCTTTAATCGGACCGGCATTCCATGTGAGCATAGTTTCCTCAAATGGTATGCTTAATCTGCCGCACAAATCGCTGAGTACTTGCCTAGGATTTTTGAGCAGGTCAGCGCTATCTACAATTGGAGGATTATGTCCTTTTGCGCAGAGGTCTGCATATAATTCCCATTGTCTTTTGAGACCGAGATCGGTCATGCTCACATCAGGTATCTTCTTAATGAACGAAGCAATCATGGCGCGTGGTTCTCTGACTAAAAAGAAGTTGCTTAGCTCCTCCACAAAATCCATGGAGCAGTTGACCATGTGGTGCGGCATGTTTTTTAGGAACAATATCTCCGTATCTGTATCAGCGAAAATTAGGTGCTCAAGCACATTTCTAAAGTCGCTCTCGTGCTGGCTCAATATCTCTTCGCGACCAGGGTGGTCTGCGCCAGTCTCTTTGAGGTAGTGCGCATAAAACGGCTCATCAACTACTGTGCAGTCAGGTCTATTGGCAAAGGAATACATGAATGCCGTAGAGACATTTCTGGGCCCAGACCACATACAGATTCGATTCGTTTTCATACATAAAAAAGGAGCTCTCTAAAGTAGTGAGCTCCTCTTAAAAATTATCGTTTGCTGTACATCAATTCTTCACAAACGGCATTGCCAACTTACCATAAGCTGGAGAAGAAAGCTCAAGAGAATAAGCCCCTTTAGCAAGAGTCGACACATCTGTTGACCACAAGACACGGCCTGTGTTGGCAGATATTCTGTCAGTCAGTACCACACGACCATTCACATCAAATACCATGACATCAAGTGCCTCGGCAGCAGTTAAGTCAAACTCTACTGTGAGCTCGTCATCAGTCGGATTAGGATATAGGCTGATGCTTTCGTTATCAATCAACTCGTCAAGCCCATCAGGCATCACAGTGCTCCATATCTGAAAGTCATCTAGTGCCGCTTCGATAAGTGATCCACCATCCAGATTCTCTCCGACAGTCGTACTATCTGAGGCGTTAAACTTGATCATAAACTCATCAGTCACATCGACATAGTCAGTGACACGGAACACGTATTTTCTCCAGCTCGCATCTGAAGTCAATGTATTTTCTACATAGACCCATGAGTCACCTCCATCATCAGAGACTTGCACTTGCCACCAATCTGCACCAGGGTTTGCACCGCCTGGAGGGCTGTTAGTATACCAACGCATGTAGCTAAAGGCAGGCTCATTGTAATCTGTAAGGTCAATTTCTTCTGACATCAAAGTTGTCGTTCCCGCATCTACGTCATTCTGACCAATGGCAGTAGGATCAGAATCATTACCTGTCACGAAACAGAACTCTCCGTCAGGTGTGCTCTGCGAATCTGGAGCGACAGCCACTCCCGAATCAGAAAATGTTCCTTGCGGGAAAGCCTCTTCCCACTCACCTGTAGTGGCGTCATCACCGGGCACACCTTCCTCCCAAGATGTGATGTCCTCTTCGTCATCAGAATCATAAGTCTCTTCGAGCTCATATCCTACCATGATGTAATTAGGGAGATTTGGATCTTCTAAGTGAGCGGCTACTGGAGTGATGGAAGATGCATTTCCAAAAATGTCTCTCACCGCCATGTAGTACCCCACAATAGTTCCATTTTCCTGAGCTGGAATGGCAGCTTCATACTCATTGTCACCAAGGTCAGTCATTGGTACTTCTGTAAACACGGTACTCGTGTTCACTTTGAAATATAGATTTACACCATCAAGATAATCAGTGAATTGATTTGAGATATCTAGTTCTCCTTCAATCATGATTACCTCATCTCCAGGAATAAACGCGATAGGTTCATGATCAATTTCTGCTGTAGCTAAAAACGTGATACCATGTATGGCAAAGCCTTCTGAAATAGCTGCACCATTTGGCGTACCATTCAATATGTTTCCGTCATCATCATCAAATTCTAGACAGTCTAACAATACGTCAAGGAAGGCCACACCTTCATTTCCGTTAAACGTATTAGCTTGGAAACCATTATAGACTCCTGCAAAGAGGGCCATAGTCGCGTCCATGTCTTGACCAAGTAGCACGTATGTATCCCACCAGGCACCGGCTATAATCTCACCATCTCCATGCACCTCTCCGACTATGTCTGCTGGGTACACTTTTGGATCAATATCATATCTTCTAATAGTCACATCTGGAGTTTGAGGGTAGGCTCCATCTCCAAGCAAAGGGTCTTCCTGCACGGCAAAAGCCCACACGTCAGCATATCCTTCATTCATTCCTCCGTTTTGGAATGACTGTCCTTGTGTGCCATAAAACTGTCCATTGATGGCGTGACCATACTCATGATAGACTACGTCTGACACAGTGACCAAGCTGCGGCACTCATCGGCAGCCGTGTAAAAGTTAATTGACGACCCGTTGTAAAACGCGTTACACTCATGTGGCGTGATCTCAATGTTGACAGGCAACTCTGTGTCTAATGCTGTAAACGAAGGAATAACCGTTTTCATGTAGTCATGAATGATGTTGGTGTTGATGAACCCTGAAACGGCTTCATCACTCACTTGGCCTGTCACATCTACTTCATTCGCCCCTTCTGCTAACTGAACTGTGAAACTTGGCGTAGTCGTACCATCAAATACTTGTGCGTAGGCACCTCTCATCTGAACCTGCACATTCACAGGGCCAACAGCATTGGTGGTTACAAATCCGCTTTGGTTGGTAAAGAATGTACTTCCTATCACACTCACTCGCATGTTTGGAAAAGGAAGATTAATCATTGGGTCGTTAGGGTTGGTATACCAAACATCACCTGTTATAGTCGCACTGGCAACCATCAGCTCACTTGTCTCAGTGTCTTTCTCACTTTTCTTTTCACCTTCTGCAGGGCAGGCTTCTTCCTCACCATGGTCATGTCCGCAAAACGTATGAATTTCGTTATACCTATATAACACATCACCTGTGTTTGCGTCTACTAGCACATTATATCTGTAAGGTAGTCCATTGTTGGCCGTCCCTTCAACCATGACGCGTTGCACTAAGTGCTGCTGATATTCTCTGTGCACCGGGATAGGTAAGATGGCCAACTCCCCGACACTCAACGATGACTCGACCCCTTCGATACCTGCCGAAGCGGACAACTCCAATACGCTCCCACTCAAGGCTGGAGTCATTCCTAACTCAATGGATTGGTGCACAACGGCTCTCCATGACGTGACACCAAATTGGTGATTGACTTTCACCATCATTCTTGAAAAGAGTACTTCTGCTCCTTCATGCTTTTGCTGAAAGATGATCGTGCTGCTTTTTCCATTGTCAGAAGCCGTGACCAATTCCAGATTTTCTACTGGAATATTGAATGCCTCAAGTTCAGTGTCAATGAAATTCAACGCTTGATCTGTCGGGTTCATTCCCTGTACCGCAATGGCTGGTCCAAATGCCCTGCTCGGCTTTTGGTTACTCTCATCAAAAAAGGCTTTCCAACCTGGGTGCATGTCCACGTAATTACTCCATGCTGGAGAATTGGCAATTTGCTTTTGAAATGACATGTCTAATTCCAATTGTCCAGCTTCTACAAACCGCACATCATGTGGGTCACGCTCACCGTGAATAGTATTATTTGCGGAAATGCCTGTGCAGAATATCAGGGCAAAGAGAAGTGTGCTAAGTACAGATAGTTTCATCGTTGTGATTTTGTCCTAGCAATATAGGCGAATATCTTTTCTTAGCGAAGCTTTAAGACGATGTACCCTTGAAATCCAAAGGACTCAGACTGTCAAAAAGAGGCCATCATAGGCTAGCTGAACAGCGTTTGGCAACTCCTTACTGACGGCATCATGCGTGCCCAAGTAATGACTCAGGTGCGTGAAGTATGCCTGTTTTGGTTTTAACTCATCCACCCACTCTAGGGCTTCAGTCAATGTAAGATGTGACACATGAGACTCTCTACGCAAGGCATTGAGCACCAGGACATCCAGTCCTTTGAGTTTTGATTTCTCCTCTTCTGAAATAGTCTTGGCATCTGTCAAGTAGGCAAAATTATCGAGTCTAAAACCCAACACTGGCAGCTGCGCATGCATGACTTCTACAGGAATAATTTCTTGGCCAGCTATGCTAAAAGGATTCTTATCAATCTCATGCAGTCGCACTTTTGGTATACCCGGATATGGGTTTTCTGCGAAGACATAATGAAATTCTCTTTTGAGCGATTGCTGCACATCTTGGGTAGCATAGACTTGCATATCCATAGAGTGCTTGAAATTAAAGGCCCTGATATCATCTAATCCGGCCACATGATCTTTGTGAGCATGCGTAAAAAGAACAGCATCTACACGCTGCACTTTCTCTCTGAGCATCTGTTGGCGAAAGTCAGGGCCGGTATCAATGACAATATTTAAATCAGGAAGTTCGATTAATACAGAACATCTGAGTCGCTTATCTCGCGTATCTGAAGATGAGCAGACTTCGCACTCACAGGCGATGACAGGCACACCCTGCGAGGTTCCGGTTCCTAAAAAGGTGACTTTCATTGATAATGACTCGTCTCTATAATGAGCTCGATGGCCAAAAATAAATACTATTGTAATGGCTAAAAGAGGAATGGGCTACATTTAATGAAGAACAAAGAATCGTGGATCGAGTTATTCTGACAACAAAACAAAAGGCACTTCAGATAAATCTGAACAAGAGCATCTATGGTTCTTTTGCCGAAATAGGAGCTGGACAAGAAGTGAGTAGAAACTTCTTTAGAGCTGGTGGAGCATCAGGTACCATTGCCAAAGCAATGAGTGCCTATGACAAGGAGTTTAGTGATGCCATCTATGGCCCTGAAGAACACCAACGCTATGTCTGTCGGTCGCGACTGGAAAAGATGTTGGACAAGGAATATGGTCATCTGGACAATAGACTAAGCGAAGATCGAGCCGACAAGTGCATGTTCTTTGCCTTTGCCAACACGGTGGCCACCATCGACTATAAGAAACGATACAAGGGTCATGGATGGGCAGGCGTGCAGTTTCAAACTGACAAGACAAGTGAGCCTAATCGTGTCATAATCCACATCAAGCCGCTCGAACTAGAGGCGCAGTTGCAACAAGAGACCATCGGCATCTTGGGAGTAAACTTGATTTACGCCAGTTTCTTTTACTGGAAAGATCCAAACGCATTTTTAGAGTCACTGATGGACAACATCAGTTTTGACAAACTCGAGATTGACACGCTCGTCATGACTGGACCAGATTTTGTGGATGTCGACAATAGATTGATGAGTTTGAAGCTGGTTAAAAATGGTATGACTTCGGCCGTGATTTTTAACCCTGATGGGGAAAATGTGCACCCTTCTGACTTGCTGTACAAAAAGAATATACTGGCCATTAGAGGATCGTTTAGGCCGGTGACAAAAGTCAATATTGACATGATAGTCAATGGCTATAACGAGTTTGTCAAAGACCCAAAAGTCAATAAAGAAAAACTCCAAGTACTGTTTGAGATTACCTTAAACAACCTACTAATGGAGGGAGATGTCGATGAGCAGGACTTCTTAGACAGAGCAGACATACTGTGCTCACTCGGCCAGACTGTCATGATCTCTAACTACATGAAGTACTACAAGCTGACCGAATATCTATCTAGCTTTACTTCTGAGCGAATAGGCTTTATCATGGGTGTGGACCACTTGATGGAGGTCTTCAATGAGAAGTATTACCGCAATCTAAATGGTGGAATGCTCGAGGCATTTGGAATACTCTTTACACGCGACTTGAAGATTTATCTCTACCCCTTTAGAAATCCTGAAACGAAAGAGATGGTCAACAGCACCAATCTGGAAATACATCCGCGAATCAGACCGCTGTATGAGTATCTCATGTTTAACAAACGTGTGATTGACCTGACGGGATATGACGAAGAGGTGCTATCAATCTTCTCAAAGAAAGTCCTTCGCATGATTAAAAGCGGTGAAGAAGGCTGGGAGGAAATGGTGCCAACCTATGTCGACATCTTGATAAAGAAGAACAAGCTATTTGGATATAAAGCGGGAGAATCGAAGGCCAAGGCCTAAGACTACGTCAGCTTAAATCTGAAGAGATAATATCAAAGAACTCTTCACGGGTTTTACTTCCACTCAAAAACTCTCCAGTAAAGGCAGAAGTAGTTGTTGTACTGTTCTGTTTTTGCACTCCACGCATCTGCATGCACATGTGCTGCGCCTCTATGACTACAGCTACACCTTTTGGAGAAAGTGTCTCTTGTATGCAGTCGCGAATCTCGTTAGTCAAGCGCTCTTGTACTTGGAGTCTGCGTGAGTATGCATCAACTACACGTGGTATTTTTGACAAGCCAACGATGTGACCATTTGGTATGTAGGCGACATGCGCCTTTCCAAAAAAAGGAAGCATATGGTGCTCACACATCGAGTAAACTTCGATGCCTTTTACTACGACCATTTGGCTGTACTCTTCAGCAAACATAGCTCCCTTTAAGATGGCTGCAGGATCAAGATCATAGCCGTGCATGAGATACTGCATGGCTTTGGCCACACGCTCTGGGGTCTTTACCAAACCTTCACGCGCAGGGTCTTCACCAATCAGGTCAATTACTTTCGAGTAGTGTCCTGAAAGTGCTTCAATTGCTTTCTCGTTGTACTTGTCTTCACGCACGTATCCCCTTTCGTGGAAGTCGTGCTCATCATGTGTATCGCCACTCATATCAGTTGCCGTAATAATCTATAATGTTGTTTTCTGTCTCGTATAGTCGCACCTGATGCAGGGTTGCGCCCTTGTCAGCAAGCGGAGTCTCGAGCTCTTTCCAGATGGCTTGCGCTATGTTTTCTGCCGTAGTGACCATGCCGCTCATGAAGTCGACATCCAAGTTGAGATTGCGATGGTCTAGCTTGTCAATGACTTTATCATTGATAATCCGCTTCATCTCTTTCAAGTCAATGACCATACCCGTAGTTTGATCAGGCGTCCCTTTGACAGTGACAAAGAGGTGATAATTATGTCCGTGCCAATTTTCATTGGCGCACTTGCCAAATACTTCTTGGTTTTTTTCGTCAGACCATTCAGGTATTGCCAGTTTGTGCGCGGCACAAAACCGTTCTCTTCGTGTAAGGAATACTTCTGCCATTTATCTTATAGTTGAGACAAGAAAGGGCGAAGATACGCTGTTTGAGCATCAGAACAGTCAAAATGTAACTTTCAGAATTCTCTCAATCTACCATGAGTGGTGCCGTCAGAATTACTTGGTCTTGGGTTAACACCACGCGATACTGACCACGGGCGAGTCCCGATGCCTCAATCTGGATGCTGCTATTATTAGCTTGGCGCAACTCATCAACCAAGAGTCGCCCCTTCACATCTGTGACCTGAAGACGCCACTCACCAACAAGCAATTCCGACTCAATCAACGCTAGATTATTGGCAGGGTTGGGATAGAGGCTGTACTCATCTTCACTTATTTCTATGAGGCTGAGCCACCAAACTGTCAGCTCTTGAGACATTCCCGAACAGGGGAAATCATTGTCAATTTGCACAGAATATTCGCCCCCGTTTTCAATTGCTTCAAGTGTTTGCTCTGTAGCCCCAACAATAGGCTCACCGTATAGAAACCACTGATAGAGATCTCCTTCAGTGGCATTAAGAATTGGAGCGTCTAAATCAGAGAAATTAATCTCAAAAAGAGAACAATCGTAAATGGTACTCCAGGTAGTATTGGTGATGACTGGGTCATTATTATCGAAGTAGATTTCTGCTGTATTGTTAATCTCTGTCAATAGTGCCACGTTTGAATGAGGACTAATTTTGAAGGACACAAAGCCATGACTTTCTGGTTCATTATTGACAGAGTCGGGCAGCATTATGTTGTCAAAATTAAACACCACCACGCGTTCATTGACGTCAATAGTGGTGTACACGGAATGTGAGTTAGCCACCAATTCGAAACTGTACATATCTAACCACGGAGAGATGCTGTCAACAATGAATACATCTGTGGCAGGGGCATTCCCAGTATTCTGAAATCGGATAAAATATTCCAGCTCTTGATTGTCGGCAATGTAATGCTGGTCACTATACCCGTTTGGAAACACCTGTTTGTCATTTGGGTCATAGGCACAGGTCAGTTCGATACTCGCTGAATCTGCTACAAATGCTATCGTGTCATTGTCCTGAAAACCCCATGCCTCAACAGTTGTGGTGAGAAACTCACCCAAAAAATCGGCCGTAGGAGTAATGAGACCAATATTAAAATATAGGTACTCACCAGGCAAGAGATCTTCAAAACTCATAAATATCATGTTGTCCATGACAGAGTCTATAATTGGGTCATCTTCATAGCCCTGAAAGAGCTCATCATAGGTCAACTTGACCACACCATCCATTGGAATGTTGCCCTCGTTGCGAACAAATGCAACATGTGACCGAATAACGTCACACTGATAAGTTCCTCCAGTAGGATAATAATTTAACGTGAGCGCATGCAGAAAATCATTGTCTGACACTCCAAATGAAATCATACCAGACCAGTCGGTTCCGAGCACTCCTGAAAAAGGGTTGGGAGTTGTGGTGTATGGAAAGGCTGGAGTAGTCTCTAGGAAAACGCTGTATGAAGCTGGAGATGCGTCAACCACAAAGAACTCTCCTAGGTCATTGGTAATGGCCATCAGTCCAAATCCAAAATTCACAGTAAATAGTGGAAGACCATAGTCATCACCATTCATTACGCCATCACTGTTGTGGTCATAAAAAACCACCCCCGAAAGAGTGTAGAGACAAGAGCCATCATTCACTGTTGCGGTCTCGTCATAATTTTGCGCGTTGGGATCATCACAGCCAAAAATGTACTCGCAAGACCCATCATCGACAGTAGCCAACGAGTCGAAGTTTTCTGCAATAGGATCCATGCAGCCAAAAATGTAGTCACAAGAATTGTTCTCACAGGTGGCCGTTGAGTCGTAATTTTCTGCAATAGGATCGGTACAGCCACAGTCCGTGTAACAACAACTCTGGTCATCCTGATAGGCTTCTGAGTCGTAGTTGCAAGCCGCAGGATCAATGCAGCCGTTGCCGTTGAGATTCTCTAGATATGCGGTACCTCCATCGGAAGAGTAATTTGCCAGTAAGACATCATCATCTCCATCTCCATCAACATCTACAACATCCATTTTGTTGAATGAACTTGAGTTAAAAGCGGAGTAGAAGTCTATCTCGTTTTCTTCAAAACTCTCTGAATTCAAATTTTCCAGCCAAATGAATTCAAATTCATCTTGCTTGTAGGTCAAGATGTCGACATCACCATCTAAATCAAGATCACTGAGCGCGAGTTTATATCCAGCATTATCAATGATTACTTGATGTTCTTGGAATACTCCATTGTCGTTTTTGTACAGCAAGATTCTGGGAGGCCAAGATCCAGAGCTACCGCCTGAACCAGAACTGACTCCTCTATAGGCGAAAAGGTCAAGGTCTCCGTCTCCCTCTAGGTCAGCCAACTCAACTAGATTTAGGCCAAATGCAATTTGGGTTAACTCTTGAATTACGGTGTAGACTCCATTGTTGTTGGAAATAACAGAAAAATGCTCATCACCATAAATTAAATCAATATCTCCATCCCCATCAATGTCTCCAGTGGCTATATCACTGTGCATTTCTAATCCTAGATTCAAATTAACCGGTGAGGCGAAATTACCAGAGCCCATGTTCTCGATAATCGCTAGCGGGCTGTCTTTCAATAAGTCGAGATCTCCGTCATTGTCAATATCAATAGGTACAATATTAGATGCAACTTCAGTTGTTATGGATTGCGGAAAATTAAAAGAGCCGTCTCCTGCATTGACCATAAGATGGATTCCAGTATTGCCATCTTGGGTGGCCTGTTGGTAAAAAAACAAAATGTCAGCCCAGCCATCACCATTCATATCAGCAACTTCAAAGTGATCATACATCAGCAGTTCCCCAAAGGCGACTTCATCAAGGAGATAGATGACCTCTCCATATTGCCCATCTCCTATTCCTGGGTACATCACAAGTTCAACAGCCAGCGGATCATTTACATTGGTTATTAAACCACAGACCAAGTCCATTATCCCATCATTGTTTAGGTCCGCAGCAATAGTCTTATCTGGTCCTACCACAGTCTCTTGAAACAACGACTCGCGCAACACAGAGCCTCCGCCAGAATTCCACCCTGCGTTGACGTTGTACGAATGCTGGAAGTAATCAAAATCAGTATCTCCATCAAAGTCGACCAGGTCTATTTCACTAGTAAGTCCCCAAGAATCGTAATCTAAAATAGCTTCATCATCGACATTTTGCACGGTATTAAAAGTGAGGTCATTGTTACCAGAAGCATACTGCAGCATGTGATTGTCATAGACTACAAGATCGACAGTGCCGTTTGAGTCGAAATCAACCACGTCTACCAATTGGCCAAATGTGAGCCCACTCAGTCCGGTTAACACTTGTTGTGGGGCATTGAAAGCTCCACCTTGATTATTGGTTGCTAAGTATATACTACTGTCGCTTTTAAATACGATATCATCAAAACCATCTACATCCATGTCAGCCACATGCAGACTGCTGGACCCTGAGAGGGCTGGGTAACTTATGGATTGCTCTGAAAATTCTGCTTGTCCGTCATTTAAAAAATAGAGCATCTCATCACTGTCTTCTAAAAGACCAAGAATATCCATGTCTCCGTCATTATCAATATCAGACACAATTGACTTTTTCTGATCAAAAGCACTGCTATTTAGATTACCCTGTGCGGTACTTGATAGGTTTCCAACCCCGTCATTGACAAACACCCTCACAGATGAGCCCGACACTAACAAGTCCAGATCTCCATCTGCATCAAGATCCTCAAATACCATCGACCGAATAGAACTGGATCCTATAAACAATTGAGAGACTAATTGAAATCCAGAATCAACATCACCTTCAAATATTTTAACTCCATAACTCTTTACTATTAACTCTGCAGTACCATCACCATTCAAGTCTTCAAAAGCAACTCGGCTAAAGTATGAAGCTGCCTCTTCTAGCAATTGGACTTCATCGGCAAAGGTTGAACCTAAGTTTTCTGAGAAGTACACTCCTTTCTTGCTTACCCATAGCAAATCAACGTCACCGTCTCCATCAATATCTTCGGATAAAAAATCATGAGGAATCATCTCTCTATGGTCTAGACGCTCTACAGGTGCAAAAAGCTGAGCTTGGGAGACAACAGCAAGAAAAAGAAAGGAGAGGGTAAGTTGGAGATGCTTCATTGCGAATTGGTTTTGGAATTAATGTATCCCCCGACACTATTAAAGTTAATTCCTTTTCTCAGAACAAACAAATGTCTGGGTTCTGAGAATAAAATATCTTCGTCCTCATGATAGTGATTACAGGTGCTGCAGGTTTTATTGGCTCATGTCTGATTAGTAAGTTGAATGAACTGGGTGAAGAAGACATCGTCATCGTTGATGATTTTTCGCGCACAGACAGGACTCGAAACTACCGAGACAAAAAATACTTGACTGAGGTAAACCGAGCAGAATTCATTTCCTGGTTAGATGTCAATGGCGATGGTTGTGAGTTTATCTTTCATATCGGAGCGCGCACTGACACTACCGAATTTGACAGCAGCATTTTTGATGAATTAAATCTTAATTACACCAAGGCAATCTGGACATTCTGCGCAGAGAATGAAGTGCCACTGGTCTACGCCTCTTCCGCAGCCACTTATGGGCTCGGTGAACATGGATACAAGGACGACCACGACATTGTCACCAAGCTCAAGCCGCTAAACCCTTATGGAGATAGCAAAAATGACTTTGACATATGGGCGCTTGAGCAAAGTAAGGCTCCGCCTTTTTGGGCCGGACTAAAGTTCTTTAATGTCTATGGACCTAACGAGTATCACAAGGGCAGAATGGCTTCAGTCATATTTCATGCCTTTAATCAGATTAAGGCAAATGGAAAAATGAACCTGTTCCGCTCTCACAATCCTGACTATAAGGATGGAGAACAGTTACGCGACTTTATATACGTGAAAGACCTGATTGAAGTCTGTGTCTTCTTTTTAGAGCATCAAAAAAAGAGTGGACTTTACAATCTCGGCACTGGAAAGGCAGAGACTTTTTTAGAATTGGTGGAGAGCACGTTTGCAGCATTAAGCATACCTGCAGACATTGGCTTCATTGACACTCCAGAAGACATCAGAGATAAGTACCAGTATTACACACAAGCTGACATGTCGAAGCTACGGAGTGCAGGGTATGACAAACCTTTTATGACGCTGCGAGAAGGTGTGAAGGATTATGTGACGAAGTTTTTGGCGAAGGATGAGGTCTACTAGTGCCTTTTGCAAAGATTGATTGACTGAGTCTCAGACTCGAAACCTAAGTAAGTTTACATATTCTCCTTCAACTCCTGAAGGAAAGACTTGACGCTTCTCAAGCGATTGACAATCTCCACATTTTTGATGGTGTCTTCTTTATTCTCACGCAGTTTTTGCTGAGCACCTTGAAGCGTAAACCCACGCTCTTTGACCAAGTGAAAGATCACTTTGAAATTCTCAATGTCAGATTTTGAGAACATGCGGTTTCCCTTCTTGTTCTTCTTTGGCGTGATGATGGAGAACTCTTTTTCCCAGAAACGAATCAAAGAGGTATTGACATTAAACATGGACGCGACTTCCGAAATGGAGTAATATAATTTAGTCGTTTCCTGTTCTCTAAATGGCACGACCAAAAATAGAAGTTTAGACGAACCTATCATCATGATAGTGATACTATCTATTAAAAAAATGAGGAATTAGTCGAAAGACTGGTTTGAATTCTCAGCCATCTGAATCATGACATCATACTCTTCGGCTGTGATGTCGTTGAAATAATAATTGACTGGGTTAATCGCTTTGTCATTAAAGCGTACTTCGTAATGCAGGTGAGGCCCTTTTGACTTGCCCGTGTTTCCTACAAAGCCGATGATGTCGCCTCGCTTGACAGTCTGCCCAGCTCTGGCCTTGATCTTACTCATGTGCGCGTAGAGTGTCACATATCCAAATCCGTGTTCTATTCTCACATGGTTACCATATCCGCTCGACTTGTTGTCGGCTCTATACACTTTACCATCTCCGGTAGCATAAATGGGAGTGCCTGTTGGCGCAGTGAAGTCCATACCCTCATGCATCTTTGGCACCTTGTAATGCGGGTCGATACGCATCCCATAACCTGATGCCATACGTGTAAGGTCTTTATTAGAAACAGGCTGAATGGCCGGAATACTACTCAGCATTCTCTCCTTGTTTTTTGCAAGGTCAACAACCTCATCTAAAGACTGCGACTGAACCACCATTCTCTTTGACAGGTCATCTAACTTCTTGTGTGTCTCAACCGTCAATTCTGAAAAGTCATAGCCCTCCAAGTAGTTATAACGGTTGACTCCACCTATACCAGACTGACGCTCATTAGGGTCAATGGGCTCGGCTTCAAATATGACACGATAGATATTGTCATCACGCTCCTCCATGTCAGCCATGACACCTGTGAGGTGGTCGAGTTTATTGTTAAGCACTTCGTACTGCTGCTTAAGCTGATCATTCTCCCTTTCGAGTATGCGCTCTTTTGGCGAACTGAAGTACGTATAGGCTACAAGCAGAATAAGACCAGAGAAAAACAGCGCAGTAACTAAAAATGCCAGAGTAGTCTTTACCCTATCCCAAGTCGTGAGCTGAACCTTCTCATAATTGAGCGTCTGCGGGTTATATTTGAAAACAGTCTTTGACATGTCTGATTAAAGGGCCGTGAAAATAGGCAGAATAATCTATTTTTGCAATCACCCAAAGGCAGGAAAACGCCCTACACCCCTTGGTATTTAACAGTTTTTAGCAAAAGAACCCCATCATGACGAGTTACGAGATTAGGCAGGCATTTTTGAATTTCATGGAGTCAAAAGGACACATGAAAGTACCCTCGGCCCCCATGGTGGTGAAAAATGACCCCACACTCATGTTTACTAACGCGGGCATGAATCAGTTTAAAGACATCTTTTTGGGTGATGGTCAACCAAAGTCTACACGCTTAGCCAATTCTCAAAAATGTCTACGTGTCTCTGGCAAGCACAATGACCTCGAGGAAGTAGGTGTAGACACCTATCACCACACCATGTTTGAGATGCTGGGCAACTGGTCGTTTGGAGATTACTTTAAAAAAGGGGCCATAGAGTGGGCATGGGAACTATTGACAGAAGTGTACAAGATTCCAAAAGACAAACTCTACGTCACAGTCTTTGGTGGCGATGCGGCTGACGGACTTGACCGCGACAAAGAAGCCGCTGACATATGGGAGAACATCATAGATGCGGACCGTATACTGGACTGTGACAAGACTGACAACTTTTGGGAAATGGGAGAAACTGGCCCCTGCGGACCCTGCTCAGAGATCCATATCGACATCCGCTCGGATGAAGAGCGCGCGGCAATTGATGGGCGCTCGCTGGTCAATAAAGACGACCCCAAAGTCATTGAGATATGGAACCTCGTGTTCATGGAGCACAACCGCATAAAGGATGGAAGCCTCCATCCGCTGCCAGCCAAGCACATTGACACTGGAATGGGCTTTGAGCGCCTCACCACTGCCCTTCAGCAGAAGGAGTCTAATTATGACACAGACATATTTAGCCCGCTCATTGACAAAATAGTGTCACTCACGGGTGTGAAGTATGAGCGCAGTGACGAGAAAAAAGACATTGCCATCAGGGTGATTAGTGACCACGTAAGAGCGGTAAGTTTTGCTATTGCAGATGGCCAGTTGCCGAGCAATACTGGAGCAGGCTATGTGATCAGAAGAATTTTGCGCAGAGCCATTCGCTATGCATACAGCTTCTTAGATATGAAAGAGGCCTTCATTTTTGAACTTGTCTCAGTGCTGAGCACGCAGATGGGCGACCACTTCCCTGAAATTAAAGAACAGCGCGACCTCATCGGCAAGGTCATCAAGGAAGAGGAAGAGTCATTTTTACGCACGCTAGAAAAAGGAATTCAGCGACTCGATGACATCATCAAAGCGAGCGAGAAGAAAACCATCTCAGGCGAAAAAGTATTTGAGCTCTATGACACTTATGGCTTCCCGTTAGACTTGACGGCACTCATACTCGGTGAGCGTGGCTATGATCTTGATAAAAAAGGTTTTGAGTCAGAACTGGCTCAGCAAAAAGACCGATCTCGCTCAGACTCGAAGATTGACAAAGGAGACTGGGTGGTCGTCAAAGAAGATGATGTAGAAGAATTTGTAGGGTATGACCAACTGGAAAGCGAACTCCACATCACCCGTTACCGAAAAATTGAGCAGAAGGGACAAACGAAATACCAGCTGGTGTTTAACCTTACTCCTTTTTATGCCGAAGGCGGTGGCCAAGTCGGTGATACTGGAACCATCTCTTCAAAAAATGACACGGTAACCATACTCGACACAAAGAAAGAGAATGGACTCATTCTGCATTTTGTTGATGAGTTGCCGGGCAACCTAAACGACACGTTTGATGGTAAGGTGGATGCCTCACGTAGAGCAAAAACGGAGAAAAACCACTCAGTGACTCACCTCATGCACCATGCGCTACGAGAAATTTTAGGTGACCATGTGCAGCAGAAAGGTAGCTTGGTTCATCCAGACGGGTTGCGATTTGACTTCTCTCATTTCTCAAAGGTGAATGATGGAGAAATACGTCAGATAGAAGACCGAGTGAACCAATTAATCAGGGCCAATGCTCCACTCGAAGAAGGGCGAAACACACCTATGCAAGAGGCCATTGATGCCGGAGCAATGGCGCTCTTTGGAGAAAAATATGGCGATGTGGTGCGCACCATCCGTTTTGGTGAATCAATAGAACTCTGCGGTGGCACCCATGTGAGTGCCACTGGAAACATTGGCCTGTTTAAGATTAGTAGTGAAAGTGCCATCGCCTCTGGTGTGCGAAGAATAGAGGCGCTTACTGGTGAGGGCGCCATACATGCTGCTCAAGCACTTGAGGACAGCATGAGCGAGGTGAGAGAGCTTTTGAAAAATCCGGCAGACCTAACTAAGGCAGTCGCTGATTTGCTGAGTAAAAACAGCCAGTTGACTAAAGAGCTTGAGAAGTTTAACAAGAACAAAGCGAGCGGTCTTAAAGACGAGTTAAAGAATAAAGTACAAGAGATAGGCGGCATCAACTTCATAGCCGAGAAAGTAGATGTAGACTCAAAGAGTATCAAAGACATCGCCTTTCAGCTAAAGGCTGAATTATCTAATCTCTTTCTAGTATTAGGAGCCGACCATGGAGGCAAGGTTGGACTGACCATTGCAGTGTCTGACGAGCTGATAAAAGATAAAGGGCTTAATGCAGGAAGTATCATTCGCGACCTGGCCAAGCACATTGGCGGTGGCGGTGGAGGCCAACCCGGATTTGCCTCAGCCGGTGGTTCTGATGTCTCTGGATTAGAGGCCGCATTTGCCCAAGCCAAAACTCTGATAGAATAGAACTAAGGCACAAAAAACGGTCGGGGATTCCCGACCGTTCTCATTTCAATACTCTAAAGAAGGGATGCTTATGCGAAGGCTTCGCTTCCAGAAAGAGAAGTCTTTCCGTAGGCTGGACCTTCATATTCGATCTCATAAGAAAGACCTAGGTTAAGCACGTATAAAACGTTTAACACAACTACAAGCACGTAATCAAACACGGTGCGTCTTCCAAAGGAATTGCACAGCTCGATATGCGCTTTAATCATAAAGATTGCGAAGATTGCAAAACTCAAAAGGAAGAGAGGCAGTGAGAATGCCACCGCAGAAAATGCTGCGTTTCCTTGAGCGAATGCAAAGATATCCGCGTAATCCATCATCAAGGCGAGAAGCATTCCTACAATAGGAACCATGATGAATAGCGAATGAATAAGAGGCCTGCCAATCACTTTCATGAATACAATGAAGTTCCAACCTGGAACCACTGCGGCAAGTGCTGGTTGCTCGGCCTTAGCGTAGAGCCTCATTTGTGCAACCATACCTATAAAAAGAGCGAAGGGTACTATAACCCAAAGGGCACCTCCAAAGATTGAGTGAAGATAATCTGTAAGTGCGTAGAAGAAATCCATAATGTGCGTTTTTAAAATCTTAAGCGGTTAGCTGATGACTTTCATGTAAAAGACGGAAAGTTTCAACTTTGGTTGCCTTTTAATCGCACTATTATTTAAACTATTGGAATCTTAAAACTTTCTACAATCGCGCATCTTTCTGATTATATGCGACTTACGTTATCAACACGTTATCCACTAAAAGCAATATTCGTTGGCTTCAATCAGTGCAATCGCCACCTTTTGACGTGCATCACGCACATTAAAGGCCGTCATTTTCGTGAATCTCTTCACTCCCATGAGCATCATACGCATCTCATCACCTTCGGCAAATGACATAATTGCCTCGTTACCGGACTTTCTAATCTGATCAGCCGCATCATATACATAGAGCCTCGCCATCTGTTCTTTTTCGTCCAGGTATTCAGTTTTGCCAAGCGCCTTCAACTTCTGAACTCTCAGCACAGTTGATTCTGCCGTGTAGCACAACATGACCATATCAGCAATGTTCATCAAGATCTCTTGCTGCTTACCAAGTTCCATCATGAGCTTTTGCGCGGCAGCGCCAGCAGTCATCAACACAGCCTTCTTGAAGTTTCTGACCAGTTTCATTTCTGCACTCATAAAGCCATCATCTCCATCACCAAAGTCTGGTATAGACATAAGCTCTTTTTGAACGGCCATAGCAGGCGTCATCAAATCAAGAGTGCCTTTCATGGCTTTCTTAAGAATCATGTCGACCGTCAACATGCGATTGATCTCGTTAGTCCCTTCAAAGATTCTGTTGATTCTAGAGTCGCGGTAGGCGCGCTCTATCATCGACTCTGCACTATAACCCATTCCGCCATGTATCTGCACGCCTTCATCTACGCAGTAGTCCAGCGACTCTGAGGCAATGACTTTCAAAATGGCACATTCAGGTGCAAAAGAGGCTATCCCCTTTGTGGTTGCCTCATTTTTGTCTACCCCTCCGGCTACAAACGATGCGATGGCATCATCTATATTCTGCGTAGCTCTGTACAAGGCCGATTCAGAAGCAAATGTCAACACTGCCTGTTGAGCGAGCTTAAAACGTATGGCCCCATATTTCGATATGGGGCGACCAAACTGAGACCGCTCATTGGCGTATTTGATGGACAGGTTATTGGCGGCCTTCGCACCTCCAATCACACCTCCGGCCAACTTAATACGCCCTATGTTGAGCACGTTGACAGCAATTTTAAATCCTTTCTGTCTTTCAAAAAGTAGATTCTCTGCTGGAACTTTACAGTCATTAAAAAACACCTGTCTGGTTGATGAGCCCTTGATACCCATCTTCTTCTCTTCTGGATTTAGACTCAAGCCTTCAAAGTCTTTCTCAACGATAAAAGCTGTCAGGTTCTCGTCATCATCAATCTTGGCAAATACGATAAACACGTCTGCAAATCCGGCATTGGTAATCCACATTTTCTGTCCGTTTAAGACATAGTGTTTTCCATCTGCGCTGAGTACCGCCTTAGTCTTGGCAGCATTGGCGTCTGAACCTGAACTAGGCTCTGTCAAGCAATAAGCACCCTTCCACTCACCCGTAGCGAGTTTTGGAATGTACTTTTTCTTCTGCTCGTCATTTCCGTAATACAAAATCGGCAGCGTACCAATACCCGTGTGCGCTCCATGAGCAACAGAAAAAGAGAACCCATGTCCAAGCGCTTCTGTGCTCAACATGGTCGACTTGAAGTCCATACCCATTCCGCCAAGGTCTTCTGGAATGGATATGCCGAGTATACCGAGTCCTCCAGCTTTGTCTATTAAAGAGACCATCAGCCCTTCTTCCATGGCGTCAATCTTCTCCACATTAGGAATAACTTCTTGATTGATGAAGTCGGCACAACTCTGCTCAATCATTCGGTGCTCTTCACTGAACTCTTCAGGAATAAATATTTCTTCTGGTGTTGTTTCTCTGATTAGAAACTCTCCGCCACTGATGGCTTTTTTATCTGCACTCATACGTATCAGGATTTGTAGTCAACTTCTCTTAATTCAATAATTCTATTACTCCGGCAGCTCCCTGCCCAGTACCAACACACATTGTTACTATGCCGTACTTCTGCTTTCTTCTTCTCATCTCATTGATGAGCTGCACACTGAGTTTTGCGCCTGTACACCCGAGCGGATGCCCCAAAGCGATGGCTCCTCCATTGACATTTACTATGTCTGGGTTAAGCCCAAGCTCTTTGACCACTGCTACAGACTGAGAAGCAAAGGCTTCGTTTAACTCGTACTGCTCAATGTCGCTGGCTTTGAGTCCAGCCTTTTCAATGGCTTTTGGCACAGCATACATAGGGCCCATCCCCATTATTCTTGGTTCTAGACCAGAAACATGGTAACTCTTTAACCGTGCAATGGGCTCTACTCCGAGTTCTTTTAGTTTGCGTTCTGAGACAATCATCAAGAATGCTGCACCATCAGAAGTTTGTGATGCGTTACCAGCGGTCACCGTTCCTTTTGGGTCAAACACTGGTCTTAGTTTTGCCAAGGCTTCAACGGTGGTGCTTCGTCTAATACCTTCATCGGTGTCTACGGTAAACGTCTTTTCCTGACGCTTATCATCTTTCACAAACACCTCGGTAACATCTATAGGCACAATGTCTTCTTTAAAGCGACCAGCATCGATGGCCGCGATGGCACGCATCTGAGACTGGTAGGCAAACTCGTCTTGCTCTGCTCTCCCTACTTTAAAGTCTCTGGCTACGGCCTCAGCCGTTAGTCCCATTCCCCAGTACCAACTTGGATTCTTTTCTGAGACCTTGGGGTTAGGCACTATGCGCCATCCTCCAAAGGGTATAGGGGTCATTGTTTCGACTCCTCCGGCAATGATGCAGTCAGCCATTCCTGAGTGAATTTTTGCTGAAGCAATGGCTATCGTTTCTAGTCCTGATGAGCAGTATCTGTTGACGGTCATTCCAGGCACATTTTCGGTGTCCAGCCCCATGAGGGAAATCATTCTGCCGAGATTTAATCCCTGCTCTGCTTCTGGTGTGGCATTACCGCAGATTACGTCATCAATAGTCTCTGGGTCCAAGTCTTTAAACTGAGCCATAAGATGTCTGACCACTGAGGCACCGAGATCATCGGCCCGCATGGACTTGAAAACTCCACGCCCAGACTTCCCCACTGCCGTTCTGTATCCTGCTACTATATATGCATCCATTATCTTGTCTTTTAAAAGATTCTATTCTCCTGAAGAGAATTTAGTTTCTCAATACTTTACCTGTGGTGATTATACTCTGGAGTCTTTCGAGCGTTTTTCGTTCTGCACAGAGCTCTAGAAATTTTCTTCGCTCCAAATCCAGTAGGTACTTCTCACTCACTTTTGTGGGTCTGCTGAGGTCTCCTCCAGCCAGCACGAATCCTAATTTTTCAGAGATGATTTTATCATGCTCAGAAATGTAGTTTCCGGCATGCATGCTGTCGGCACCGACATACACTATACCCAGCGCATCGTTACCAAGCACCTCGATATCTTTTCGTGGCTTAGGGCTCACATAACCGGCATCTGCCATGGCTACACAAGCACTCTTTGCTCTTCCGAGTTGATGCTCTCTAGAGACAACAACCTCATCTATTCCTTCTCTCAAATAACCCAAGTCAAAGGCTTCATAGGCAGATGTAGAGACTTTGGCCTGACCGATGGTTAGAAATCTGTTTCTAAACTGGTTGGTCTTCATGTCTCCTTCATGCAGTTCGTCTGACAGCCTGAGGGCAAACTCTTTTGTACCGCCACCGCCTGGTATCAAACCGACACCAAACTCTACCAGACCGATATAACTCTCTGCATGCGCCACTACCTTGTCTGCGTGAAGACACATCTCACAACCACCACCGAGCGTCAAATTATGAGGAGCAACGATGACTGGAACATCACAATGCCTTAGTCTAATCACGGTGTTTTGGAAAGCCCTGATGGCAAAATCGAGCTCATCAAACTCTTGGTCAACGGCCATCATAAATATCATGCCCACATTGGCACCTGCAGAGAAGTTTTCTCCTTCATTAGAAATGACTAGTCCACGATACGACTCTTCAGCCAAATCCATGGCCTTGTTAAGTCCTGCCAAGACCTCACCACCAATGGTGTTCATCTTAGTATGAAATTCAATATTGAGTATGCCGTCACCAATGTCTTTAATCGTAGTTCCAGTATTCTTCCACACGATTTTATCATCCGTGATATTTGAGAGAATGACCAAATCTTCTTGTCCTGGTATGGTGACATATGATTTGCTACTGTGGTCGTAATACTGTCTTAATCCGTTTTCGAGTTTGTAAAAGGACGAGAATCCCGCATCAGCCATCTCTTGTATCCAAGCGGCTGGCTTCACCCCTTCTTCCTCCATACTTTTCAAGGCGTCTTGAAGGCCTACAGCATCCCAGCTTTCGAAGGGACCGATCTCCCAACCAAAGCCTGCTTTCATGGCATCGTCAATGCGATATACCTCATCAGAAATTTCAGGAATTCTGTGTGACACGTAGGCCAGCACAGCATTGGTAATCTTCTTGTAAAACTCTCCAGCCTTGTCTTTACCGTTATAAAGCAGCTTGGTACGGGCCTTTAAATCATCTACCGACTTAGCCGCATCAAGCGTGGCAAATTTGGTTTTTGATTTTGGCTCGTACTCTAAGGTGTCAAGATTCATGGAGAGGATTTCACTCTTTCCATCAGCTCCTTTTACTTTTTTGTAGAAGCCTTCGCCTGTTTTTGAACCAAGTCTATTGGCTTCAAGCATCTTTGTTACAAAATCTGGTATCTCAAAGATTTCGCTGCGCTCGTCATTTGGACAATTTTCTTTCACACCATTCGCCACGTGTACCAACGTGTCTAGTCCGACCACATCACATGTACGGAAGGTGGCTGACTTCGGTCGCCCCATCACGGGACCGGTGAGCTTGTCAACTTCATTGACATTAAATCCCATCTCTTTGACCAGATGAAACAAGGCCTGTATGCTAAACACACCTACTCTATTGGCAATAAACGCGGGCGTGTCTTTACAGAGCACGGTCTTTTTTCCTAAGAATCGAGCACCATAGTCCATTATAAAGTCAATGACCGTTTGATCAGTCTTTTTTGAGGGAATGACTTCTAACAATTTCAAATAGCGAGGCGGGTTAAAAAAGTGACTTCCGCAGAAGTGTTTTTGAAAATCTTCTGAGCGCCCTGCAAGAAGCATGTTGATCGGTATTCCAGAAGTGTTTGAGGTAATCAGTGTACCAGGCTTGCGGTATTTCTCGACATTTTCAAACACTTGCTTTTTTATGTCGAGTCGCTCAACCACTACTTCGATAATCCAATCTGAGTCAGCGATTTTTGGCAAATCATCATCAAAGTTTCCTTGGCTAATTCGGTTCGCAAAACTCTTCTTGTAGATTGGAGATGGATTTGACTTTAACGCAAACTTCAGCGCGTCATTTACTATCCTATTTCTTACATCTGGAGATTCGAGCGTTTTTCCAGCGGCCTCTTCAGCATCGCTCAGCTCTCTAGGTACAATGTCTAGCAACAGAACTTCAACTCCTATTCCTGCAAAGTGGCAGGCAATTCGTGAACCCATAACTCCTGAGCCCAGCACAGTTACCTTATTAATTTTCTTGTTCAAGTTCATTCCTATTTGCTTATCAATCCATTTGAGGAGTCTAGCGCTCCATTAATTTGATTCATGACTCTAATAAAACTCTCCCGCTCTTTTTTGCTAGTTGCGTTTTGAATTGTCTTATTAAACTTTAGTACTGTTTTGCGCGACCGATCGCGCATCTCTTCGCCAGTTTTGGTTAAAAAAATATGTACTTTTCTTTTGTCTTCTTTGTCCTTCTCTCTTCGTATTAACCCATCATCTTCCATCTTTTTCAATGTCCGACTTAAACTTGTGGCCTCCATTCCCATCTTTGGCCCTAGTGACGTTGAGAGCGTTCCTTTCTTGTCAATATTTAGCAGCGCGTAACCAATGGCCATGGTACCACCAAACTTTGCAGCCTCTGCATTGTAATGCTTAGAAATCTTAGACCACGCCCAACGTATATGAAAATCTATGGTCTCTTCTGGCTTCATATTGACGAATATACAAATTTATTATGCGCGCATAACTATGCGTGCATAATATTTATACGAAGCGTCACCAAATTAGTTTCGCCTAGAGTCGAAAAGCGTTAAGAATGTTCGGTATGAATGTCTTCAAAGATGAGTTCATAGACTGTACCTGGGCAGTCTAAGCGTTTGATTTGACCGTTGAGCTGCTCGGTCAAACTATCTATGAGCGTGGTACCCAGAGAGTCTCCTTGCTCGTTAGACAAATCAATGGGCATACCGACCCCATCATCTCCGATGGTAAGCCTATACTTGCCTTCGGTATCTGTGCGCCCCATGTGTACTTTAAACACACCCTTTCTCCCCTCTGGAAAGGCGTACTTCATGGCGTTTGTTATGACCTCATTCATAATCAAGCCAAGTGGCGTAAGCGTGTCAATTGTAAACTTACTCACCTTGATGTCGAGGTCCAGCTCTACATTACTTCTAAGGTCATAAGTCGTAATGATTTCTGTTGCCAATTCTGACACATAATCTTTGAGAACGATGTCAGAGAGGTTTTCTGTCTTGTACATTTTCTCATGAATCATGGCCATGGACATGACTCTATTCTGAGATTCATTTAGCGCGTATAGCGCCTCCTCATCGCTTACGTAATGTGACTGAAGTCGCAGCAGTGAATTGATTATCTGGAGGTTGTTTTTCACCCTGTGGTGAATCTCCTGAAGCAGCAACACTTTGTCATCACGTTCTTTTCTAATTTGATTGGTTCGCGTTTTGACTTTCTCTTCCAGCATTTTATTGACCTTGTTCAGTCTCCTGACTCTCAGCAGGTACAGAAAGTAGCCCAGTGCAAGAATTCCTGCAATCACTAAAAACTTAAAGAGTCGAGTCTGATAAAATGCCGGTACGACTTCGATCCTCATACTCTGCGCATCTTCAGACCATATACCGTCATTATTGGCCGCCTTGACCTCTACAGAATATTCGCCTGGAGAAAGGTCTGAAAAGGTCACATACCTTCTGTTTCCTATGTATGTCCACTCATCACTCTGACCGCTAAAACGATAAGCATATTGATTTTTTTCTGGCTGCCTGTAATTGAGGGCAGCAAACCCTAATGTGACCACAGATATATCTGGCCCAATTACCAAGTCATTTTCATCACCCAGCGTTCTTTTTGACAACTGCTTGTCATAGGTATTCGACTTCTGATTGAAGGCCTCAATTTGAGTAAAATAGACTGGGGGCCTCACAGTATTGAGTTGCAAGTCTCGCACCTTGATTCTATCCATACCTTGTATTCCTCCAAAAATGATTTCATCATTACCCGTCCGAATTCCAGACTCAGGGTTGAAGCTTTGATTTCCTAGACCATCAGACTCATTGTAGTTTATGAAATTCTCATTGTCTACATCAAGCACAGACACTCCTTTGTTCGTGGTCATCCAGAGTCGACCTCTTCCATCAGACACTATATCATGCACCACGTTATTTGCCAATCCATCACCAGTGGTGTAGACAGTCACCGCATCATTCTTGGTGTCTATCCGGTTTACTCCACCTCCTCGGGTTCCAACCCAAACGGTTCCATTTTCGACATGTACTGAGAGCACATGATCATTACTTAAAAACTTGGTGGAGTCCAATCCATTTCGATAATGAACAAACAATCCTGATGCGGTGTCATACCGATAGAGGCCTGTACTGGCGGTGCCTATCCATACGCCTTCATTACCCTCATCATCAAGAGCCGTAATTCGGTTATCTCGCAGCCCTTCTTTATTTGCTGGGTCAAACTGAAGCCTTGAGAAGGTCCTGTCCTCAAGATCCATAATACTCAGACCACGACC
>CAYSDH010000016.1:28044-53047 GCA_964429805.1 uncultured Flavobacteriales bacterium
ACCCTGTGTACCAATCCACAGTCTATTGTCGCAATGCAATAAGGACGAAATTCTATTTCCAGAAATACTACTCTCATCTGTCGGGTCATGCTCATAGAGCTCCATTTTCTCTGACTCTGCGTCAAAAATTCCAAGCCCATCTCGATTCATCCCGATGGCAATCAACCCATCAGATACTTTTAAGATTGCCTTTACAGCCTTATCACCAATAAGGTCAGTACTTGGCACAGTGCCCTCATAGTCTTGAGAGATGTCGTGAAACTCACCAAGTCCAGCGCTGGTGCCTAACCAGTATTGTCCTTGTGACACCTCCTCAATGGCCAATATATTGTTGCTCGGCAATAGGTCTCTGCTGAGCTTTGTCATGTCGTAGTGAAAAATCTGTTGCTGTTCTCTGTAGAAGACATTTACTCCTCCACTGTATGTTCCAATCCAAATAATGTTTGACGAATCTTCATAGAGGCTTACCACATTATTGTTGGAAATACTCTCATCATTTCCAGGTTGATGCCGAAACAGTACAAGTCGATTTCTACTGGAGTCGTATTGATACAGGCCATTATCAGTACCTATCCAGATATCGTTATACTCATCAGAAAGAACACACTGAATCTTGGCATCCTTTAGTCGAGAAAAGTTACCCTCAACCATTTTGCCTTTGTCCAATTTCAAAATACCTCTCGTGGTTCCTAAAAACAGTGACCCAGTAGTTGATTGAGCTATATCCATGACTACTCTCTCAAACGACTTACGCTCCGAGGCATAAGGAATTCGTTTAAAATTATTTGATTCTGGTGACCACATGTTTAGTCCTTGATTGGTGCCTACCCACAGCACTCCATCTCGGTCAGTAAAGAGACAGTTGATACTGTTATTGTTTAGGCTTGTGTCATCATCAATTTTTTGCTTGTAGCGCACAAATTCGTCTTGGTCACGCACAAAACGATTGAGCCCATTGTTTGTTCCTATCCACAGGTTACCTTGACCGTCTTCGGTGATAGACCATATAGAGTTGCTGCTGAGCGATTGCTCATCATGAAAATCAAATTTGTAGGTCTTGAATTTTCCGTCAAACTTGTCCATTCGGCATAGGCCTTGATCTGTACCCACCCACGTGACACCAGTCTCATCTTCATAAATAACGTTGACCGTATTGTTGCTTAACGATGTGGTATCCACCGGATCGCTCATAAAGACTAGGAAGTCATATCCATCATAGCGATTGAGTCCATCATCTGTCCCAATCCACATGAAGCCCATAGAGTCTTGATGGATATCATAAGCCGAGACTTGACTCAGACCTTCTTTAACTGACAGCCTATTGAGGTGTACCGCATTTTCTTGCGCACTCAGTCCAGCGCCTGCAAAAAACAGGAAGACGCAACAGCAAACCCTGACGGTTAGGCTGCTTAAAATCGATATAGGACTAGTTGTCGGCATCACGTACAAATAGCTTCAAGTAAATGTCTTACGTACACAATGATACTAAGTTAGAAGAGACCGCAGAATATTCGTTGAAAATGAAGTTCACTTGGATTGAGCAGGAGTGCTACTTTTGGGCTCAAATCAAAACGCATTATGTCTAACGCTTATTTCACCCCACCCCTTGCCACGAATGAACCTGTGCTTAGTTACGCACCAGGCAGTCCTGAACGCGCTTCTCTGAAGAAAGAGTTTATAGCCATGAAAAAGAAAAAAGTTGATATACCTATGTATATCGGTGGGCAGGAAGTGCGCAGCGGAAAAAAAGTAACGCTTCATCCGCCTCATGACCATAAGCATGTCTTAGGTCATTACCACAAAGGGACAAAAACTCACGTGAAGCAAGCCATTAAGGCAGCGCTAGATGCACGTCAAGATTGGGCAGACATGCCTTGGCAAAGCCGAGCAGCTATCTTCTTGAAAGCCGCTGAGCTATTAGCTGGCCCATTCAGAGACAGAATGAATGCAGCAACCATGCATGGTCAATCTAAGAACTGTTTTCAGGCAGAGATAGACGCGGCATGCGAGCTTATAGACTTCTTTAAGTTTAACGTACAGTACTTGGCAGACATCTATGCCGAGCAACCAGAATCTAACCCAGGCATGTGGAACCGACTAGAATACAGACCTTTAGAAGGATTCATATTTGCACTTACACCGTTTAACTTCACCTCTATCTGCGCTAACTTATGCGCTGCACCTGCGCTGATGGGTAATGTTGTGGTATGGAAGCCTGCTGACTCACAGATTTACTCCGCACAGGTCATTATGGAATTATTTAAAGAAGCAGGTGTACCTGACGGTGTTATTAACCTAGTATACGGTGATGGCCCGGCCATTGGAGAAGTCATCTTCGAGCACCCTGAGTTTGCAGGATTACACTTCACTGGTTCTACTGGCGTGTTTCGTCAGCTGTGGAAGACTATTGGAAACAACATTGCTAATTACAAGAGCTATCCGCGTATAGTTGGAGAGACAGGTGGTAAGGACTTCATATTTGCTCATCCGAGTGCGCATGCTATCGAAGTGGCAACTGCTATATCTAGAGGCTCGTTTGAGTATCAAGGACAAAAGTGCTCGGCTTCTTCTCGTGTCTACCTTCCTGAAAGTATTTCTAAGGCGGTATTAGCCCAAGTGAAGAAAGATGTGAAGTCTATGAAAGTGGGTTCACCTGAAGACTTCTCAAATTTTGTGAATGCCGTCATAGATGAGCGTGCTTATGACAAAATAAAGGCCTTCATAGACCATGCAAAAAAGTCAAAAGACGCGAAGATTATTGCAGGTGGAAAGTGCAGCAAAGCCAAAGGGTACTTTATAGAACCAACGGTCATTCTAACCACTGACCCGAAGTTTAAAACCATGTGCGAAGAGATCTTTGGACCAGTAGTGACTATTTATGTCTATGCTGACAAGGACCTGAAGAAAACCTTGAAAATCTTAGACGACACCTCTGACTACGCCTTAACTGGAGCTATATTTTCTCAAGACCGCGGAGCCATTGATGAGATGACTAAGCAATTAGAAAATGCTGCAGGAAACTTCTACATCAATGACAAGCCAACTGGAGCAGTGGTTGGTCAGCAACCGTTTGGAGGGGCAAGAGGCTCTGGAACCAATGACAAAGCAGGATCTTACCTCAACCTTGTTAGATGGGCCTCACCGCGCACCATCAAAGAGACTTTTGTGCCAGCTAGAGATTACCGTTATCCGTTCTTGGCTAAAAAGTAAGATTGGGGTCTCCTTTTTAAACTTGTGAGCTAACAACCATGTGTTGTTGAAATCCTGACGAGTGCATACCGCAAGGCGTGTGAAGTCGTTGTAGTTTTATGTCAATGAAATCACGACTTCACTCTTTGGTCAATAACAAGTATGCCTATGTGGTCATCGCGCTGCTGCTATATATCGTTATTCTGGAAGACACTGACCTACTCACCTTGGTAGAGTACCGACAAAATGTGTCTGAACTGAAGAACCAAAAAGAGTATTACGAAAAAGAGATTTCTGTGACTCAGCTTTCTATTACTGAGCTGACTACGGACCAGGGTGCGCTTGAAAAATTTGCGCGTGAACAGCATTACATGAAGCGAAAAGACGAAGACCTCTTTGTACTCTTAGACCAGTCATCTGAGTAATATTCTGCGTGAAGACTGTACATTCGTGCCATGTCTCGCTTTTTAAATTTTCCCAGTGTTTCGAGCTCCGAATGGAAGGAGAAGATTATCAAAGACCTGAAGGGAAAGAACTACAACACAGTCATTTCTCAAACCGCAGAGGGTATTGACATTCACCCGTTTTATCACCGAGATAATACGAGCTCAGTGCCAGACCTCAGTGCACATGAACCATGGTCCATCAGACAAGATTTTTTTGGCAACAATGCCAAAGAAGGAAACGCACTTATTTTAGAGTCACTCATGGCTGGCGTATCCAGCATAGGGTTTGAGTCAAGTGACTTAGCCGCAGATTTGCCAGTGTTGCTTCGTGATGTCATCGTTGACATTATAGAGCTCAATGTGATTACTGATCAACCGGAAAAGACCTATTTGGCGCTTGAGGAAATATGCAAAGAGAAAGGACTAAACCTAGACTCTCTCAAAGGCAGCATATCGAGCGACCCGCTAGGAGATCTCATTAAAAAAGGAGGCTGGAGTAATTCTCAAGTAGAAGATGTGCAGGCATGTATGAGTCAGGTGACTCGAGTGCGCGCCCATGACGACTTGAAATGTATCACTGTCAATGGCAAGAATTTTACTGACGCAGGCGCAGACCATGTGCAGACTTTGGCCTTCACATTGGCCCAAGCCAACGACTATCTGGAGCTGGGAATGAGTCATGGATTGAGCGTAGATGAACTGAGTAAAAGGATGGAGTTTTCCATGTCTTTAGGCACCGACTTTCTTTTAAGTGCCTCAATGCTCAAGGCCCTGCGCATACTTTGGAAAAACTTACTGAGCGCTCACAAAGCTGAAGAGACTCAAGCAAAAATACTGGCATACAATTCCCGCTGGAGCATGGCGCCAGTGGACCATCACACCAATCTGCTGCGACTCACCAGCATAGGCATGTCTGCCGTGGCTGGAGGATGCGACCGCTTGGTGCTCAATCCGTATGACAATATGTGCTCGAGTTTCTCAATGAGACTTTCGCGCAACATTCAGCACTTGATGATTCACGAAGCCTATCTAGACAAGGTCGCTTCACCACTTGAAGGGGCATACCTTTTTGGTTCATTATCAAAAGAATTAGCATCAAAAGCGTGGGCGAGCTTTAAGGAAATCGAGTCTCAGGGAGGCTTCTTAAAAAAAGTGCTCAACAATTCTATACAAGATTCTATAAGGTCAGGCGCTGACTCAAAAGTAGCCAAGCTAAACTCAGGCATTACTGCCTGGCTAGGCGTCAACATTTACGCAGACAAAGAGCAGAAAGAAATGAAGTCTGCCAGCTTAACAAATCAGACTGGTGACATTTGTGATGGGCTGCCAAGTTTAAAATTTGAATTGGTATGAGCAGGAGATCATTTGATCATATCGACTTAGACTTTTCTGATGAGCAGAGAGAGTTGCCAAAGGACAATTCATGGATGACGGCAGAAGGCATTGACGTCTCGTCTCGATACGGTGCCGAGCATGTCAAAGACTTGGAGCACCTAGACTACGCGGCCGGAATAGCGCCTTGTTTACGCGGGCCTTATTCTAGCATGTACGCTGTGAGGCCATGGACCATCAGGCAGTATGCGGGTTTTTCTACGGCTCAAGAGTCCAATGCATTTTACAGACGAAATCTTGCTGCTGGACAAAAAGGTCTTTCCGTTGCGTTTGATTTAGCCACCCACCGAGGCTATGATTCTGATCACCCGCGCGTGCGCGGAGATGTAGGCATGGCAGGTGTAGCCATCGACTCTGTGGAGGATATGAAAGTCCTCTTTGACGGCATTCCGTTAGACAAGATGTCTGTCTCGATGACCATGAATGGAGCTGTACTCCCCATCTTGGCTTTTTACATTGTGGCTGCTGAAGAACAAGGCGTGGCGATGGCCGACCTAGCCGGCACTATTCAGAATGACATTCTCAAAGAATTTATGGTGCGCAACACGTATATCTATCCGCCAAAGGAGAGCATGCGCATCGTGGGTGATATCTTCAAATTTACGGCTGAGCACATGCCGCGGTATAACTCCATATCCATATCGGGTTATCATATGCAAGAGGCGGGTGCTACAGCCGACATTGAGTTAGCGTATACCTTGGCAGACGGGCTAGAGTATGTGCGCAGGGGAATAGACGCTGGACTTTCTATTGATGACTTTGCGCCTCGTCTTTCATTTTTCTGGGCCATTGGCATGAATACGTTTATGGAGATTGCCAAGATGAGAGCAGCACGCATGCTTTGGGCAAAAATCATTTCAGAATTCAATCCAGAAAACCCAAAGTCTCTTCTACTCCGAACGCATTGTCAAACATCTGGATGGAGCTTGACAGAGCAAGACCCATTTAACAATGTGGGGCGCACATGTATCGAGGCAATGGCGGCCGCGTTTGGCGGCACACAGTCGCTACACACCAATGCACTGGATGAAGCTATTGCGCTACCCTCCGATTTCTCTGCGCGCATAGCGCGTAACACGCAGGTTTATATTCAAAAGGAAACAGGGATTACTCGCTCTGTAGACCCTTGGGCTGGAAGTTACTATGTGGAGCGATTGACCCACGACCTGATGCACAAAGCCTGGGAGCGCATAAAGGAAGTAGAAGAACTTGGAGGCATGGCAAAGGCCATTGAAGCAGGCATACCGAAAATGCGCATCGAAGAAGCAGCGGCTAGGAAACAAGCACGCATTGATTCTGGAAAAGATGTGATCGTTGGAGTCAACCGCTTTGTAATCGAAGAGGAAGGCCAGATGGACATCTTGGAGATTGATAATAATGAGGTGAGGGAAGAGCAAATATCAAGACTCACTGATTTGCGCAGCAGTCGAGATACTGAGGCATGCACCCAAGCCCTGGAGGCACTCAAAGAATGTGCAAAGAATGGTGAAGGAAACCTGCTAGACTTTGCTGTCAAAGCCGCACGAGTGAGAGCAACACTTGGTGAGATTAGCTCGGCTCTTGAAGAAAGTTTTGGTCGCTACAAGGCCCTTCCAAAGGCCATATCAGGAGTATATATGTCAGAAGCCATGGGAGATGAAGAAATAAAAAAGGCGCTTGAGCTCAGTGACCAATTTGCAGAAAAGGCAGGACGAAGAGCACGAATACTTGTGGCCAAAATGGGACAAGACGGTCATGATAGAGGAGCGAAAGTGATTGCCACTTCATTTGCTGATTTGGGGTTTGATGTGGACATCGGACCGTTGTTTCAAACTCCTGACGAAGTGGCAAGACAAGCCATAGATAATGATGTGCATATACTCGGTATCTCATCATTGGCTGGAGGCCACAAAACATTGATTCCCGAAGTAATAGAAAAACTCAAAGAGCAAGGACGCGATGATGTCATGATTATTGCTGGCGGTGTTATTCCAAAACAGGATTATGACACGCTCAAAGCTGCAGGCGTGCATGCCGTATTTGGTCCAGGGACAAAAATTCCGGAAGCCGCGAGTGAGATTTTAATTTCCCTGCTGGAGAAAGTCGAAGGCTAAGCAAAGCAGCACCAGGCGCTTTAGACGAGAACCTTTATTCTTCCCAATATTTATCTAGTAGATAGATGAGTGAGGCGATGCTCGCGCAGCCTAATTCTAACTCTCGCTTATTGACATTTTCAAAGACATCTTCTTCTGAGTGATGGTAGTTAAAGTAGCGCTGCGAGTCTGGCATAAAGCCTATAAGCGCAATGTCTTCATAATGGTCTTTGAGCTTATTAATATCTACTCCACCCCACCCTTCTATCAGTTCATAAATGCCATAAGGCCTGAGTAGATCTGAGAACGACTGCATGAGCTCAAGTTGGGCTGCACTGCCGTCCATTCCAAATCCGTAAGGAGTGTGTCCTCCAGCATCGCTCTCTAGTGCGAAAATGTGCTTCTCTTTATTGGCCTTTGCTTCGCTGGCATAGGTCTTGGCTCCGTAGGCTCCATTTTCCTCGTTCATAAACATGACTACTCGAATGGTGCGCTTGGGTTTGACTCCCATCTCTTTCATAATGCGCAGGGCCTCTACGCAGTGGATTATACCAGCTCCGTCATCATGTGCACCTTCTCCAATATCCCAAGAGTCTAGGTGCCCACCGATACTGATAATCTCATCTGGATATGTCGACCCTTTTATCTCCCCGATCACATTGTGCGAAGTCTTATCAGGAAACGAACGGCAGTCCATCTCCATGCTCAATGTCACTTTTTTGTTAGTGAGAAGAAGACTCAATTCATCTGCCGCTTGGGTAGAAATGGCAGCAGCCGGTATCTTTTTTACTCCGTCTTCATAACGCATGCTACCCGTATGCGGATGGTCATCTATGGGTGTGGCCAGCGACCTAATGATGACGGCTTTTGCCTCATACTTTGCCGCCTCACTAGCTCCAGTTCCTCTAATCGGCCAGCAGGCTCCATAGGCGTGAAAAGTCTTGATAAATTTTTGGTCAAATGGCTTATTGATAAAGACGATTTTCCCTTTCAATTTTCCGGCCGCTCCGAGTTCATTGAGATGCGCAATGTCTTTTGCCATGACGACATCTCCTGACAAAAGCCCATCTGTACCGATGCTAAAACCTAAGGCCAATAGTTTGATGCGATTAATCTTCCCATCTCCCGTTTCATAGTAGGCCACCTCTTTGGTTCCTCTTTCCCAATGCGGTATGGCCGTCTCTTGAAGTCTGGTCTCAAAACCATAGGACTTTAAAAGTCGCTCGCCCCACACTACCGCCATCTCCGCTTCTGCCGACCCGGTTAATCGGGCTCCAATGTCTTTGCAGAGACTTCTCAAGTCTTCATAGGCACGACCTTCTTCCAGGGCGATGTCAAACATTTTTCTGACCACCACAGAATCTTCATCTGTGGGCTGCGCGGATACACTTAACATATTCATCAAAATCAAAAGGCAAAGCAGAATACGTAGTCTCATTTTTATCAGGAATTTCTTTTGCTGAAAGTAGCCAAAAGAGAGAATTGAAGTGAACAATTGCTAACTTCAATCCAAGGATGAGTCACGTACACCTTACAACTCACAGGCGTGTTTGACTCCAGAATCAGAAAACAAACCAAGAAACCTAGCCTATTCATGCGCATCATAGCCGTCCTTTCAGTACTCGTTTTTCTCAGTGCATGTGACAGTCAAGAAGAGTCTCAAAAGAAGATTGAAACAACTAACACTAGTAAGGAGATTGCCCTTAAAATCACGGAGAAAAAAATTCTAATTGACACACCCAAAGGCAAGTTTAACGTGTGGACCAAGAGTGTGGGCGACAGCCCGACTAAGCGTGTCCTTCTGCTCCACGGAGGCCCTGGAGGCACACATGAGTTTTTCGAATGCTTTGAAGACCACATGCCTCAAGAAGGCATAGAGTTTATCTATTACGACCAACTCGGTTCACATTTTAGTGACCAACCGAGTGACACTAGCCTTTGGACCATTGAGCGATTTGTAGATGAAGTGGAGCAAGTGAGAGTGGCGCTTGGACTTAACAAAGACAACTTCTATCTCTACGGTCAATCGTGGGGAGGAATTTTAGCTGCAGAGTACGCGCTAAAGCATCAGGATAAAATGAAAGGCCTCATCATTTCTAACATGGTGATGGACATACAAGACTACTGTGACTATGCCAAAGAAGTGCTTGGTCCGCAAATGCCCGCTGGCGTGTTTGAAGAAATAATGGCCATTGAGGCTGAAGAAGACTATAGCAATCCGCGGTACATGGAGCTTTTAACGAAACACCACTACTCTGAGCACATCATGAGAAAGCCTGAGGCGGAATGGCCCGATGCCGTGAAGCGTGCCTTTGAGCATCTCAATCCAGAAGTGTATGTCTTTATGCAAGGTCACTCAGAATTTGGCATTACTGCTGGCGCAACGCTAATCGGTTGGTCTGTAAAAGACCGACTACCAGAGTTGAGTGTACCAACTCTTTCTATTGGTGCACAGCATGACAGTATGGACCCTGAGCACATGAAGTGGATAGCCACTCAGGTTCATCACGGTCGGTCGTTGCACTGCCCAGATGGCTCACACCTTTGTCAGTATGATGACCCAAAGCACTTCTTTCCGGGACTAATCTCCTTCATTCACGATGTGGATCAGGGCTCATTCAATTAAATAAACATACATGCTAGGACTTTTATTAATCTACTTCGTAGGTAAGGTTTTTTACAATCTTGCTGAAGAATACAACCGTCATCTTTGGGGATTTGCCATAGCAGGAGTGGTCAGTTATTACGTGGGCACCTTTTTGTTTAGTATAGCCATGGTTCTCTACTATGATTATTACTCTTCAGAAGGTTTTGATTCGCTTGATGAACTTAGTCTCAATCTCATGGCCATCCCATTTGGGCTGCTCACCTGCTGGTTTTTTTACAAACTCTTGGAGCGCAACTGGTCGAAAACTCTAATACATGAGGATGACCGAAACATCTTAGACGAGAACTTTTAATCTCAGATTCAAAAATGGGGCGTTTTTATTTCATCATCATTCTTCTGCAGGCTTACTGTCTGTGGCATGCATACTCCAACAACTCTGAAAGAAAGTGGTACTACCTCATCTTCTTTTTGCCCGCTATAGGCAGTTTGTTTTACCTCTACAAGAATTTTTATAGCCGAGAAAATGTGTCAAAGTTGACCGATGGTATTCAAGGTCTAGTAGACAGCGGGCATGAAGTAAGACAACTTGAAGAGGCCTTAGATTTTTCAGACACTAAAAAGAATCGTTGCCTGTTGGCGGAGGCTTATTTAGAGCATGAACGATATGATGATGCGATTGAACTATTAGAATCATGCTTTAGGGATTTCAACCTTGGCAACAACGATGTGACGCAGCAACTAGTCAAGGCGTATTACCTCAAAGATGATTTCGCACGTACCGTGGAGCTTGCAGAGCAAATATCAGAAGTCAAAGAGTTTGACGACTCTATGGAAAAAGTAGCCTATGCGTGGTCACTGCACCACACGGGAGATGACACCGCAGCTGAGCAAGTATTTTCTGAAATGGATGGAAGCTATTGCAACTACCGTCATCGTTTTGAATTTGCGAAGTTTTTAAATCGCAGCGGTCGCGGTGAAAGGGCTGGAGAGAAGCTCGAAGAGATTTTAAATGAAGGTTCGAAAATTGCAAAGTCTGAGCGGAGGCAGCACAGATCTGTGCTTCAAGAAGCATCGGTTTACCTCAAAGAAATGGAGCGTGTGGGCTGAAAGACGCTGACAAATTGAACAAAAAAAGGCCGTCTCGTTTAAAACGAGACGGCCTTTTCTGTAATGAAGTAAGAATCTTTACTGAGCCGTAAATGTCTCAACATAGACCACTGAGGTTCCGCCATTATCGACAGTCTCGCTAATCTTTAGTGTTGTAGCAGAGAGTTCTACGATGTTAAACGTATCTCCATCTAATTGAATCATACCCGCAGCTGGGAATGACCAAGCTGCCACTCCTAAAGTGTCATAAGGGTCCCCATAACAGTTAGTCGCGCCTTCAGTCACAGTAACCATTGTGGTAGTGTATGTCGACTCATCATCTTTGTCACAATCGTTCCAAGCAGCGTACCAGTCTGTGGTCTGCCCTCCTGAAGTTGCTTCAAATCCTGAAACAATCCACGGTGATCCGTTTACTAGTTTTTGAGTATCTGATGTTGTAGCTGCAGGCTCATCCTCATCTTTCTTGCAAGACGTTGCAAAAAGAAGACCGGCCACTGCTGCCAGCATTATTATATTCTTAAGTGTAGATTTCATAGAAATTAATTGATTCTGTTAGGCCGCAAACCTAGTAAAAAGGAAAGTACCTTTAGACGCGCTATAGAGTTGACCATCAACCTCAGGTGCGTGAATAAAGTGTGACAACAATATAAAAGTCAAATGAAGAAGTTTCTCCTGTTAACAGTCTTAACGGTTCTTATTAGTCAAGGATGTAAAAAGGACGATGATGTGGATCAGCGTGCTATTGATGAAGAGAAAATACAGCAATTTATGTCTGACAGAAATTCGGATGGTATCGCTACAGGCTCTGGTCTTTACTATGTCATCTTTGAAGAAGGCAACGGGCTTTTTCCAGTAGACACCTCTTCGGTCAAGGTCAACTATCTTGGAAAACTGGAAGACGGAGCCGTGTTTGATGAGAGTCCAAATGGCGGGATAGAATTTCCACTGAGTGGCGTGATTCAAGGCTGGCAAGAAGGCATACCTTATTTCAGCGAAGGTGGTTCTGGCGCTTTATTGATACCTAGTCATCTTGGCTATGGCGCAAGTGGTAATGGCTCAGTACCTCCAAACGCGATTATGTCTTTTGAAATAGACCTGCTAGAAGTCAATTGATTATTTGAGCAGCAGCTTACCCGCTGTGGCCTTTCCATCTACTCGCATAGAGTAATAATATACGCCCGCACTCAGCGTATTTTCTGGTTGCCAGTCCGTGGTATTATGCCCTGCCGCAGTATCCTTTTTGTCTATCAACTTTTCAATTAACTGACCAGCGTTATTGTAGATATACAGACTCACTGTAGATTCTCGTTTAAGGAGATAAGAAAATGTGGTGACCGTCTCTACTGGGTTAGGACTGACCGTCAAACCTGTAAACTCATCTGAGCCAAATTCTGCAACACTTGTTGGCAGTTGAGTTAATTCCTCAAGGTCTATCAGTTCATCACCTTCTTGATACGCCAAGAAATGATAGTAGATCAAGAACATTTCGTCAGTAGTGTTTAGACCTGCTGACACATCAATAGGCGGATTGTTTGGGTTGTGCGGATTGCCAGGCATGTTGTTGTACACCGCTTTACCATATATGGTACTCCACTGCGGGATTTTTTGCATGTGCTTGAAGAAGTAAAACTCTTGCCACTCAAAGTCCCAGTGATTGACTCTCACCAGCGGTATAGTGTCTTGTGCCGGACTGACAGCATACGACTCGATGTAGTCTCCAATAAGGTGCATGTGTGGAAACACACTTAAAATCGACACATCTGCGGGCACGAAGTTGAATTCTGCCGTAACCTCTTCTGTCGTGTTGGCCTCGATGGTGAAGTCCCAATTTTCAATAATAGGACTCGTATTGACCTCTCTAATCTGAGTGGCATCATCATAAAAGTAGAGTCGTATTCTCGTCTGATCTTCTTGCCCCTGACTACCGGCCGGATAGTGCATAGCAAAAACTAGATTAGACCCTGCAGGCAAGACTACTCCCAGATTAAAATCTTGTCCATCACTTGGAAAAACTGTTGGGTTTGCACCAGGCGTGTAGCCTCCAATCAAGCCTTCTGTAGGTCCTCCACAAAAACCGCTTGTGTTGGTTTGAGACGTTCCATCTTCATCAATGTACACCAGACAGTGATGCACTATTTCAGGATTACCTGGTATTACTTCAAAGGCCTTAATCTTTTTGTCTTGCAAGAGACCAGTAGGGATAGTAAAGCAAGAATAATCGTCATAGACCGATGTAGCAGCACTCACGTGTGGCTCCATAAAAAGTTCTAAATCTGCCGGGGCTGTGATAAAGCCCAGATTATCATACACCGGAGGCGGAGGAGCCAGCGTGGGGTCACCTTCAGCAGAACCACTTGTCACCCAGTCTACAATGGTTTGAATCTCTTCTGCACTCAACACACGCTCATGCGCATAGTCCTGATACGTAGTGTCGGCAGGCCAAGGAGGCATATATCCTGTTCCCACAGCGTCAAGAATAGAGTTGGCGTTAATCTGCGCCTCACTATACTCTATCAACGGGAAGGGGGCTATACCGTTGGCATTATGACATGCCGTGCAGTTCTCATAGAGCACTTCAGCCACATCTTCTGACCAAGTGACTTGAGCGTGCACACAAACACAGTAAAAAAGGAATAGAGAAGACAGTAACAACCTCATAGCAAAACGTATTTTATAACACTGAAATTACTGAATATGAGGCTATTCTATAATCAATAGGGCAGAATTGAATAACATTTAAGTTGGAAGACTACCTTCGCTGCCAATGATGCTGATGCAAATAGTGTGGGATGTCGACCCTGAAATTGGAGGAGTCGGCTCAGTGAATCTTAGGTATTACGGGCTCCTATTTGTGCTCGGACTGTGGCTGGGCTATCAGATTGTCAAGAGATACTACACGAAAGAAGGCATTGAGTTAGCTAAACTAGACAGCCTAACCACCTACATCATCATTGGTACGTTGGTGGGTGCGCGAATAGGTCACTGTCTGTTTTATGATTGGGCCTACTACTCGCAGCATTTGCTTGAGATTATCATTCCATTTCAAGAAGGCCCTGATGGCTGGAAGTTCACAGGAATTGCAGGCCTAGCTAGCCACGGAGGAGTGCTCGGTGTATTCATAGCCATCTTTTTGTACCAACGAAAATTTCCTGGCAGTCTGCTTTCTGTGCTTGACAAAGTATCTGTGGGCGCAGCTGTGACAGCCATGTTTATTCGTCTGGGAAATCTGTTTAACTCAGAGATTATAGGAAAAGCCACGGGCGGTGACTGGGGCTTCATATTTAAACGAGTCGATGACGTGGCCAGACACCCGACACAATTGTATGAGTCAGGCTCCTATTTCTTAATCTTCTTGCTCCTGTTCTCTGTCTACCCCAAAAAGAAACAGTCACACGGCTTTGTGTTTGGACTGTTTTTCGTGCTCTTATTTATTGCCCGATTCTGCATTGAATTTTTCAAAGAAAACCAGGTCAATTTTGAAGACGGCATGTCACTGAACATGGGGCAGTGGCTGAGTATTCCCTTTATACTAGCTGGTCTCTCCATGATGTGGTACGCTAGCAGAAAAAACAGCTCTTCTCCAGCTCAAGAGTCTTAGGCTTCAAAGTCAAGAGGCATTGTTGGCTGATTGAGTGAGTTTAGTCAGCATTATGCACCAATCTCATGTCTATATTTACGTAGCCATGATTGGAACTCGATTCTCAAAATATATTCCAGAAGCAGACGAGCGTACGCCCTTCGAAAAACTGCTGGACTTGTTCCTCGAATTGATGGTGCACACCTCTGGAGATATTGACGAGACCTTCCGCTGGATGAAAGAGCTCGATGATGCGCATGGCATCACTACTGAAGACTATACGCTAAAAGATTTCAGAAAGGAACTGGAAGAGAAAATGTACGTGGAGCGCAGTGCTGACGGAGGAGGCAAACTCTCTGCCAAGACAGAAAAGCTGATTAGACAGCGTAGTCTTGACCAGATATTTGGCAACATGAAGCAAGGTCGCAAAGGCGCACATGGCACTCCATACTCTGGCCTTGGTGATGAAGCGACATCAGACAGGCGACCATTTAGATTTGGTGACAGCAATAGTCAAATTGACTTCACGGCCAGTCTGCGCAACAGCCAGAAAAGAAATGGCCTGGATAACTTCAACCTGCATGAAGACGACTTAGAAGTTGTGGAAAATCAGCAGAAGAGCGCGATGGCTACTGTGCTAATGATTGACATCTCCCACTCGATGATACTCTATGGCGAAGACCGAATTACGCCTGCCAAAAAAGTAGCCATGGCCTTGGCAGAATTAATCACCACGCGCTATCCGAAAGATACGCTTGAGATTGTGGTGTTTGGCAATGATGCGTGGCAAGTAAAAATCAAAGACCTGCCTTACTTGCAAGTCGGTCCCTATCATACCAACACAGTGGCTGGCTTAGAGCTCGCCATGGATTTATTGAGAAGGAAGAAGATGTCTAACAAGCAGATTTTCATGATTACAGATGGCAAACCAACGTGCCTCAAAGAAAAAGATGGCAGCTACTATCAAAATAGCTGGGGACGCGACCCGAGGGTAATTAATAAGACCATAGACTTGGCAGTCCAGTGCCGTAAACTCGACATCCCTATTACTACGTTTATGATTGCTCAAGACCCCTACTTGCAGCAGTTTGTTGAAGATTTTACGGAAGCGAATAAAGGCAAAGCATTTTTTAGCGGCCTGCAAGGATTAGGCGAATTCATATTTGCTGACTACGAAACGAATAAGAGAAAAAGAATGTGACCGACATGATGTAGGTCAACCAAGAGAGTGAATAATGACGAAAGCGAAGAACATAGGTGAGTTGAAAGCGAGTGGTTACGCAAGCCGTTCGATTAAAGACGAGATGAGAGAGAACCTCATCAAAAAACTACAGAATAAGGAGAGCATTTTTGATGGAATTAAAGGCTATGAGCAAACCGTATTGCCGCAACTAGAGCGTGCGATATTATCAGGTCACAGCATCAATTTTCTCGGACTCAGAGGCCAAGCCAAAACGCGAATGGCAAGACAAATGGTCGGTCTACTTGATGAGTTCATCCCAATCATAGATGGCTCTGAAGTCAATGATGACCCTCTGCACCCACTCTCACACAAGGCGAAGCAGATGATTGCCGAAATGGGAGACGACACCCCAATCTCATGGATTCATAGAGACGAGCGCTATGCCGAAAAACTGGCCACGCCTGATGTAAACATTGCCGATTTGATTGGTGATGTGGATCCGATAAAAGCGGCCAATTTGAAATTGAGTTATTCGGATGAAGGAGTCATACACTTTGGAATGATACCCCGAGCTAACCGCGGAATTTTTGTCATCAACGAGTTGCCAGATCTTCAACCCAGAATACAAGTAGCACTCTTTAACATTCTGCAAGAAGGAGATGTTCAGATACGCGGCTTTAGATTGAGATTTCCCTTAGACATGCAGTTCGTGTTTACCGCAAACCCTGAGGACTACACCAATAGAGGAAGCATTATCACTCCACTCAAAGACAGGATACAAAGCCAGATATTCACGCACTATCCGAAGACCATTGCCATCTCCAAAGCCATTACGCAGCAAGAGGTCAAGTTGAGCAAAGGACAACAAGAGATTAGAGTCCCAGAGTTGGTGCAAGACCTCATAGAGCAAATTGCGGTTGAGGCGCGCGACAGCGAGTTTGTAGATGAGAAATCTGGTGTGTCGGCTCGACTTACTATTTCTGCCTATGAAAGTGTCGTAGCGGCTGTGGAGCGCAGGATGATTATCAATGGAGAAATAGAAGGCTCAGCCCGTATTGCGGATTTGATGTCGGCCATTCCAGCCATAGTCGGAAAGATTGAGATGGTATATGAAGGTGAGCAAGAAGGAGCGGTAAACGTGGCGCACCGACTCATTGGAAAATCACTCAGAACACTGTCGAGACATTACTTTGAAAACATAGAGATGCTCGGTAATAAGAATCGTCCGGAGGTGAGGGAGCAATATATGGGCGCTGCGCAGTGGTTTGAGAAAGGTCATGACTTAGACATTATTGCTGATGCAACTGAAGAGGAATACAGAGCGGCATTGGAAAATGTCAAAGGGCTTGGAAAAGCGATGGTGTCATTGACGCGAGATGTAGATGCAAATGACACCTATCTGATGATGGAGTACCTCATACATAGTATGGCCGAGCACTCATTGCTAGACAAGAAACTGGTCGGTGTAGATTATCGCTTCATGGACTACTTCTCATCGGTTATGCCAGGGGCCTAATCTTAATTTATTCTCTTAGGTAGTTACTCTTCCTTGCTGAGATACGTTCTCCTATCTTCGCTGCGCTCAGAGTGAGCTTGTGACAATGAAACATTTCGACCATCAGACAGTTAAGGATCTCGAGTTCCAGCAAATTCGAGACATGCTCGCAGAGACCTGTGTGGGAGAAACTGCGCGCATGCGCATGGCCGAACTTCAGCCGCTAGCAAATCTAAAGACGGCCGAAAAGGCGCTTCATGCTGCCCAAGAATGGCTCACCGTCAAGACTGATGAGACGGGTGTGCCTCGCATCGAGTTTGAAGAGATGCTGAAAGAGATTAAGCAACTCGGCATCAAAGGAAGTGTATTGCCACTCGAAGGGTTTGTAAGACTCACACTTGCGAGTAATCTGGTCAATGACCTTGTGCAGTTCTTTAAAGGAAAAAAGGACCAATACCCTACCATGTCTGCTCTAGTAGGCATGAGCAGTTATAGCAAGGCCATCATCAAACCGATAGAAAAAGTGCTTGACAAGCGCATGAAAGTCAAGGACGATGCCTCGACTGAGTTGGCGCAAATAAGGCAGAAGATTGTCAGTAAGAAAAGACAGATTTCTAACAATTTTAACAAGGTCTTAAAGCGTCTTCAATCAAAAGGATATCTGGCAGACAGTTCGGAAACTTTTGTGAGTGAGCGCAGAGTGCTTTCGGTTATCTCTACACACAAGCGGACAGTCAAAGGCAACATAGTCGGTGGATCTAAATCAGGTCACCTGACCTACATTGAGCCAGAAGAAAACACGACTCTCAACTATGAGTTGGAACTCTTACTTGATGATGAGCGTAAGGAGATCATCAAGATATTTAGAGACCTTACTAGAGAGCTGAGCCATGAGTTAGACCTCATCAAATCGTATCAAGTGCTGCTCACTGAGATGGATGTCATCAATAGCAAAGTGCGCCTAGCTAGACGGATGGGCGCACATATGCCTGGCATCTCTGATGAACTTGAGATAGACCTAGTAAAAGCCTATCACCCACTCTTACTGCTTGCCAACAAATCAGAAAAGAAAAAGACTCATCCGCAGAGTTTGTTGATGGACAAGTACTCACGTATGCTTGTCATCTCTGGCCCCAATGCCGGAGGAAAATCTATCACCATGAAGACTGTGGGCCTTCTCCAAGTGATGTTTCAAAGCGGGCTATTAATACCCGCTGACCCTAATTCTAGGCTCGGCTGGTTTAACAAGATACTGACTGACATTGGAGATAATCAGAGTATAGCCAATCAACTGAGCACGTATAGTTACAGGTTGAAGCGGATGAAGCACTTTTTAGAAGTGACGGATAAGCGCAGCTTGCTTTTGCTCGATGAGTTTGGCACCGGTTCGGATCCAGATTTAGGAGGATCATTGGCCGAGGTGTTTTTTGAAACGCTGTATAACAGAAAGGCTTTTGGCGTGATTACCACACACTACTCTAACATCAAACTAAAGGCTGCTCAACTGCGCAATGCAGTCAATGCATCTATGCTGTTTGACCAACAAAGTTTAGAACCAAAGTTTAAGTTGTCTATTGGTCAACCCGGCTCATCATTCACATTTGAAGTGGCTAAGATCAATGGTATACCACAGAGTCTGATAGACCGCGCTGTAGAAGGAGTTGATGAGAAAAAAGTGGAAATGGATAAGCTCATCGCTTCACTCCAACATGAAAAAACAGACCTAGAGAAAGTCAACCAAAAGCAGCGAAATGCTGAGCAAGAAGCTAGGCGAGCAAAGGAACGATTTGAAGAAAAGGAAGAGCACTTTCAACAACGATTAGAAAAACAGCAAAAGCGCATAGAACGAAATAACAAGCATCTGAGCAATGGTCAGAAAATGCATCAGTTTATAGAAAGCTATCAGGTTAAAGGAGGAAATAAAAAGCTGTTTGAAGAGATTAAAAAATTCTTGGCTATAGAGAAAAGCAAACTGGATGACGCCAAGAAAAAAGCCACACTGATTCAAAAGTCGCGCGCGAAGAGTGAGGCCAAGAAGAAGAAAGCTGAGCGAAAGAAAAAGCAAGCGGAAAACCCTGTGGTGCTCGGCTCGCGGGTCAGGCTTAAGCAAAGTAATAAGCAAGGCGAAGTGGTCGAATTAAAGAAAAATAAGGCCACCGTCATGTTTGGAGAATTTAAGACCCAAGTAGATATTTCAAAACTTCTGGTACTCGACTAAGCCACTAACACGCCTCGCAAAATGAAAGAAGAATTTGATAAAGAAATGTCAGCCTTTGAAAAGGACAATGTGCTTGACCCGGCATACATGAGAAAGAAACTACTTGTCTATGCCATAAGAACGGCCATTGCCATCGGTATCATCTGGTATTTCTGGGACAGAGAATGGATGAAATGGGTCTTGTGGATATACGTGCCACTCAACTTGCTCGGGCTAGCCACCATCTTTTTGACACCCTATATTCTTAAGCGAAAAATACAGCGCACCAGAGAGAAAATGGACACTTTAGAGAGTGATGAGTCGTAGGTGAACTGTGCCTCTTAGCTCATTTTCATCAAGTCTTTGACAGACTTTTTAAACTCGCTCCACTCTACTTTATCGTCCTTACTTTGGTCTAAGTCGCTCAGCATTTTCTCTGCCACCATGGGTGTAAGAAAGCGACTGATGTCTGCTGATTTGAGCATGGTTTTTATCTCAGACCTGTTGAGCGCTCGGTCGTTATTCTTGTCAAAAAACTCAAAGGCTTTTTCAGGACTATCAAACTTCTGAGTAAGCAGCACTCGTATCTTTTTTAGGATGTCTTTTTTACTTGCCATGTCACTTATAAATTAAGTACTTCTTTCTGACCTTCTTAAACTCTTCTAGGTCGCTTTGCCATGATGCGCGTATCTCCTCTTCAGATACACCACTTTTCACTTGCTCCATCAGGGTACTATTTCCTGCGAGCTTATTAAAGAACTTATTGGCCAAAAAGAAGTCTTGCGTATCCGCTATCTCATTATAAAATCCTTTGAGCCAAAACAAATAGAGCTGACTAGATTGCTTTGAGAAAAACTCACCATACTCTCTCAAATCTAAGGCCTTACACTCTTCCCCTTCCAGTTTGGGATGCTTGGCACCACCATTTGGAGCAGGCGTAAATGAAAATGGGCCCGGTTCAAAATCAGGATGGCCAACTACTTGAAAAGGAAAATCAGTACCACGTCCAACACTCACTATTGTTCCTTCAAAAAGAGCCAATGACGGATAGAGGTACACCGAACTCATGGTGGGCAGGTTTGGACTTGGCGCAACGGGCAGCGTGTAAAACGATGAGTGATTGTAGCCCACACAAGGAACCACTGTTAAGTCGCACACTTGTCCGTCTTTGAGCCAGCCCTCTCCATTAATCATTTGCGCATACTCACCGATGGTCATACCATAAACCAGCGGCACCGGATGAAGACCGATAAAAGACTCAAAGCCCGGCTCAAGCACAGGACCATCAATGTAAAACCCATTGGGATTTGGTCTGTCAAGCACCAGCACTTTTGCTCCACTTTCTGCACTCGCTTCCATGATATAATGCAACGTAGACAGGTAAGTGTAAAATCTGACTCCCACGTCTTGAATATCAAAGAGCAGAATATCGACCCCTTTCATGGCTTCGGTCGAAGGTTTTTTATTCTTGCCATACAGCGAGATGATGGGCAAGCCCGTGTTAGAATCAAGCTCGTCATTGACATGCTCACCCGCATCAGCATCTCCACGAAAACCATGTTCTGGTGCAAAAACTTTGACCACGTCCACTTCCTTAGACAGCAAGTAGTCTACCAAGTGGGCATCTCTCACCCGCGAAGTAGCATTGGCCACGACTGCCACCTTCTTGTCTTGAAGCAGCCGCAGGTACTCCCCGTCACGCTCGGCACCCACTACAATCTCGATAGATTGAGTGTTCACCTTTTCATTCTGCTGCGCTTCATCCACGCGATCTACCTGTGCAGTTCCACTACAGGAAAAAAAACAAGAAGCCATGAACAAGGCCACACTATTTTTGAGCAATTTCGACATCTGTCAGAGAAAATTTGAATTACGAAAGATTCATAGCAAAACGCATGCTAAGAGGACAAGGGAAGTTCTCTCGTCCGATCGTCAGCATTGCGATATTAGGAATTATACTCGGTGTGGCCATCATGTTAGTGACCATGTCTATCGTTCGGGGCTTTAGATCAGAGGTGAGAGAAAAAGTAGTGGCCTTTAATTCTCACATTCAGGTAAAAGACCTTGCGGCCTTATATACCAACGAAAGCAACCGAATAGAAATTGACCCAGAGTATCTGGGTATTGCTGATATAGAAGGTGTAAATCATGTGCAATTACTTGTGCAGCGACCAGCAATTCTTGAGACAGATGAAGGCATAAACGGCATCGTGGCCAAGGGAGCAGGACCAGATTTTAACTGGGAATACTTCAAGTCAAAAACCGTGGAGGGTAGCATTCCGAACACTGTTGGAGACACCTTGCAGAACGAAGTGTTTATCTCAAAAGCGATAGCAAACAAACTACTGGTGGGAGTCGGAGACAAGGTGTCTGTGTACTTTATCAAAAATCAAGAAGACATCTCTACGCGTAGGCTGAAGATTTCTGGCTTGTTTAAAACTGACCTTGAAGAGTTTGACATGCAGTTCATCTTTATGGACATCAGGCATTTGCAAAAGGTGAATAACTGGGGACTGCAAGTACAACTGCTTGTGGGTGATAGCTGCAATGATAAGGGAGTCTCGGTCGAGGCGCTGTCCTTTGGCGGTGATGGTCGTCATTACTATGAGTGGAACAAACCGTGGCGTGGCAAGGGGCCGCACTTCATCTGTCCTGACCAAGTGGACCAGGTGAGAGTAGTACTACATGATGATGTGGAGACGTTATCTGACACGGCATATGCTGACATTAAGGTGTCTAACGGTACGTGTAGCTGTGAGAACATTAGGGCTGAAGTGCTCACCAGTGGAGGAAGTCAGAAATACTACACCGGAGGATATGAAGTGTTTATCTCCGATTTTGATGAGCTAAAAACTGTGGAGGCAAACGTGTTTACCAAAGTCAGCCCTTTTCTGGCCACCACAAATTTGGTGAATCAAACTCCAGAGATATTTAGCTGGCTAGAGCTCTTTGATGTCAATGTGTACATCATCATAGTGCTCATGATTGGGGTGGCTATTATTAACATGAGTTCTGCCCTGCTCATTATGATACTGGAGCGAAGCAGCATGATTGGCATCCTCAAGTCTATGGGCTCAAATGACTGGAGCGTGCGAAAGATTTTTATGCGCAATGCGGCTGTACTTATAGCGAAAGGGCTGTTTTGGGGTAATTTCTTTGGCATTGGTTTGGCGCTCATTCAAAAGCACTTTAATGTCATCAAGCTGCCGGCTGAGAGCTATTATCTCAACACGGTACCCATTCTGTTAGACATCAGGGACATACTGTTAATCGATATTGGAACTTTAGTGATATGTATTACCGCATTGGTGATACCTTCGTGGCTCATCACTCGAATTAGCCCAGTGAGGGCCATTCGGTTCGACTAATAATTTGAAGGAAATGGACATTTGCGAAAACATACTTGAGACAATAGGTAACACGCCAATGGTGCGCCTAAATAAGATTGCCGAAGACATACCAGGCACCATATTGGCCAAGGTAGAGTACTTTAATCCGGGGCATAGTGTAAAAGACAGAATGGCCCTATCCATGATTGAAGGAGCGGAGCGCGATGGCCTGCTCAAACCGGGTGGAACTGTGATCGAATGTACCTCAGGAAATACGGGTATGGGATTGGCACTGGCCTGCATAGTGAAAGGCTACAAACTAATCTGTACCACGAGCGACAAGCAGTCAAAAGAAAAGATGGACGTACTAAGAGGCGTGGGCGCAGAAGTCATCGTCTGCCCTACGGCAGTAGCTCCTGACGACCCGCGGTCGTACTACTCGGTGGCTGAGCGAAAGAGCAAGGAAATAGAAAACTCATACTGGGTAAATCAGTATGACAATCCGTACAACACGGTAGGACACTACGAAAGCACTGGACCAGAAATCTGGAAACAAACCGATGGAAAGATTACACACTTTGTAGTCGGTGTAGGTACCGGAGGAACTATATCAGGAGTTGGAAAGTACTTGAAAGAGAAAAATCCAAACATCAAACTTTGGGGAGCCGACACGTATGGTTCTGTGTTTAAGAAGTATCACGAGACTGGAGAGTTTGACGAAAAAGAAATCTATCCGTATGTCACAGAAGGCATTGGTGAAGACATACTGCCTAAGAATGTCAACTTCGATATCATTGACCATTTTGAAAAGGTGACTGACAAAGATGGCGTACTCATCACACGTGAGTTGGCACTCAAAGAAGGACTCTTTTTAGGAAATTCAGCGGGCTCGGCCTTTGGTGTCATCAGACAAATGAAAGACCAACTGACAGAAGATGATGTCGTGGTGGTGCTCTTTCATGACCACGGATCTCGCTATGTCGGTAAGGTCTATAATGACGAGTGGGTGCGTGAACTCGGCTACATGGACTAAGCCTTCGTAACCGGAGCGCTGCATATCTCTTTACTCACATGACATGGACAAGTTCCCTAGGCGCATAGTCTCGTTAGTTCCTTCTCAGACAGAATTATTATCGAGTCTTGGGCTTGATGACCGCCTTGTTGGCATCACTAAATTTTGCGTACACCCGAGTTACATTTTTAAATCTAAAACCAGAATTGGCGGCACAAAAAATGTGAACATAGCGCGCATCAAAGAGCTGAAGCCTGACTTGATATTGGCCAATAAGGAAGAGAATGTTAAAGAACAAGTAGAAGAGTTGGCGCAGGACTTTACAGTATGGACAAGCGATGTGACTGACCTCGCCTCTTCGTTGAGTATGATAAACCAAGTTGGAGCGCTCACCGGCACAGAATCTAAGGCCGCTGACCTTTGCAAAAAAATATACCAGGCATTTAGTCAACTCAAGCCAATGACTCCACGCAAGAAGACGCTGTATCTGATATGGAAAGACCCATACATGTCTGTCGGTGCCGACACGTTTATACATGACATGTTAGACCGTTGTGGACTTGAGAATGTGCTAGGGCAAGAGACACGATACCCCGAGGTGAGTCCTGACACTACTCCCAGTCCTGAATTAATCCTTCTTTCTTCTGAACCGTTTCCATTTAATGAGCAGCACATGAAGGAGGTGCAGCAGCACTGGCCAGAAGCTCGCATAAAACTGGTTGACGGAGAGTTTTTCTCGTGGTACGGTTCACGACCTCTTGAGGCCTGCGATTATTTTGAGGGCTTGATCAAGGAGTTGGAACGTTAGGGTGTGAGGTGTGCGTGGGGAAAGCTTACACTATGACTATTCTCTTTTTCAATTTTTGATGTGCGCTAACGTACCCACGTATATGTCACGGATGGAGGCGGAGCCAATCTTCTCTGATGGTGAGTGGGCGGCTTTGAGCGGGTCTGTGATATATGCCTTGTTGTAGCACGTATTTTCTTTTTGGTTGTGGATTCGCTTTTCGATTACAAGTTAGTGATTCGATACAAATTCAACTTCCTTTTAACCTTCCTTCATTTTTTCCTTGATGAAAAAACGAAGCAAAAAAATCAAGAAAGAAAAATCCTTCCGCCCGGCACTTCCCTTCTTGAGATTCGCCAGCCGCTAGGCACTCTCGTCTTCATCAGTTTTTGAGTCGAATCAGGTTAAGAATGTTGCCTCGAAGGAAATTCTCGCCAGCACCGGCCCGGTTTTCTTTCGGGCCACCGCACTTTTTTAATCCGACTTAAACCTCAAAATCCTTTTCTAGAGAGTCCGTGAGAGTTATCGTCTTTGAGGTGATGGACTATGTGCGCTAACGTACACAGTGTATGCCACGGCCAAGGGCGGAGCCTGGCGATAGAGAGGTGA
>CAYSDH010000017.1:0-12186 GCA_964429805.1 uncultured Flavobacteriales bacterium
CCGCTACTTCTAGGGAGTTTAGTTGCACGTCTAATTCTAACTTAGAAATGACACCATCTTCAAAAAGGGCAGATAGTCGCTCATAGTTCGCTTTCTGAAGTTTTGCATTAGACTCGGCCAGTTTTAGATTTTCAGTGGCCTCGCTGAGGTCTGGCGCCTTTACTGGCGTAGCATCAGCTAAGAGAAGACTTTGCTGTATTTGCTTGTCATTTTCTGCCCGCTGCACATCCAGTCGGTGCATCATAGAAGAAAAGGTGATGAGGTGCTCGTCTTTTTTGACGTGTGAGTTATTGTGGACATGCTCGTTAAACAATATGTCGACCACATCGCCACGCTCAAAGACAAAGGTTCTTGACGCTTCACTGCATACTTTCAGAAAGCTTTGCTCTTCGGTGTGAAACTTACCATCTGTTTGGATCAGTTTCCACTGACGTGCAGGGTATACTTTTCCCTTCACTGGTATTTCATATACCACATCAACGGGCAGAATCATCACCACTGCCATGAGCAGCGCAATAACTCCAATCCAAACCCATCCATTTTTTACTAGGTGTCCGATAACCTTTTAAGCTTCAATTTATTGAGGCGGCCAAAGTTACGACAATCAAACCTATTTGTTATGCCAATCTTAAGCGCCCCCTACATAAGAATACATCGTCTACGAAGTAAACCCTAATAAAGATTCGTGAATCGTTTTGAAAATGAGCGCCCATTTTTTAAAACGGTCAAGAGGTAAATGCCAGGTTTTAGCCCATCAATAGGCATGTTATTGACTCTTTGTACACTCATAATAGTCGCCCCAGAGAGGTCACTAATAATGAGCTCATCAGCCACAGCATCTGTGTCTGTGAGCTCAATATTGAGAAAACCGTTACGCACATGGACATTAAACTGATCTTGGCTTGACTCTTCTAATCCAGTCACTATTTGACACGTATTGAGCGACCAGATGCGCGCAGGGGTGCTTCCTTGGGCTTCTTCACTAATCATGACCGTACAATTATCTGTAAAGCTGATGCCCTCTAGGCCAGAGGTAAAAGTGAAGAAGTTATAGGACACGTTGCCTGATAAGAAATTGTCTCCGGTGGGCTGTGTAAACACATGAACCGCACCTCTGGCTAATAAAACCATGCGTTCACCATCATCAGAGACATCGGCTGCAGTAATGGCGCTAAACTGGTCTGAAAGGTTGCCTTGATAGGTGCCTGATAGCTGGGCTACATGGTTCCCAGGCTGGTCACTGAGCACATACCATTTTGTGATGCCGTTATATGGATTTGTGCGGTTGCGAGTGTACAAGTGCAGTGCACCATTGAAGTGATAAAAGGCCTCAATGTCAAAGTTTAATTGATCATCAGTAGGAGGGAAGTTGACTTGGTCAGATAAAGTGAAGCTGATGCTTTCTACGTCTGTTGCTCCAGGTAAGACGTCATCAGGGTTAGGTATTTTAAGGACTCTGAGGTCGGTGCGGTCCGAATTATTGTTGCCGAAGTCACCGATGTAAAAATCTCCAGACTCATCTGATGTAATGTCTTCATAGTCAACCTGTTCGGTATTGTTTAAGAACACTTGTCCTATAAACGTTCCAGTCTCTGAAATGGCGTATATACGCTCACCGTCATCATCGTCATTATGCGTCCAAAATCTGTTGGCAGCAGACATCTCCAAGCCTGATGACTCATTAATCAAGTTAGGGAGCGTACCGACCTGCACAGGGTTTACCTGGGCGAATATCTGCAACGGAACAATCAAAAAAAGAAGTGATTTGTACATATTGATGATATAAACGAAAAATCCCATTACAGGATACAGTAATGGGATTTTAATATTCTAAAAAGAGCTGATGTTACTTCATCATGTCCTTCAACTGGGCAATTTTGGCTTTTTTCTCATCGAGCATTGTCTGTTGAGTTTTAAGTTCAATGTTCGACTTCTCAATGGCCGCTTTGGCTTTGGTGATTTTAGTTTCAATCTTGTTGTTTTCAGAATTGAGCTTTTTAAGTTCACCTTGAGTGGCTTTCAGCTTTTCTTCTTTCGCTACTAAGCCGTTTGACTCTATCACACCACTCGTTTCACCTATCTCGCTTTGCTTTTCAGATACAATGGCTCTGTTCGCTTCGATTTCGCCTTCCAGCGTAGCTATTTCAGAGTGAAGCACTTCTATCTGCCCGCGCTTTTTAGCAATGGCCTTTGTAGCGCGATCTATTTCGCCATCCGTCTTTTTCTTTTCGTTTTCCAGACGCTTCACTTTGTCTTCAAGTCCAGAAAGGTCTAGGGCACCTATTTCAGCTTTTTGAGCTTCAATATCAGCCATTTTATCAGCGATACCTTTATCGCTCTGCTCTTTCTCGAGCTCTCCCTGCTTGATGTCTTTCTCAGAGTCCTTGATGCTGCCTTCAAGTTTGTTGACGGTCTTTTGCAGCTTGTCTGACTCTTTTGTAAGTGTAGCAAGTTGAGTCTGGATTTGAGCCGGGGTTAGCGGAGTTTCCTGTGCAAATACAGTTAGACCAATGCAAAGGAAAAGAGGGAGTATAATTCGTTTCATATTATTTGTCGTTTTGAGTTTAGACTTGATTCTTCAAGCCAAGTCACTTTTGGTTTAGCTAATATTGTGCCATCTTTAAGACCTTGCTCGAATTTAACAAAAACACCGAAAATCACCTCCAAAGTGCATTGGCCATTTTATGTATTAATTCTTGTCGTAGTCGTCTATGCGGTAATCGTATTGATATACTATTTGCTGCAAGAAAAACTCCTATTTGTTGGGCGACCACTGAAGAGAAAGTTCAAATTTCAACTGGCCACACCTTTTGAAGAAGTGTTCTTGGAGTCGGCAGAAGGAGGGACCCTGCATGCATTGCACCTGAAACTAGAAGAGCCCAAAGGCCTGATTTTATACTTCCACGGCAATACTGGAAACATGAATAGATGGTCTCCAGTGGCCGAAGAGCTGACCACCTATAACTTTGATGTGCTGGTGGTAGACTACAGAGGCTTTGGAAAAAGCAGTGGTCGTAGAAGTGAGGAGACCTTGCATCAAGATGCTCAACAGATATATGACTATGCACTGACCTTAGTGCCCAAAGAGAAGCTAGTGGTCTACGGTCGCTCCCTCGGTTCTGGCTTGGCAGTGAAGGTTGCGGCAGAAAATTCACCTGACCGATTGGTCTTAGAAACACCTTACTACCACTTACTGGGAGTGGTATTCCATCATTTTCCGTTTTTACCAGTTCGCTTGATTTTGCGCTATCATTTTCGCTCTGACAAATGGATGCCGAAGGTGACTTGTCCGGTAATTATCTTTCACGGCACCAAAGACAGAATAGTGCCCTACAAGAGTGGCCTCAAGTTGTATAATCGGATTGACAAAGAAGTAGACGGGTCAATGGTTACGCTAGCGAAAGGAAAGCATGGCAACCTAAATCAATTCCCTCTGTTTAGAGAGAAGATGCATGATTTTCTGGCTGATGTGGGCTGATTCTGACTAAGAAGCTCTCCTCAAGGTCCATCAAGCGCTCACAGCTTAAGGCAAGTGCGTCACAGGTTTCTTTCAAGAAATCAAAGTCTGGAAATACCCAAGGAAATTCGGAGAACTCGTCATCCAACTCCAATCGATATACTATTTCTCCAACACGACCATTCTGCAAGTCTAAGTGCATGACCCCATCATCATCAAAGTACATGTGCGAGATGTCAGAAGAGTCAATGATAATCTGACCTCCCGGACGAAGCAGTGCAACTAATTGACTGAGAAAACTCTCCAGTCCATCAAGTGACCCAGCAATACCAATACCGTTCATTAGCGCAATGATGGTGTCAAATTTTTCAGCATCTGTGAAATTCTCCAAGCGCTTATTTACGATATGTTTCACGCCCTGGTCGTCCATCAATCTGCATAGTTGAGCAGACTGCTCAAGTGAGATGACTTCAAAACCATCGTGCTGTAGATAGAGGCTGTGACATCCTGCCCCTGCGCCAAGGTCGAGCACCCGGCCTCGACACAAGTCCATGGTCAGTTGCTCTAGGATGTTCATCTTTTGATAGTTCCTAAAAAAGTAGGAGGCTGGAATCACTTCTGCATCTGAGACGGTGCTTGAGACACTAATCTCTACCTCTTCTCCATGCGAGTGATACGCCCATAGTGCCTTTCCTAAAATGTCTATATCTACCAAACGAAATTCCTATTTTGGCCAAAGCTAAGCAGAAACATTATGAGCAGAATATCTGCAGTCCTTTGGGCTGTATTCTTAATTGGAGTCATCTTTATTGGTGGCTTTTTCTTTAAGCTGAGACCTCAGTATATCGGTAAGGTCATGGATGCTCCGACCAAAGACAGCACGGAGGTTCTATTTGACAAATATGGTATTCCGCACATCTATGCGCGGACCGAGTTTGACGCCTATGCCGCCCTAGGTTATGTACATGCGCAGGAGCGACTTTTTCAAATGGAGTTGATGAAAAGAGTTGGAGCCGGAAGATTGGCAGAAGTGTTAGGTAGCCCAGGAATAGAGCCTGATAAGCTGTTTCGTAGGCTCGGCATTAATGTGAAAGCTGATTTCTCTGCGCAAAAACTCAAGGAGCAAATAGACGCGCCTTGGTTGAAGATGTCAGAGGCATATCTGTCTGGCATCAATTCATTTATTGACAATGGTCCGACACCGCTTGAGTATCGCACGTTGGGTATTCCCAAAGAGCATTTTACCATCAAAGACATGTACTTAATTGCAGGCTACATGTCTTATAGTTTTGGGCTTGCGCTAAATGAGGATCCGCTGCTCACACACATTAGAGATTTTCTAGGAGAAGACTACTTGCAAGACTTGCACATACCTTATGAGCCAGGGAGTCAGACTATTCCTGTCTATAACGATAACAGACCTGTGCCAACATTGTCAAATTCTGGTAAAGGATTTAGTTTGGAGTCGCTGCCCATACCCATCTTGTATGGTAGCAATAGCTGGGTCATTAGCCCAAAGAATACGGAGAACGGTAAAGTGCTATTTGCCAATGATACGCACATAGGTTATAGTCAGCCGAGCACTTGGTTTGAGGCGCACATCGAGTATCCTGGATATAGTTTTTACGGCAACTTCATGGCTGGAATACCGTTTGCATTGGTCGGGCACACGAAGGAAAGAGCCTGGGGAGCAACCATGTTTCTCAATGATGACATGGATCTCTACTGTGAAAAACTGAGTCCTAATGGACAGTCATATTACTTCAACGGACAGACACGAGCGCTCAACATTAGAGAAGAAGTGATTCATGTAAAAGACAGTGCCGACATTAACCTTCAAGTCAAAAAAACTCATCACGGGCCCATCATCACTGAGAGTGTGGTTGATGTTCAGCCTAATGATGAGATATCATGTCAGTGGACATTTTTGGATACAGAGAACAATCTAATCGAGGCATTTTATCGCTTAAATCACAGCCGGAGCATGGATGACTCGAGATATGCGGTGAGTTTGATTAGCGCGCCTGGACTCAATATATCGTATGGTGACAAAGAAGGAAATATCGCCATGTGGACAGCTGCCAAGTTGGCCATTAGGCCTGAGCATGTCAACCCCTTGTATATTCAAAATGGAGAAACAGGTGATTGTGATTTGATAGGCTACATGGACTTTGATGACAACCCTCACATGGAAAACCCACCGTGGGGCTATGTGTACTCTGCCAATAATGCACATTATTCGTCAACGGGTGAGCCTTATCCAGGCTATTATGAGCCTGATTATAGAGCCTCAGTCATTACCGAGAAAATCAGTGCGCGTGTAGATTGGACCATGGAGGCGATGAAGAAACTGTCTATGGAGACGCTGTCCAAAGATCATAAGTTTTTGAGTCGTGATCTTATTCAGCTTATGAGTGAAATACCTGATATGGAGCTTTCAGAAGACGAGAGGAGCGCACTCAGGCAGGTCAAAGAATGGGATGGAGAGCACAGAATAGAGGAGCTTGGTCCATCGGTGTATTACAGATGGTTGTACCACATCGTGCAGATGTCAATGGAAGACGAGTTGGGTGAAGAACGCTTGAAACATCTGTTGAAAGCAAACTTTATAAAGAGTTCGATCAAAGAGTTGATATGCAATGAACACTCAATATGGTGGGATGATGTGCTGACTGAAGATGACCTTGAGACCCGAGGCATCATAGTGCAGCGCGCATTTAAAAAGACAATCAAGCAGATGGAGGAGTTTTATGGCCCCAATCAAGAAGAGTGGCAGTGGGGAAGGTATCATCAAACCTTGCACAAGCACCTGTTTAATGGTCAAGGAGCCATAGACTGGGCCGTAAATGTTGGTCCGTTTCCTTCTCCTGGTGGTATTGAGACAATTAATAATTCCATGTTTTATCTTTCAGATGAGCCTGTGGTGTATGCTCAGCACGGTCCTCAAATGAGAATACTCATCGACTTTTCAGATGTTGAGAATTCGGTGAGTATATCGCCCACAGGTCAGTCAGGCGTGGTGATGAGTAGACACTATGCTGATCAGGCAGAAATGTATCTCAAAGGTGCATTTAGACCGCAACACATGAATAGATCAAAAATAGAACGAGAGAGTACCTCTCTTTTGTTTATTCCTTCTGAGTGATTTCTTACTTTCGCGGTGTCCAATGGTTTGTCACTTGCTTGTAAGTGATGATTAATAGGGAATCAGGTGTAAGTCCTGAACTGTTCCCGCAGCTGTAAGCTCTTTAGTTGGCCACTCGATTTTACCACTGTCTGCATGACGGGAAGGTGAGTGGTCAGGAGCGAGTCAGAAGACCTGCCATTAGATACACACTACATTCTCCGGGATAGAGAGATGGGCGGCTGATTGATATTCCTTCATTCTGAAGGGGCCATGCGTTCATTTTTCTTTTTGCGAATGCATGGTAAGCAAAACGGTACATATCGCTCTAATAGTAATCGCCCTCTTTGGGTCGGTGCAGTCTCTGCGGGCGCAACAGGTGCTGCTTGATTCGCTTCCTGAGTTCAGATTTACGGACACCCATGGGTGTAAATCCTTGTTTGTCATTGATAGCATACAGCAGCGCACTGCTTTTGGCAGCTTAAGTGATCTCTTAAGTCAACACACATCGCTGTACATCAAAGATTACGGGCCAGGAAACAGTGCGAACTTGGCCATCAGGGGCGGTTCTCCTGCACATACGCAGCTCTTGTGGAATGATATTCCAATTAACAGTCCGACACTCGGCATTTCTGATTTTTCGCTCATTCCGGCTGCCTTCATTACACATGTGTCGGTACTCAACTCGGCTGGTGGACTTTACAACAGTAGCGGTGGGCTTGGAGGTGCGGTGCGCTTAGAGTCTGGGCACAATGGGCAGAATGGCATCAATGTGGTCAGTACATACGCTCCTGTGCTCAACGCGGTTGAGCACTCTGCTGTGCTGTCGTCTGAAATCAAAAGGCTCAAAAGTCGCTCTGCAATTTGGATGAAGAAAGCGAGCAACGAGTTTGAGTATACCTTGCCAACTTCGAACGGGCTAGAGACATTTGAGCGTGAGAATGCTGCGGAGCAGATGTATGGACTAGACCAAAGCCTGCAGACAACACATAAAAGTGGGGCCATCAGTAGTATAGATGTGCAGGCGCTGTATAGTGATCGAGAAATACCAGGCCCAATTGGTACTTCTTTTAGAGGCGAGACACTCACTGATTTTTCCATTAAAGTATCAGCCGCTCACACGGGCCAATGGGCCAAAGTGGGGCTAGGACTGATCAAAGACAGTCAGCGTTACACAGACCCTTTGTCTTCTACAGACTCAAGAATTAAGACTGGACGACTCTTTGCCTACGCTCGAAAAAAATTAAATCCATGGAAAGGCGTTCACACTGAGCTGCATCTCAATGCTGACCTTACAAGAGGGAAGGTAAATCAAGCAGAGCGAACTGGACGAAGAACGTTTGGGCTGTTTCAGGCCAGCGCATATGATCTTAGCCCGCGATCTAAAGTTGAGTTTAGCTCACGCATCGAGTCAAATGACGAGCAGATTGCTCCGCTCACTGGTTCACTCATACTCACTCATCTGCCTTTTAAGTCAGAGAATTTTAAGCTTTATGCTTCGGCAGATAAAGTATACAGACTGGCATCGCTCAATGATATGTACTGGCCAGAACTGGGGAATGAGAATCTAAGACCTGAGTCAGGTTGGGTGACAGAATTTGGATTTAAAAGAGCGGGTGAGCTTGGTTTTCAGATGTCTTACTTTATGAAAAGGGTGTCAGATTTAATCTCTTGGTTGCCAAATCAGTCGGGGCAGTGGACACCAACCAATGCCGATTTCTCTTGGATTAATGGACTTGACTGTTCGCTACACTGGCAGCCCTCTGAGGTAACTGAACTCAGATTCTCGTATCAATATCTCGACTCAGAAGAAGAGCGAATGTTAGAGGGTGAGTCACAAAAAGGTGCCGCCATTTATTCGCCAGTGCACATGGGTTCTGCCACCTTGCGGAGTAAGATAGGTAAGCGCTTTACTTATTTCGCCAGAGTAAATCACAGCGGAGTAGTCTATGTTGACCGAAGTTACCAGCGGGTGCTGCCAGCAATGAGAAGTGTTGACTTTGGACTTGGACTGTGGATAGACAATAGTCAGACGGTAAAGCTTGACATAGTAGTAAAGAACATAGAGAATAGACGAAACTTATTAATTGCAAACAGACCTTTAGTCGGGCGACACGCAAGTGTTTCCTTAATTTATAATTTATAATTTATCAAAATGAAAAAACTTTTAGCCCTTGCACTTGGTGCAGTATTGATGTTTAGCGCGTGTAAGAAAGATGAGGAAGAGGCACCAACTGAGTATCCTGTTTTGCCTAAGGTCTTGATCTCATGTGAGGGAGGATTTAATGCGAGTAATGCGTCAATAAGTACCTACGAGATTGACTCAAAAACAACCGTCAATAATGCCTTTGAAGATGCCAATGGTTTCATGCTTGGTGATATACTTCAATCACTATATACACAAGACGATAAGGTGTATGCGGTCATGAATAACTCCAATAAGATTGAGGTCATGGATCTGAATACGCTGAGTTCTGAAGGCACTATTGAAGGGACAGGTTTCTCAAGGTACATGAGTGATGCCCAAGGTTCACTCGCTTATGCTTCAGACCTTTTTGGAGACATGCACATCCTTGATCTTGAGAGCCAAGAGACGTTTAACGTGATCCCTACTCAAGGCAACACCACTGGAGAGATTAAGACAGTTGATGACAAAGCTTTTGTCTGCTTTGAAAGCGCAGATTTTGTTAGAGTCATCAATACGCAATCGCATCTCACGAGTTCAGACATCGTAGTTGGGAGAACGCCAGTGGCCATTGAAGAAGATGCTGAGGGCATGCTTTGGGTGATGTCTACTGGATTTTGGTACGATGCTGATAATAACTGGGAGCCGGTGCAAGATGATGCTAAGCTCACACGCATAGATCCAGCAAATGAGACTGTCTTAATGTCAGTCGACTTTGATGATGATTCTGGACTCTTTGACATCGAGATGTTACCTGACGGCTTGAGTTTTTACCTCATTCATCAAAATGATGTCAAAGTAGTCGACTGCCTCACTGGAGAGGTCAGTGTGGCAGAAGACTTTGACTTAGAAGGACCATTTTACGGTAAGATTGGTGTTGATCCTGCTAATGCAGATTTGTACATCTCTGAGTACGGGGACTTTAGTTCACCCGGTACCGTGCAGCGATACAGAACTGACGGAACCTTGCGCGATGAAATCACCACAGGCATAGCGCCAAACGGGTTTATCTTTAGGTATTGACTTAGTCTAATTCGGGTCCCCATTCTGACTTCTCTATTGGAGATTTTTCACCGCTCATGCGTTCATACAGTTCGATGTAGATGTCAGATTTTTGAAAGCAGAGATAAGCCATCTTGGTTGATACGTTTGGCTTAAATCTGTTTTCCGATTCTCCTTCGCGCATCATTTGCTCGACACATCGGTTGGCAGAATTTCTGAAGTGAATAGCCGCATTAAGTATGGCTCGCGAACGATTTTCGTGTTCGCTCATATGAATCATCTCTTTGACCAGACTGTCTACAAAGTGATAGTGCATCATGTCTAAGGCAAACAGAGGGCTGTCTTTGATTTTATCTATCCGAGAAGAAAGGACTGTGCTCTTAAGTGTCCGAAGGCTATGCTCATACTCTCCACCAGACTCAAAGTAAATCGAAAAACCTGCGTTTATTTTGCTGATAAGAACCTTTTCTGCTTCAATAGAAGTGAAGGAACTCTCCATCAAATTGATAGACCGATTAAAGTTCTCTATCGGAACTTCTTGTGGCATGTTAGCCGCACAGACAGCTGCAGGATGGTTCAGAAAAAAGACTGAATAAATTAAGATTGAAAGAAACTGTATTGATTTCATAGTGCTCATTGTTTTTAGCGTTCGTATACATTGGCATACGGGCGCTCAACAAGCCTAGTTTCATCAAGATATCCACAGCTAACCGTTGATTCAGCTATTCTATCTTCTTAAACTCTAGCTCAGTAAAATCAAAATCTGGGTTAGGACAAACCATCTTTAATTCATCAATTTCTCCTTCTGCATTGAGCACAAATGTGACCATGCCTTTGGGCAACATACTCTGTTGTCCCCAGTGGAGTCTGAAGCTGTCAAAGTGATAGTGCTTGAGCGTACCATGAAATATTTTTGTGTGCTCAAACTGAAAGTGCAACTCATCATTCTCCACTGTAATAGTGCAGTTGCCATACATCGGTCCGCCATATACTCCAGCATAATCTTTAAGATCTAGCGACATCGGAGCGTTTGATACTTGCTTGTCTAATATGGCTAGTTCATCTTCTTTGGCGCGTTCTTCTCCTTTGATTTTATAGTCGAGCAGCACGGCACCAAAATCTCTGTCCATCTCGGGCTTGATTATTTCATCCATGATTTCATACATCATAGCGTATGGAAATGAGCTGACATTATTGGTCAAGATGATAAAGCCCAAATTCTCTTCAGGTACCAAGACCGAGTGCGAGATAAAACCATCATAACCACCTCCATGATTGACCACCAGGTTGCCATGATAATCAAAGAGGTCCCAGCCAAGACCGTATCCAGCAAAGTGCTTAGACGGGAAGTTCATCTTGTGCCAATCAGACACTGGTTTTGGTGTGTGTATGGTCCACATCTCGTTGGTTCGCTTTTCTGACCATATTTCTTTGTCGTCTATAGAACCTTTCGAGAGCTGCAGTTTTAGCCACTGACTCGCATCTTCTGCCGACATAATTAAAGATCCTGCTGGACCGATATTGTCCCAGTTGACCCACTCAATCACTTCATTGGTGCCATCCACATCACTGTGCGGTGCGGCCACGTTTTTCATTCTGTCTAGATCAGTAATACTGCTCACAGTGCGGTTCATACCAAGAGGATCAAGTATCCGCTCTTTTACAAAGTCGTCCCAAGTTTTTTTCGTGACTTCTTCAATCACCTCACCAGCGGCCATAAACATGATGTTTTGGTATCCGTAGCCTGATCTAAAACCACGCGCTGGCTTGAGATACTTTGCTCTTTTAATCACCTCTTCGCGGCTATGGTCAGAGCCGTACCATATCAAGTCACCACTAAATGTGGCCAGCCCACTACGGTGACTGAGCAAGTCGGCAATGGTAAATTCTGCCGTGACATATGGGTCGTAGAGTTTGAAGTAGGGTAGGTAGTCTACCACTTTGTCCGTCCAATTTATCTTTTTCTCGTCAACCAATATTGCCAGAGCGGCTGCTGTATAGGCCTTTGTATTTGACGCGACTGCAAACAACGTCTGCTCATCTATACCAAACCCTCGGCTCATCACTGTTTTTCCATCTTTTACAATGGCGATGGCACAACCCGGAATGTTCCAATCTTTAATGGCTTGCTCCGTGTATGACTCGATACGCTGCACGTAATCTTGGGCCGAAATAGACAAGCAAAAAATTAGACTCAGGCTAAAAAAGAAAAGATGTTTCATGATAGATAATTGAGAATTTGAAATTAGTGAATTATCAATGTGTACTGCCATACCTTTGTCACATGGCCAAAAGGTTTAAAATAGGGGAGCGAGTATCTTTTGTAGACGAGGCTGGCACAGGTGTGGTTTTAGAAATCAATAAGTGGCAAGTCAAAATAGAAGATGAGCATGGATTTGATCAGTGGATGAGTGTAGA
>CAYSDH010000017.1:12196-18202 GCA_964429805.1 uncultured Flavobacteriales bacterium
CCCATTTAGCATTAATGATGAAGTCGTTTTCCTCAATGGCGATGGTGGAGGGAAGGTTATCAAGTTGGACAAAGAGGGAATTGCAACGGTTGAGAATGAAGACGGTTTTGAAGAGCAGCATCCTTTTTCCGAACTACTGCTCCGCGCGACCATGGCCAGAGAGCTCAGCAAAGGAGTTGACAACGTTACCTTAGAAGACATTGGCGAGTCTAAGCTAGAAAAGCAAGTAAATAGAAGCCTCAAGACTAGAAAAGACATGGGAGTCTGGGAGGTGGACTTGCACATACAAGAACTGGTCGATAATTCTTATGGAATGGAGAAGTATCAGTTACTTCAGATACAGCTCGATCACTTTACCGTCAAACTTGATGAGGCCATTAGTGTCGGCATGAAGAAGATCATTTTCATACACGGGCGTGGCACTGGTAGACTGCGCAAAGCACTTAAAGAGATACTGACCAGGTACCCAAATTGCGAATCGCTTGATGGTGATTACAATCGTTACGGAGTAGGGGCCATGGAGGTCAGAATTAAGTATCGCCCTCAGAAATCGGATTAGCAGCCGGACGGGACTATCTTTGCGGCTTGATAACAGGCTCGCTCTATCGCGTTTCATTTAGTTGAAATGAGGAAAGTCCGGGCAGCGCAGAGTGCCGCACTCCTCGAAAGGGAGGCATGTATGATGTAAATCATTCGTGACAGAAAGTGCCGCAGAGATTTAAACATCTCGCATCTAGTGTGTGAGAGAAAGGTGAAAAGGCGGGGTAAGAGCCCACCGGTCCATAGAGTAATCTAGGAGCCTTGGTAAACCTTGCGGGCTGAAAGACCATGTAAACCAGTGTTTGAGGGCTGCTCGCTCGATACTGGAGGGTGGGTCGCTTAGATAAATGATAGAGGTCTCGATATACATCGAGAGACAGAACCCGGCTTACAGAGCCTGTTATCTTTTTTAAAAACTCTCATAGACACCTAGGCCAAAGAGTGCAAAGTCATATTTGCAGGGGTCTACGGGGTCCATTTTTCTCAGCGCCTCATCGACTTCTTGCACGGCCTTCCAGTCGTTTTGTTTTCGCTTGAGTAGCTTAAGTTTACGCGCAACATTGCCTGTGTGCACGTCAAGCGGCAGTGAGAGCCTGCTGGTCGGAATGTCGTTCCACAGGCCAAAGTCCACCCCGCCATCATCTTTTCGTACCATCCATCTTAGGTACATGTTTAGGCGCTTAGCGCTCGATCCTTTGAGCGGGTCGGCCACATGTTTCTCCGTCCTTTTTTCATGGTCTAACTCAAAGAACTTGGCTTTAAACAAAGACAAGGCTGAGGCATTATCATGAGACTTGAAGAGTGATGTAAACACTGTTTCTAATCCTCCAGAATCTCTATAGATAGCGGCTAAAGCACTCATGAAGTACCGACAGTCTATCGCATTAAATGTGCGATGCACGAATGAGTCAAAGCGTGCCAGGTCAGCGCTGGTGTGGTTGAGTATAAAGTCATGCGGTTCGTGTTCCATCAACGTGGCAAGCGATTGCGCATTTCTAATGATGGTTTTTCGTTGGCCCCAAGCAATGGTTGCAGCCAAAAAACCAATGATTTCAATGTCTTCTTTCTTAGAGAACGAGTGCGGGATAGAAATAGGGTCCTCTCGCACAAAGGCAGGCCCGTTATATTGAACGGCCTTGAGGTCTAAGAATTCCTTGAGTTCTTTTTTATTCATCGTCAAAGATCTGTTCGCGAAGACTTTCGGTGATGTACGGAGTGACCACTGTGCACATGGTGCCGGAGACTTTTTGTTCTTCATCTAAGACATCGTCCATGGTCAACGAAAAGTCGCGGCCAAATATTTTCGTAAACAGCTCCAGCCTCGCCCGTATGAAGGAAAGAGCGTGGCTTCTCTCTTTGTCATTTGAGGCATACTTGACTCTCTTCTTTGCCTCTGCTCTTCCTATGCCATTGTCCGTCACTTTGATGATTAAGTCATCGTCTATTTTCTTAAAACTGAGTTGAAGTCTTTTCTCATCAACAGAGCGGAGTCCGTGCCACAAGGCATTTTCCACCAAGGGTTGAAGAATCATAGACGGTACAAGACACTTCATCTCATCCACACCTTCAGTGACAAACTCACAGTCAAGCTGATCGTCAAATCTCATGGTTTCTAACTCACAGTAATTTTTAAGTAGCGCTATTTCCTGTTGCAGGGGAATCATTTCTTCTTTCGCATAAGCGATGTTTTTCCTCATCAGACTCGACAGCTTTGTCAAGTAATCTAGCGACTGTCTTTTGTCACCTTTTATCACAAGGTCTTGCAAAGAGTTGAGACCGTTAAATATGAAGTGCGGATTCATTCTTGAGCTAAGCGCTTGCTGCTTGTAGTAGGCCTGTCTATTCTCTCTTTGCAATCTCAGATTCTCTTTACGCTGCCTATAGCGGCCGTACAGAATGAAAAGGAGCGCCAGCGCCAACGCATTCAGAATAATAAATGACTTGGTTTTGTAGAACGGAGTTTGAACAGTAAACGGGATGTTGACTAACGCTGAAGGCTCACCGTTTCTGCGCTTGGAGTAGACGTTTAGGGTGTAATTTCCAGGTTCTATTCCAGCAAACTGCACGGTGCCGTTGGTTGATTTGCTCCATTGATTTGGGTCCAACTCTGCTATTTGATAGTTGTACTCAAATGGACCACTATTAGAAATATCTGTTGACTCAAAGTTGAAACTAATGCCAGTCGCATCATGGTCAAACTCTAACACGCGTGATGGCTCAAACTCAAAAGGCTCACTATTGACGCTTACCTGAGTTAAAGATATTGACGGGGGAGTAGAAGTGTATGATATGTCTGTAACGTCCTGTTTGAAGAGGCCTACATCTGTTCCAATCCACACAAATTGTTCACCCAACATGAGTGCCCGAATTGGTTTCTTGTTTAGTACTGTAGTTTTTTCGAGTGCAGAAGACAGAGACTCTGTTTTCGCAATCACTAAGCCATCATTTGTGCCGATGTACACATTTTGCGCGTCCATCTCTAGACTCAATATTTGGTTTGAGATTAGTCCATGAGACACATTCAGTTCAAAGTACTGATCATTCTGATAGCCAAATACACCTTCAAACGAGTTCGCGCAAACGACCAGATTGTCATCCACTTTCAAGAATTCTATTTCCCTGTCTGATAGTTTTGAAAATTCTGGATGAGGAGCGATTGAATTATCGGCATCTATCTGCCACACACCATGACTGGTCAATATGCAGTGCCCAATTGTTGAGTCTTCGTATGTACCGTAAAAATTGACCGCAGAGGGGAATTCAGGATTAATCTGCTGCAATTTATTTCCCTGATAATTGACTATCGAGTCCTGTATACTTGAAAACGCATAGAGGAAAAAAGAATAAATTTTATCATCAGGACCAGAGGCTAATTTTCTATACCCAATTTGTTCGGTAGAGGGCACTAGTTCTGCTTTCTGCCCATCAAAACTAAATAAACCTCCGCCATAGATTGAGGTGAGGTAAAGCAAATCGTCTTTAACCAAAATATCGGAAATACCGTATTTCTTTTGTTGTATCGGGTAGTCGAGTGTGTGGCTGTTTGATTTCTTTTCTACACTGAGCAAAGCTCCATTATAATAACTCACATACAGATGTGATTCTGATTGTGCAATGCTGGTGACCCTCACCCGGTCTATTTCATTTTGATAGGACATTTTGGATAGCGAACCTTCTGGTACACGGTACAGACCATTGCCATCAGTGCCTATCCACAAGTTACCTTTCGCATCAACAAGTATGGAGGAAGGGACAGAGTGACCGAGAAAGTCCATGTTAATGTCCATTTCCTCAAAGTGGTCAGACGAGAGTCTTTTTATGCCATTTTTAAACGTGCCCACCCATGTCTCTCCGTCCAGTCCTGGAGCCAAAGCACTAATCACTGAGGGTGAACTGTATGTGCGCAGAGAGTCGCCTCGCACTTGCATCACGTGTCTGTCTACAGCCATGGTCGCATAGGGATGTAGTCCGGCTGGTCTGATATTGTGCGGTTGTTTGTCAAACAGAAGGTTGTGCGTATAGCTCTTACCTTTTTGGTCTGTCAAGTCAAAGTGGTAGTAGTCCGAAATTTTTGGCAAATCCTTATCGCTCTTCAGACAAGGGGTTCCTAGGCTCCATCGACCTCCAGTATGCCTGTCCATTTTAAATCCTTGACCGGGTAAAAGCACATAAGATCCGTCTTCATAAATACGATACTGACCAGAGTAACGCACACTCACATCAACGCTGTCTCCTTCATGCACAAAGAAGTCTGTTATAAGCTGCAATGACTCTCCCGCTGCGCGAATGGTTGCATTATACTTGTATGGCGAGATGACATTATTTTCAATCTTAAACAAGCGGCTGCCTGAGGTGATGAGCCACATGGTACCATCAGCCTCTTCGCGGATGTGATACACTTCAGTTTTTGGATGACTCTGAATATTCATTACCTCAATGAAGCGCTCGCCATTATACTTCATCAAGCCCTTGTCAGTGCCTACCCAGAGAAATCCTTTAGAATCATTGAAGAGTGAGTAGATGGTGTTTGACTGCAGCCCATCTCGTTCTGAAAAATGTGAATAGTGCGGCACTTGCGCGCAGCATACACACCCATAGCTCAACAGCAGTATAATAAAGAGGGTTCTCAACAGTGACTTAATCAATGGACAAGATATGAATAGATGGCTTACTGTGCTTGCATATGGCCTCCGATGCATTGATTGCCATTTCAGGCGAGGTACCCTTAACGCTAAGCATACTCTATGGAGATTATACCAGAACAAGAAGTCAAAATAGGAGAGGAGAAACGCGAAGAAAAAATAGACTCCTTACTCTACAATCAAGCCATCACTCATCACTAATTTACGGTCAGCCATTTCGGCCAATTCTTCGTTGTGCGTGACAATGACAATGGTCTGTCCGAGCTCATCTCTAAGATTGAAAAAGAGCTGATGAAGCTCCATGGCATTTTGAGAGTCTAAGTTACCAGAAGGCTCATCAGCAAAGATGACATCAGGCTCCATCATCAAGGCTCTGGCTACAGCTACGCGCTGCTGCTCACCGCCTGACAGCTCGTTTGGTTTATGCTCATAGCGATGCCTGAGCCCCAGCATGTTTAATAGTTCCTTGGCACGAGCCTCTGAGGGTTTCTGTGATTTTTTAGCAATGTATGCGGGTATGCACACATTTTCCATGGCCGTAAACTCTGGTAGAAGATGGTGAAACTGAAAAATGAAACCGATGTGTTCGTTTCTAAATCGCGCCAGCGCTTTTTCACCCAGTCCATTAATTTGCTTGTCATTAATATGGACAGTTCCAGAATCTGGAGAGTCGAGTGTGCCCATGATTTGAAGCAGCGTAGACTTTCCAGCTCCTGACGCACCAACTATAGAGACTACTTCCTTTTCCTGAATGTCGAGGCTTACTCCCTTAAGCACTCGCAGTCCGTCATAAGACTTCTTTATGTCTGTCGCTTTGATCAATTGAGTTTGTAGTTAAGCGTTTGCATTTCTTCCAGACTTCCTATTAGCTCATTGGTGACATCTACTTTGAGCGAGCGGGAGGGAAGTTCTATCACCGCTTTTTCTGCATGGTCTATCACTTCAAACTTGACGCTGCAACTGCCGTGTCCTTTGTTTGCGTTGAGTATCTCGGTGAGCTTTTCTAAGGTCTCTTCGTCCAAGTTACTCAAGGCCATGTTGATTGTTATTGACTTCGCCATCTTGGAGCGTATGTCAGACAGGAGTTCGACACTTTGTATGTTAAACTCAAATTCACCCTCTCTGTACTTTCTTTCTCGCACACGTCCTTTGACAAAAAGGAAAGTGCCTTGCACCAAAAAGTGTCTGAATTTTAAGTAGTCCTCACCGAACAAGAAAAACTCTTGAGAGTCTTTGTAATCCTCCAGTTCTAGTATGCCAAATGGTTTCCCGTTTTTCGTCACTCGATGCTGAATGCCAGTGACTATGCATCCAAAGGCCATCT
>CAYSDH010000017.1:18212-35125 GCA_964429805.1 uncultured Flavobacteriales bacterium
TTATTAAACACACTCTTCAGGTCATTGAGAAAGCCTAAGTGACCTCTTGAGAAGTGGTCTAGTTCTATTCTGAAATCATCAAGCGGGTGTGCAGAGAGGTAAATCCCAATTACATCTTTCTCTCTTTTTAGCGCCTCCATGTTATCCCAAGCAGGCACATCAGGTGGCTCTGGCTTCTTTAACTCGATAGACATGCTGTCTCCAAACAGTGTAGCCGGACCATTTTTTCCTTGCTGAAAAGCTTGACCAAACCTCACCAGTTGATCAAGGAAATTCGTCTCTCCAAGATCAAATAGGTACTGACTTCGCAACAAACCAAAGTTGTCCCAGCCACCACCAACAATCATGCTTTCAAAGCACTTTTTGTTGGCCGACCTCAGGTCTACGCGCTGCACCAAGTCATGCGGGTTTTGGAATAGACCATTTTCTTTTCGCTCGTTTACTAAGCTCTCTACCGCATTTTCTCCAACACCTTTTATCGCACCAAGTCCAAATCGTATTTCTCCTTTTTCATTTACTCTAAAGCGATAGTAAGACTCGTTGACACAAGGGCCGAGCACAGGAATACCCATTCTGCGACACTCGTCCATAAAGAAGGTGACCGTCTTGATGTTGTCCATGTTATTGCTGAGCACTGAGGCCATGTACTCAGCCGGATAGTTGGCTTTGAGATACGCAGTGTGAAATGCGATTAAGGCATAACAGGTGGAGTGAGATTTGTTAAAGGCATAAGAGGCAAAGGCCTCCCAGTCTTTCCAGATTTTTTTGACTACATCTTCAGGGTGGCCATTTTTTGTACAGCCCTCAACAAAGAGTGGCCACATGGCATCAATCACTTCCTTTTTCTTCTTACCCATTCCCTTTCTAAGGGCATCAGCTTGACCTTTACTGAAGCCTGCTAACTTTTGAGACAAGAGCATGACCTGCTCTTGATACACGGTAATACCATAAGTCTCTTTCAGGTATTCTTCCATGGCTGGCAGATCGTAGGCAATCTCCTTACGACCATGTTTTCGCTCAATAAACTCAGGGATATACGCAATAGGTCCTGGTCTATACAGGGCATTCATGGCTATCAAGTCACCAAACGTATCAGGCACCAGATTTTTCATGTGCTTCTGCATACCGGCAGATTCGTACTGGAATATTCCATTGGTCTCGCCACGCTGGAAGAGCTCATAGGTCTTCTTATCGTCAAGCGGTATATCGTCTGGAATTATCTCTACACCATGACCATCTTTAATCAGTGCGACCGCATCGTTGATGAGCGTAAGTGTTTTCAGACCGAGGAAGTCCATCTTGAGCAAGCCGGCATTCTCGACCACGGCATTGTCAAACTGAGTGACCACCATGTCTGAGCCTTTTTGACTGCTGACTGGCACGTGGTCTGTAATGTCACTAGGCGTGATGATTACACCACAAGCATGGGTTCCCGTGTTTCTTAACGAACCTTCAAGCATGGCCGCTTGACGTATGGTCTCACCAATTGGGGTTTTCTCTTTGGCAAGTTTTCTAAACTCTTCTGCTTGGGCCCATCCGTCACCGACTTTGGCCTTGAGTTCTTTGTCTGGCAGATTGAGCAATTTGTGCAGCGATACGTCTGGTATCAATTTGGCTATGCGGTCAGCATCGCTCAGGGGTAGGTCAAGCACACGGGCCGTGTCTCTAATCGAAGACTTGGCCGCCATGGTACCATAAGTAATGATTTGCGCCACTTGGTCTGCGCCATATTTCTCTACCACCCAGTCTATAATCTTATCTCGACCTCGGTCGTCAAAGTCAATATCTATATCAGGTAGTGAGATACGTTCTGGATTCAAGAAACGCTCAAAAAGTAAGTCGTACTTGATGGGGTCTACATTGGTAATACCAATACAGTATGCCACCGCTGACCCTGCTGCAGATCCACGCCCAGGACCCACGCTAACGCCCATTTTTCTTGCCTCTGAGGTGAAATCTTGTACAATCAAGAAGTACCCAGGATAACCAGAGTTCGCTATGGTCTGCAACTCAAAGTCAAGACGCTCTTTGGTCGACTCTGGTATCTCGCCCCAGCGCTTGCGACCGCCCTCGTATGTAAGGTGCCTCAGGTAGTTGTTTTCACCTCGAGTCCCTGCATCAGTCTCGTCAAGAGGGTCTTTAAATTCTTCAGGAATATCAAATTTTGGAAGAAGTACGTCTTGCTTTAGCTCATAGCGCTCCACTTTGGCGATGATCTCTGCGATGCTGTTAAGCGCCCCGGGCAGGTCTTTAAACAGCTCATGCATTTCCGCTTCAGACTTGAAGTAGAACTCTTCGTTAGGAAAGCCAAACCGTGTCTCTCTGTTGCCTTTACCCAAATATACCTTGGGGTCTAAAACCTTCTTGGCATCCTTTACGCAGAGCAATACGTCATGCGAGTTGGCATCCGTTTTCTTTAAGTAATGCGCGTTGTTTGTGGCTACGAGCTTTATGTCATGCTTCTTAGACCATTCTACTAAATGCTTGTTCACGTAGGCCTGCTCCTCCAGTCCGTGGCGACAGATCTCCAAGTAAAAGTCTTCACCAAACTCTTCTTTCCAAGCCAGTACTTTTTCTTCTGCTTGACCTTCTCCGAGTGTCATCAAGGTCTGAGCGATTTCTCCAAAAATTCCGCCTGACAAGACGATCAGATCATCTTTATACTCACTGACTAACTTCTTGTCAATTCTTGGTATGTAATAGAATCCTTCGGTGTGTGCCTTGGAGCTAAGCTTACACAGGTTCTTGTACCCGTTTTTGTTTTTGGCTAGAAACACTACGCCAAATCCATTGTTCTTAAACTCCTTGTTGTGCATGTCTTTGCACACATTGAGTTCACAACCAACAATAGGGGTTATGTCGTTTTTTAAGGCAGCAGTAACAAAGTTAAATGCCCCAAACATGTTGCCGCGATCGGTCATGGCCACGGCTGGCATTCCCATTTCGACTGCTTTGCTGACCAAGTTGTTGGTCCGTATAGTAGACTGAAGCACCGAGTACTGAGTAGTGTTATGCAGATGCACAAAAGGGCCTTCCACAGTCTCGTTGGTAGCATTCTCTTGCGCAACAGGTGCAGCCGTTTCAGGCGCAGCATCAATAGTCGCTGGTTCAGATGTGGAGTCTGTTTCTTCTATCGGAGAATAAGGCTCAATGTTTAGACCAATAAGTTCAATCATCTGCGGATTTGCAGACTTAAACATATCAGTGTATCCTGCCGCTTGGTCTAGGCGTTGCTCGGTGATGACACCTAGTCGTATAAGCTCTAAAAATGCTCTGGTGGTTGCTTCAACATCTGCAGAGGCATTGTGCGCTTCGTCAAATGCTTTGCCAAACAGTTTGGTGTACAGCTCGGTCAGCGTAGGCCACTTCCATTGGCCACCGCGACCACCTGGTATTTGACAGTAATTGGTTGACTCTAGTTTAGTGTCAATGCTTTTTAAATCATGGAGCGGAGTGGGACACTCGTTTCTGACATACTCTGAGCCCATCACGCCCAAGTCAAACTCGACATTGTGCCCAACTACAAATTGACACTTGCCGAGACTTTGATTGAATTCTGAAAGAACAAAATCTAAATCTACTCCTTGCTTAGTGGCGCGCTCGGTAGAGATGCCATGTATCTGCTCAGACTGATACGGGATGGTAAAACCAACGGGCTTTACAATGAAGTTTTTCACCTCAACTAGCTCGCCTTTCTCATCATGAATTTGCCAAGCAATTTGCACCAGTCTGGCACTGTTCCATGCTTCGAGATCTGTGTGTGGAGCTCCATATCGGGAGGGAAATCCAGTAGTCTCAGTATCAAAAATTAAGTACATGATGTGTGAAAGTATTGTGTCTCAGTCTACTATGGGAATGACCGCTTCGGTCTTTCCTTCTAGTAAAAGTATCTTTTCCCTTAAGTCATGAAAGCCCTTCGTGCATCGAGTTGTCAACGGTTTGAAAGAAATCTTGATTCTTAAAGAATCCAATTTTAACAGGATTGCTCGGCAAAGTGAGAGCATACTTTCTCTACCTTGGCAAGACGTTTCACAAACAAAAAAAGGAAAATGAAGAAACTTATACTCTCAGCGCTGACGGTCTGTATGACATTCATCGCTTTTTCACAGTCAAAGCAATATGTTCTTTTCGAACACTTTACTCAAGCCAGTTGTCCTCCTTGTGCGACTCAAAACCCAATTTTTGAAGGGGTAGTGGGTGAGAACGAAGGAAAATATCACCACATAGCATACCACACATCATGGCCAGGTTTTGATCCGATGCACGACCTTAATCCTGCTGATGTGCAGCAGCGTGTCAATTACTACAATGTGTCAGGTGTGCCTGATATGAATATGTTAGGCTCTACATGGAATGGTGGACCTGCAGGAGTAACAAGCGATCAGATAGATGCTGCCGCCTCAAACTCTGCACCTATCAGAATAAAGGTCACAGATGAATTAGTTATGGACAGTACGCATCAGGTTACTGTTGAGATAATTGAAACAGGTGATTTGACGGGAACCGATTTACGTTTGCGCGTATCAGTGCAAGAAGCACTTATAGATTACGGCACGGCTCCAGGAACTAACGGAGAAGTGATTTTCCCGAATGTGTTTAGAAAAATGTTGCCAGACACGGATGGTGAGTTGGTTACACCTACAGGAGCGGGGACATCTCAAACGTTCACCTTCACTTATGTAGAGTTGCCAGAGTATAACATGGATGAAATCTATGTAGTAGCATTCTTGCAAGATGACGCTACTGATGTAGTCGTTAATTCTGGAGCAACCACTGATCCAACTTGGGAGACTGTGAACACATCTGCATCTACTTTTCAAGGTGGTGCAGGGCCTCATGGCTTTTATTCTGATTTGATCACAGAAGGTGTAGATGAAGAGGTAAACATTACGCTCACTACTGATGCACCTGCTGATTGGCTTGGAACTATTTCTGTTGATGGAGTTGATTTTACGGATGTAGATATTACCGTAGATGTGCCAGCTGGAGGCTTGGAGTATGGTGTAGAAATCGCTCCTGGCACTACGGCAGGTATTGGTAACTATACGCTTACAGTTACTTCACTCACTTATCCAGATGACCCAGCTGCGAGTGTAACGTACACTGTAATCTCAGGTATCACAGACCTTGTAGTCGATCACGGAGGCGTAGCCACACAGTGGAACGTAGATTACCAAAGTGGACTGGCTGATGCAGGCAACGAGACCTTCGCTACTTTGTCTATCAACAAGTTTTTAGAAGGAATGGAAAATGGTCAACTCGATGAAGTGATCAATGTATATGACAATGTATCATGGACATTCCCGGGCTTCATTGAAGCTGAAACAAATGTGCTAGCCACATTCTTAGATAATGGAGGAAACCTCTTTGTGAATGGTCAAGATTTAGGATGGGATACTTGGGAAAATGAAGGAACGGCTGTTACGCAGGCATTCTACACAGATTACCTGAGTGTGACTTTTGACAATGATGGAAGTGGAGCTAACAGCTTGTACACGCCAGCAGGAGAGGTGCTATATGGAGATTTGGATAACTCAGCGGTCATAGATGTCTATGGAGGAAACATTTATCCAGATGTATTTACGCCAATAGATCCAGCAGTAGCAATCCTAAATTATAACAATAACGATGACCTAGTAGGGGCAACACGTGTGCATGAGAATGGACACAAAATTGTCTATGTCGGTGTTGATATGGGAATGATTGCAGATGAAGATGTCAGACATGCGATTATTGAGATTTCTCATGACTGGTTTTACGGTGTCATTTCTTCATTAGAGTTTGACATGCTTATTAGCGAAGCGCTTGGGCAGAGTTATCCTAACCCAGCGGTGACAACGACAGTGATACCGCTTAGCGACCTATCTGTAGCAGCAGACATTACTGTGGTTGACATTGACGGGCACACCGTGCATCAAGGACGTGTGGCAGCTGGTCAGGTCAATTATGAGCTGAATGTCGAGCAATTAAGTGCCGGTTCGTATCTCTACTACCTCACCACAGAAGAGGGTAGAAGCGAGAGCATGAAACTTCAAGTGTCTAAATAAGACTCGAAACAGTTAAGATTTTAAAAGGCGTTCCACTCGGAACGCCTTTTTTCGTCTACTTCGGTCAAATACATTTCATTAAAAATTGATAGTGTTTTTCGATAATATGCCCGATATTCGCGCCCTCAAAAAACAATTAGTGACCGGGTTTAGGACCCTTATTAAATATTAATTATGGCAACAAAGATTAGATTAGCAAGACACGGAAAGAAGCGTTACGCATACTACCACATCGTAGTAGCTGATGCAAGAGCAAAGCGAGATGGTAAGAACATTGAGCGAATTGGTGATTATAACCCAAACACCAATCCAGCCACCATAAACCTCGACTTTGAGCGTGCACTGCACTGGGTTCAAGAAGGTGCTCAGCCGACTGATACGGCAAGAGCGATTTTATCATACAAAGGTGTGATGTACAAGAATCACCTTCTAAAAGGAATTAAGAAAGGCGCGATTACTGAAGAAGAAGTCGAGTCAAAGTTTAACGCGTGGATCGCTGACCAGGACTCTAGAGTTCAAGCCAAGCGTGATGATCTTAAGAAGAAAGCGGATAGCGCCAATGCTGAGCGTACTGCTGCAGAATCGAAGATTAAGGAAGCACGTGCTGCTGAAATACTTGCAAAGCAAACACCACTTGCCCCTGAAGGAGCAGAAGGTGCTGTAGCCGCTGGTGCAGCTGTAGTGGCTGGAGCCGTTGTAGCAGATGCCGTTGCTGATGTAGTTGATGGAGATGCTAGCGCAGCTGAGGCAGTGGAAGCAGCTACTGAAAAGGTAGAAGAAGCAGTTGAGGCTGCAGCTGAAGCAGCTGGAGTAGAAGTAAATGCTGAAGAAGTAGCCAAAGAGGCTGTGGCTGAAGCAGCTGAAGATCTTGCTGACGATGCCAAAGAAGTAGCCGAGGCTGCTGATGAGAAGGCGACAGAAGCAGTTGCTGAAGCAGCAGAAGAAGTTTCTGAAGCTGCTGAAGAAGTAGCCGATGCTGCTGAAGAAGCTAAAGGAGAAGAGGAAGAATAAGCCTCTTTCCATACAGACACATTTCAAACCCCATTTCTGCATCTGCGGAAATGGGGTTTTTGTTTTCAATCAGTAAATGAGTGCCTGTCTAAGCCTTGATAGACTGGGAATCCTCCAAATGTACATTTGTGGAAACCCCTGAATACCAATTGCGTATAATCTCAGTGTAAACAAACCGTACTTTCATACGGTCATATAGAGCTAAACATGAGAACGAACTACATTCTTATTCTATTATCGCTGCTGATTCTTGGGTCATGCGTCAAGGAAGAATTTCTCGTAGATGAGAATATCATCCTTGATGATGCAAATCCGACCTTTGCTATTCCTATTGGCTTCGCAGACTTGACACTCGCAGACCTTGAAAAGGAGCTGGACTCAGAAGACATTATAACAAATGAACCAGGTGCCATCATGGCCGTGGTGTATGAGCAGGAAGTGATTGAGTTCACTTTAGAGGATCTTTTAGACTTGCCAGATCAACAGGTCAATGACAATTTTGAAGCTGATGCGCTCACAGCGGCATTGTTTAACACAGGTCAGCCGGGTACACAGCTGCCATTTAACATGAATTTTGATCTGCCATTTACCTTTGAAAATGGAGAGCAGCTAGATTCTATAAGGCTTCAGCAAGCAGAGCTTTTCATTAATGTGAGTTCTTCGTTTAGACATGATATAGAGGTTCAATTTAGCATTCCAGAACTCACTTTAGACGGTGTCCCGTTTACGGCTTCTACTAATCTGGACTATACCGGTTCACTACCCGTAAACCTTATGACCGCTTTTGATGTGTCAGACCATCTGATGGACTTTACATCTTCTTCTGGAAACGCGCTTACTATTGAAGCCAATTTTATAGTGACGCACAGCGGAGAGTTTACCTCTCCTGGAGACATGCTTGACTTTGAGCTCATCCTCTCAAGTAACAGTATTAAGTATGCCTATGGATACCTCGGACAATACACGGGCTTATCCGAAAGCAATTCTCAAGAGGTTGACTTGTTTCAAGACATTGAGAATGGACAGTTTTATTTTGCAGACCCAGCACTAGAGCTCACTTTCTATAACTCGAGTGGTATTCCAATGGAGTTTGCCGTAACGAGTATCTACGACCCGCAGAGTTCGGGTGGAGTGACTATAACAGGCGGAGGACTTGATGCCATTCCAACCATTGAGGCGGCAAGTCAACCCGGTGAGGTGGCCCAAACGTTTCATCGTATCGATAATGAGAACATGGATCCAGATTTGTCTGATCTACTGAGTGATGGTCCATTTGAGTTGACTTACACGGCCGAGGCAACCACCAATCCTGATGGCTTTATGCAAAACTGGGTGCTTGACACCAGCACCGTAACCATGGAGGCTAGAGTTATTTTACCACTGCATGGCTATGCCAATAATTACGTGTTTGCTGATACCATTCCGTCTGACTTGAGCGAAGATTTAGATCTCTCCATTGACTCAGCGGGGACTTTAAGCACTGATGATATTGAGCAAGTGACATTCCGCATCATTGCAGATAATGGCTTGCCTATTGACGCGCGAGTGCAAGTCTACTTCTTAGATGGTAACATGATGAAAATCGACTCACTGTTTGATGTTGCTGAATTACAGCACGTCATTCAGGCAGGTTATGTAAATCACACGCTCGAGGAGTCTGACCCGCAACACGGCAAAGTATTGTCGCCAACGCGGGCTATTACCGATATCGTGGTTGATGCAGACAGACTGCAAAACCTCATGGACAATAACGTCATGAACATTGTCATCAGAGCGATGGGCAATACGAGTGGCTCTCAAAACGAATCGGTGATTAAGTTCTTTCCGGAGTATACGCTGGATATACAATTGTCTGCCAAGATTGAAACTAATATTGATCTCTCAGAGTAAACGTCCTTATGAGCTGCTTGAAAACCACACTTTGTGCATTCATGGCCCTATGGACATGTAACACCTTTGCCCAGCAAGACCTGATGCAGTATATCGGACAGAGTACTCCGCAGAGTATCTATGTCAATCCTGCTTTTACGCCTGATGTGAGGATGAACTTCGGTTTGCCCTTTCTGTCATCAGTTAGTATGCATCACACCAATTTCATTTTTAATCCTAATGATCTGTTTGAAAACACGGATCAAGGAACAAGATTCAGAACTCAGAATTACCTTGACCTGATTGAGGAGAGAAATTCTGCTGGAGTAGAGATGGCGATTGATGTGCTGAGTTTTGGCCTCAAAGTAAAAGAGAGCTATTTCACATTTATGGTGCGAGAGAAGATGCTCTTTCACGTCAACTTGCCTGGTGACTTGCTGAGACTGCCGGTTACCGGTAATGCAGACTTCAGCCAAAACAACGGATTGCTAGATTTTTCAGGTCTCTCAGTAGACTTTTCTCACCATGTAGAATATGGGTTGGGATGGAGAAAAATGATCGGTGAGAAGACCGCATTAGGTGCTAGAGCAAAGTTTCTGTTTGGACGAGAAAGCATGAAAACTGTGCGTTCAGACGTCAAGTGGCAAACTGACCCCGAGACATTTGAGTACACCTTCACGGGTGGTCTTGATATCAATACGTCAGGAGTGGCTTACATCATTGATAGTCTAGATGGAAACGGATTTTTGGAAAACGGAGAAGTGGCCCAGTATCTCTTTCAATTTCGAAACGGAGGTTTTGGAGTTGATTTAGGAGTGGACCATCAATTGACAGAGAAATTATCATTGTCAGCATCTGTCATTGATTTCGGTTTTATCAACTGGAATAATGGAAACAGAAACTACAAGACATCAGGAGAAGAGTTTGTCTTTTCTGGTATAGAAATCACCGAGGCCATTATAGGTTCAGAAGAAAACTTTGGCGACAGTCTAAGCGCTTCTGTAGATGACGCGGTGCAGTCACTGGCCGATTCTTATGAGTTTAATGAAGACACAGAAAAGTACAGAACACCGCTAAATACGCGTATTTACTTAGGTGCTGAATATGATGTGCTAGACCACGATAACATGGACGGTACAGCTGGTTTGCTTTTTCACTCGGCATTTTACAGAGGGGAGTGGACGCCAACCGTATCACTTTCTTATCGACATGAGTTTGGTTCATGGCTGACCACTCAAGTGGCCTATTCGGTCATGAAAGAAGATGCAAAAAACATTGGCTTCGGTCTCAGCCTGCAAGGTGGGCCAACTCAGTTTTACTTTAGTCTTGACAATCTTTTTGCCATGAATCTGACGTCCATACGGACTAATGCAGATGACACGCCATCAGGATATCCAAGCACGAGTACAAATGCTACCTTACGTTTTGGATTTAACTATTTCTTGCTTCATAAGGAGAAGAAGACGGAAGAGAATCCGCAGAGTAAGTTCTAAAGCCAACTACAGCTTATAATTTCAATACTTTTGCCGCCATGGAGAAACAGGATTGTCTCAAAGTGGGCAAAGTCACCCGTTTGCATGGATACAAGGGCGAGTTGAGTTTAAAACTCGACTATGACCTGCCTTATGAGTATGAGGCTCTTGAGGCTGTCTATGTTGAGCAAAATGGCAAGTTGGTGCCCTTTTTCATTTCTTCAATGAAATTCACGCCCAAAGGCTATGCCTTGACATTTTTTGATGAAGTAGACTCTGAGGATCGTGCCAAAAGACTAATCGGTGCCGATTTGTTTCTGCCAGAGGCAGACTTGCCTGAAATGGCAGAAGATGAGTACCTCAAACATGAGCTCGTAGGTTTTCAGGTGACAGACAACATTCACGGTGACTTAGGTCAGGTAGAGGCCGTGCTTGACTATCCGGGTAATACTATGTTGAGGATAGACAACGAGCATGGAGAAGTGCTTATTCCGCTGATTGATGAGTTTATTGAGCAGGTAGATAAAAGCGCCAAATCCATTGTGGTAAACACACCTGAAGGGCTAATAGACCTCAACTTCTGATTAGGTGGCCAATTCCTTTTTTCAGTTCAAACAATTTAGAATAGAGCAGGAGCGAAGTGCCATGAAAGTTGGTACTGATGGTGTCTTACTTGGTGCGTGGTGCACCCTTTATGACTCAGATACTGTGCTTGATATAGGAAGTGGCACCGGTTTAATCTCACTCATGCTGGCCCAGCGCGGAAAGGGTGTTATGGTTGACGGAATAGAAATAGACCCTGAGGCCGTGATTGAGTCTCAGTCTAATGTGGACGCTTCACCCTTTGCAAGTAGAGTAAATATAAGGGGCTGCGATTGGAGAGAATTTCCAGTGAATCGCAGCTATGATTTAGCCGTGTGTAATCCTCCTTTTTTTAAAGGAAACTCTCATGACGCCCGGTCTATGGCGAGGCAAGACGAGTCGATGTCAGCCAAGGATATATTTGAAATTGCGACTTCTCGAGCCTTGAAGCGAGAAACTGGTCGACTGGCCATGATTATTCCTGCAGATAGACAAAAGGAATATGCGGAGGAGTCAAATCGCTGCGGCTTATTTGTAAACAGAAGATGTGAGGTGTTACCCACGCCTGAGTCTATGCCAAAAAGAGTGTTGTTGGAATTCAGTTTTGCCGAAGGCGACATTCAAGAAGAGTCTCTCATTATAGAAGAAAACGGTCGCCATCAGTACTCTCAACAGTACAAAGACTTGACGGCTGACTTTTACCTCTAAACTTTAGTTGATGACTAGTCGCTGTGTACTGATCGACTCACCTTGAACAGAGATGAAATACGTGCCACTCGGCTCACCAGACAAGTCAATACGGATAGGAGAATTGGCAAAGTACTGTTGAGTAGACCTAAACACTTCTCGACCAACAACATCTACTATGCGCAATTGACCAGCGTTTACATCATCTTCGCTCATTAACGTAAACTCTCCAGCTGATGGATTGGGGAAGACCGTAAACAGTTGATTGACTGATTCTGAAATTGAGCTAGGTACAGAGTCTTCTGCACAGATGTGACTGAAGTCTTCATCAACTGATTCTATCAAGGCATTGTCCTTTGGACGAAGCACAAACAGACCAAATTGTCTGTGCGTAATAATGATGTTACCACTTTCAAAATAAGGGTAGTTACTCCATGTGCCTCCTCCAGTATTTACATCATCACTTTGTGGAAACAGGTCGAAAAACGCCACTTCATCCAAGTTCCCATTTTCTAAATCCGTCATGTCCAAAATGCGGAGTCCTGCGCGGTAGTTAGATTGGTAGCAGTAGTCACCCTTGGTGTAAAGGTTGTGGTCAGAAGCGGGGCTTGATGACTCGTAATAGCCAAGATAGACAGGTGCGTCTAAGTCAGCCATATCCCACATGTGACTACGGGTGTTAAAGCCAAAAGTAATCTCGTCAGTCTCGTCATTATGTATAAAGAATCGGTGGTCGTCTGTTAGCCAGCCTTGGTGAGAATAGCCCAGGCTGTCGTAAAACGAAGCGGAAATAAGCATTGGATCAGTCTTGTCAGTGACATCTACAACAACTACTGGAGCGCCATTGTTTCCGTTGTTTGCAAACATGATTTCTTTGCACTGATGGGCCGTGTCTGGTCCGTGATAGATTACTATTTGAGCATCATGCGTGTAGCCTTCTGTATCATAACCACCAGCTGCAACAGGATTTAGCGGGTCATTGATGTCTACGAAATGCGGCCCTCCGGCAAAAGTGTTTGTGCCAATAGGGTAGGCATAACCTGTCTGCTCGTTGATGGCAATATTGTGGCAGTTGCCAAAGCCTGGATAATGTGCATCTTCTGTAAACAAGACTGGCAAAGTCGCGGGGTCAAGGTTTCTCAAGTGGTCTAAGTCAAACACCTGCATGCCATGGTCAGCGGCTTCGCTAACTATAAAGGCATGATCTGAAAACACTTTGATATCGCGCCATGTACTCAGTGAGGTGTGCGTTGGCAAAAAACCAAGGTAAACAGGAGAGACAGGATCTGTTACGTCAACAAAGGTTGTACCTTCTCTTGCCCCAACTAAGGCATATTCTTTACCATCGAGTGGGTCTGTCCAGCCCCAGATATCGTTGAGTGCCGAGACGCTGTCCATTACACTATTCTCTACGATTGACATAAGGTCAACCTGATTGCAGGGATAGATGTCTGCAAAACCATCAACACAGGGTGTTTGGGCAGAGAACTGAGCACTGAGGCTACTTGTGATAAGTGTAAGAAGGAGTAGTTTTCTCATAGATTGAGTGAGCGCCTAAGGCAATTAAAAATTATGAACTCTGTTTGAGTTTCTGTATCGAAATCCGCACTTGAGCGCGTATTACCTTACAGACAGTTTTCTGCTAGTCAAGGAATTGTTATTTACCTGCACAATGTAGGTACCTGTTGAAATTCCTTCTACTGAAAAATTATACTGCTGCGAGTAAGGGTTTGTTACAGATTCTTGCATCACAAGTCGTCCGCTAAGATCATACACCTGAATGGAGTTAATCTCAATGTCGCCTCGTGAAGTCAACGTCAAACGACCTTCAGTCGGATTAGGACTGATGATAAATGCTTCTGAAGGGTTTTCTGCGATACTTAGCGGTAAGTCACCAACCACATAAAAACCATGAAATGCTGATATCACAATATTGCCACTCGGGAAGTAAGGATAGTTACTCCAAGTGCCAGTATATCCAGCAGCATCAGTGCTTGGCCAGACATCAAAATAGGCCACCTCGGTCATTGTCGCAGTAGATAGGTCAGTCATTTCAGCGATTCTGAGGCCACTGTTATAGTTAGACATGTACACTAAGTTGCCAGAAGTATAGAGGTTGTGATCTGTGCTCAATGTTGGGCCGCTGTAAGAACCAACAAGAAAAGAATTGGCCAAGTCACTCACATCCCAAACCAAGGTTCTCGTATTAAACCCAAAGTCAAGTTCGTCAATCTCATCATTCATCAAGAAATAGTGTTGGTCTTCTGTCAACCAGCCTTGATGAGTGTATGACTGATCTACGTACGAGGAAGCGAAGATCTCTTGTGGATCAGATTTGTCTGAGATGTCAACTATCGCGAAACCACTATTGCCTTGACTTCCGAAGTAGAGCTCCTTGCCTCCAAAATTCTCGTCTGGGCCAGTATAAATTACCGCTTGCGCATCGTGCGTATATCCGTTCTGATCATGGCCACCCTCTGCCACTGGGTTAAGAGGGTCGCTGAGATTCAAGAAAATTGGTCCGCCTCCAAACTGGTCTGTACCTACTGCAAAAGCATAACCCGTTTCCTCATTGATCACAATATTGTGCGCGTTACCAAACCCTGTGTAGTGCGCATCAGGCTGAAACTCCATTGGCGGGTTTGTAACTGATGAGAGTTGAGTCATGTCAAAAATCTGCATTCCGTGGCCTTGCGATTCAGACACGATATAGGCATAGTTCTGATACACCTTTACATCTCTCCAAAGACTTGGCTGACCTTCACCTATTATATAAGCTATAATCTGAGGATTAACCGGGTCATCAATATCAATGAAAATAGTTCGATCTCTACCACCCATTATAGCATACTCCGTTCCAGTCTCTGGATCTACCCAGCCCCAACAGTCGTTAGCAGTGGCATTGTTAACCGTAATGTCAAGATCATTGAGATCGAGGTAGGAGAGGAGGTTTAATCCTGAACACGCATATTCACCAGCAAATCCGTCTTCACACGCAGTTTGACTGTGCATTGCAACTGAAAGTAATAGATAAAAGACGACTGTGGTGATTTTCAATTTCATAATAGTGGACGTATTTTATTCACCAAAGATCGCTCATTAGAGCACTACCAGCGGTCTATTATTGTACTTGGAATTGTAAAGCTGATTAAGACCAGCTCACTATTTTCTCTGCGTGATACTCTCCTTTGGCCAACTTCTCTTTGACCACTCCAAATGTCTCTATGGTATAGCGCACATCTTCTAATGTATGCACAGCTGTAGGAATGAGTCTTAGCATAATCACTTCTTTAGGTACTACTGGATAGACCACTATTGAAGTAAATATCTGATAGTTTTCACGGAGGTCAAGAGCAATGTTAGTTGCCTCACCGAGCGTACCTTTTAAGAATACAGGCGTTACCGCAGAATTAGTTTCTCCGATATCAAACCCAGCTTCTCTTAAACCTGATTGCAGCGCATCAGCAATCTTCCAGAGATTCTCTTTCAGTTCTGGCAGTTCACGCATCAGTTGCATACGCTTGAGCGCACCTACAACTAGCGGCATTGGTAGTGACTTGGCAAATGTTTGAGAACGCATGTTGTATCTCAAAAACTCGATGATGTCTTCATCACCACTGACAAATGCACCAATAGAAGCGAGTGACTTGGCAAAGGTTCCAAAGTAGACATCAATCTCATCATGGACTCCTTGATGCGCTCCAGCTCCACGTCCACCTTCTCCGATAGTACCAAAACCATGAGCATCATCTACAAATAGGCGGAATTTATACTCCTCCTTGAACTCCACAATCTCTTTGAGCTTACCTTGGTCTCCAGCCATACCAAAGACACCTTCAGTAACTACGAGGATACCGCCACCTGTCTCTTCACATTTGGCTTTTGCATTATCTAACTGCTTGCGGAAGCTGTCCATGTCATTGTGCTGAAACACAAATCTTTTTCCCATGTGCAGTCTCACTCCGTCAACCATACAGGCATGACTCTCACTGTCATAGACAATCACATCTCGCCTGTCAACAAGTGCCTCGATGGCACTCATACAACCTTGGTAACCGAAGTTGAGCAAGAAGCTATCTTCTTTTTGCATGAAGTCAGAAAGCTCATCTTCCAATTTTTCGTGCATGGCCGTTTGACCACTCATCATTCGGGCGCCCATCGGGTAGGCCATTCCCCACTCTTCAGCGGCATCGGCATCGACCTTTCTCACTTCCGGATGATTGGCAAGTCCTAAGTAGTTATTCACACTCCAGACCAGCATCTCTTTCCCCCGAAAGATCATTTTATTGCCGATTGGACCTTCCAGCTTTGGGAAGGTGAAGTAACCATGTGACTCCTTAGCGTGCTGTCCCAGCGGCCCGCGGTTCTTTCTTATTTTTTCAAAAATGTCTTGCATGTACTAACTAGTTTCAAAATAACAAGTAGCAAATGTACCTATTAATAGGGCCTGAGAAATCAACTCTTTTCAATAATAGGCTGTCGAAAGCGTTATTTCTTGCAGATGTCTTTATCCATATATTTGCGCCCTTCTATGAAAAAAGCAGTCTATATATTCTCTACTCTGGTGATTTGCAGCACACTAGGCTGCTCAGAATTCAGTAAAGTAGTGAAGTCCAATGACTTAGACTTGAAGTACACCAAAGGTGTCGAGTATTTTGAAGAAGAAGAATGCCTGAAGTCAATGATTCTTTTTGAAGAGTTGATACCACTTATAAGAGGTACTGAGCGTAGTGAGAAGGTCTATTACTACTATGCGAAGAGCATTTACTGTAATGGTGATTACATATTAGCAGGCTACTACTTCGACAATTTTGTGAAGACCTTTCCTAACAGTCAGTTCTCAGAAGAATGTGTCTTCTTAGCCGCATTGTGTTCGGTCAAAGAGTCGCCACAATACAGCCTTGACCAGACTTCGACTAAAGCTGCAATTGGAAAACTGCAAACCTTTGTAAATCAGTATCCTGAGACATCTAGGAGAGATACGATTAACTATCTAGTGAAGGAGCTCAGAAGTAAGCTAGAAATCAAGGCATTTGACAATGCTAGGCAGTATCATCACACACGCAGATACAAGAGTGCGGTCATCGCTTTAGAGAATACGCTCAACGAATTTCCTGATTCGAGGTACAGAGAAGAGATGTCATTTCTTCTTTTGGACTCTCATTATCAGTTAGCTATCAACAGTATTGACAAGAAAAAACTCGAAAGATTGTTTGGCGAAAAACATCAGCTTTCTGCAAAACCA
>CAYSDH010000017.1:35135-51572 GCA_964429805.1 uncultured Flavobacteriales bacterium
CTACCGTTTTTAATACAGGATTATTACGTTATGGATTGAATGAAACCATTGAATCTTATCATAACTTTGTCGACAATTTTGAGAACAGTGAGTCCCTTGGCCGAGCAGAGGCTATTTATGAAAATACCTTGAAGGCCATAATGGATTTCAATTCCACAAATCAGTGATACATGTCATATAAGAACAGCACAGCAGAACGCACGACCATTACACGAAACATTTCTGATCTTCAGGAAGAGACTGATAACATATATAAGTCTATCGTGATGATGTCCAGAAGGGCAAATCAGATTTCTGTTGAGATGAAAGAGGAATTGAAACTGAAGCTCGAAGAATTTGCTACTTCTACAGACAGCCTGGAAGAGGTATTTGAGAATAGAGAGCAAATTGAGATTTCAAGATTTTATGAGCGTCTCCCTAAGCCGCCAGCAATTGCTATCCAGCAACTTGAAAACAATGAGATATACTCGCGTCTGCCAGAAGGTGATGACAGCAATATTCTACCTAAGGCCTGATATTTCAGCCTGAATAAGCATCTATTATGTTAAATGGCAAGAAACTGATCGTTGGAATAACGGGCAGTATCGCTGCCTATAAAAGTGCACTGCTCGTTAGAGAGCTAGTGAGAGCGGGGGCAGAGGTCAAAGTGATAATGACGCATGCGGCCAAAGACTTTATTACTCCGCTTACTCTTTCTACACTATCTAAAAATCCGGTACTCTATCAGTTTAATGATAACGCTGACTCTGGCGAATGGAATAATCATGTAGAGCTAGGATTGTGGGCTGACGCCCTGATAATAGCTCCGCTCAGTGCCAATACTATGGCCAAAATGTGCTCTGGAGTATGTGATAATCTGCTCATGGCCACCTATCTCTCTGCCAAGTGCGTCACCTTTGTGGCGCCCGCCATGGATCTTGACATGTATAAGCACGGCACTACTGGCGAAAACATAGATAAGCTGAAATCACTGGGAGTTCAGGTTATTTCGCCAACTAGTGGTGAATTGGCCAGTGGACTCTCTGGTAAGGGGCGCATGGAAGAGCCAGAGAATATCAAAGCCTTTTTAGACTCTTATTATAGAAGAGACCTGCCTTTGACGGGTAAAAAGGCACTCGTATCAGCCGGGCCTACTTATGAAGATGTTGACCCAGTGCGGTTTATTGGTAATCGCTCGTCTGGAAAAATGGGGTTTGCCATTGCCGAAGAGCTGGCAAATCAGGGTGCAGAAGTGACTTTAGTGGCTGGGCCAGTGCATCTATCACTCAGTAACACATCAATCAATAGAGTAGATGTAAGGACTGCGAAAGAGATGAAAGAGAGCTGCTTGAATCACAATGGAGAAGCAGACATTATTATTATGGCAGCAGCCGTGGCTGATTATACTCCAGCAGAAGTAGCTGAGCAGAAAATCAAGAAAAAGGACGAGGACTGGAGTATTCCGCTCGTGCGCACGACTGACATTCTCGCCAAGATGGGTGAGCTAAAGAAAAAGGACCAATTATTGGTAGGATTTGCACTGGAAACAAACAATGAAGCCTCAAATGCTCAAGGAAAACTTGAAAGAAAGAACTTGGACTTCATTGTATTGAATTCGCTGCGTGATGCCGGTGCGGGCTTCGCACATGACACTAATAAAATAACTATCATTGACAGAGACAATAATCACGATGATTATAAGTTGAAGTCAAAGCCTGAAGTCGCTGCTGACGTAGTACAGAAGGTAATTGAAATGATGAACAGATGAACAAGACCCTCTCCTTACTCATATTATTTATTGGCATCACCACGGCAACAAGTGCACAGGAGCTAAACTGCTCAGTATCTGTAATTGCACCTTCTGTATCTAACGTGGAGAAAAGAATCCTCGATCAGCTTAGAAACTCTGTCCGTGACTTCATGAATGACAGAAAATGGACCCCAGACATATATGCGTTTGACGAAAAGATAAAATGTAACATCCTCATCACGGTCGATGAAGTGGTGGGAAACAGTCAGTATAGTGGTAGTATGCAGATTCAGTCCAACAGGATAGTCTACAACTCTAACTATGAGTCACCGATGCTCAATTTTATAGACCAAGACATTTCGTTTGATTATCTGGAGAATACCATTATAGAGTTTAACCTCGGTCAGTTTCAAAACAACCTTAGTTCTATACTCGCGTATTACGCCTACTTAATCATAGGTCTAGACTATGACTCGTTTAGCCCAAGTGGAGGTTCTGCCTACTATTCAAAAGCGCAACAAATAGTCGTTGATGCACAAAACTCAGGTAGTCCAGGTTGGAAGGCTTTTGAAAATCAGAAGAATAGATACTGGATAGTAGAGAACATCCTTCACCAGCAGTTCAAGACACTGAGACAAACCATGTATGAGTTTCACAGGTTGGGTCTTGATGCCATGTATGATAATGCCAATACTGGCAGAGCCAAGATTACACAGAGCATAGACAAGTTGAAAAAGGTGCACCAGGCTAGACCTCTTTCTTACAACATGAGACTATTCTTTTTAGCCAAGGCCGATGAGATTATTAATATCTACAGCGAAGCACCTCAGCAAGAAAAAACAGCTGTGTATAACACGCTTCAGCTAATAGACCCTTCTAATTTATCGAAGTACTCCGCACTCAAAGGAGGCGGATAAATTCACTTATCGAGGCGGGTTGTGCGAATCGGCCTTGTTGATTTCGTTTTGAAGCTCTCTCTTCAGTTGCTGCTCTTTTTCTAGAGCTCTGCGCTTGTGACCGTCAAACTCTTCTTCTATTTCAGACAGTTTGAGCTTCGTAGATTTCGTAATGCTCTTAGAGCTTTTAAATCTGATAAAGGTGAGTATCAATAGTGCAAGCAATCCAAAAGCAATGCTCCACATTATCTTCTTATAGATTCCCTTATCCATGTCTGCGCCAAGAAAAGAGATACTGTCTCTCTCTTCTTCCACATTGGTGAGTGATTCTATTTTGTTTGATAACTGGCCTTTAAGTTCAGCTATCTCGTTAGACTGCAGGGCAATAGTCGACTGATTAGAGCTAATCTCAGAGTGTAAATTTTTAAGCGTGTCAGCCACATGCGACCAATACGTGTGCAGGTAAGTCTGCTTGATTACTTTGAAGTCTTTGTAGCGATTAGACTTCGCTAACATGTAATTAAATTGCTGTTCGAGTGTTCCAGAGTTTAAACTTCCTTCTACTTCCTTTTCTTGTGCGGATAGGTTGGCAGCTAATAAGGCGCATACTATCACTGTTCCGATGACTCTCATGTTCTTGTGTTTCACTAGCGATGAAAGCACAATGTAACTAATGACAATAGGGGAGTTTTAGGAAAGAAATAGAATTCTCAACACTGAGATGTCACTATTTCTTCTTGCGTCTGTTTTTCGCTCTGATACGCTTTGACTTCTTATTCTCAGCAGGAATGTCGATAGACTTCAACATTTTGTAGAACAAGGGTATCATGTCCTTTTCGTTAATAGAAGGAGAGCTGAGATGCAGTGTATACCACAAACCACCAACCTCTATAAAGGCCTTATTGTTTTGATTATTCTGACGATTCTTTTTTCGAGTTTTGGTCTTCCAAGAAACGATGTGGCACTCTGACAATTTTAATTGCATCCACTCTTTGTTCACCTGAAAACAGTTGTCATCACTCAGTAGATTATTGTACAACGATTCGGAAGTGACTGAGGTCTCTCCCGGATTTCCAATTTTACTTCTGACTATAGTTAGAATAGACTTGCTCTTTTGGTCCAAGTACACTTGTGACGTGTCGTTGTTAACAAGACGCACTAAGCGTGAAGGAATCTTGATATCTATATTAAAGAATCCAGGTTCTTTTGCTTGCCCATTCATTCCAGCAAAGGATATGCTGAATACGAGCAACAGCAAAAAGCGTATGACTTTATTTCGTTTCAAATAGATCAACTTAGAACCGCATAAGCCGCGGCCTAACAATAAATACGTACAAAGGGTGTGAAAGGTTTCTACTTCTCTTCTGCAACTTTGTCTACAGACTCAAGTATTTGCGAGAAAAGCGGCAATATCTCAGCCTTCTTAGACGAGGGAAGTGAAAATGTAAAGTTGTAGTACTGTCCGCAAATCTCAATCAGCGCCATGCGAGAGTAATCGTTTTTTCTGTTTGGGCCAGTATCATTGTTTTCCCAATCAAGAATAAAACATTCGGTCACAGACAGGTCTTTTCTTTTGATGTTCACAGCAAGAGCAGTGGGATCTTTCTCCATTTCTGCATACACCTTGTGCGCATTGCTTTCTAAGTCAAAATCATAATCAGCAAGTCCAACTTTGGTAAATATTAAGACTGCCTTGCTTGACTTGTCGCGAAAGACAATCTCCTTTTTTGATTTTGAAATAGTAGAAAGACGCTCTGGAATATCTAGTCCAAGATTGCAGGACTCATCGCTGCGAATACTTTTTATCCTATCATCTCCAGTAGCTTGCAGGCCCTGACTGAATAAAATGATAGTCGAAAAAAGTACTGGCTTCGCGATACTTTTTAAGATGTTTGCCCCCGTGTTTTTCATTTTTCGAAAAGTTGATTTCCATTCCTTGATGATATACAAGTGTACAATCTAAAGGGTGTTAATCCACCTATTTTCAGACTACTTATAAAGTTTGAATTGTTGATTAGAAAGGAGGGAGGCACGTGCCTGCTGCAAGGTCTTCGCAGTAACAAGAGTGAACAGATTTCTTACTCGTAAAGCGAGCACGCTGTGTCATGATTAATCCAGAGCCAGCTGGGAAAGCACTGTCATTGCACAGTTTTTGCCCCATTCGCTTAATGTAGCGCGGCTCCCCGTAAAAAGGAACATTTAGTTCTCGGAGCATCCACTTGTCAAAATCCACTTCGCTGCCTAAGTAGAGGTGCTGCTCATCAAAGTGATCGATCATGACATGCGTGTAGGCATCGTTTTTATCGGCTTCGAAGTTTTTAAAGAAGAAGTAAGACCCAGTGCTGCGCGATCCTGAGTATAGACTAGCGGATAAGCTGTGGTCGTAGATCTTGAAAAAATTTAAAGCTGGAAGAATAAAAAACATCATCGTAACAAAAGCGACACCTCTGGTAGTTAAGGCCTCGCTGACTAGGAGTCCTTGTCGCTCAACCCGCGGAGTTGCGATGTATAGGCAGATGGCTAGTGCGATGTTCCATGGTATGATAATGTAATTGTACTCTTTTGACCAGGGGCCTATCACTGCTATAATGAGCACGTGCATAGCAATGCCCATATAGGCGGCAAGCTTTCTGCTTCGCTGCATTAGGAGGCCTAACCCTATGAGGATTTCAATTATGGGCATGAGTAATAGGCCATAATACCTGCTCGGCAGTTCTCCATTAGCTATGGATTGGAGCTCACTTTGAACTGGACGAAGCCCATCTATACCAATGCCTTCCAAGAACCAAGGAGCGATTTCAGTCAAAAAAGCAATGTTTAATTTTTGGAGGCCACTCCAGAAATATGTCCCTGCTAGTATGATGACAACAGCAGTCATGGTCTTTCGTGAACCTTTCTTGCTTGAAGGAGGAATGCACACCGTCCAGAGAATGGCAGTTTGAATAAACACCCAAGGCTGAAGTCTAGAGATGTCTTCAAGTATCATAACCCAGAGGAGTAGCAGAAAAGCGACAAACATCTGTTTCCTACTTTTCTTGAGCAGGCAGGTGCCAAACAGAGTGAGTATTAAAAATATAAACACGAGTGTGCGAAGGCTTATTGGCAATTCGAATGATAGTGCTTCAAATGCCGAAACCATAGGGATTTCTCTTCCACTGCCAGTCCACAGTCCCCATGAGATTACAAATTCGGCTAGAAAAGTAAATAGGAGAGTGAAGCGAATGAAGCGACTTCGTCTTATGGATTTCTTCTTTGCGATCAGTCTAGAGATTGATTTAAAAATCGATCAAAGGGATAAAGCGCCTTAAAGACTTTTAAAGAATGAGTACTGAAATCTGACTTATACAGATCAGCATTTTTTAAAGGATGTACAGCCAAAAAACTCTTGTGTCTCAGCAGGTCAATCATTGGGTGGTCAGAGTCGTAGTCACGTGGACTTGTTTTTAAGGTCTCACCCTCCATTTCACCAAAGTGCTTTTTAAACGATGCCGAAGCGAGAATCTTTCTCAGTTCATCACCATTATAATGGATCTCCTTACGTATTGCTTTTATCCATGGGCTAGGAGGTAAGTAAGCGCCTCCGGCCAGCATACACGCACCTGGCTCTACGTGCAGATAATAACCTGCGCGGCTGAGTGTTTTGTCTCCACCATGTATGTGTGCACCCAAGTTGGTTTTGTATGGATCCTTATTCTTAGAAAACCGCACGTCTCTGTATATTCTAAAAACAGTCTTTTTGGGGTCTACAGTTTTTACGCTGTCATCAAATGCAGCGAGTTTTGGTAAGAGAAGGCTAACAAACTCGATAAGGTCACTCTGCGCATCTTGATAACGCGACTTATTGTCCATGAACCAATCTCGGTTGTTATTCTTCTTTAGCTGAGATAAAAACTTTAAAGTGTCTTTGGCAATGCCGGGCATGCAATTGAGTTTGGTGCCCACAAATTAATGAATATCCGCGAATCCGTTATTCTGCCAGCGCTTTAACATGTTGGTCAAAGTGGATAATTGTCTTTTCCTTTTCCCTTCTCAGGTATTGCCTGATTAATCGCTGCGTGTCTCTGTTATCCATCATCGGTTGGAGGTGCTCCAAGTAGGCTTGTTTTTCATCGTTAGCCAAGCCCTTCTCCATGTACCCAAATCCTTTATACACTCCCTCTAAGATGAGTATAAATGACAGTTCGTTTTCTTTTCGTCCGCCTTCATGTATCACAAAGTTGCCCTGTATGTTAGGTATTGACTCCAGAGCCAGTTTTACCCGCTTATTATAATCCGCTATAGGTTCTTTTTTAGCACACAGTCCTTTGCACTTCTTGAGTCCATAATGAAAGCAGGCTCCTTTGCTCGATTGCAGCTGACAAAACTTTGGACATAAATCAAACTCTTCAACTAAGTTTTCTATAAAACTCCGCGCTTGATGGATGGAGTAAAACCTCATACTTGCATCCTTCACTTGTTTTGATTTGGTATAACCCAAATGCATCACACCCGTGCGGTCTTCATAAGAAAACATGGCATAGGTCTCCACGCTTCTTTTTTGCATGGTGTTATACAGCGGATACTTGCGCTTTATCTCTTCACTCTCAAGCAAGAGAGCCACGAGTTCGTTTCCAGTTTCTTTAAACTTAATAGAGTAGATGCTGTCAAACATCCGCACATCTTTGCGCACTTTATTATAAAAGTGGCTCATCACCCTTTTTTTAAGGTTGATCGCTTTACCTATATAGATGTCTTTAGACCCTTGGTCCTTGAAGTAATACACTCCTGGCCGTTGAGGCAATGCCTGTATGTCTTTGCTATCGAGGTAAGGAGGTAAGCTGGCCTCCTTTGATTTCTTATTTAGCGCCTGCTTAAAGTAGTGGCCGTCATCTGCTCTGAGCAGAATCTCAAACAGCTTAACAGTAGCCTCAGCATCTCCATATGCACGGTGTCTTCCATTAATCTGTATGCCTAAAAAGCGAGTCAAGTGACCAAGACCGTATCGTGGAGCCTCGGGTATGAGCTTTCTGCTCATCCTCACCGTGCACAGTTTTTTTCGAGTGAAGTCGCCTCCAAGTGATTTGTATTCTTTGCGAAGCACCCCATAATCAAAGCTGACGTTGTGCGCCACAAATACACAGCCTTCAGTCATTTGATGGACTTTCTTTGCGACCTCATAAAACTTGGGCTTGCCCATCACCATGTCATCATCTATTCCAGTAATCTGAGTGATTTTATATGGAATCTGACATTCTGGGTCGATGAGTGTGGTATACTCATCAACAACCTTTTGACCATCATGTATAAATATGGCGATTTCGGTAATCTTATTACCTAGCGGGCCAAACCCTGTTGTTTCGAGATCTACTATAGCGTACACGCCAATGAAAGTAGCAGTCATCTTGATATATGCGAATGATTGAACAATAGGTTAGTAACATTTTTATGTGAGCCTAAATCCAGAACCTTTTTGACGCCAAGTACGTAAATGAGGGTTCATCCATCAGCTTTTAGAGATAAAGGCAAGTGATAGACACCATTAAAATGACTATATTTTTTGCCGTTAGACATCAAGTGCGCCAGTTCATATGGCGGATTATGGCCAATTCGAGTACACGAATTTTGGCTACAATTACTATATCCATTTTACTATTCGCGCTTTTCTTTTTGGTGTATACCTACAACGTGCAGTTAGATGCTTACAAACAGAGTGAGTTGTCACGCCTCGAAGCTTTAGCAAAAACAACATCGCTAGCCATTGATGGTGATTCACACCAATTGCTGAGTGAAAATTATCAGACTAAAGATGATATAAGAGATTCCGAGTCTAATACAGGCTATGCAGAGATAAATCAGCTTCTAAAACACATCAAAGTTGATAATGGACTAGAGACTGATATCTACACCATGGTCAAGTCTGACAAAGGTGCTTTTGAGTTTATAGTGACATCAAGCGACAGTCCTTATTTCAGACACGAATGGAAAGAGTTTCACGCAGAAAACGATCAACAATTTAATGAAGGTGCCAGTTTCGGCCCTTACAAAGATGAGCACGGAAGTTGGCTTTCTGCTTTTGCTCCAATTAAAAACAGTGCCGGTGAAGTGGTGGCCGTCATTCAAGCAGACAGTTGTTTTGATACGTTCATTTGGCACGTGAGAAGGACCATCGGCTGGTACCTACTTATTCTAGTTGTCATGTTTTCCGTTATGATGTTTTTCATGATGCGCTCAGTGAGCAGGGTGCTGCGCAAAGAAAATTTGCTTCATGATCGTATTGTAGAACAAAACTCTGTGATAAAGAAAGCGCAAGATGATGTAGTAGATAGCATTAAGTACGCCAAGACCATTCAGTTTGCGACCCTGCCTCAGGGTGAAGAAATTAGAGAAACGTTTGACAAAAGTTTTGTTCTCTTTAAGCCAAGAGACATCGTAAGTGGAGATTTCTACTGGGTGTTTAATAAAGGCAAGCGCAGCTACTTTGCTGTGGCAGACTGCACGGGTCATGGAGTTCCAGGGGCATTTATGAGTCTCATAGGAAACACAACCTTGACCAATATCATGAATGAATGTGGCGACTTAACTCCTGCTGAAATTTTAAAACGATTAGATGCAAAAATCAAGAGCATCTTGAGCACAGAGGAAGCATCAACTAGAGATGGAATGGACATCTCTCTGCTGTTACATGACCAGAGCACGGGCACCATTGAGTACGCGGGTGCAAACAGACCAGTCATTCATTACAGTGGAGAAAAGGTCAACTTGATCAAAGGAGATAAGCAGGCTATTGGCTCTTTAGATTCGTGTTCAAGTGGTTTTACAAATCATGTGTTTAAGGTCAAGAAGGGTGACAGAATGTATATGTATTCTGACGGCTATCCAGATCAATTTGGAGGTCAAAAGGGTAAGAAGTATTACTCCAAAAGGCTAAGGTCACTCATTCAGTCGGTTCAAGATTTAGACATCAGAGACCAGAAGCACTTGTTTAATTACGAGTTCCATCTATGGAAGGAAAACCATGATCAGGTTGATGACATTCTGCTCGCTGGCCTAGAGGTGTCATAAGTAAATAATAAACTTCTCCTAAGCCCCCTCATTACAGTCTTTAAGCTGCTACTTGCTGAAACTTTCTAGTTTCTGTGACGTATCCCTATTGTCGTCACACGAAAGACGACTGTTAACTTCAGTTACCAATATTATTTTCGAAAAAGAGATTATGAAGAGAGAGAATGAGCTGGAAAAAATTTCCTGCGAAATAGAAAATTACCACCTGACAAAAAGTACAGAAACTGTCTATGACGAGCTTAAAAAAGGTCATGCCAAAATTGCTATAGTGGGACTTGAACACACAGGTCTATCCATTGCTTTAGAATTTGGTAAAGACATGAATGTCATTGCCTTTGACGTCAATGAGGAGAAGATTGAAATGATGCGAAACGATACAGATCCTTCAGGTGAGATTTCGCCAGAATGGTTTGACAACAAAAGAATCAGTTTTACATCAAATTCAAAACAAATAGAAAATGCGAGGGTCTACATTGTCGCTGTGCCGACACCTGTAGACGAATCAAATGCACCAAATCTCAAAGGACTTAAAAAGGCTACACTTGCTGTTGCTAAATGCTTGAAGAGGGGAGACTACGTGATTTTTGAGTCGACCGTTTATCCTGGGTGTACAGAAGAAATCTGTCTGCCAATTTTAGAAAGCATCTCGGGCCTAAACGTCAATACAGAGTTTAAGATGGGCTACTCGCCTGAACGAATTAACCAAGGTGATAAATCACATCCCGTAACGGCTATCAAAAAAATAGTCTCAGGCAGTGACACTGATTCTTGTCGTGAAATTGCAAAGATATACGGGCACATTATCAATGCAGGTGTATATCAAGCACCGAGTATAAGCGTTGCCGAAGCGGCCAAAGTGGTCGAGAACACGCAACGCGATGTCAACATAGCCCTCATGAATGAGCTGGCCATGATTTTTGACAAAATGGACATCGATACGTTGGAAGTACTAAAGGCGGCTGGCACAAAGTGGAACTTCTTAGATTTTAATCCCGGTTTGGTTGGTGGTCAGTCCATTGGTGTAGATCCGTATTACTTGATTCACAAGGCGCGTAAACTTAAAGTTGATGCAGACGTAATCAAGAGCAGTCGTATGGTCAATGACTGGATGCCATACGAAATAGTGCATCGTGTGTTTGACGTGCTGCATGAAAAAGGACAGGCTCTTGACGGAGCGCGCATTCTGATTAAAGGAGTGACGTTTAAAGAAAATGTGTCTGACATCAGGAATTCAAAGGCGGCAGAAATCGCTAATATTTTCAAGATGAAAAACGCGACAGTCGACATTATGGATCCTTTTGCCGATTCTGATTGCTTGCTGGAACAATATGATTTAGAGTTGTGCACCTCACCGGCCAATAACTATGACATTGTCATTCTGGCGGTATGTCACTGGCAATACCAAGAGTTGACCACTGCAGATTTGAAAAAGTATTTTACCAAAGAGCCCCTAATATTTGACGTAAAAGGCATAATGCCTAAAGACGATAAGGTGAGAGTGATGACTCTTTAAGGTTTTAACTAAACACTATAATAACACAAAAGGCGGCTCATCACGAGCCGCCTTTTTTATTTGAGGTTTTTTGTTGTCACACTGCCAACAGCTCTTTACGCTGCTGTTTCACTTTGTCGCTTTTCAAGTATTCGTCAAACGTCATGAGTTTCTCAAGCGCACCGTGCGGGGTGAGTTCTACTATCTTGTTTGCCACAGTCTGCACAAAGGTGTGGTCATGAGAAGAGAAGAGCACCGTGCCAGGGAAGTCTTTCAGAGCATTGTTCATGGCCTGTATTGACTCAAGGTCGAGGTGGTTAGTTGGCTCATCTAAGATAAGTAGGTTCCCTTCTGAGAGCATCATGCGCGATACCATGCATCGTACCTTTTCTCCCCCAGAGAGTACTGAGCAGCTCTTGAAAATCTCATCTCCGCTAAAGAGCATTTTACCGAGAAAACCACGTATAAATACTTCATCTTTTTCAGTAGAATATTGTCTCAGCCAGTCTACCAAGTTGTCATCAACTGACGAGAAGTAGTGGGCGTTTTCGTTAGGCAGATAGGCTGGCGTAATCGTCTCGCCAAACTTAAACTCACCACCATCAGCATAGTCTTCACCCATCAAGATGTTAAACAGCGCGGTGATGGCCATGTGGTCATCAGCCAGAAAAGCAATCTTGTCTCCCTTGACCACATTGAGGTCAAAGTCTTTGAAGAGTGTGCTGCCATCATTCTCTTTGGTCAATCCTTCGATGTGCAGTATCTGATCTCCTGCCTCTCTTCCTTGATTTAAAATAATAGCAGGGTACCTGCGTGAAGAAGGCTGAATGTCTTCCACATTGATTTTTTCCAAGAGCTTCTTTCTACTCGTAGCTTGCTTAGACTTGGAGGCGTTAGCAGAAAATCGTGCAATGAAATCTTGCAGTTCTTTCTTTTTGTCTTCCGCTTTTTTGTTGAGTTGAGATCGCTGACGCAGCGCCAGTTGAGACGACTCGTACCAGAAACTATAATTACCAGTAAAGAGTTTGAGCTTGCTAAAGTCAATGTCTGCAGTATGCGTACAAACCGTGTCGAGGAAGTGACGGTCGTGAGACACCACAATGACTGTGTTTTTAAAATTGAGCAAAAAATCTTCTAGCCAGCCTACCGTTCTAATGTCAAGGTCGTTAGTTGGCTCATCAAGAATTAAGATGTCTGGATTACCAAAAAGAGACTGAGCAAGAAGGATTCTCACTTTTTGACTACCGTCTAGATCTTGGAGCAGTCGCTCATGGTCACTTTCTTTGATGCCGAGTCCGCTGAGCAGAGAACCGGCTTCAGATTCGGCCTCCCATCCATTCATTTCAGCAAACTGCTCTTCCAGCTCGGCCGCTTTGATGCCATCTGCCTCATCAAAATCAGGCTTCATGTAGATGGCGTCTTTTTCTTCTTTGAGTGCCCACAGCTCTTTGTGGCCCATCAGTACCGTGTTGAGTACAGATACTTCATCATACTCAAAGTGGTTTTGCTTGAGAAAAGAGATGCGCTTTCCAGCCTCTATTTCTACGTGACCACCAGTCGGGTCTATGTCTCCGTGCAGAATCTTCAGAAAGGTAGATTTACCCGCGCCATTGGCGCCAATGATGCCGTAGCAATTGCCTTGAGTGAATTTGACATTCACTTCATCGAAGAGGATTCGCTTACCAAATTGAAGAGAAACGTTGTGTGCAGTAATCATAAGAATTTTTCTGAGCCGCGAAGGTAGGTCAATTAAGCGTGTCTAGCTCTAAGAAAGACTAGATTTAATAGTACAGGAAGCTGTGATTTATTCCGCCCATTTTTGAGTGTCAGATGGTGGTTGATTCATCAAATGATTCATTGAAGCACATAGTCCAGTCTTTCAAAAACAAAAGTACTCAGCGGACCTTTGGAGTCGAATAGTTAGATTTCGTCAATCAAGTTGGTCTTATTTAAAGGCATGTTTTAAGACGAGTGATGCCTCCAATTATAAGCCTAGTCGATGCAATAGGCGTGTGTGTCGAAATCTTAATAAACTAAAACTGGACAATTCGGGTTTTTACGACCTTCATAGTACTGAGAAAGAATGTGTTTTTCGGTACACTTTATTTCAGTTTTTCCGTCATTTGACAAACTACTTCATACCTAACAGACAATAAAAAACTCATAGAGATGATTAATACTCGCGGCATCAAATTAGTTCTCACACTTACTTTATCCATGATTCTTCTCTTTTCCTGCTCAAAGGAAGATGCTACCCAGCGCAGCGCGCAAGATGATTCTCAGTCTTTAAGGAGTGTTTATTTATCTGGTCAAGATGTGAAAGCTGACTTTCAGGGATTAGTAATGGATGAAAATGCTGTGCCCATGTCAGGAGTGGATATCACCATTGGCAGTCGTACGACCATGACAGACAGTGATGGAAGATTTAGCCTTCTGCAAGTCACCGTGGATCAGCAAAGAGCATACGTCACGGCAGAATTGGCGGGTTATTTTCATGGTAGCAGAGTACTAATCCCTTCCACCAACGGTATGAATAAGGTGCGTATTTCGATGTTGCCATTGACAGTGACTGGAGTAGTGGAGAGTGAAGTAGGAGGAGAGGTCAGCCACAGTTCGGGCGCCAAACTGACATTTACAGACGGGAATGTGTCTACCTCTGCTGGTGAGGTATACACAGGACAAGTCCACGTAGCGATGACCTATCTCGATCCAATGAGTGAAACACTGAGCGACATCATGCCAGGTGATCTTTCTGCGCTAGACGAGCAAGACCGTTTTGGAATGCTGCTCACATATGGCATGATTGGCGTGGAGTTAATGAGTCCATCAGGAGAAGAACTTCAAGTGATGGCAGGGGAGACTGTAGATGTTCAAATTCCTATTCCTGCTGACCAGGCTTCTTCTGCGCCTGAGAGTATTCCGCTTTGGCACTTTGATGAAATAGAAGGAGTGTGGAAAGAAGAAGGACAGGCCCTTCGTGATGGTGATGTATATGTGGGTCAAGTGAGCCACTTCTCGTTTTGGAATTGCGACTCGTTTGAGAGTGTGGTAAACCTTAGTGGTGTCATCAATACGAATAATGGTGCTACTGGAGTACAGGGCGTATCTGTGCAGATAACCTTGCAAGACGGTTCTGGATTTGCAGGTGTAGATGTCACTGATGCCGATGGAGCCTATGGAGGTAATGTGCCTGCAGACATACCACTACTTGTTGAGTTTTTTAGTCCTTGTGGTGAGCTACTCTACACGGAGTCAGTTCCTGCCCTGACAGAAGATTACGTGCTGAGCCCATTTGACTATCCTCAAGAAGATATAATCACAATATCTGGTGTGGCGCTAGATTGTAATGGTGATGCTATTTCTAGTGGCTATGTACTCATTGACACGCCTGCTGAAGACTACACCGCGCAGCTTAATGCAGATGGGTCTTTTTTGATGACTACTGCGCTGTGTGATGGTTTTGCTGGTAACTTAACTGTGTTCAGCAACCTAACTCAATGGACATCTGACTCAGAGCCAGTAACAGGACCTCCAGGAGGAAACATTACAATTGCCACCATTACATTTTCTGGAATCTGCCAATCGAGCATCGAAGGCATAGCCCAAGATTGCAGTGGCAGCCCTTTAACTGACGGAGTTGTTACCGTGTCTCTTGACGGAGATGTGCTTGGCTCTACAATGGTTGAAAGCGATGGAAGCTACACGGTCGATATTGCAGGGATAGAATCTACTCAAGATGTGGATGTCTTTATCACTGATGCTGATGTAAACTTCTCTACCTCATTCGTTGCGACAGTTAACCCGGGCAGTTCAGTGACAGTTGCCACGGCACAAGTATGTGATGTCTATGAGGGCGACTACTTGCTGTTTGAGGTAGAAGGTCAAGTCATATTGCTAACAGACGCACTGTTTTCAGCTCAGACTACACAGCCGGCCACCTTGGCCACGTCTACCTATAATGTAATAGGTGAAGAAGACTCCATGCACGGTCATGTTGATTCTTTCCAATTTGGAATTGGCGTTGGTATGTACACTGCTCCTGAAGACTTTGACATCTTGCTGGAGTTGTATGATTTCGAAGTTGGAACATACTTTCACACCATCTATTCCAATTCAGATGACACGAGTATTGATGTAAATGTGACAGCCTTTCCAACAGTGAGTGGAGAGCAGTGCACAGGTACTTTTTCCGGTACTTCACAGATGCAGGTAAGCCATGATGGCATTATCACGGCATCAGGCATAGTGCCGATGAGTGGTCACTGGAGAACCACGTTGGATTAAGGTTTTTGGCTGTCTCGTAGAGACCCTAACCATGCCCAAAACCGGATACGTCTGCATAACCATATAAACCGAACGGTACTTTATGTTGGCGTGACCAGTAAACTGCAACAATCCATCCGGACTCATCAAGACTATCCTTCGGGTTTTGTGAAACAGTATAATGTGCACTACTGCGTATACTTCGAAAAGGTGATTGGCATGATGAATGCGATTAACCGTGAAGGGCAGATTAAACGTTGGTCTCGGGAAAAGAAATTGACCTTGGTTAAGAAAGTGAATCCTGGTTTAGAGTTTTTAAATGAAGAGATATTTGGTGAAAGTTAATTGCCCAGCGCGCTGGGCTTTTATTGGCTACTCGTTAGAGTTAAACAGATTTCTCGGCTACACTTTGTTTCGCTCGAAATGACGGTTTTCCAAAAAAAAAAGCCGTCATTTCGACTAAGGCGACAGCCGCACGGAGAAATCCCGTCAATGTGCAGAACACAGGTAAATCAAAACACCTTTTAAATAGACCCTTCATTTTCCAAACGGCTTTTAAATCAAAAGTTGCGTCCTGTATCACTCAATATAAAAAGTGCGTTTGCCAGAAGAAAAACCGGGCCAGCGATGGCGAGAATTGTGTTTGGACTAGATTCACTGCCTGATGAGTCCCGAAAACCGATGAATTGCGAAGTGCAGAGCAGTATGCATACCTGAAGAAGACAAGTGCCGGGTTGAAGGATTTTTTCTTCTTGACCTTTTTGTATTCTAAGCTGTTGACATTTGCAAATTAGGCTGCATTTCGGTACTTATCTATCTGAAGATAAGGGGATTGTCTTTTTACTGCCGCAAAGGCTCTTGTTATCATCTTAAATACCAGGGCATTTTTGACTTTGTTCTTGTGCTTTCCTTCAGCGATTCGTTTTCGATAATAAGTGGCTAACTCGTTTTTGCTCGTAGTGGTTCTTTTTGGGTCAAGCCAAAAACGAACGAATGGTACAAGGAAGAAGGATTCC
>CAYSDH010000018.1:0-17984 GCA_964429805.1 uncultured Flavobacteriales bacterium
CCAGTGTATGGCATGTGGCTTGGCAAAAGCCGAACTTTCTCCAGACGGCCGTGCGCTGGATTTGAGCGGCCATATGCTATGACACCATGTTGTAGTTAGTTTTTCTTTTTCAATATCGCGTAAATATTCTTCTTTCCTTTCTCTTGATTCCACCTATTCTGAAATAACGAGATTCCAGAGTAGTGTTTGCTGCGTTTGGGTTTAATAAGATTTCCGTTCGCATCATATGCTTCATACTCCTCATCCGTTTTAATCAGTATTTCTAGATGTGCACGAACGTCCTTTTCTGAATGGTAGGGTCGATTACCTCCAGACTCCACAATGATACTGTCACCATAATCTGTAAAATTTAGAAAGCCTGCTTGATGAAAGGCAAGGTAATTTCCAATTGAGTCTATTGATTTAATATTGAATGTGAGACCGCCAGCTCCAATAGAGTCCAAATCGGATATCACCTCTGAATGCTTGAGTCGTTCAACGAAGGATTTATCAATTCCATAGCCCGAATTAATTGAAGCTGTTCCATCGTTATGTAACACCACAGAATGAATATTTGAGCAAGAAGCTAAAATCACGGACAGAAGAAATAGTAGGGAAAAGCTTCTCATGAATTCAATTAACTACAACAAACATATATACGCTATAGCGTATATACTCCCAAAAAACAATATTGCGTATATATCTCTAATACACCCAACAAAGTTCATTGTCTTTCAAATCTAACCAAAATCAACATCCGCCCGCGCAAAAGCGCAGCCCAATAAAGCCTGCATGTGCTCCGCACATGTCACAAACCAATAAGAAAAAGTGAAATCGAAAATCTAGTCTAAGATTTAATTCTCAAACTCGTAGCAACCAATGTCTGGCGGAGAGTTAGTGAGTCTGATGCCTTCGGTATCTAAATCATCTGCCGTGATTTGATTTTGGTTGCCCGCGTCAACCGCTTGGCCTCCACTCTCTAGACTGAAGTCACGGTCAAAGGTGGATACATAACCCGGCCCAAGAAAGTCAACTTCTATAGTGTTTGAAAATTCTGGCCCATTAATGTTGGTCTCATCCACTTCGAGTAGACAGTACTCAAATGAAATATTACTTATGTTTTGCGTCTTAAGGTCCCACTCATAACTAAACTCTTCAAAGGTGTTGCCATCCATAATGCAACTGCGCGCAGTAAGGTTCAGACCAGTTGAAGACCAGATGGCTCCTTGATTGTACTCAAACAGATTGGTCGCAAAAAAACTTGGCGTGCTTCGCCCACCAAAAGACCAATAGTTGGCAAACGTACAGTGCCAAAAATCATAGTTTCCGCCACCACTCACTGCACAAGTATATTGACCCGCATTGGCAAATAGACAGTTGGTCGCGTCTATCTGAAAGTTACGCGCCAACAGACCAATCGCTGATGTTTCTCTTATAATAGTGTTACTCAGTATCAACTTGTTGGCACTAATCTCAGCAGGGTCATAAGGTCCACCGCTGGTCGTCTCAAATGGTATGGTCTGCACCTCCAGTCCGAGTATGCTGTTTTTTATTTCCGCATGCTGTATGATGTGGTCCATACCTGCTTCACCATTATACAATCTGATAAGGTCCCACTGACCGGGCACATCATCAAATTCTGGCTCCAGTCGGTCACCTTGAAAGACTACAGGGTTTTCAAAACTACCCAGCACCTTAAGCTGGGCGCCTTCCCAAACCCATAGTCCAGAACCCTCGTGAAAGTAGATTTGTGTGCCCGCCTCAATGGTCAAGCAGTCATCTTCATCGACTATGACATAGCCATATATCACAATGGGTTTTTCATTGGTCCAAGTCACATTGACGCCAGGTATGTCATCGCTACAAGGTCCGGGGTTACCGTCTGCATCAAGGCATGTGAACGGGGGCAGTCCTTCTATCTGTCCAGTTTCTTGAGGAAAATAAAAATTGGCGTCCTGACCCCAAGCCACCAAGTCTACGTCTTGCACATTTCCATTGGTTTCAAATACGAGACTGTCCGCTTCTATTAGCGGAGAATTAATCTCATTGGGGTCAATGGTCACTTCTATAAACACGAAAATGCTGTCTTCAGCAGGGATCTCTACATCTGTGAATTGCACACCTGGTTCTCCTGGCGCCCCGTTTACATTTACTCTGTAAGAAGAGGCGCTGGCATCAGCCAAATAGATGGAGGAAATAGACACGCGCTGGTTATTGTTATTATAGACTTTCAGAATCTTGGTGGCAGAACCAATGCTGGTAAACACCGTGTCAAAAATGATGGTGTCTGTAGAAAACTCAAGCTTGGCACTCGAGTCTCTGAGTATTTCTTCGTCCTTTCGGCAAGAGCCAAGGGCAAGTAAAAAACATAGAAGAGGGAGTAGGAGGAGTTTCCAATTCATAGTGCAAATATGCGATGTTCAGTGGATAAACGAACGAATAATGACTAAAGTACCTGACAGCTGGCTGAAGTAAAATAGGGGCCAGTTTAATTCTCATATCGAGAACGCTTCTTAAAGCGCTCATCAGTCACAAAAGAATAATCATCTAAGCTGCGCAAGAAGGCAAGCAAGTGTTTCTTTTCCTGCGCATCAAATCCTAAGGGGCTGAGGTTTTCTGAGAGATTTTTGTGCGGTTGAATCCCCGTGCTGTAGTGCTCTATCACCTGCTCAAGTGAGGCCAAAGAACCGTCATGCATATACGGAGCGGTAAAACTGAGGTTTCTCAATGTGGGCACCTTAAAGAGTGCGCGGTCTTCCTCCTCTAGCGTCAGACGGTATCTCCCAGAGTCGGGATACTGCGTGTACAGCCCGTTATTCGCAAAACGATAATCTGTGAAGTTAAACCCGCCATGACAGGAAGAGCACTGTGACCGGTCGCTGAAAAAAAGTGTCATACCGGCTCGCTCTTCTTCAGTTAGAATATCAGATTTGCCTTGTACCACTTCTTGGTCATATCGACTATTGCCACTGATAAGGCTACGCTCAAAACAGGCCAATGCTCGTGTAATCACAAAAGGGTCAGGCACTCGATCATAAGCTGTGCGACTCATGGCTACGTAATCTGAGTCAGCAGCCATACGCTCAGCAATAACAAGCACATTATTGTCAAACTCGTTATGCTCTTGTATCGGTACTAAAATTTGCATCTCAAGCGTAGGCACTCCGCCCGCTCTGGTCAGGTATGGGTTGTACGCCACGTTGCTCAGGGTTGGCGCATTCTGTGTGCCTCTGGCTCCATCTACGCCAACACTCAAGGCCATCTTATCTGAAAACGCCAGCTCTGGGCTATGGCAAGACGCACAGCTGATGCTGTTATCTCGGCTCATTATAGGGTCGTAGAAAAGTTTCTTGCCCAGCGACCATCGGGCCAGCGAGTGTTCGTTTCCTTCTGGATGTTCTACCTCAGGAAATCCTTTTGGCGTATCAATTGCAAGCACAGTGCTCGGAGTATTCCATGCCTGACAGGCCAGAATAAGTAGGGCTATACTAAGCAGTCCGAGCCATTTCATAAATGCTGAGAAATTTTTATTCTACAATCCAACGCGCGCTAGTCATGATTTGCTCATTAGTGAGCAAGTTCACCACATAGGCACCAGCAGGAAGGTCAGGAAGATTGACACTTTGCTCTCCTAACTGAACGGCAGTATCAAACACACGTTTACCTTGTATATCAATCACAGTAATAATGTATCGCTGCGCATCTGGAAGGTCAAGCATCAATTCTGCACCCAACACCGATGGGTTAGGAGAGATAGATATTGAATTGCTAAAGTCTAATTCGTCAATCGAATTAACAACGCCTGAAGTAAACACATCAGTCGAGAAGTTTTCAAGCAGCGTAATAGAAATACCGCTGAGTGAGTGATTAATAATTCCTCCGCTCACATCAATATTCATCAGTGAATTGACATAATCGGCTTTAAGTGGAATAGTCAGGTTGCCCGCCTCAGCTGTCGCACTCACTTCAACAGATGTCTCAAAGTAGTTGTCATCACCAAGGGCATGAATTTGAAATTCGTTTTCCGCGACAGTCGGCCCAGCATTTCCTTCAAGGGTTATAAACTTGTATCCACTTGCCCAGCCCCAGTGCATTGACGGGTTTTTAGGTGCCAGCGGATGACTTGATTGCCATAGCGAAGGGTCATCATGATTTACATCAGGACCGACACCTACATAAAAAGTGATCGCCTCAACAGTAGTGATGTCATGGTTTCCTAAATCAAACGGAGTGTTTTCGCTCGCATCAACCAGCAGCCATGTGTCAGTGATGGTCGTGTTGTTTCCACCATCGTGCGTGATGCTGATGTCAGAAATATAGTACTGCAGCCTATTGACATCAAATATGTAATCACCTTGATCCGCATCTTGACCAAACGCAAATGACGCATCGCCCAACACGTGTTCGATGTTTAGTGAGACATTGTTTTGCGCTCCAAGAATAAGAGAAGTGGCAACGCACAATAAGGCAAGTGAGAAATTTTTCATGAAGTAGTTTTTTGTTTTTGGTCTTTCGAATTGCTCGAAAAAGCCCTGTTTTTAACCATTTATAAGACAAATATAAGGCTGACTCTGCTGCCGCAATAGTTTGATTCATTTCTAATGGCACAAAGATTGGATACTTATCAGTCCATAAGATCGTTGAAAATTCATCCCTCTACCTTCATTTGATCAGAATGGAAGACCATACATTTAATGATTGGTTGAACTATGTATATGCTATTGAAAATCAAACGTTTACGGCTTTCGCTCTGCGTGGCGACACTGCTATTCACAGGAATTGCGAGTGCGCAAGAACCTGCTACTTTCTATGAACCTGAGGCGCTTTATGAAAGAGCGATGGAACTTTATGACAAAGAGAAGTATGCAGCCGCGCAGCAGGATTTTGATCGTGTCCATGAGATAATTGATGACGAGTACAGGGAAGTAGCTGTCAACTCAGAGTGGTTTGCAGCCATGTGTGCCATGAACCTGTTTCACAAAGACACCGAGCACCGACTCGCTAATTTTGTGAAAGATCATCCTGAAAGTGCCTGGGTCAAAGTGGCCTTCTTTGAGTTAGGCAATTACTATTACAGAAGAAGGAAATATAAAAGTGCAGTCAAGTATTACGATCGTGTCAGGCTGCGCGACCTTACTCCAGAGCAGACCAACGATTTATACTTCAAGCAAGGCTATTGCCAGTTTAAGTCTGGGAATATGGAAGATGCCAAGCACTCGTTTTCTCACCTCGTAGAGACGGACAATAAGTATTACGCACCAGCCAATTACTATCACGCCCACATGTCCTATGAGGAGGGTAACTATGAGACTGCCCTCAAAGGATTTCAGCGATTAGAAGGAGATGAGAACTTCGCAGCAGTAACTCCGTATTATGTCTCACAAATACTCTTTTTGCAAAAGAAGTATGATGAAGTGATTGCCTACGCGCCAGACATCATCAAAGAGCAAGAAGTGAAAAAGGAAAATGAGATAGCCCGCATTATTGGTGAGTCTTATTACAACATCGGTGAGTTTGGAAATTCTATTCCTTACCTCGAAGCTTTCCATAATAGTGGGGCTCAAAAAACAAGACAGGACCATTATCAATTGGGTTTCGCATACTACAAGGCTGGAGAGTTTGAGTCAAGCATTGAGTCCTTTAATCTGGTCACAAATCAAGACGATGAGCTGACACAGATTGCCACTTACCACATGGGTGATTGCTACTTGAAAACAGAAAAGAAAACCTATGCGAGAAATGCGTTTAAGAAAGCATCAGAATTTGATTTTGACAGAGAGCTAAAAGAAGATGCCTTGTTTAACTATGCGAAGTTGGCTTATGAGCTTTCAGTAAATCCCTTTCACGAAGCCATTCGTGCCTTTGAAAAATATTTGGAAGACTATCCCGGTTCTGAACGAAGAGATCAGGCTTATGAGTTTTTGCTTGATGTCTATTTGACCACCAAAAACTATCAGCGTGCGCTAGACGCACTTGCCAAGATCAAAAACAAGAGTCCAAAAATTAAGTCGGCCTATCAGTTAAGCGCCTACAATCGGGGCTCAGAGTTGTTTTTAAATAATGACTTGAGCGCAGCCGATGCCATGTTTGACAAAGTGTCAACGTATCCCATGGACCCAAAGCTGACAGCAAGTGCGGCTTTTTGGAAGGCAGAAATCTTGTACAAAAACAAGGAGTATGACAAAGCCATATTGGCTTACAAAGATTTCCAATCTACTAATGGGAGTAGCAGCACACCGCTCTTTAAGGAAGCACATTACTCTACGGCCTATTCCTATTTCAGACAAAAAGAATATTCTAATGCCGAGACAGGCTTCAATCTATTTCTGAGTTCTAATGGTGCGGCAACCAAAACCAAAAAGAATGATGCGTATTTGAGGCTAGGTGATTGTGCCTTTGTGGCCAAGCAGTATGACAAGTCTGTGAAGTGGTACGACAAGGCCATCGAGTTAAATGTGATTGATGGCCACTACGCCCTCTTTCAAAAAGCCCGCTGTCAAGGCTATCAAGAAAATGATGCGGGCAAGATTGCCACGCTTCAAAAGCTGGTTCAAGAGCATGAAGGCTCAAGCATGTATGTGCCTGGAAAATACCAGCTTGGTCAGACGTATTTTAAAACGAATAAGATTGATGATGCACTCATCATTTTAGATGGCCTCATTGCTGATCATCCAAACTCGCCTTACGTGAAGAAGTCGCTCTTGACAAAGGGACTGATTCATTATAGAAAAAGCCAGTATGAAGAGGCTTTGGCGGCCTTTAAGACTGTAGTGGAGAAGTACAAGGCGGACAAAGATTCTGAAACTGCTTTATTAAGGCTCCAAGACGTCTACGTAGAGCTTGGTCGTATGGATGACTTTAACGCATGGTATGAGCAGAATGTGCCTACGGGTTCTGTCGCCATGCAAGACTCTGTCAACTACAGAGCGGCTGAAAACAAGTACACGGCCGGTGATTGTGAAACAGCTTCTGCGGCCTTTACCGAGTACATCAAAAAATTCCAACCGGGAATATTTGGCATAAATGCGAGCTTCTACTTGGCCGAGTGTCAGATGAAAGAAGAGGAGTTTGAAATGGCCCTAAATAATTACCTCTACGTTATTGGCGAGCCGACCAATCCTTTTTCTGAACCAGCGCTCTATGCCGCAGCGACCATTACCTATGGCGATGGTAAACTAGACGAGGCCTTGCAACACTATATCCATTTAGAGCAAGTTGCAGACTTTGACAATAACCGTCTCGAAGCGCGAATCGGTCAGATGAGAATTTACTTTAAGAAAGGTGAATATGACCAGGCCTTGACATTTGCTGAGGCTGTACTTGCAGACGAAAAAACTCCTGAGCACATCCAGCAAGAAGCGCACATGGTCAAGGCAAAAGTGCTCTTGTCAAATGGCGATGTGGACAATGCCCGAGAAGAGTTTTGGTTAATCACTCAGCTGTCTTCGGGCAAGATGGGTGCAGAAGCCAAGTTTAATATTGCACGCATCTATTACGACCAAGAAAAGTATGACTTGGCTGAGACGGAGATTTTTGATCTCATCAAAGAGTATCCTTCACAGGAGTACTGGAAGATAGAAGCCTTCATGATGCTGGCTGACGTCTATGTCGGGAAAGACGACTTTTTCCAAGCTAAGGCCACGCTTCAAACCATTATAGATAATGTGACTGATGAAGATGTGATGAACCGAGCCATTAGCAAGTACCAAGAAATAGTGGACTTAGAAGAGGCGAAGAGTGCGGGTACAGATACCGAGATGGAGATTGAAATGGGTGAGGAAGATTATGATGAATTATTTGACGAGGAGGAGTAATCATGAAGACTACTAGAAACATTACCATGCTGATTTTCTCGCTGCTGTCTTTGACGGCCATGGCGCAGGTAGAACAAGAAATTATCTCCATTGGTGAGCGTGAGCTAACCGTGGGTGAGGCGCAGAAAATAGCAGAACTGCCAAGCACCATTGATACCACCACCAATGCCTATCAGATGAGCTATGACATCATACCAAGGCAGGTAGAAGTAAACTATGAGGTCAAGCCCATCAAGGCGGCAAAGCTCAATGTGAAAGAGCCCTTGACCAAACTGTACAGAGGGTATGTCAAGGCAGGAGTGGGTGCTTATACCACACCACTACTTATGGTGCGATACAACTCCTTGCGCTCTAGAGACTGGGCTTATGGTGTCAAGCTAGATCACTTGTCGTCAAACGGTGGCCTCAAAGGCCTCGGCAACAGTGCCTATAGCGATAACCTAGCAGATGTATGGGCGCGCAAGTACTTGAAGAAGCACACGCTTGAGGTCGGTCTAAACTATGAGCGTAATGTCAATCACTACTATGGATATGTGCCTGATGAAGACATTGAGGAGAAAGACTTTGAGCAGCGGTACAGTACCGTTGGTTTTAGAGCGGCATTGCAATCGTATCACAGAGATTCTTCAAAAATTAATCACCGTGTGTGGACTTCGTATCAGAAGATGAACACGCTGCTGACCTCTTCAGAAGGAAACTTTAAAATTGGGACGTCACTCTCAAAGTGGGAGGGCATCTACAAATTTGGACTGGATGCAGAGTTTGACAGAAACTCAATGTCCTGTGGTTTAAACTATATCGATGAAGATGTGTTGGCGGTCATAGATTACATAGGGCCAGAGGATGTCAATAACACGATTATAGATATCTCACCCTCTATCAAAACGCAAACCGGTGACCTCACAGCCACTGTCGGCCTTGGTATAGTCACTGACGGAACTGACGGTACACGCTTTCGATTTTACCCCAGAGCTTATGTGAGTTACAGCCTCTTTGATGACCTCTTTACTCCCTATGCCGGACTCACTGGAGACTTGACAAGAAATTCGCTCCACTCTTTGTCTAGAGAAAACCCTTTCATTTTGCCTTGTCCTCAGCTGACCAATACCAGTAAGAATTACGATCTCTATGCTGGAATCAGAGGAACCATCATTGACAATCTGTCCTTCAATGCCAAGGTCTCAGTGGCTGCGTATGATGACTTTGCCTACTTCATTAATGACACCATTTACTCAGATGAGAATGCTTTTGAAATGCGTTATGATGACTTAAACGCACTCTCTATTAATGGTGAGCTTTCCTACAAGCACAGCGATGCACTCACCTTTACTGGCGCATTAACTCTCACCACCTTTACACCTGATGATTTTGAGAAGGCCTTTAACCTGCCTACGGTTGAGTTTAGTACTACGGCCATTTATGACCTCAATAACCAGTTTGTGGTAAAGGCCACCATCTACGCGGCTGGCGATCGCTACGGAGCCACGTCTAGACCTAACGGAGTAGATGATGGAGTAAATGGACTGTACAAGCAAAAGCTCAGAAGTTATGTGGATTCTAATTTGTCTTTCGAGTACAGATACACCAAGAAGATCTCGGCATTTTTAGAGCTAAACAACATTACTGGAGGAAAGTACCCGCGCTGGTATAACTATCCGGTGCAGCCCTTCTTAGTAATGGGGGGACTTACGTACTCATTTTAATCATAGAGCGCCTTTGCCTCAGTCAGCACATCGTCAATGATGCTGAGAGGTAAATCTTGATTAGGATCTAGTCTGAGTATTTTCATCTTCTTGCGGTCGCCTTGCTCTAAAATGGGGTGAGTCAACTCCGACCCCCTGACCATTCCTATATATGGGAATCCTGATTTTTTATCAATCCAGAAGTAGCAAAATGACTTGCCCTGATATGAGAAAAAGGGGAGGCTCCATTTGAGCTGCTCTTCCATGTTGTCATCCTTGAGCAGATGGTCACGCAGAAATATCAATGTCGATTTGAGAGGCTCTTCTTTGCTGAAGTAAAACTCTTCAAGACCACTCAGCGTCACTTCCTGATGTTCTTTTCGTAAAGTGAGATCCAGTCTTTGGCGCTCATTTTCTTAACCAGTTCACCGATGAGTTCATACGGTATGTGCTCTGGTTTCTTCATTCGCACACAGCTCTTTCCCATGTCTAATTTTGTAGGCACAGTCTTTTCATACTCCTTCACAAACCAGTCATACAGCTTCGGATTCGCATAGATGCCCATGTGGTAAAAACCAATGAAGTTTTTTTGAGAAGCAATATTCATGAAGGGGAGAGGCAGCTCTGTATTGCAATGATAACCCGCAGGATACACAGAGTGCGGCACCACATAACCAAGCATATTATAATTCATGCGCTCTTCAAATCCCTCTGGTAAATTGTCAAGCACCGTTTGCCTCAGCTTTGTTATCGCCTCTTGGTGTTTCTCTTGAACATTAGAAATATACTCTTCCGCGTTCTTAGGTTTGATCTTCATCTCTGCTCGGTTAATGCACTAAAAATATAAAAAGCCAGCAATCAATTTGAGAACTAATTCTTAGACCTTACTCGCGCTTTGCCCCATCATGTACTTCTTTGGCGTCACGCCAAATTTCTTTTTAAATGCCGCAATAAAATGACTCGGATTACTGTATCCTATCGCGTCAGCGGCTTCTTGCACCTTATAGTTATCGGTCACCATCAACTTGAGCGCGTGGTTCAGTTTGTATTCCACAAGGTAGTTGTGCATCGTGTTGCCATAGATATTCTTGAAGCCTAACTTCAACTGGTATTCATTGAGGCCGACCGCCAGCGAGATGTCTTTTATCGTCATCGGCTTGGCCATGTTTTGGAGCAGAATGTCTTTACTTTTTCTTACTGCATCGACATTACGCTGATCCTTGAGAAAAGGGCAGTTTTCGGTAAAGTCAGCCTGCTCTTCGGTATGAAAGTAAAAGCTGAGACTCTCCAGTGCCTTGCTTGTTCTAAACAAGGGGTTGGCCAGTGCCGAAAGCGTTGTGCCATACAACTCGTCAAGACTCATTCTCAACGAAGGGCTCATCGCATTTTTCACATAGTACTTCTTACCTATGTTAGATTCATTTAAAAAGTGAAGCTCATTATCGCCACTTATTAATAAGCGATGCAGCTTCTCGACACTCAAAAACAGAAACACTTGACGGCTTTCAGACGAAAACTCGTACCTATAGTTTAAGGCCATGGTCGGATTGTAAAGGAGCATCGATTCGTTGTCTCCTAACTCCTGACTGTAGTGCGGGCTAAAGTGCATTTTCGAATCTCCTGTGGCACTAAATGTGAGCTGAATAAGCCCAGCCGGCACAGATACATCAACCGCTTCATGCGTTGAGTCCAGACCCTGACAGATATACATTTTCAAGCCCTCATCTACACGATGGTCTATCACACTCTCGAAAGCGGTATTTTTTTTCGCACCTATTGGTTTGAAAACCAGTTCTTCCAGATTACTTATCATGTTCTTATTCTCCTGTAGGCACCTTAAACATTCAATTTAATGACAGGATTGCTATCCTGTTCGCTGCTTGGTTTACAAATATTCCCAAATGGGATATAAATGTTCCGAATTACGGTATTTTTTACTTGAGCTCATGAATACTTTTGGCCTATCAAAACGATTTTTAAATCTGCTCAATGAAATACATTACTAGTCTACTCACCTTTTTAACTGTCCTTACTCTCCAAGCTCAGCTTGTTTCTGATCAAGTCGCACTAGGTGCTGGATATCAAAACCAGTCATTCTACTCCATGACCAATGGTGAAGTGGCGCTGGTTGACAACACAAACTGGGACATCGCTTTTACAGCCGATGGATTTTCGAGTTCCGTAATCATTAATGACAACACAGGTGCCTCAGTATACCTATACGGTGAGGTCTCTCAGTGGTCGTCAGTGGACACGACAGGCATGTCCTCTTGGGATGCACTTCTTAATTCCGACAGCGACTGGGCAAAAGGAGCGTTCATTGCACCGCAAGACGAGTCTAACGCCTTTGACTATGGTTGGGGAATCTACAACCCTGTCACGCACATTGTGACTGGAGACAGATTGTACATCGTCTCACTTGCCTCAGGCGATGTGAAGAAGCTGAGAATTGACGGTCTCAATTTTGGTGCATACACATTTACATACGCTGACCTTGACGGGTCAAACGAAGTGGAGGAAACGGTAAACGTGGCAGACTATCCTGAGCGTAATTTCTTCTACTACTCCATGACAACAGGAGAGTTTACTAATCGTGAGCCAGCCATCGATAGCTGGGACATCACATTCACACGGTACATAGAAGAGCTGCCATTTGCAGGTAACTACCTCGTCACAGGTGCCTTGAGCAATCCTTCAGTGACAGTTGCTGAGGCTAGAAATGTGGCCGTGGAAGATGCTGTCTGGACGGACTATCAGTTTAATTCAGATATCTCAGAGATGGGCTCTGATTGGAAAATGTTTGACCAAACGATATTCCAGTACGACATTGAAGAAGACTTGACATATTTCGTGCAAGACATAGAAGGAAATGTGTGGAGACTCATCTTTACCGGTTTCACTGGCTCGTCAGAAGGGCTCATCTCATTTGATAAAGAGATGATGTCAGTAGTCGGCCTAGATGAAGAAAAGTCTTTTGAGTTTGACATGTTCCCAAATCCAGCTCAAGGAGAAGTGAATATCATTTTCCCACTAGACAATGAGTCAGCAAACATTGAGGTCATTGATATGGCTGGAAGAGTTGTATTTCAGCATTCTGTCAATGGCGGTCTGCAGCACATTCTACCTCTTGATGGTCTTGACGGTGGAACGTACGTTCTGAGAATGACTGTAGATGGAGTAAGTGCTCAACGAACGCTTATTCTGAATTAAAATTTTAGGTTGGTTTCTAAACTAATGGAGCAACGGATTATGATGAGATGCCTTTTCTCACTCCTGATAAGTTGCTCCTTTATTATTGTTAACGGCCAGACCCTAACTGTAAAGTCTGGAAACGAATCTGTAGAGCATGCATACGTGTCAGTGTCAAAGCTGAGCGGAGAAGCTTTCTTTATGGCCGTCACTGATGGGCGAGGAGAGGTAAGCCTAAACAGTAAGCCCCAGGGCAAAGTCATCGTTAACATCCAACATCTTTCTTTCGAACTCTTCAGTGACACGCTGCTTCTTAAAGGTGCTCAAGTTTTTCAGCTGACAGAGAGGGCCATTCAGATTGAAGGCATAGTCGTGACAGGAGAGTACGCTGAAGTTGATGCCTCTAAAGCGGTGAATAGAGTGAGGCTTATCTCAAAAGAAAAAATCCAGCAGTCTGGAGCAAATGACCTCACAGACATCTTGTCTCATCAAGCCAATGTGCGCGTCAGTCAAGATGCCGTAATCGGAGCGGGTATCTCGCTTCAAGGACTGGGAGACAATGCCGTTAAAATCTTGGTTGATGGCGTGCCGGTTGTCGGTCGTATAAATGGTCAGATTGACCTAGGGCAGTTTAACGTCAATGACATCGAGCGCATCGAAATAGTGGAGGGCCCCATGGCCGTCAATTACGGCACTGATGCCTTGGCCGGTGTCATCAATATCATTACAACATCGGCTCATCGAGACAGTACTGCGCTGTCCGTGTCGACTTATGCAGAGAGCATTGGGCAGTATGACGTGCAGGCCACTGCGCGCAGTTATGTGAAGGGTGTCGGAGTTGACTTGGGGCTGGGCAGACGCTACTTTGATGGATGGGTAAATGGTGACAAGCCATTCAGCGAACCAGAGCCCATTGCAGATGCGCGCAGAGTAGATGATTGGAATAGGAAAGAGCAGTACTTGGGAAATATTGGTCTGAATGCTCGAAAAGGAAAAACAGATTTCACAGGTAAAATCAGAATACTTGATGAGCAATTGGTCAATCGAGGGATGCCCAATATTAGTCCCACCTCCGCAATCGCTTTTGATGATAGGTACCACACTCAGCGGATAGACAATTCGCTCAATATTAACGGAGAGTTTAATGATCGCTACAGTTTTCAGCAGCTCTTGTCTTACAATTACTTTAAGTGGAATAAGAATAGAGTGGTCACCGACCTCACTACGCTGAGCGATCAAGATGCCTCAGAAGGCAACGAAGAGACGATGCATGATGCCTGGAGAATGAGAGGCATGCTCACCAAAAAGCCAAGCGAAGAGGGTAAGCTACATTATCAGTTGGGCTATGATGCTGGTCTAGAATCAGCCAATGGCCAGCGCATCGAAGGAGATCCAAGAACCCTAGAAATAGCCGCATTCGCAAGCGCCAAATATGCCCTTTCAGAAGAGCTGATAGTCAGTCCGGGGCTCCGCGCTACATACAATGAGAGCTACAGCGGGCAGTTGACACCGTCATTAAGTAGCAGATTCAGCAAAGGCAAAGGAGTGTACAGAGCCTCTTACGGACGAGGGTTTAGAGCGCCTTCATTTAAAGAACTGTACCTGCAGTTTGTGGACATCAATCACTTTGTCATTGGCAATCCAGACTTGAGCGCAGAGACTTCAGATAGTTATAATTTGAGCGGAGAATTCACCTTGGCCAACAAGACGAGAGTGATCAAGTTTGGGTTTAGCTCTTACCTCAATCAGGTGAAAAATGGAATAGAATTGGTCCAGTCTGGGCTGAACACTGGTGGTACTTCGGCCATCCCATTTACCTATGTGAACTTCAGAAATCTCAGCACCTATGGCGTGCGTGTGGACAGCGATTACAAAACCAATTCTTACGCTGTCAGTCTTGGGGCCGGAGTGAGTGCCAAAGAATATAATCAGGCTGGTACTCGCCCGCGATACACTCCTCAGGTAAATCTAAGAGTAGATAAAAAGCTGACGAATAAATCGACCCGTATTTCAAGCTCTTACACCTTTCAGGGGATCAGTGCGCTGGCCATCATTGAAGAAGCGGATGATACGCGAATAGTCGAGCAAGAGGCCTTTCACCTGTGGGATGTAAACCTCACTCAGCCACTATTCAAATCCAGTCTAAATGTTTCAGTAGGTGCGCGAAACTTACTAGACGTGTCAGCAGTAAGTCTGTCAGAGTCAGGTGGTTTTCATAACGGTACTGGCAGCACGAGTCTAATCGGCACGGGTCGCAGTTATTTTGTGTCACTGCAATGGAACTGGTCAAAATGAGAAGAACTGCGCGCATATATCTATTCGCCTTGTGTTGCGGTCTTTTATTCACTTCCTGCGAGCGTGACGAAATTCCTATCAGCCTCGCTCCGCAGACTCTTGACACGACCAGTCGGAGCACCCAGCTTTTGTTAGGAGACGACTATACATATAGATTGTACTACAACATCGAGTTAGACTCGGTCGTGTCTTCGCACAAGAAGAGAGACTGGGACTTGGCCTTTGAGTCGGCAGCGAGTGGGTCACGAATTAAGCTCAACTCGTCAAAGTACATGAATGTATATAACACCGAAGAGACGGACTTTGCTCTGGTGACAGAGCCAGGTAATGATGGTCCGTATTATGACGAGATGGGGGAGTTTTTGGAGTTTACGGCCCTTAGTGATGCCCAGTCTGGAAAAGTCTACGTCATCGACAGAGGCATAGATTCTCAAGGCATAAATTATGGCCTGATTAAGCTTAAGTTACTCTCGTTTAATGATGATGAGTATACCATTGCCTATCAAGGTTTTGATGGCTCTGAGCCAGTGGAGATGACAGTAGAGAGAGAGCCGGGCACCAATTTGACCCACTTCTCTTTTGACGATGGTCAAGTCAGTCTTGAGCCTTTTAATGGCGATTGGGACCTCTTATTCACCCAGTATACACGGTTTTTTGACAACTATTTGGGTCAAGACAACATCTACTATTTGGTCTCAGGCGTGCTATCTAACCCTAATGGTGTAGCGGTGGCCTCTCCGCTTGAAGAAGGAGTAGATGAGGTCGAAGAGCTGTCAGAGGCCCTCTCATTGACCTATTCGACTGCAGAAGAGGCCATCGGTTGGGATTGGAAAGAGTTTGACCTTAATACAGGTTTGTATACCGTGCAACCCAATCTATATGTAGTGCGGAGTTTAAACGGTGCGTATTATCGCATGCAGTTCACTGGATTTTATGCTGCGGATGGGGCCAAAGGAGCGCCTGTATTCGAGTCAAAAATGCTGCAATAACCCATTTCATATTGCGTTATAATTAGAGGCCTAAAAAGGCCTTTTTTCACATCAAATGCTGTCATTTTCAGAACAGCCTGAAAAAGCGACTGTTACAGACCCCAAAATGTTGAAAAAACTGGCCTTTCGGGCCATTTCGACCTTTTAAAAAAGGATGGTGTTCAGTATATTTGATGGAATAAGAAATCAATGGAAACAGAGGAAATTACAATGAGCGCGACCAAGAGTTATTCAGCTGATAGTATCCAAGCCCTGGAGGGAATGGAGCACGTGAGAATGCGTCCATCGATGTACATCGGTGACGTAGGTACAAGAGGTCTCCATCACCTCGTCTATGAGGTGGTTGACAACTCCATTGATGAAGCCTTGGCTGGTCATTGTGATATGATTACCGTAGAGATCCTTGAAGGAGACGGTATACGTGTTAGAGATAACGGTCGTGGTATTCCAGTCGGAATGCACAAGAAAGAAGGTGTTTCAGCGCTCGAGGTCGTCATGACAAAAATTGGAGCCGGAGGAAAATTCGACAAAGACTCCTATAAAGTATCTGGTGGACTGCACGGAGTAGGTGTATCTTGTGTAAATGCACTCTCTCGTGATTTGAGAGCCACAGTCTATAGAGATGGTACAATCTACGAGCAAGAGTACAAGCGCGGGAAGAAAGTTTATGATGTCAAAGAAAAAGGCGCGACTGAACTGCGTGGTACAGAAGTAGAGTACTGGCCAGACCCAGAGATATTTAATACGCTAGAGTACAGCTACGATACGCTGGCTAATAGAATGAGAGAGCTCGCATTTCTTAATAAAGGTATACGTGTGACGCTGACCGATCTTCGTGTGAAAGACGAGAAAGGAGAGCATCCAAGTGAGTTGTTTCACTCTGAGCGAGGACTTGCTGAGTTTGTAGAGTTCTTAGATTCTTCGCGTGAGAACCTCATAGAGAAGGTGATCAGTATGGAAGGTGAGAGAAATGGTATACCAGTAGAAGTAGCCATGATCTACAACAGTTCGTATGCTGAGAATATTCATTCTTACGTCAATAACATTAACACTAATGAAGGTGGTACGCACCTTTCTGGTTTCAGAAGAGGATTGACAAATACGCTTAAAAAGTATGCAGACGAAAGTGGCATGCTCTCTAAGCTCAAGTTTGACATCGCTAGTGATGACTTTAGAGAAGGACTTACTGCCGTCATTTCTGTGAAGGTGCAAGAACCTCAGTTTGAGGGTCAGACTAAAACAAAACTCGGTAACCGTGAGGTCACTGCTCCCGTCTCTCAGTCGGTGAGTGAGATGCTATCTAACTATCTCGAAGAGAATCCGAATGATGCGCGAGCCATCGTTCAAAAAGTGATTCTTGCAGCGCAAGCGCGTCATGCCGCTAGAAAGGCACGTGAGATGGTTCAGAGAAAGAACGTACTCACAGGTGGTGGTCTTCCAGGAAAACTGTCAGATTGCTCTGACAAGGACCCGCACAACTGCGAGATATACCTTGTCGAGGGAGACTCGGCAGGTGGTACGGCCAAGCAAGGTCGTGACCGAATGTTCCAAGCCATATTGCCACTGCGTGGTAAAATTCTCAACGTAGAGAAGGCCATGCAGCACAAGATTTTTGATAATCAAGAGATTAGAAATATCTACACAGCACTTGGTGTTAAGGTGGGTACAGAAGATGACTCTAAGGCACTAGACCTCTCAGGATTGAGATATCACAAAGTGATTATCATGTGTGATGCCGATGTTGACGGTTCGCACATTCAGACGTTGATTATGACATTCTTCTACCGCCATATGAAAGAGTTGGTAGATAACGGATACCTCTACATCGCCACGCCACCGCTGTACCTCCTCAAGAAAGGAAAGCAAGAGCGTTACGCATGGAGTGATGATGAGAGAGACGCATTCATTGCGGATATGAAAGGGAAGTCTGATGCCAATGTTGGAATACAGCGTTACAAGGGTCTTGGAGAGATGAACGCAGAGCAGCTGTGGGAGACGACTATGAATCCTACTAAGCGTACGTTGCGTCAAGTGAC
>CAYSDH010000018.1:17994-51213 GCA_964429805.1 uncultured Flavobacteriales bacterium
TTATCGAGAAGAACGCGGTGTATGCCAATATTGACGCCTAAAAATTTTCAGTAGAGAAAGGAAATCATTCCCCATGTACCTTCGGGCGCATGGGGATTTTTCCGTTTAGGACAAATGTGTTGGGTTGTTTTTTTGATGTCATAACATCGATAGTTGGGTTTTCTAATCCATAATCTCTTCACAAAAGGTGACTCGTAAGAACATCTTTAAGAATTATGTTGGATGAAATAAAGTGCGTGGGCCAGAGAGAATACCGGGCCCGCGAAGGAGAGAATTTCCTTCGCTGTTGATTCTTGACCTGACAATGTCCCGAAACCGATAAAAAAAAGGAAGTGCACGGAACTATGCTAACCTCAAGAAGGTAAGTGACGGGAGGAAGGATTATTCTCTCATGATTTTTTTGCTTCGTTTTTTCATCAAGGAAAAAATGAAGGATGGTTGAAATGATATAGGGTTTCAATTCAAATCTTTAATTCGAGAATCAAACTCAAACCTGCCGCAAAAATTAGTTCTCACAATAAAAACAGCTCAAAAGCATCAAGAAAAGAGAAGTTGCTAAGAGTAGAGTTTTACTTTGCTCTGCTCATGCACTTATATTTGCATCCTGATTACCCGTCTTTTCATAGCACTAATTATTTCAATCTGCATGCTGTCGCACTCACTCAGCGCCCAGTTATGTGATCAGTTGGAATATGATGTCTACTTCGATTCGCAAGAGACTACAGTGCCAGCGGCTATTCAAACTGGAGAAGTAGAGTGTTACAGAATAACCCCAAATCAGAACTGGTCATTTGGCTCTATATGGTCTGACACCTATGTAGATCTCAGCAACTCATTTGAGTATAGTTACTATGTGTATTTGGGCACCAATGATGCCGGTGCCGATGGACTCGTGTTTGTGCTAAACGGAGACCCACTTGGTCCAGCAGCAAGCGGAGCGCCAGGCGGAGAGCTTGGCTACGCGGGTATGGGTAATACTCAAGGCATCTCTCCAAGTATTGGAATTGAGTTTGACACGTGGGATAACGGTGCTGGTTTTGGCGACATCTGGGCAGATCATGTAACCCTTAATGTAGATGGCTTCATGAATACAAACCCAGCGGATGCCTTTCCATTGCCAAACATAGAGGATGGCGAGTATCATTTGGTCGAGTTGGTCTGGGATGCGGTGCAGATGAACCTTAAGGTCAATTTTGATGGGCTGCAAGTCATCAACGAAAATATAGACCTCGTCAACGATGTTTTTGATGGTGATCCTAATGTGTTGGTTGGTTTTATCGGCTCTACAGGTGGTGCAAATAACGAACAGATAATCTGTGACATACAAGTAATCTACACTGAAGTCTGCAATGGCATTGACGATGACTGTGATGGACTCATTGATGAAGACTTGGATACTGAAGCAGAAGTGGATGCACAGATTTGTGATGGCAACACCTACCAAGTGGCTGGCTCAACCTATAATCAAACAGGTGTCTACACAGATGTCATAGCCAATGCCTCAGGCTGTGACTCAACCATTCAGACGACCCTTTCCGTGCTTGACTTATGGACCGTAGAGAATGATGTGAGCATATGTCAAGGTCAATCATATACAGAAGGAACTTCGACATACACCATTGCCGGAACCTACACTGACATGTACATAGATGCAAACGGTTGTGACTCATCTGTAGTGACGATGCTTGAAGTAAATGAGCTTTCGAACTCTGTAGATGAAGTGACCATCTGCGAAGGAGAGACCCATCAACAAGGCGCATCTCAATACACCATCAGCGGAACCTATTTTGATGTGTACAGCAACATATTTAACTGCGACTCGGTCATAGAGACTCAACTTGAAGTGCTCAACGTAGACACAACTTCAATCTTTATTCAGTTTTGCCCAGGCGCCTCATTCACTACCCCACAGGCGACTTACACAGATGCGGGGCTTGTAGATGAGTGGTACACATCGGCAAATGGATGTGATAGTTTGGTGAGTATCACTATTGATGTTTTTGCGGAATCAAGTTCTTTTCAAGAGCGCATAATTTGTTCTGGCGGCCAGGTGGCTGTGGGAAATTCGATCTACACTGAGGCAGGACAATACACAGACACATTGACCGCCATTAATAGTTGTGACTCTACAGTCACTACAGTCGTAACTGTCATGGACGAGTTAGTCATTGCTGACACAGTGCTGTGTGATGGTCAGTCGTTTGAGATTGACTTGGCATCCTTTCCACAACATCAAGTGACCGGTGCCGACTGGGTTTCTGGAAGTACTTATGGATTTAATTCGGCCGGTAACTACACAGTGACTGTCGACTTAGACGGTTGCCAATTAGAGGCAAATTTTTCTGTCCAAGTGCGGCCTACCTTTCAAACAAGATTTATTGAGCTTGCTGCATGCAGAGACGAGTCAGTAGATATTATGCCAAGAGAAATTGGCATCCAGCATTTTTGGGAAGACGATTCTCAAGACAGTCTGTTGACCGTTTATCAGCCGGGGCTATACATTATTGACTATCCATATATCTGTGGAGATTTTCAAGATCGCTACATCGTTAGCTTTCCTGCCTGTCAATGTGATGTGTTTATACCTAATTCGTTTACGCCAAATGGTGATGGTCAAAACGACTACTTCAAGATAGAGCAGGACTGTGAGTTCCTTGATTTTAACCTGTCAATTTACAGTAGAGACGGAGAGTTAATGTTTGAAACCATTGACCCTCAAGACAAATGGGATGGAGGAATAGGAGAGTATCACGTGCCTGTTGGCGTGTATAACTGGAGGTTATGGTATCGCACCTCAGCCGGTGATGTGCTGAAAACTGGGCGCGTCAATAAGATACGTTGACTGTATAGGGTTACTCTTCAGACGAATTAAATCTTACCAGTAGCGGGACTCTAATTATCTTATTGAAGTCGAATATAAAAAGTGTGATGACCTGAAATAAAACCAGGCCGTGCAGGAGAGAATTGACTTCGAGAAAAGTTCTTTTTGCACTCGGCCGTCAAGTCTCAATAAGTTCAACATGGACTCCGAAAATCCTGAACGCAAAAGAAGGCAAGTGACGGGGAGAAGGATTTTTATTTCTAGCGTTTTTTGATTCTTTTTTGGGCAATGCAAAAAAGAATGAAGGTGAATAGCGGTTGTGTTTTTAAATAAACACCAAACTTCTTTCAGAAAAACGAATCCTCCTAAAAAAGGTAAATGCTGGAAAAACAGATGGACTTGAGGCTGCTAAAAAAAATCATCCATTTCCCTCTGAGAAAGCAGACTTCTTTGGTTTTAGCAACACAAAAGGCTGGTTTAACTCACCGCTTAACAATAGCCTGTATACCAACTGGCTGAGCACCTGAGCACTGACTCGGTCTTCGCTGAGCCATCCATTTTAGCCATATACGTGTTCCGTCTTCTTTCACATCTTCACTCAGATCCATGGCTTCGAGTATCTGTCCGTCCTTGGTGTGAATCAAATAATTACATGGTGCCTCGGCTGTTTTATCCCAGACTATAGTGGCAGAAGTAAATCCTTCAGCCTTGTAATCAACCTTGGTAGTCTGACTGCCTTCAACCAAATTACCCGCAGATTTATTACACTGCGCGAACAACAAGGCTATGAGAGCGAAAAGAAAAAGAGATTTCATCAACCGGAATTTTCGGCAATATACTCAGAAGGTTGCTTGTCTCGTTGGCAATCACATAATGACACGAACTTGTTGGAATCCTCTATCGACATCCCTAAACTGATTAAGATATATTTGTCTTGAAACAAACTCAAATCAGTTTTATATGAGAACGCAAAGGAAAATTACACTCTTGGCTCTATTGATGACCATGACTGTAGGAGCATTGTTTGCTCAACAGCCAACATCTACAGAAGGGCCATCATCAGCGGGTATCGTCACAGAAGTGAGATACGTGCCAAGTCTTGCTCAGCAGCTTGAAAACGGAACTTTTATACATCACAAAGATCCTGCTGAGACAATGATTATGAACCCAAAGAAGAGATGGTCTAACAAAGCCATTCCAGGTAAAGGCTTTCCAAAAGGAGCAGATCCGTTGTTGAAGAAGCAAGAGGATGCCCCTAGTATCCCGGGTAGAGATCCTTTGTTGGTTTTTCATGCTGATCAAAACAGTAACAGTACACCAACAGATCCAACCTGTGCAGTAGGTCCAAATCACTTTTTGGGAGCATGGAATGTTGGATTCAGAATTTTTGACAAAGACGGAAACGCACTTGTTCCAGAGGCCGCATTAGGAACAGTATTAACGGGGAATAATACTGGAGATCCAATTGTGCTTTACGATCATGAAGCCGATCGATTTGTAATTACCGAGTTTGATTCAAACCCTAACGGATTTGAGATTGCCGTATGTGAGGGTCCAGATCCAGTAAATGACGGATGGTTTGTATACACCAATCAGTTTACCACAGGGTCATTTCCTGATTACACCAAGTTCTCTATTTGGTCTGATGCTTATTACGTAACTGCCAACATTGGTGGTGGAGGTGGAAGCGGAACAGGCGATGCAGTCTGGGCCGTAGAAAGAGAAAAACTACTTGAGGGTGCACCTGCACAGTATGTGTCGTTTCCTCTACCTGGAATAAGTACAAGTGGTTTTTATAGCCCGCAGGCCTTTAATGTAACAGCTGGTGATATGCCTCCTGTTGGTAACGCAACTGTAGTTTATCTTCAAGATGATGCATGGGGCGGTGTGGCAGATGATCACCTCAAACTATGGACTGTCAATGTAGATTGGTCAAATACGGCCAACTCGACAATCTCCACTCAGTTGAGATTATTACAGAAGATTTCACCTCAGTATTTGATGGAGGTAGCTTCTCAAATTTCTCTCAGCCAACCGGACCAGATGTTGATGGTCTTCAGGCTACCATTATGAATCAGGCTCAATTCAGATCTTGGGGTTCATATAACTCGGCCATCTTCAACTTCCTTGTTGATGCAGATAACACTGGAGGAGAAACAGGAGCTGTGCGTTGGTATGAGCTTCGTCAAGATGACGCCCTCTCACCATGGACAATCTACCAAGAAGGAACCTATGTCAGCCCTGCGGGAGACAAAGACGCGTTTGGTGCATCCATGGTAATGGATGATCTTGGTAATATAGGAATGGCTTACACCACAGTAAGTACTTCTGAAAATCCAGCGATATACTACACCGGACGTTATGCCTCAGATCCACTAGGTACGATGACCGTAGATGAGACGCTAATCTCTCAAGGTTCAAATGCAAACCCTAGTAATAGATTGGCGGATTACACGCACTGTGTTTTAGATCCAGCTGATGGGAAGTCGTTCTGGCACATGGCTGAGTACTTTGATCCAGGTAGAGATGATGTAGTAGGTGTGTTCAAGTTGGCGCCAAACTTTAGTAATGATATCGGAATTATTGCCATCGTTGATCCATCAGACGGTACGCTGACTGCTACAGAAACTGTGACTGTCTCAGTGCGTAACTTTGGTGAAGCCGAGCAATCTAACTTCCCAGTCTACTTTTCAGTTGATGGTGGTACTCCAGTAATGGAAATGTTTACAGGAACTATCTCTTCAGCGACAACAGTAGATTACACATTTACAGCCACTGCTGATTTATCTACAGTAGGCGCCACTTATGATATCATGGCCTACACTGATTTAGATGGAGATGAGGATCCAGGAAATGATACAATCAATAAAGATGTCCTTCACTTAAGCCCAATTGATGTTGGAGTAATAGCAATTACAAACCCTACAAGTGGAGCTGTTGGCACTTCTGAGATTGTGACTATCACGATTGAAAACTTTGGTGGAGCGGAGCAGATGACTATTCCAGTGAGCTACTCTATTGATGGAGGTACGCCAGTAGAAGAGACATTCACAGGTTCACTTTCAGTAGGAAGTACGCAGACTTATTCGTTTACTACTCCAGTAGAAATAGCACCATACAGTACAGTAACTATTTCTGCACGCACAGAAAGCGCGGATGATGCAGATGTAACTAACGATGAGTTTTCTCAAGAAGTAACGGCCATTAACTGTATTCCAACTTCTGTGGGTACGACACCTACTAATGGATGTACGTCAGACGGATTTAGATTCTTCGGACTCGGTACCATCAGTAATCCAAGTCTCTGTGAAGATGACTATGGCATAGTAGGCTACGGAGATTTCACTGACTTGAGCACAGACTTAGACTTGATCGATGCCAATCCTGATGTGACTGTAGAGTCTGGTTATGCGCCTGAGACTGTAGTTATTTGGATTGACTTCAACGACAACGGTTTGTTTGAAGATGACGAGAGAGTGCTTGACCCAGTTGACATCACGGTGGCTGATCAGCAGCAGACTTTCCAGTTGACTCTTGAGCCAACTTCAGCACTAGGTGAGCACATACTCAGAGCTAAAGCATCTGATGAGCCTAATAACGATGAGGATCCTATCACTGATCCGTGTGGAGATTTGACATGGGGTGAGACTGAAGACTATACGGTCAACATCGTGACTACGATCAGTGTTGATGAGGTGTTTGGTGAAGACGCTGAGCTTAACATTATCGAGACGGCTGACAACATGTTCCAGGTGAGCATGGACACAGACTTCAATGGTCTGATGAAGATTAAGGTTGTTGATCCACTTGGTAAGACTGTCGTTTCTAACCGAGTTACTGATGGTGGTGGGGTATATACCTATGATCTTGACATGACGTACGCAGCTAAGGGCGTGTACCTTGTCAGAATGGGTGACCACAGACTAGGACGAGTAAAAAGAATTCTAGTTAAGTAAGAATTTTTGACAATTGATTGAAAAGGAGGGTCTTCACAGACCCTCCTTTTTTTGTTTCATAGACAGCGCCAATTAGTAAATGCTGGTCTGTAGTTTTGCAGGGCAAATGAAAAGAATCTCAAAAGAGGACATAGAGCTGATGGATCGCTTGACGCGAATCAACCTAATGAATTCCATCACAGGGTATAAACCGGCCAATCTGATTGGAAGTGCTGACAAGCAGGGGAGAACCAATCTGGCCATCATCAGTTCGGTCATACACATGGGCTCGTCACCAGCCTTGATTGGATTTATTATGAGGCCGCCAAGTGTCAGTCGTCATACCTACGACAATATCAAGGCCACCGGAGAGTATACCATCAATCATGTCCATGAGTACTTCATCGAAAAAGCGCACTATACTTCTGCCAAGTTTGCTAAAGATGAGTCCGAGTTTGATCACTGCGGACTAGAGGCGGATTATATCAACGGGCATTCTGCACCATTTGTAAAGCAAAGCAAAGTGAGACTAGCCATGCGCTTTGTCTCAGAAAAACCAATTGAAGAAAACGGCACCATACTCATCATAGGCGAGGTCAATGAAGTGCACTTTCCCGAAGATGCTCAATTAGAGACAGGAGACTTGGACTTGACAAAGATTAATGACGTCTGTATCTCAGGGCTCAATGCCTACCACGTGGTGTCTGAGCCTGTGCGTTTTCCTTATGCACGAAAGGAGCAGATGCCTGATTTTTCAAAGACTAGACCAGACCAAGTGGTCTATGACGAAGAGACGGGAAAGTATAACGCCTCCTTGCTTCCTTATGCCACCAGCGTAAGCGGACCTTCGTTTAAGGCCAACGATCTTACCCTCTGGAAAAACAACTCTGCGGGTAAAGTCAGCGCGCATTTCAAAACTCGTTTTGAAGAAATCAAGGCAGAGTATAAATCGATGGTTGACCAGTTCTCGTGGAATGAAATAGTCTACACGGCTAAATTTTCATTTGAACCCATAGTCGGTCAAGAATATCACCTCTATGAAAGAGAAAATGGCGAGCGTTTTCTCAGTATGATTCCGCCAGAGAGTTGGAGTAAGCAGCACTTAGGCACTTTCGTTCTGAGCAGCGACAAGATGTGGATGAAGAACGCGTAGTCTTTTTCTATCTTTAAGCCTTATGAAACCCTTTGAATGCACTGTCCGCATTGATTTACCTATTGATAAAGTGATTGCCTTGTGGTCTGACACAGACAATTTGAAATTTTGGCAAGACGGATTTGTTGGGGTAGAGCAACTGAAAGGTCAAGAAGGAGAGTTAGGGGCACAAAAAAACATGACCTACAAAGTCATGGGCGGCAGAAAGGAAATCACCCTCTTAGAAACAGTCTTAGTCAGCGACTTACCCAGAGAGTTTAAGGGCTCTTATGTCGGAGAATCAATGACCAACACCATGATAAGTTCCTTTGCAACAGACGGACGTTTTACCACTTGGACTTCGCGTGTGCATTACACTGAAATGAAAGGCTTTATGGTCAAACTAATGACGAGGTTGATGCCAGGTATGTTTAAAAAGCAAGTCCAGAAATGGATGGATCAATTCAAAGTTTTTGCTGAAGCGGAAATGGCGATAGTGGAGCAGCCACTTGATACAGAAGCAGCGCTCTAATGCGGATTCTTTCATACATACTCATTCTCGCATGCATAAGCTCATGCACCTCGCAGATAAAAGTGCCACCGGTGCCTATCCCTGCGTCTACTCCAGAATTAGAGCAAGAAGAGAAGACAACATGTGATGTAGCCGCCACTGGATATAAAGAGCGCACCTTCAAGTCGTCATATGAACGCTACAACGCCTCAGATGCGTTGCCATTATACTGTGCACCATCAACAGACTCTCCGCTTGCCGACACGCTTTATTCTATTACTCGGCTAGATGTATTAGAGCATGGTGATGTGGACTCTGTGTCTTGGTGTAGAGTGAGGACTCATCGTTTTCCGCAGAAATCAGGATGGATAAAGACCGGTGATTTTTCTAAAAAAGTACTCAAGGTAAACTCCCGCACCACCTTCGTTGGGCGCGCCTTCCCAGCGCCAAACCAATATTACGATGGCTATGCAGAAATGTATAGCATAGTCAATGACAGGGTGAAAGACACACTCGGATTTTCAAAGATTCATGGTGGAGATTTTCAGCTCTCATTTATCGAAAACCACTCGCTGAATAATGTCACTAAACTCCTGCGCTATGAGTCTCACCACATCGACAGCAAAGAGCATTATTATCAAGACATCGTGGCGTATATAGATGGGCGGTTTATTCCATTTATTTTCACCGACAAGTCTACAGGCCTTGGTACAGAAGCTGATACAGAAGAGTATACCATCTACTTGCCATACACCTTGTCTGATGGCGAGCTTATTTTAGCTCCAGTATTTGAGCACAGAGGCAGGCTGACTGAGCAGGAGATGATTGACAAGCAGTATCGTTTCACTAAAGATATCTCCATTCCGAAAGACCAGTGTATAATCAAGTTTTATGAGTCTGCCGATCATAATGGTAAGCTAAAAGTGCGGTCTACAGAAGTGTTTCATTGGAACGGTAGTGACTTGGCGCGCATGTATGGCTCAGATTTCAACTTTCAAGAGACTGAGCTCAAATGATGGGTCATATTGAATTCCTATTTCAGCATGTCCTGCCACATGATAATAAGTATCTCTATCTTGCGTTCCAATTGAGCGACACGCACAATAGATGAAACGCCTTCTAACTCTCCTCCTCTTATCGGCACTAGTAACGAGTGCACATGCCCAACTTGGTGGGCAGTCATCATACCTGTTTACCACATTGCCTAATTCTGCACGAGTAGCCTCACTAGGAGGTAAGTTTATCTCTGTGGCAGATGGCGACCTCAATTTGGCTTATGCCAATCCAGCACTTCTTGATTCCTTAGATGCGCGTCAGTTGGCCTTAAACTACAACAGCCTTTTTGCAGATGCCTCTAATGGTTTTGTGTCCTATGCCGTGCACCGCAGTGAACTTGACATGACATTTGCAGCCACACTTCAGTATCTGTCATACGGCCAATTTGAAGAGCGCGATGAGTTCAATCAAGAGCTTGGAGAATTTAATGCAGGAGAGTATCTACTCAACCTTGGAGCCGGCCGTCAGATAGACTCGCTTTTTAGCCTAGGTGCAAATTTAAAAATGGTCTACTCCAGCCTCGCCAATGTCACCTCGTCAGCGCTGGCAGTTGATGTAGGCGGACACTACACATCGAGAAACAAAGATTTTACCATGGGGCTAGTCATTCGCAATGCAGGCTTCCAGCTAGGCTCGTATACAGAAACGTCTACAGAGTCGCTTCCCTTCGGCATTGACTTGGGTATGAGCAAGCGACTTAGAAATTCTCCACTGCGACTTACCCTAACTCTAGAAGATTTGCAGACATGGGACCTTACCTATGTGGACCCTGCAGATGTAGGTCAAGTTGATCCACTGACAGGAGAAGTCATTGAGATACAAGACCCAACCGTAGCAGATAAAATTTTGCTTCATACCAATGCGGGCATGGAGTTTATGCTTGGTGAAAATTTTCATATCAGACTGGGTTATGACTACAGAAGAAGACAAGAGCTTGCCTTAAACGAGCGCCCAGGAATGGCCGGGATTTCTTGGGGGCTTGGAATGAAAATTTCCAAACTCTACCTCAATTATGGCAAGGCGCGCTATAATCAGGCTGGAGCAACCAATCACCTGAGCCTCACGCTCAAGTTTGCTGACTTTAACAAGTCTTCTTAAAAATTGGATTCATAAGGATTTTCCTATGCTGTCTTTCCACTAGCTTCTTCATACATTTGACATCCTTAAACAAGTGATAATGGAGATAAAAGAACACATCAAGTGCCTAATTATAGGTTCAGGTCCTGCGGGATATACAGCAGCAATCTATGCAGCTAGAGCAGATATGAAACCTGTTATGTACATGGGTATGCAGCCTGGTGGTCAATTGACGGAAACGACTGAAGTAGATAATTTTCCTGGTTATCCTGAGGGAGTGACAGGTCCAGACATGATGGAGCACTTGAAAGCCCAAGCCGAGCGATTTGACACGGACGTCAGATTTGGTTGGATTTCTAATGTAGATTTCACAGGCCCAGTGCACAAAGTTCAGATTGACGACAAGGATTGGATATCAGCAGACTCAGTCATTATCTCCACAGGTGCATCCGCCAAGTGGCTTGGACTTGAGTCAGAAATCAGACTGAGAGATATAGGAGGAGGAGTGTCTGCCTGTGCCGTCTGTGATGGATTCTTTTATAAAGGACAAGATGTCGCCATTGTAGGTGCTGGAGATACGGCCGCAGAAGAAGCTTCTTACCTCGCCAAGCTATGTAGAAAAGTTTACATGCTAGTACGTAGAGACGAGATGAGAGCCTCTAAAGCCATGCAACATAGAGTAATGAATATGGACAACATCGAGATTCTGTTTAATCATGAGACTGTCGAAGTGCTCGGAGCAGAAGGTGTGGAAGGCGTAAAGGTTGTCAATAACAAGACTCAAGAAGAAAGCACGTTAGACATTACAGGATTCTTTGTTGCCATTGGTCACAAACCAAATACAGACGTGTTTAAAGAGTACATCAATCTAGATGAGCAAGGCTACATAAAGTATGAAGAGCCAGGTACATCAAGAACCAATGTAGAAGGAGTATTTGTGAGTGGTGATGCAGCAGACAAGATGTATCGTCAGGCAGTTACTGCTGCAGGTACTGGTTGTATGGCCGCATTAGACGCTGAGCGCTACTTGGCCAATAAAGGAATACACTGATTAGTTCATCTTCCAGAACACTGGAGAGAATAGAAGTAAGACGGTAAAGATTTCCAATCTTCCTATAAGCATGAGGAAGGCAAGTAGCCACTTGCCTGCATCGGGTATGAAATTAAAGTTGAAGGCTGGGCCTACTTCAGAGATTCCAGGTCCGACATTGCCCAGTGATGTAGCCACGGCACCTATAGCCGTGTCAAATCCTATTCCCATAGCAGACAGTGCTATGGATGAGATGGCAAATATGATGATATAGGAAATAATAAATCCGAGTACCGTTCCTTTCAGACCATCAGGCAAGATTTTGCCGTTTATTTTAAGTGGAATGACGGCATTAGGGTGCATCTGTCTTTTAAGTTCAGTGCGGCCTATCTTAAATAAAATCAGGTGTCTCACCATTTTTACTCCACCAGAAGTAGATCCGGCACTTCCCCCGGCAAACAACAGTAGGAAGAAAAACATGGTAAGACCAGAGCCCCAAGTGGTGTAGTCAGCCGTGCAAAATCCGGTTGTTGAAATCATAGAAATCACCTGAAACAGAGAGTGCCTAAAATTCTCTTCGATATGCCCGCCAGAGCGCACTGTGAGCGCAATTGTCACAAGCAGCACAAATGTTATGACTATGCCCGCATAAAATCTGAACTCTCCATTCTTTCTGAGCTTGCTCCATTGCAATCTGGTCAAGAAGTAGATCAGTATAAAGTTCATTCCTCCTAAAAACATAAAGATGCTCACCACGTATTCAATAAACGCACTGTTATAATGAGCGATACTGGCCTGCTTAGTAGAGAATCCACCTGTGCTGACCGTAGTGAGGGCGTGGTTAAGCGAGTCGAAAAAACTCATGCCTCCCACTCTCAAAAGGAGCATTTCCACCAGCGTCAATCCGATGTATAAGAGCCAGAGTCTGCGTGCCGTGTCCGTTATCCGCGGACTTATCTTATCGGGGCTGAGTCCTGGAGCCTCGGCAGCGAAAAGCTGCACACTACCTATTCCTAGTATGGGTAATACCGCCACAGCAAGCACTATGATTCCCATACCGCCAATCCACTGAGTGAGACTTCGCCAGAGCAAGATGCTGTTTGGCAATGACTCAATATCATCGAGTATACTTGCACCGGTAGTTGTAAACCCAGACATCGTCTCAAAGAATGCGTTGCTGAAGTTGTCAATCGTACCAGTCAAAAGATAGGGGAGAGTGCCAAAGAGAGCCATCGTGAACCAGCCTGCTACAACTACAAACAGCCCTTCTCTCTTCTTCAGGTTTTTTCCTTCCGCTTTTCGTGTGGCTAAAAACATGCTCGTGCCAATGACGAGAAGTATGCCAGATGAGACTAGGAGTTCTGAGATTAAGTGCTCGTCATAAAACAAAGCCGCTAGCACGGTTAAGAGCATAAACGCACCATTAAACAGCACGAGTATACTCAAGAACTTTATAGAGATACGGTAGTTGAGCACTAAACGAAGAATTTTTCAACCAAGTTGATAGACTCCGGCTTGGCCAACACAACTACATGGTCTCCCTCCGCAAACAAAAAATCACTTGTGGGCATAAGCGCTTCACCATTGCGGCTGATTCCACCTATGATTGCTCCTTTGGGGAACTTTAATTTACGTAGACTCTTATGACAGATTTTGTCTTGCGGCTTTACTTCAAACTCAAGCACTTCGCAGTCTGCACCGTGCAGGCTGGTCATTTCTATCACGTCACCTTTTCTAATGTCTCTAAAAATAAAATTTGCCGCAATCAGTCTTTTGTTGATCATGGTGTCTACTCCAACACTCTGAGAAATCGGTATAAAGTCGATGTTTTCTACCAGCGCAATGGTCCGCTTCACCCCATGATTCTTAGCCATTAGGCAAGAAATAATGTTTGTTTCAGAATTGTCTGTCACAGAAATCACGGCATCCATTTCGTCCAAATCTTCTTCTTCAAGCAGACTGATGTCATGCTCATCTCCATGTATAACCAGCACATCTGGGAAGTCTGCTGCAATCTCAAGACACTTCTTTTTGTCAGGTTCTATCAGCTTCACATTGTACTTTTTGTGAAGCAACCTAGCCGCGTGATAACCCACTTTTGAGCCACCAAGTATCATAATGTTCTTGATGTCAAACGGCTTTTCGCTTGTGAAATCAAGTACTGTTTTTGACCCTTCGTTAATCGTGATGAAGTAGGCATTGTCGTTCTCTTCAAAGCGAATGTCCTCATTAGGAATCAGCGTTTCGTTCTTACGCAGTATTGCTACGTTTTTGATGCAGTTTCCCTCATTTCCTGAGCAAACTTCAGACATAGTCTTGTTTAGCAAAGGAGAGTTTCTATCCACGCGAATTCCCATCAGAGAGAGGGCGCCATTTTCAAAAGTATAGAGGTCGGTAAATGCAGATTGACGTATCAGTCGCTTTATTTCCTTGGCAGCTAGCGTTTCTGGAAGAATGACTTCATCAATCCCAATACGATTGATAAACGAGTCTTTACGCGCCATCAAAAACTCCGGATTTGATACTCTAACAACAGTCTTTTTAGCTCCAAGCTGCTTGGCAATCACCGCGGTGGTAAAGTTGACTTCTTCTGATGAGGTGACGGCTATAAAGAGATCGGCTTTCTCAATTTCAGCTTCTTTCAAGGTCTCAAAAGAGGTGCAGCTGCCGTGCATGGTGTGCACGTCTAAATGTTTACTGATGTAGTCTAGCTTTTCTCCGTCTGTATCAATGATGGTGGCACGGTGACTTTCCAGAGCAAGCAGTTTTGCTAAGTGAAACCCGACATCTCCAGCTCCTGCAATCACTATTCTCATATGCCTTGTTGAATCATTAGTCGTAACAAAATTAAGCCCTTTTAGTCGTTTTGTCAGGTCTGAAGCCTCATTCTCCTATTATTACTTGCTCTATCAGGTCTTCTCCAAAACTATATGGTATCCTAGCCAGCCCATCAATTGGTTTACTGATAATCAAATGCGCCCTTTTTCCTTTAGAAATAGAGCCAAGTTCATGTTGTAATTCCATAGCGGCAGCACCGTTAATGGTCATAGCATTAAGTGCCTCATGAGGTGTCAGCCCCATTTTAATACAGGCCAGGCTGAATACGAAGTTCATGTTGCCAGAAGGCGTGCTCCCGGGATTAAAATCAGTCGCCAAGGCAATGGCGATATCACGTTTAATCATCTCTTTAACAGGCGTATAAGGTATGCCTAAAAAGAATGAGCAGGAGGGAAGTGCGGTGGCAATCGTCTGACTTCCTTCCAGTAAGTTAAAGTCCTCGGCTGCCATCTCTTCCAAGTGGTCTACGCTCACAGCATGATGCTTTAAACCAACCTTGACACCGCCAATCGAAGTAAATTGGTTGACATGAATTTTAGGCTTGAGCCCATGAGCCGCTCCGGCCGTGAGAATGCGGTCCGTTTCATCGACTGTGAAGTAGTTAGTCTCGCAAAACACATCAATGTAATCGGCCAGTTTTTCATCGGCCACCTGAGGAATCATCTCGCTGATAATGAGTGAGATGTAGTCTTCTCGCTTGTCTTTATATACTGCCGGTATGGCATGTGCCCCGAGAAAAGTCGACTTAATCATGACCGGGCTGGCCGCGGCAAGTCGCTTCGCCACTCTCAGCATTTTGAGTTCCGACTCGACACTCAGACCATAACCACTTTTTATCTCCAAGGCCCCAGTTCCTTTTTTCACAAGACCTGCAAGTCTTTCTTGAGCATGAGCAAAGAGTTCATCCTCAGGCATTTCTCTGAGTTTGCGCGCAGAATTTAGAATGCCACCTCCTTTAGCAGCAATTTCCTGATAAGTCAGACCATGGATGCGGTCTACAAATTCCTGTTCTCTCGTGGCGGCATATACCAGATGACTATGAGAGTCGCAGTATGCCGGAAATACAAGTCGGCCTGTGGCGTCTATGTGTTCCACCGATTGGTCTAAAGTGGGGCAGTCAGACATGGCGCCAAAATCTTCTATGCGCCCATTTTTCAGATGAATCCAGGCATCCGATATAGACGGTAACTCCTTAATTTCTGAACCTCGCAGCGCTGAATGGCCTTGCCTCACTTGAAGCAGCTCTTTGATATGAATGATGATTTTTTCCATCGCCATGAATGTACGCTGATTATCATTTGGTCTGTGTCTCGTTTGGGCATGAATTCAGTCATATTCTGCTTCATCTCATCAAGCTTCCTACCTTTGTGCCATGGCAAATACCATGGGTTCTATATTTAAGATTACCACATTTGGAGAGTCTCACGGAGAAGCCATAGGTGGTGTGATAGATGGCTGTCCGGCAGGAATTGAGCTTGACTTTGACGCGATTCAAAGCCAACTGAATAGAAGAAGGCCCGGCCAATCTCAAATTACAACGCAGCGTAAAGAAAGCGATGAAGTGCGTTTTCTATCAGGAATATTTGAGGGCAAAACTACCGGTACCCCTATCGGTTTTGTCATTGACAATGAAGACCAGAGGTCAAAGGATTACAGTCACATCAAAGACCGTTTTCGCCCATCACATGCTGATTTCACGTATCAAGAGAAGTATGGTGTCAGAGATTATCGCGGAGGGGGAAGAAGCTCAGCGCGCGTTACTGCTCCCATAGTTGTGGCGGGAGCTATAGCTGCTCAGGTGTTAAAATCAGCAGATGTTTCTGTTACGGCCTGGGTCAACAGGGTGCAGCATATTCAGGTTGAACAAAAACATGAGGACTTAGATTTGTCACTCATCGATAGCAATGATATTCGCTGTCCTGATGGCGCGAAGGCTGAAGAGATGATTGCGCTCATCAAAGAAATAAAGAAGTCTGGAGATACCGTTGGTGGTGAAGTTTCCTGTGTAGCTAAGGGTATGCCAGCAGGTTGGGGAGAGCCCGTTTTTGATAAGCTCCATGCAAACCTTGCGCGCGCCATGATCAACATCAATGCGGCTAAGTCATTTGAGATAGGCAGCGGCTTGGCAGGCACTTTTGATAAAGGCTCTGAGCAGAATGATGCCTTTGTTCAAGAGAATGGTGAGACCTCTACGTTGTCAAACAATTCTGGTGGAATTCAAGGCGGAATCTCCAACGGACAAGACATTTACTTTAAGGTCGGTTTTAAGCCTGTGGCGACCATTCTATTGGACCAAGAGTCAATAAACGAAGCCGGAGAAAGTGTGCTTATTAAGGGCAAAGGACGTCATGACCCATGCGTACTGCCCCGTGCAGTGCCGATTGTAGAGTCGATGTGTGCCTTAGTACTTGCAGACGCGATGCTCCTCAATCGCAGCGCCAAAATCTAATCTTGATTGATAGACCAGGTTATTCCGGTCATCATCCATCGGCCAGGCATTTGAGCACCAAGTATTTCTTGATAGTCAGTATCAAGTGCATTGTGCATTCTGAAGATTAATCCAAGTCCATTTTTAAAAGAATAGCCGACTTGGGCATGCCCAACTAAGTACTCATCGTTGACTGAAGCATTGATGGCTTCGACTTGTTCTCCTTGTCGCTCTATATAATCAGCAATCAGAGACACGTTAAGCCGATTGATGCGGAGTCCTATATTGAAGTTGGCGTCTAACCTTGGGTGGTTTGCCAGATACTTTGACACTTGAGTGCCATCAGGCACAGTGCTCTCCAACCATGTGATTGAAGCGCCAGCATTAAGTTGAGATGCCTCGCTCAGTACCCATTTTTTACCCGCGTAGATTTCAATTCCCATCGTCTGAATTTCTGAGACATTCTGAGTGTAGAAGTATGAAACGCTGTCTTGTATGTTGTCCGCATTCTGGATGTCAGAAGACTCCGTCAGAATAAAGTCAATCATGTTTTTTCCAGAGCGAAGAAATCCGTCAACCGTAATATCTACGCCATCAATCAGTCGAAAATCTGAGCCCAAAGAGAAATTCCAACCCGTCTCAACCTTCAATTCCGGATTGCCCAGATTACGCCCAGCCGATAGGTTCGGGATTTCATGAGAGATAAATCGCTCAGTATAGTCCCCGGCCCGCACAGACCTATTTGCTTCTGCGCGCAGTATAAACTTGTCGAAGTGATGATTGAGGCCAAAGTGTGGCACCAGTTCTGTCCCGAAGTTGCTGTCATACTCCATCCGCACACCAGAGTTTACTCGTGTGTCATCGCCAATACGATGTCCGATTGCGGCATATACGCCAACATTTTCATCATCATGGTCGCCACGGTCGCTGCTTCTGATATCTCGCTTGCTGGCCAATGTTCCGATTGACACTTGACTCGAATTGCCAAGTTCAAAGCGATGGTCTACGCTGATACTTTTTCGTCTAGTCCGATGCTTGTTGGCAGAAAAAAGTGGGTTAAAGACAAACAGATCGTCTGTGCTTCTTAGGCCCAGGTCTATTTGAGTATTGGACTTTTCGCTGTCTTTGCTCAAACGGAGTTGTCCCCAACCCGTTTCAGTCGTCTCTACAGACTCATCAAACGAGCTTCGAGTATAAAAGAATTGACCGTTAAAGGTTCTGTCCTCAAAGGCTCCTCGGCCAGCTAACCTCCAGCCAGAACCTAAGTCAAGCTGCGAGGAAAGTGTGTAGGTACTTAGGTTAAAAAAGTATGAAGACTCTTCACTCACAGTAGAGCCAGGGCCTGTATAATTTGGGTTGTCAAAAGTTTGACCATCAGCAGAGTTGAGTTTTAATCCGAGGTGAAGGCTGAATTTTTTACTTGCCCATTTTGTAGAGATGTCTTGTCCTGATAAGTCAAATTGGCCGTAGCTTATTTCTCCAGTGCTGCTTATTCCTTCTTTCTCTGTTCCTCCACTAAAGGTCTTGGAGTGTATGTGAATTACTCCACCCACTGCATCTGCGCCATAGGCCATAGATCCAGAGCCTCTTATGATTTCTATGTGGTCTATTTCAGACAGCGGTATCGGAATGTTGCTATTAAAATGAGCCGTGAGTGGGTCATTTATTCGTATGCCATCAAGCAACACAGCTACTTGAGAAAAGGTGCTGCCGCGCATTCCAATATCGGCCTGCACGCCAAATGCTCCTCGGCTGTTCATGTTTACTCCGGCCACTGTTCTGAGCAGCTCGTCAACCGAAGTCATCGGCATGGATTTAATCTCCTTTTGGTCAATGATGGTAATTGATTTACTCTGTCTGCTGATTTCGCTGCTGAGCTTGTCTGCAATCACGTATACAGAATCGATAGTGACTTGCTGTGAGTAAGAAAAAAGACTGAAAAGTAGAAAGAGGCTAAGTACAACTGCTTTCATCACTATGAGTTAAATTATTGGCCGCGAATGTAGGTCAATAATTTACGTTTTTGGCCCTTAAAGTTCGTCAATTTGGCTTCCGCCAAGTCTTAAGGGATAGGCACAGATAATCAGCAGATTAACTGCCTGTTTCAGCAATCATAACACCGAAGTTTCCACCCAACTGAGTCCAGTCTTTTTCTGGTAGATATGTTCGCGAAACAAAGCCATCCAAATACAAGGCATTCTGACAACCATGCTGCTTAAAATAACTTGCCAAATCATAAAAATTTATTTTCTCTTTTGACATAGCGAAGAGAACTTTTCCGTCAGGCAATATTCCAACAGCATTGCGAATGTGGACGTTTGATGAACCCTTGTTAAACTTAGGATGGATTTGACCATCAATCAACAGCATTGGACCAGATTGAGTAGCATAATGCACATGGTCTACTGCGTCAAAGTCGCTACTCTCGCTTATGCCGGCAGAAAGATTTTCTGTGATGTAAAAGACTCCATTTGGTTGCATATAAAAATTGCCATAAGCGTCTTGAGTCTTATTCATTTTATAAAGCGTTTCACCCTCTTCGATATAGAGTCCCAGCGGCCTGCGATCTTCCTGATACATTCCTCCGTTCATAGCGAAAAGTAAATTCTGGCCTTCATTCTTCGTATGATTTTTGAGTGCCTTGAGGCTTCTTATCGCTTCCTTGTTTTCATCGAGCCAATACATTTTTAATGTAGACTCATTTGGGTCAACCACATGACTTAATATTCGGGCTTCGTCAATCTCATCACTTCCAGAAAAAGTAAGGAGACTAAGGGCCAATAAGAGAACGCTAAGTGTTTTCATGTCGAGTGTGTTGTGCGCAGAATAATAGTATCAATTAAACCAAACGGCATAACGCTCTCTTCTTAAATAGAGCGCTAGTTTTTTTTCCATTTTCAGTGCTTGATCTTTTGACATAGGACCAATGTAGTTATAGAGACTTGGGCGGAGATATTTTCCATACTTCTCTACAATGTTTGAAGAGAGCTTGTAACCTTTCGCGTTGCGATATCCCGTCTTGTGTTGTTTAAATCTGTCCTCAGGAGATTTGCTTGTCATCCCCACATATAGGCATTCCAAGACTCCATTAAACTGAGGGTTAGCCGCTCGAAATTTGGCGTGTTCGGTGTACACCTTTTTAGATAATTCGATAACGTAGACTCGGTAAGGCATGGTGTTTAAGTTTACTCAATGAGCACTTCAACTATGAAACAACTTCAGGACTTATTTATTGTTGACCATTTTCTTATTCGATGTTCCTGTTTTCATTCCATCCGCGGCTGATTGGTCATGACGGAATCTAGTGCTTATCTATTCTGGGTTACATCGCATCATGATCGAATGAGCCAATAAGCCATTTTGACTTGTCATTATGCGCCTGCATATTATGAATTGAAGAGAAGAAAATAAATGGATTTTTTACAGAAAGAGGACCTTTTGAGAATGGATTGCTAACGAACCCGACTTTCTTGAGGCTCATAGCCAATCGTGATTCCTCTTGCACATAGGCTAAGATTCCCTTAAGACTCTGCTCATGCATTACTCGTTTCATCTCACTGACCAGCACCTTGCTTGACTTTATGTCCTCAAAGTTAAAGTCGAAGAGCACCAGATTCTCGTTCTCCGCGTAGTAGGTGGCAAAGGCCGTGTACCTGTTGTCTGACTTTATGGCAATGGTTTTGTACTCATGTCGAGGATTGGATACGCGCCACTTGAAAATGCCTGCCGTCTTCACTGAGTAGTTGTGATTGCCAGAATTACTCTCAGATATCAGTTGCTCGATCTTGTTGAAATCTGTCACTTCTTCTAGTCGTGAATTCGTTTTATTTCTAGAACCAAAACGAACTAAACGAGGAATGAAATAATGCTTCATGTCAAAGACATGTTTCCATCCAAATTTTATGAAACCAGGAGTAGACATCGCACCGCTAAAACCGATGATGAATAGTTTGTCTTCTTTTTTTAGCGCATCAAAGCAATGCGAAGAGAGCATCTTAAAAAGGCCTTTTCTCCGGTGTGTCGAGTGTGTCATGGTGTCGCAAGACTGGTAAATAGTCTTTCGTTCCCCATTGATGACGTACAGATCAGGGATTACACCGTAGTACGCTGCCACTTCATTGCTTTCATTGGAGATGGCTAAAAAACCAAACACGGTTCCCGCTGGATTGTCAAGAAATTTCCATTTAAAATAGTCGTAGTCCACATCCATGCCAAAGCAGTCGGCCATCAGTGGTTTGAGGATGTCAAACCTCTCTTTTGTCAGTTGTTCTACTCTGTATTCACTCATCGAAAACTGCGGAGTTTAGATTGTAAAAATTCCGTTCTCAAGATCATTTCTTGGCCTGACTCCTGGACCATGTTTATCCGACTAATTAGGTTGAAATCTCCACTAAAATTACTCGCATCATTGAGCTTGTCATCTACAAGCAAAACAAACTTCACTCCCCGGTGCTGAGCATAGTCGAGCACTTTCTGGTTATGCTGCCCATTGGGCAACGAAAGGATGGAGATTGGAGTCTGAAGTTCCTTTTCTAATTGATCTATTGATTGGCCAATCTGATGTTCTAATTCCTTTTCGTCAACTGTCGATTTTAGAGACTCATGTGTGTATGTATGACTGCCGATCTCAACATGTTGAGTTGCATGGCAATCTTTGAGGTCCTGCCAACTCATCATTCTGTAATTTGACTGAATACCATACGTGCTGTGGAGGTCAGAGATTAATTGGTCTCTATCTGCGGCTGATAACTGAACCAACTCAAGTAAAAAACGCATGTAGTAGGCAGACCAATCTCCTGTGAAGCTGCCAATCATGGAGGACACGTTATCGTCCTCTTTGAAATTGTTGGACTTGAGATGATTAAATACATCATTTAATTTCTGGGTCCAGATAATGTGGTTTTCGTTCAAACAGGCGTTTACAAAGTTGTGATTGCACGGCACTTTATACTTGGCCAAAATGGGAAGCGCATACTCCACAAAGTCGTAATACCCGTCATCAAAACTGAAAATCAGTTTTGGTTTTTTTGTTGTCGTATTGATGTTAGAGAGTGTAACAATAGCATAGTGCTTGACACAATAGGCAACAAGCTTTTCGAATGACGCTGGCTTAATAGGAGGGAAGAAGAAGTCTGGCTCATCTGAGATGCGATGCACACTTAGCACCGTGATTTTATCCCCTTTGAGGTTTCTAAATACATGCGCAGCGCCCGCTTGTTGTATTAATTTGAATAGAGTTTGTTTCACTTTACTATTGCCTGATTCAGTGCCATTAATCTTGATTTATCTATGACTGCTATATCCTGTAAAATCAAGCACTGGGCCTTCTACATTTTTCGCACCAGCCTTGTCGCGATTTTATCAGACAATCAAGATTTACCCTCAAGATACCTTTCTTTTCGCACAAGTTTACGCTCTACAACGGACTGTTCAAACTAGACATCGATAATTTCCTCTTCGCCTATTGATGATAGCGTCCGCAACTCAAGTTGTGCGAGGGCCGCTTCACTTCAAAATCACCGTTAATCCATCTTGACTTACTATCTTTCAGCCTTAAGCTATTCTTATGAAAAAAATCGCGCTGCATTGGCAGATATTGATTGGTATGATTCTCGGTGTGCTCTTCGCGCTTTTTGCAGTGAAGTATGAGGGAGGAGAGGAGTTTATCAGCAATTGGATAGCTCCTGTCGGTACCATCTTTATTAACGCGCTCAAGCTTATTGCCATACCACTCATTTTGGCTTCGCTTATTAAGGGAATCTCTGACCTGAAGGATATTTCTAAGTTCAAGAACATGGGCTTGCGTACCATCTTGATTTATATCGGTACAACTGTGATAGCTATTACCATTGGTCTGGCGGCTGTAAATCTTGGTCAGCCTGGAGGTGGTATTTCTGAAAAAACAGTGACTGAGTTAACCGAAAAGTATGCCGGTGATAGTGGCGTACAGAAAAAATTGAAAGGTGCCGAGTCTCAGCAAAAAGCAGGCCCACTGCAGTTTGTGGTTGACATGGTTCCTGCTAATATTTACAAGGCCATGTCTGATGGCAAGATGCTTCAAGTTATCTTCTTCAGCATCTTGTTTGGCATCAGTCTCATCTTGGTTAAAGAGCATGAAGGCGCGCCCTTAAAAGCCCTTTTTGATTCATTTAATGCCGTCATTCTCAAAATGGTAGACATCATCATGCTCATCACCCCATACGCAGTATTTGCGCTGTTGGCTGGTGTAGTGGCGAGCAGTCCTGATAGCTCAGTGCTTATTGCTTTGTTAAACTATGCAGGCATTGTTGTGCTCGGATTAGTAATCATGGTGGTGGTGTATGTAGTCATCGTGTCAGTGTACACCAAGAAGAATCCGTTTTGGTTCTTAAAGCAGATTTCACCGGCTCAGTTAGTGGCCTTTTCTACTTCATCAAGTGCGGCTACCTTGCCTGTGACTATTGAGCGTGTAGAAGAACATATTGGTGTCGACAAAGAAGTGTCCTCATTTGTTCTGCCTGTAGGAGCTACTATTAATATGGACGGTACCAGTCTGTATCAGGCCGTTGCGGCTGTATTTATTATGCAGGTGCTTTGGCCAGAAGGTCTCGGTTTTGGCAATCAGATGACCATCGTACTCACCGCATTATTAGCCTCCATCGGTTCAGCGGCCGTTCCTGGAGCGGGTATGGTCATGCTTGTGGCTGTGCTCAAAGCGGTAGGTTTTCCAGAAGAATTGTACCCGGTAGGTCTGGCGCTGATATTTGCTGTAGACCGCCCGCTTGACATGTGCCGTACTGCGGTCAATGTTACTGGAGATGCAGTAGTGTCAATGGTTGTGGCAAAGTCATTGGGTAAACTAGGAGAGCCTAAGATCCAAGACTGGGATGACTCATACACAGGAGAAGTCTAAATCAATCTTCCTTAAAATCAATACTGGCTGAATTCACGCAATACCTCAGGCCAGTGACGGTTGGGCCGTCATTAAAGACATGTCCAAGATGGCCACCACATGTGTTGCAGACTATCTCAACGCGCTTCATGCCCATGCTGTGGTCTTCGATGTACTCTATATTTTCCTTGTTCGCACCCTTGTCAAAGGAGGGCCAACCGCAGCCAGAGTCAAATTTGTTTTCAGAAGTAAATAGTAATGTATCGCAACCCTTGCAGTGAAAGTTGCCCTGCTCTTTGTGGTCGTTGTAGATTCCTGTAAATGGTCGCTCGGTACCTTTTTCTCTCAGTACCTTATACTCCTCATCACTTAGGATTTCCCGCCATTCCTTCTCTGTCCGTTCGATCTTCCTTTCCATTTTCCTTTTCCACCGTTTCTGCCACCACCTCTTCGCTCGCGCGGTGGTGGTCTCTTTGAAGGGTCATACGCTGGGCTATCGCCTATTTCAGCTGGAGTATCCATCTTCATCACCTCCGTTTCGATCAGTGTCTCAATACTTTGAAACTTGCGTTGCTCTTGATCATTGATGAGCGTGATAGCAATACCACTTGATTCTGCACGACCTGTTCTACCTATACGGTGCACATAGTCTTCGGCATCTCCTGGCACTTCATAATTGATGACCAAGTCAATCTCCTTGATATCAATTCCTCTGGCCATAATGTCGGTAGCCACCAGTATGGTCAATTTCTTATTTCTGAAAAGTCGCAAGACCTCTTCACGTTCTTCTTGGTTGAGGTCAGAAGAGATAGCTGCGGCATTCATTTTCTTTTTCTTCAGTCTACGAGAGAGACTGCTTACCGTGCTTTTCGTAGAAGCAAATATGATGACTGATTTCAAGTCCTTACCGTCTAGCAGGTTCTCTATCAGTGAGTCTTTATGCTTGTCATAGACCATGTAGGCCAGCTGCATAACATTCTTAGAAGGCTTTGATAGTGCGATAGTAATCTCAGCCGGATTGTCAAGCAACTCTTTGGCTAAGTCCTTAATTTTTGGAGGGAAGGTGGCCGAAAACAGCAAATTCTGTCTCTTCTCTGGCATGTGCGAAGAGATGTAGGCGATGTCTTCCGAGAATCCCATGTCCAGCATTCTGTCCGCTTCGTCAAGTATAAGGTAGTCTATGGTCTCAGTAGCTGCGTAGCCCATGCTTAAGTGAGACTTCATTCTGCCTGGAGTGGCGATGATAAAGTCTGCGCCATCTTTAAGGGCCTTCTTTTCTCTGTCAAAATCTTTTCCGTCACCACCTCCATATACGGCCAGTGAGGTACAACTAGTAAAGTAGGAAAACCCCTGCAGCTCATTATCTATCTGTATGGCTAGCTCTCTGGTGGGTACAATTACCATGGCTCGTATACCGCTTTTAGGCTCGGTAGTCATGATTTTATGAATCACCGGAATTAAGAATGCGGCAGTCTTACCTGTCCCCGTCTGAGCGCAGGCTATAAGGTCACGACCTTCCTTGATTATAGGTATCGCTTGCTCTTGAATAGGGGTGGCACTCTCAAAGCCCATAGAGTCAAGGCTTTCAATTATGCTCGGATGTAAATCTAGTTCAGTGAATTTCAAATCGCGGAGATTAGCCACAAAAGTAGTCCTTTTGGCTTGCCTCAGCGGACAAAGACATATCTTTGCGCCCATATTTCTACAGACTCATGATTTTCTTGTTATCACCAGCTAAAAAGCTCATCAATAATGGGCTCTCTGATAAGTTCGAAGCAACAGAACCTCGTCACCTCGATGAGGCAGAATATTTGGTGTCTAAACTCAAAAAGAAAAGCGCCAAGCAGCTTCAAAATATGATGGGCATTAGTGCCGATTTAGCTGGTCTTAATCACGAGCGATTTCAGCAATGGACAAAAGACATTTCTAAAGAAGAAACCACAGAAGCGGCACTGCTATTTAAAGGCGAAGTCTATGTTGGTATGGCCGCAGACAAGTGGGGAAAGAATGACTTTAAGTATGCTCAAAAGAATGTCAGAATTCTCTCAGGTCTCTACGGTTTGTTGAGACCGCTTGATGCTGTGAAGCCATACAGGTTGGAGATGGGAAGCGCATTTGCAGTGACACCCGCCAAGAAAAACCTTTACAAATACTGGGGAGACACCATTCAAAAAGAGCTGATCGCAGACCTCGAGGCCAACAAGGCTGACACGATAGTTAACCTCGCCTCTAACGAGTACTCAAAAGCTGCCCTGCTCAAAAAGATTGATGCGCGTGTGGTGACACCACAATTTAAAGACCTTCACAAAGGAGAGTACAAAGCGCTCATGTTCTTCGCCAAAAAAGCACGCGGCATGATGGCCGATTTTGCGGTGAAGAATAAAATTAAAAATGTAGAAGATTTGAAGTCCTTTGATTGTGAAGGATACATTTACAATCCGAAACTCTCGAGTGAAAACGACTGGGTGTTTACGCGAGACAAAAAAAATTGAAGATTATGAGAACAGCAACAATAACAGCTATATCGCTTATTACGGTACTTGTCGCACTGGCCTGTACATCAAGCGCGAGTATGGCAGATAACAAAAAAGTGAAAATGGAGAACGAGAAGGATTCGTTGAGCTACGCTCTTGGTGTGGTGATGGGAAATAATATGAAGGGACAAGTAGAGGTAGATGAAGCAACTTTTGCAAAAGCCTTTGGCGCAGCTAGCAGAGGGGAAGAGACACTAATGGATACGCAAGCTGCGGATCAGTTGGTGCAGAATTTTTTCCAGAAAAAGCAAATGGAAGAGCAAGCTGCAGCAAAAGAAGAAGGACTTAAGTTCTTGGCTGAGAACGGAAGCCGTTCGGAAGTCACAACTACTGCTTCAGGTTTGCAGTACGAAGTGATTACAGAGGCTTCAGGAGCAAAGCCATTAGCAACTGACAAGGTGTCTGTGCATTACCACGGTACACTTACTGATGGTTCAGTATTTGACAGTTCAGTAGACAGAGGACAGCCTGCAGAGTTTGGACTTAACCAAGTCATTAGAGGTTGGACAGAAGGTCTACAGCTAATGAGCGTTGGGAGTAAGTATCGTTTCTACATCCCTTATCAATTAGCTTACGGTGAGCAAGGCAGACAGCCAACTATACCACCAGCAGCGACTTTGATTTTTGACGTAGAGCTACTGGAGATTAAGTAATCTGCGTGGGCTTGAAAGAATTTCACAGCTGCGGAAAACTCCTCATTACAGGAGAATATTTGATACTGAGAGGGGCCAGGGGACTGGCCCTTCCTACGTCAAAAGGTCAATCGATGAAGGTTGAGTCAACCACCGGTTCTAATACGCTCACATGGACATCATACGGTTCTGATAACCAAGTCTGGTTTCACGGAGTGCTAGATCTAGATGAGATGGAGTGGACAGAGCAGAATGGTGATATTACCGCTGAGCGTCTTAAAGACCTCCTGGAAATCTGTTCTGAGCTTAACCCAGATTTTGATGAGCAACGGGCGGCCAAAGTGACCTGTCACATGGACTTTCCCAGTAATTGGGGCTTAGGGTCGAGTAGCACACTCATTAACAACATAGCCGATTGGGCAGAGGTAGATGCCTTTGATTTGTTGGAGAATAGTTTTGGTGGCAGCGGATATGATGTGGCCGTGGCCATGGAGAAAAAGCCCATCATCTACGAGCGCCATCAAGGTGAGCCATATCATGAAGAAGTGGAGTTTTCTCCGTCCTTTAAAGATAGCTTGTGGTTTGTACACCTGGGCGTGAAAGAAGACACAGCCACTGCCGTGGCAGGTTTTCTAGAAGATGACGAAAGAGGGTTTGCAGAAATTCCACCAATATCTCGCATCACTGAGGCAACAATAGCGTGTCAAGAGTTGCAAGAGTTTGAAGAGTTGATGACAAAGCATAATCAGATTCTTTCCTCGGTATTAGGAAAAGAAAGTGCGCAGCAAAGGTTTAGCGATTACACGGCTGGAGTGGTGAAGTATTTAGGAGCATGGGGTGGAGACTTTATGCTCGCCACTGGTTCAGAATCAGATATGGAGTACTTCAAGTCTCAAGGCTTTACCGATATATTACCATACTCAAAGATGATAGCATTATGACAGAAGGCAGTGTTTCGTGGAGATGTCCCTCTAATATTGCTCTAGTAAAGTACTGGGGAAAACATGGGATTCAGCTACCGGCTAATCCATCTATATCATTCAGTTTAAGTGAGAGTCATACGACTACTATGCTCTCATGGAGGCCAAAAGACGAGCGGTCATTAGAGTTTTATTTTGAAGGCCAAGAAAAGCCTGAATTCCTGCCTAAAATCGAGACCTTTTTCAAGCGTGTAGAGAGTATGTTTCCTTTTGTGAAAGAGCATTCGTTGCGCATAGAGTCTGAAAATTCATTTCCTCACTCGAGTGGCATCGCCTCTTCAGCTTCAGCCATGAGTGCGCTGGCGATGTGTCTCTGTGAGTGGGAGTCAGTAATAGAGGGGAAAGACATTGACTTTGAAAAGGCCTCAGAAGCCGCTCGTTTGGGCTCTGGGTCGGCCTGTCGCTCTGTGTATGGAGGGTTTGCCTTGTGGGGAGAAACTGAGCACCTGTCAGGTTCGAGCGACAGGTTTGCGCGAAGTGTACCTGAAATTCATGTCAACTTTACTACGCTTCAAGATACTATTCTGCTTATAGATGAAGGTGTCAAAGAAGTAAGCAGTACGGTGGGTCATGGTCTTATGAATGGGCACATGTATGCGTCTCAGCGGTTTGACCAGGCGAGAGGCAACATAAAGGACATTTTGAGTGTCCTAAAGGGAGGAGACTTCAACGCTATGGCCGAACTTATGGAGCAAGAAGCGCTTAGTCTACATGCCATGATGATGACGTCTAAAACACCGTATTTATTAATGAGACCAGGCACCTTGGAGGTGATATCTCGTATAATGGCCCGCAGAAAGCAAGGAAGCCCGGTGAGCTTCACGCTAGATGCTGGAGCCAATGTGCACATGATTTATCCGTCATCTTACGTTGATAAAGCAATGGAATTTATAAGTAGCGAATTGGTGGATTTTTGTGCCAATGGAGCTTATATTTGTGATAAGGTCGGCACCGGACCTCAAAACATGGTGTTGCAGCGATGATGAAAGACGCACTATATCACGGCAAAATTCTCCTCTTTGGAGAATATGGAATCATCCAAGATTCTATGGGTCTTTCTATTCCTTATGATTTTTACAAAGGCAGTCTCAAAGACAAAAGTGAACAGACTCCTGAATCAGAGTATTCAAACCGAGAGCTCAGAAAACTTTTAGACTACTTAAGGTCGAATAGCGATAAGATAAATGCGCGTTTTGATTTGGATGGTTTTGAGCGTGACCTAGACAACGGTCTCCATTTTGACAGCAGTATACCTCAAGGGTTTGGTGTAGGAAGTAGCGGTGCAATTGTAGCGGCCATATATGACCAGTATTGTACAGATAAGATTGCCTCCAAAGAGAACATTACTTCTGAAGAGCTCAAGGCGCTGAAGACCGTTTTCGGACAAATCGAATCGCATTATCATGGCAAAAGTTCAGGTCTTGACCCATTGATTTGCTACCTAAACCTACCCGTCCTTATCAAGTCCAAAAATGACATGGATACAGTAGGTCTTCCTACTCAAGGTAATGGTAAAGGAGCTATTTTTCTCTTGAACACGGGCATGACAGGTAAGACTCAGCCACTGGTCAACCATTTTCTTGAGCGTTGTAAAGAAGATGGTTTTAGGAACATGCTCAAGAAAGAGTTTAAAAAATACAATGACGCAAGTATTGAGGCCTTCCTGAATCAAGACTTCAAACCACTTCTCAAAAATGTCAAAGAACTGTCACGTGTACTCTTTGACAATTTCAAACCGATGATTCCTAATGTGTTTCATAAACTTTGGAAAGAAGGAATTGACTCTAACAGCTATTACTTAAAGCTTTGCGGTTCTGGTGGAGGTGGTTTCATTCTCGGTTTCACTGAAGATTATGATAAGGCCAAAGACAAACTCAAAGACTACGAGCTCAGCCGCATTTATTCCTTTTAAAATTTATGTCACGGAGCCTATTTGATAGACGCACCCGTTACATTTTGTACAAATTTTGGGCATTGTTGTCAATGGTCAAGTGGTATAATGTGATCGTTCTTGCCGCAGCCCTTTACCTTTCCGCTATTTATATTTTTAATTCTCAGATGAGCCCGCTTGAAGTGCTCAAGGATTGGAAACTCCACGCTGAAGTAGCAGCCTTGTCACTTTTTCTCATGTCAGGCTTTATCATCAATGCCTTTTACGATCTTGAGAAAGACATGATAAATAGGCCTGAACAGACTTTCTTTGATCGGCACATCAGTCGGTCTTTTAGCTTTTATTGCTACTTCGGGTTCTCAGCTATTGCTGCCCTTTTGAGTCTGCTCGTAGATTGGAAAGTACTCTGTGTAAATCTCATGTTCAGTTTCGCACTATGGTTTTACTCGCATAAGATGAGAAAGAAGCTCTTCATGGGTGAAGTCGGAATAGCACTCTTGACCGTAGCACCATTTTTTAGCTTGACCATTTTTTATTGGAACATCACTCTAAAGATGGTCGAGTATGTGGCCTTCATTTTCATGATTATCGTGTCACGCGATGTGATTAAGAAAATCATAGGAATGAAAGGAGACATTATCTATGGCGACCGATCCATACCCGTTGTCTATGGAGAAAAGAAAGCAAAATACTTAGTGATAAGTCTCTGCTTGATTTCCATCGGACAGATTGCTTTTTTTATCCGCTTTCTCTTTTCTGGTGACATTCAGTATTACTTTCTGGCAGTGGTCTTCGTGCTAGGCGCCATTGTAGTTATGTTGACGAAAAGGAACGCGGATTATAATCAGGTAAACCTGCTTTTCAAGTTACTTTTACTTTCAGCAGTATTCACTATCCCTTTCATCTAAAACAAAACGATATGGACGCCACAATGGAGCTAAGCATGTATCCCATAGCCAACGAATACAAGTTGCCAATCCTAGACTTTATAAAAAGACTTAGGGCCATTGAAGGCCTTGAGGTGACTAGCAACGGTATGAGTACTCAAATTTATGGCTCTTACGACTTATTGATGGGCACCGTTCAGGATGAGATAAAGACCACATTTACCGATTATGAAAAAGTAGTGATGGTCATGAAGCTATTTAATGCTGACCTCAGAAAAGGACCAGATTTTAGCTGATTAAAGTTTGAATAGTTGTAGCGTGTCATTATTTCGTGACACCAGAATGTAACGCTCACCATCGAGCTCTATGAGCTCCATGTCTTTGACATTTCCATTGGTACGAAATCCGTGATTTGTTCCAGCGTCAATAAAAGAACCCTCACCATTATTGTAAAGCACGTAACCTAGATTTGCATCGTAGCGAGCGGTCTCGTTTTCTACATTATAAACTCCTCCCGCCCCAATGATATCGGGGTGGTTATCTCCATTTACATCTAAAATTAAGATTGACTGTGTCGGTCCAAACTGAGCCACAGGAGGGAGGTTCTGTTGTACAAAATCTCCAGATGGATTTTGCCAAAAAACAGCGCTTGCAAAAGTATGGGCCTTGAGGTGCAAGGCTTTGTCTACTTTCTCATGTCCATATAAAGTTTGAAGGTTGGCAGCTGCAAATTCTTTAAATGATGGAAACTTGTTAGCTAAAAACGGCATCTGCTCCGTAGAGCAGTCTTTACCCCGCACAGGTACCATCATGCCTTGAGACTCTTTACTTAACACAATGTCAAGAGTACCGTTGTCATCAAAGTCATTGGCATAGACATGAAATGGTTTTTTTTCTGACGCATGAAACTTGTTGTTCAGGCCAAGGTTTCCGGCAATAATTTCAACCTGACCATCACTGTCAAGGTCAGCTACTTCCAGCGCATACCACCAACCTTCGCTCTTCTTTATTTCTTCTACTTCAAAGTCACTACCCGTATTTCTCAAAATAGTAATGGGCATCCATTCACCAACCATCACGATGTCTTGATCACCATCATCATCTAGGTCATGAACCTTTGCTTCTGTCACTCGACCCCTAAATGAGCGAATCCCTGGCAAATCTTTGATGGCAAAACTGCCATTGATGTTTTCTAATAAATGAACTCCCGCACCATAAGGATAAGCTCCCGGTTGGAGCCTGCCAGGCATAAAAATGTCCATGTCACCATCAGAATCAAAGTCCAATTGACATGCTGTTTCTGATACAATCTTGAGATAGGGTAGCCCGTCACCATGTGACCGAAACGAACCATCTTCGTTTTGCAGATACATGTAATTCAGCAGACGCTCGTCTTCGTTATCAAATTCATTTCCTCCCGTGAGTACAAGCAGGTCCATGTATTCATCATTATTCGCATCAATCCACATAGAGCTGATGTCTTCCTTATCAACGGATGACTGAGGCAGGGTTACCTTCTCAAATGAAGCGTTGCTATCCTTAACATACAAAGCAGACTCTTGTCCGAGTGCACCCGCAATAAAGATTCCACTCTTTCCTTCTTTGTTGATTTGAGAATATGAGATGTGTGGCCCAAGCGTAGATTGCTTCTGCGGAAGTAGACGTTCACTTTTGTAATCGTCAAAGTCATTTTCGAGGTGTTGAAATTTAAATCCAACTTCTTTAGGGTTAACTTCTGTAAACAAAACCGGTTCCGTATCGATTTCATTCCTCATCGTAGCCTTGTCTAAAGACTTCTCAATTTCAACGACTTGACTTCCCGACAGATTGCTTTTTTCACTCATCGACCCATCTGACCAGCGCACGCTGACAGATTCTAGAGTTTCATCTTTAGCCAACCCAAAGTGAAGGAGAGGGTCAACTGAAGAAAGGTATCCTTTAGCGAGATAGTGATCTTTGGTATAGAGGTTCTTATCGGTTTTAACGTTGACCTGCGCCCCGATTCCAAATCGGTTAAGGCTATCACCTTTCAGATTAATTTGAACTGACTGCCCCTTACTGTCATTTCTGTATATCGAAGCTACTTGATGGCTGTTGTTCCAGATCAGGTCTAAATCACCATCGTTATCGAGGTCTGCATAAGTCGCTCCATTAGAATTCACAGACTGTCCAAGTCCCCAGTCATCAGCAACCTTATTAAAGTGTAGCTCACCTTTATTATTAAACATATAGTTAGTTACTGTCTCTGACGGCCACTGCGCAATGGCTTGACTAAACGACATCTGTTTTCCGCTCCTCGCTTGACGCTTGATTTTGGTATAGTAGTCCCTATTGTTCATGTCAATTTTCACCCCGTTGCTTACAAAAACATCACTCAACCCGTCATTATCAAAATCTGCAATCAATGGTCCCCAGCTCCAGTCCGTACTCGCCATATTAAGCATATTAGAAATCTCCGAAAAAGCACCGTTCCCACGATTCAACTGCACCGAGTTTGACATATACTGATGAGGATAACCATAATCAATGAGCAGGTTAAAGTCCGCTACATTCATCTGAGTCATGTTCTCTTTAGAGCGCGCATGCCCCTCAGGAG
>CAYSDH010000019.1:0-16549 GCA_964429805.1 uncultured Flavobacteriales bacterium
ATGTATCCTCGCACTTTGAGCTTGCCGTCTTCCACCCAGATTTTACAGTCATAGGTTTTTCCTTCTTCACAGTCTAGTATGGTTCCGTCATCCCATTCCTCATCGTCTTTGACCATGTTGCGGATAATCTCCATGCCAATTATTTTCTGGTCTTTGTCAGCGCCTTTACACTTGTCACATATCGGGTCAACAGGGTCTCCTGGATCTGGGAAAGTTTGAATTATCTTACCGAAGACCTTGCCATCTCGCTCGAAAATCTCGACTACTGCGCGCGGCTTTCCTGTTTTGTCATCTATGGTCTTCCATTTCCCTATCACACTCTGACCATAGCTCAGTGAGTAGAGACAAGTGAAAGCTAATAATACAAGTAGATTTTTCATGCTGTAAAAGTATCAAAGGTCATGCCTCATTCGTATCCTCCACTCGTTTTAATGCGATAAACACGATAATAGTGGCGAGGCCCAGCAGCAAAGCGGCAAGAGCAAATGATGCTCCAGGGAAATAAAACGGTGCCGAGTCTCCTACAAAATATGAAAAGGTCGACATGTATATAGTATAACCGAGCATGGTTGTGATGCTGGTCAGACCAGTGAGAGAGCCCTGCAGATTTCCTTGCTCATTCTCTGGCACCTGATTAGAAATAAGAGACTGGAGCGTTGGCCCGGCTATTCCACCAAGCGCATAAGGTATTAAGAAGGCATAAAGCATCCACGGTTGCATCGCCATGCTAAAGAATACCATGCCTATGGTCCAAAGACAGAAGCCAATCTTGATGGTTGTTTTCGGTCCCCATTTGTCTACTGCTTTGCCGATGAGTAAGCCTTGCACTAACGACACCAGAGCACCAACAGCAACTAAGCTCCACCCTATTTCTGCTTCTGACCAGTTAAACGCCTCAATGGTGAAATAGCTCCACACGGCTGGCAAGACTTGTCCCGCCATGTTGACTAAGAAGAAGGCGAACACGAGCAAGCCTATGCCTGAAAATCGTCTAAGATGAAACAGCGATACGCCTGGTATCATTTTCGACACGTCAATATCTCTTCGATTTTCAGGCGCCAATGATTCGGGCACAAGGAAAAGACCAAACAGGAAGTTGGCAAAAGTCAGTCCAGCTGCTATGAGAAAAGGTAGACGAATGTCGACCACTCCAAAAATGCCACCAATGGCGGGGCCAATGATAAAGCCAAGGCCAAAGGCTGCACCAAGCACTCCAAAGTTTTTGGCTTTGTTTTCTGGGGTAGAGATATCGGCTATGTATGCCGAGGCCACGGTATAACTGGCGCCTGTAAATCCGGCAACAAACCTCCCAACAAATAACCAGGCAAGGGTAGGCGCATAGGCATGGAGTAAAAAGTCTATGCTCAGCACAAATAGCGCACTCAGCAGGATTGGCCTACGGCCAAATCGGTCACTCAATTCTCCCATAAAGGGAGCAAATAAAAACTGGGTTCCTGCATAGGCCAAGGTCAACCACAACCCATGAATGACCGCCTTATCAATTCCTTCTCCGGTGAGTTCCATAATCAAAGAAGGAATAACTGGAATGATGACCCCAAAGCCGATCATCTCGACCATGACCGTGATGAAAATGAATAGAAGCCGTCTGTTATTATTCACGGCCCCGAAGGTCTACATAATAATATTCTCGCAGGCGATTTTTACGCGCGGTGGTGATTGGCTCTTCTCAAGCAAGTGTATATGCTGCCGTGCGGGCCACGCGCTCCTATTTAATATCCTTCTTCTCCAACCAATCTACACCCTTCGCCAGTTCTACTGAGCTAAATTCTAACTGGATGACTCGCCTCTTTTTTTGCTTCGTTATTCGGCCAGACCGGTGCAGTGTTAGTGGTCTAAAAACATGCACTCCACCAGCTCCAACTTCACAGAGTGATGGGCTACAGTTTTCTGTGATAAGTGTAATCTCTTCTGGGCTCAACTGTTTCTTGTGTGAGCCCGGCACCACTTCCAGTGCTCCGTTTTTTGCATCAGTGTCATTGAGGTGGACTCTAATACTGAACATACTTTTTGAGATGTCTAGAGGAGGCAGCACCTTAGTCACGCCATCACTCTCAGTCCAGGCGCGATAGCCTCTGAGGTTTCTCTTCTTGTCGACATTAATCATGATGTCTTGATGCCACGAGACAAACCAGTTGACATCCTTACTTTTTTCAAAAAGTGTAGCCTTCACCAAAAAAGCGTTGGGGTCTATTTTCGAGATTATGCGTTTCAGATTTTTATTGAAAAGGAGGTTTTCCAGTGTCGGTATTTCCTTTAGCAGTTGACGGATGCCAGCACTTTTCTTGCTGCTTTTAGTGACATACTGGTCTACTTGAGTGCCAATCTTGCGCAGTTCACGTCTGCTGTATATATGATTTAGCACACTGCTTCCTCGCTGGGTGAGGGTCATCATGGCGCGGTTGAGGCCCTTCACACTCAGTTCTGTATTGTAATTATCGACAGCACCTTCTACACGAGTTTTGATTCGTCTTCTGAGCGATGCAGGAGATAGCACGTTGACTCCTTCACCAAAGCCCAGTATCTCTTTCTCAAGCTCAAAGTTATGTTGCACCGTTAATCCGATTATAAGTCCATGTGCGTCTTTGTGTATGGTGCGCTGCGAGTGGTGCAGCGGTTTGGTTATGACATATGGCGCATGCTGATGCGTGAAAAAAAGTTGGATGTCTTCGGCCTCTACATTCTCACTGACTGAGACGCCTATCACATCACTAAAGTGCCAGTCCGAGTCAAAGACTTCATCTTCTAGATATACATCATTGCTATGTTTCATACTATGTATTCTGTCTAAGGCGAGTGTGACGACTGGTGAGCGCTTCTTTCTCCTCCCGATTAAAAACCATCTGTTTCTAAACTCCTTAAGAAGGTACGGTCTAAATCGAAAAGAATTTGCCTGCCTCGCCTTAAATGATTGATAGGTGATCTCAATCACCTTTCGCTGAATGATGCTCTGATAGAGCGTGTCCAGATGCTCGAGACCTTTAAGGTTTTCATTTTTCTCAAAGTCGATGACTGATCGGGTAGACGTTTTTTGAGAATAAATATGGTCTTCTAGTTTTTGAACCATACCGTCTAGTCCGCGAAAGTGTGAGAATCCTTGAAACTGCTTCATGAATTCTACTGCCTCACTCAGCATGCCAAGGTCCTGTGTGCTGAGTGGAATATTTGTGATGGAATAGTCCGCGTCTTCATACGTGTAGTATCTCTTGTCAATGACAATAATGGGTGCGTTATACCCCAATTTGTCACTTCGCATGACTTGTATGTCGGCCTGTACGGTGCGCTTACTTACCCCTTTGTCAATTCCTTCATATTCGTAAAGTGCATCAGAGCAAGCATCGATAAGGTCTTCTAGAGTCCACTGTTTAAAGCGGTTTTGCAAGCATTTGTCTAGTGTTTTGTATCGTATGAGAGCGTTTCTGTTAACGGGCATTCACTAATAATTTCAAGAAAAATAAAGAAAAATATTTACTACGCAGAAAGAGTGCGCAGTTACACGTCAGCTTTGTACTGTCAACGGATGAGAACGGCCCCGTTATCAAGTTTTTGCATTTGTAAGATGACGGGGCCATATCAAGACAAGCGTTCTTTAAATAAGGAAAAGACATTGTACTCGGTGCGCAACACAAGGCACCGAGAACTAAAGACGATGTATGGAAGGGTATCGACAGACCGGATGAGGGTCTCTGTATGGCCCCGTAGTATGATCTCGCTCTGCGATGTCATGTGCTGCTGGTCGAAATCAGTCCTATATCACCATGCTCTGTGGGTCGGAGGTTCGATTCCTCCCTGGATGTGAAATCCAGTAGTTCAGCTAGGTTAGAACAACAGAATGGAAAACGCGGGTTCGAGCCCCGCCTCGACATCAATCGAGTAGCTCAGTTGGTAGAGCACTACACTTTTAATGTAGTGATACGTGAAATGAAAATTCACAAATCAAAAGGTCTGACTTCGCCTTAAGTAAGTCAAAAAAGGAATAAAGCAATGTCTTCTGTCGAGTGTGAATTTCATACATGACAATCCGCAAAAGACCGTGTAACGGAGGATGCGCTTTTTGGCATCTATCACTTCAGCACTCAGAGTCCTTGTCACGCATGCTCACACAGTGTATATGCCAACTTGGATATGAATGCTCAACTGACAGAGAAAGAAAAGCTCAATCCAGCGCACCTCTCTAGTGGATGAAGACTTGCTGAGTTCCTGTATTAAAAAATTAAAGAGTAAAAACAAATAAGATGAATAGAGTAAGAATCAATCAAGGTAAAGTCGGTGTAGTCACCTATAAAAGAGACTATAACAGACTGATAACAGCCGGTACACACTGGTTGAGTTGGGGCGAATCTTACGTACTGTATGACGTGAGTGTCATTTATAGCGCGGATAAGGATTTCGACCTGAGAATGAGGCGTCCTGCTTTTGCTGGGCGTGTAGAGCTTATCGAAGTCAATGATGGTGAATTGGCCATGGTCCAGTTGCACGGAGCGTTTGTGAGACTGCTCGAAGTTGGTAGATACTTCTTCTTTAAAAGTCATCTCGAGTTCAAGGTGACGATGATTGACATCACTTCCACAAAGCAGATTGCTGGTTGGAATTCTGAGTTGCTTAACAGAACCGATTTGGTGCGGCATCAGCGAGTCTATGCGGTAGAGCCTTTTGAAAAAGGACTCATGTTCATCGATGGAGATTTTGTCGGCTTGCTCGACAAGGGTATCCACAGATTTTGGAAAAATGCGTCTGTGATTCAAGTCTTCAAGGCTGATATGAGACAGATGACTCAAGAGGTTAATGGTCAAGAAATCTTGACTAAAGACAAGGCGGCCATCAGAATCAATTTCAGCACGCAGTACCACATCACAGATGTGCAAAAGGCGCTCTTGGAGAATAAAGATCATGAGAAGCAGCTCTACATGTTGACTCAATTGGCGTTGAGGTCTTATGTCGGTGGGCTTACGCTTGACGAGTTGTTGGAAAACAAAGAGTCAGTGAGTGACTACATCGTGAGCAGATTGAAAACAGAAATCTCTGATCTTGGTATCGCAGTAGATCACTGTGGTATAAAGGATGTCATTCTTCCAGGAGAAATGAAGGAGATCATGAATCAAGTCATGATTGCTCAAAAGCAGGCTCAGGCCAACACCATCACAAGACGTGAAGAAACAGCATCTACGAGAAGCTTGCTCAACACGGCCAAGCTGATGGAAGACAACCAGATGCTCTATAAGTTGAAGGAAATGGAGTACTTGGAAAGGATCGCAGACAGAATCGGTGACATCACCGTCTCTGGCAACGGTCAAGTAGTAGATCAGCTCAGGCAGATCTTTGTGAAGTAAAGAAAGTGGGCCCCGAAAAGGGTCGGGGCCCATATATGTATTCGTGGCTCAATTGGTAGAGCACCGTGCTTTTAACACGGGGGTTGAAGGTTCGATTCCTTCCGGGTACACCAAAATAATAATTGTGTCTATTGCCCAGTGCATAAGACTTCGCTCATAGAGCGAAGTCTGTCCTGAGCTTGTTGAGGGGATTCCTTTTAGGCACATGTGTATCCGTAGCTCAGTGGTAGAGCGTTTGTTTGTTAAGCAAAGGGGCGGAGGTTCGAACCCTCCCGGATACTCAATGGTCTATTGGTCCAATGGCTAGGATTCCTCACTGTCGATGAGGTGGAAAGGGTTCGATTCCCTTATAGACCGCAATTTACTGCCCGGTCGTCTAATGGCAGGACACCTCACTTTGACTGAGATTGTAGAGGTTCGAGTCCTCTCTGGGCAACATAGAGTCAAAATAAATTTTACTGCGCATAAAGACTGCGTAGTGCCTCTTTTAATTTGTACTCAGAATGAAGAAATCATGAAAGCACAAGAATTATTGACACTCGGTTATCCCGAATCAAAGAGCATAGGAATCGCATTGACTCTTTCAGGTCAAATGAAAGAATGGACTAAAAAAGATCAATTGAAGGAATTCAAAAGAATCTTGGATCGTCCGATTAATTATCTTAAAGATCCTTTGTTTAGTGAGTTAGCCAAATCGCTCATCGAGCCTGAAGCGCCTGAATTAGGTGTGCTCCGAGACAAGGCTTTGGACTATACTATCTATGGTTCAGAAGGAATAGAAAACGGGGCACTGGAGCAAATCAGAATAGCCATGTCCTTGCCAGTAGCAAAGGCAGGAGCACTTATGCCTGACGCCCATCAGGGTTATGGACTTCCTATTGGTGGAGTTCTCGCCACAGAAAATGCCGTGATACCTTATGGCGTGGGAGTAGACATAGGTTGCCGAATGTGTATGAGCATATACGAGTTGCCTGCCTCTGCGACCAGAGAGCGAAAAGAAGAGTTGAAGAAAATGCTTCTGACTAATGCAAAGTTTGGTCGTGAAACATTTAAGCGGCCTAAAGATCATGAAGTGCTGAGCAACTCGCTCTTTGATGAGATACCTCTTTTGAAGACCTTGAAGAAAAAGGCCTACTCACAGATTGGTTCATCGGGCGGTGGAAATCACTTTGTAGAATTTGGTACGGTAGAGATTTTTGAAGAGGACGATCAGATTGGCCTAAAGCCTGGAAAGTACCTCTCGCTATTGACGCATTCTGGTTCTAGAGGATTTGGTGCGACCATTGCTAATCACTACACACGATTGGCACGAGAACTTTGTCCTCTTCCTTCAAGAGCCAAGAACTTGGCTTGGCTAGACTTGGATACAGAAGCTGGTCAAGAGTATTGGTTAGCCATGAATCTTGCCGGTGATTACGCCTCGGCATGTCATCATCAGATTCATGAGCGCATGGCGGTCGGCTTAAGAACCACTCCGTTGGCCATGATTGAGAACCATCACAATTTTGCCTGGAAGGAAAAAGATGTTGATGGAAACCAAATCATAGTGCACCGTAAAGGTGCCACGCCAGCTGGTGAGGGAGTTTTGGGAATCATTCCTGGTTCGATGACCGCTCCGGGTTTCATAGTCAGAGGAAAAGGTAATCATGAGTCCATTAACTCTGCCTCTCATGGTGCCGGTAGACAGATGTCAAGATCAAGAGCGAAGTCAAGCATCAAGCGATCTGACATGAATGACCTTCTTGGAAAAGTAGGTGTCGAAGTCATCGGTTCTGGTCTTGATGAAGCGCCACAGGCCTATAAGGATATCCATCAAGTAATGGAGCACCAAAAAGACCTGGTTGATGTCATTGGCAAGTTCCAGCCAAAGCTTGTCAGAATGTGTGGTGATAAAGAGTTGAGAAAAATCGACTCGTAATATATCTTTAATGCCAACCACAATAAGGTCAGTGGCCCTCTGGGTCGCTGGCCTTTAGTTGGTCTCAATGCCTAGTAAAATGAAAGAGGAAATAATGCAGGTGCTACAGCGCTTGCAAGAACAAACTGGAGTAAACGTGTTGCTCGCTTGCGAAACAGGTTCAAGGGCATGGGGCTTTCCATCACCTGACAGTGATTATGACGTGAGGTTGATATACATGCATGAGTCGGCATGGTACAGCACACTCTTTGAGGCGAAAGACAGTCTGGAGTATATGTCAGATGATGGTGAGATAGACCTTACGGGCTGGGAGCTGCGCAAGTCTTTGCGCCTTCTGTGTAAGTCTAACGCTTCGCTCTTAGAACGACTTCAGTCACCCATAGTCTATTCGGAAAACGAAGTGTTCATGAAAAAGTTGAGGGAGCTAGTTCCTCAATTCTACTCCAAGCGAACCACGCTATATCACTATTTAAGCTTAGCCAAAAAAAGTTTGGCCCTCTGTGCCGATGACGAATACCGCTTGAAGACCTTTTTTTATGCGCTCAGAGCTACATGTGCTTGCCGATACATCTACTCCTTTGACTGTTCTCCGCCAATAGTTTTTCAAGAGATGCTTGATGGAATTGACATGAAAGATTCGCTTAAAACTCGGATACTTGAGCTTGTGAGTATGAAAGCGAATTTGAGTGAATCATATATGCATACAGGTGAACAAGAACTGATAGACTGGATGAGTCTAGCATTAGATCAATCCGAGCAAGAAGCCGATTCATTAGAAGTTTCTAATGCTGACGTGAAGGAACTAGATAAACTCTTATTTGAATCCATATCATGACCATCTCTGAGTTAAAATCGAGTAATTGTATCGTGTTTGAATGCCTGAGTGGGAGTAAGGCACAAGGCTTAGCCACTGCCGATTCTGATACCGATATACGGGGAGTATTTGTACTTCCCGCCAAGCAATTTTTCGGCAATTCTTACCTCCCTCAAGTAAGTGATGAGCGAAATGATACCGTGTATTATGAACTCGGACGGTTCGTGGAGTTACTGTCTAAGAACAATCCTAATGCGCTGGAGCTACTGTGCACTCCCGATGAGTTCGTGCTGAAGAGAGCGCCTATGATGGATTTAATTCCACCAGCGTTGTTTATGAGTAAACGCTGTCATAAAACATTTGTCGGATACGCATCTACGCAGATTGGAAAAGCCAAAGGCCTGAATAAAAAAATAAATAATCCTATGCCTAAAACACGGCCAACGGTACTTGATTTTTGTTTTGTCACCGACCAGCGCCATACTAAAAGTTTAACTCAGCTGCTCGAAGAGAACAGCTGGAGGCAAGAAGATTGCGGCTTGAGTAAAATGGCCAAGATGCCTGACATGTATGCGCTTTTTCATCATTCTGAAAGCATCTATGAAGGCATTTTTAAGGGTGATAACGCCAATGATGTCTGCTTGAGTAGTATCCCCAAAGAGGAAAAGATGGTGGCCTATGTGCACTTCAGAAAGTCTGCATATTCAAAGTACTGCAGGAAGCACAGAGAGTATTGGGATTGGGTAGAGAAAAGAAATGAGAGTAGATATCAATCCACAATATCGCATGGTAAGCAGTATGATGCAAAGAATATGATGCACACCATCCGTCTGCTTCGCATGGCCAAGGAGATTGCTGAAACGGGAGCGGTTGTTGTAAAAAGGGAAGACAGAGATGAGTTGTTAGCCATACGGTCAGGTGAGTTCTCGTATGAAAAGCTGATTGAAATGTCAGAAGCATTGATGTCAGAAATTGAATGTTCTTTTGCTACATCAGACCTTCCTGCAACACCTGATTTAAAAGCGATAAATCAAGCGCTTGTGCAGATTAGAACAGACTATTACGGACATTAAAGAATACTGATCGGTTTCCTTTATTATGCGAGGCATGTTCATCTAGCTGATTGCTCCTTTGATATAATGTTGACCAATTGCTCTTTAAGACGAGGGTGATTTTGTGCGCTAATTGTAAGTGTCTCAGTGATCACTTAATCACCTTATTCAGTCGCTATCAGCTGTTTGATTGAAGCAAAAAAAGAATGTACTACCATAAAGTCCATTTAAAGGCAATTAGACGAAAAAATAAAAAAAAAAGGAGATTCAGGTAAGCGTATTTAGGCTCAATTGCATCTAGGAGGGGTAAATCATCAAATCCCATCAAAAATGAAAATTGAATCAAACTCCATATTCGCCAAAAGTATTACCCCTTTTCTGAGTGCATTGTTCTTGCTCTTTTCTGTGCAAGCAAATGCCTGTGCAGATATTGTTCAGTTCCAATTTACTAATGGAACTCAAACAATTCTCATCTCAGATGGTGCAGCATATAACCTAGATGATTTACCAGATGATTTTTATCTAGAGGCAGTTGTCAATGGCAATGAAGAAAGTGTTTCTTTTCACGTCTCTTCATCAAACAACTCCTTCACCTACAGCGTAGTTGAGAATTATGTTCCTTACACTTTTCCAGCTGGAAACGGGGCATGGCATCTTGGAGATGGTCATTTTAGTGTTTCCGCCAGTGCTTATTCTCACCCTTATGCTGGTGGCACTTTTTGTGATCATGAGTCAATAAACTTTACGCTGTCTGAAGGAGTGGAGACGTGCTCAGCACTTGCCGGAACACTCAGTGGAGGCGGAGATATTTGCAATATCAATGAGACGCACTTGACGGCAACTCCAAACGGAGATGCGGTTATTCCTAACGGATATCAGACAGTCTTTGTGCTTACTCAAGGTTCTGAGTTAGTTATAATAGGAGCGGGAGCCGAAGCTGATTTTACAGTCGCTGAAGATGGTATGTACACCATCCACTCTTTAGTGTATGACCCTTCTACTTTAGATTTGAGTATAGTCGTACCAGGTGTGACTACTGGTTTTGATGTCTTTGGATTATTGCAAGATGGAGGCGGAGATATCTGCGCTTCACTAGATGTGGCCGGAGCACAGTTTCAGGTCGCAAATCCAAGTGCGGGTACCTTGACAGCAAATCAAAGTGAAGTGCCACTTGATGGAGGTGCAGCAACAATATCAGCCACTGCCAATGGAGACATCAATGTGCCAATGGGTTACTCTTCAATTTTCGTGTTGACTCAAGGAAGCGAGTTGACTATTGTTAATGCAGGAGGCGAGCCAAGTTTTGAGGTAACAGAATCAGGAGACTACACCATCCACACCTTAGTCTTTGACCCAACAACTTTAGACCTGAGTATAGTTGAGCTAGGAGTAACTACAGGAGTAGATGTCTTCGGCCTTATCGTGCCAGGTGGAGGTGCAATCTGTGCCGATCTTGATGTGGCCGGGGCGCCTATTACAGTCTCTGCAGATGAGTCATGCTCAGCACATGCCGGAACACTCAGCGGAGGAGGAGATATTTGCAATATCAATGAGACGCACTTAACGGCAACACCAAACGGAGATGCAGTTATTCCTAACGGATATCAGACAGTCTTTGTGCTTACTCAAGGTTCTGAGTTAGTTATAATAGGAGCGGGAGCCGAAGCTGATTTTACAGTCGCTGAAGATGGTATGTACACCATCCACTCTTTAGTGTATGACCCTTCTACTTTAGATTTGAGTATAGTCGTACCAGGTGTGACTACTGGTTTTGATGTCTTTGGATTATTGCAAGATGGAGGCGGAGATATCTGCGCTTCACTAGATGTGGCCGGAGCACAGTTTCAGGTCGCAAATCCAAGTGCGGGTACCTTGACAGCAAATCAAAGTGAAGTGCCACTTGATGGAGGTGCAGCAACAATATCAGCCACTGCCAATGGAGACATCAATGTGCCAATGGGTTACTCTTCAATTTTCGTGTTGACTCAAGGAAGCGAGTTGACTATTGTTAATGCAGGAGGCGAGCCAAGTTTTGAGGTAACAGAATCAGGAGACTACACCATCCACACCTTAGTCTTTGACCCAACAACTTTAGACCTGAGTATAGTTGAGCTAGGAGTAACTACAGGAGTAGATGTCTTCGGCCTTATCGTGCCAGGTGGAGGTGCAATCTGTGCCGATCTTGATGTGGCCGGGGCGTCAATCACAGTAGTTTCAGCAGATGTGTGTACAGCTTTTGCAGGTACTTTAACGGCCGATGCTGATGAATATGCATGGAGTGGAAGCCCCATTACCGTGTCAGCTACCCCAAATGGTGATGTCAATGTACCAAACGGATACGGATCAATATTTGTGCTTACGCAAGGACCAGACTTGGTCATAGTTGGAGCAGGAGCTTCGCCAGAATTTGAAATCAATCAGCCTGGGCAGTTCATCATTCATACGTTAGTCTATGACCCGAATACACTTGACCTTGGAATAGTAGAACTTGGTGTGACGACAGGTTTTGATGTCTTTGGACTTATAGTGCCAGGTGGAGGTTCCATTTGTGCAGATCTTGATGTTGCAGGAGCAGCTATTGTGGTTGTTGAAACTGACGGATGCGCAGCAGATGCCGGAACATTAGTCAGTCATCCAACCATCACATGTTTAAACGAAGGCACTGGTGATATTTTTGCCCAAGAGGACATTGAGCCTGTAATTCCAGCTGGTTATGAAGTGCTGTATGTACTTACGAATGCATTCGGACTAACTATTGAAGATGTCAGCGCCTCACCAGAGTTTACAGTTGAGCACGCTGGGTTTTACAGAGTGCATACTCTCGTCTATGACCCTGCAACGCTAGATTTGAGCATCGTAGAGTTTGGCGTGACTTCAGGTTTTGATGTCAATACTCTTCTGATTCAAGGTGGTGGCGAAATTTGTGCATCGCTCTTATTGCATGCCCCATTGACGCTCGTTCTTCCAGAATATTTCTGCAACACATTCGTCTGGCACTTCCTCAACAACAAAGCGGCAGACGCAGTTGACCTCGAATCTATAGTTGATTCATACGAAGATTATGCCTCATTTGAGAAGTCTCTTATGGTCATGAATGTGAGTGTTTATCCAAATCCTGTGACAGATGTTTTGTCCATAGACTTGCAGCTCTTAGATGATGAGCTTATCCAGATTCAGGTCATAGACCTTAGTGGGAGAGTAGTCATGGACAGAAGAATAAACAATGCTGAAGGGTTAAATCAATTAGACCTTTCTTCACTGTCAGACGGTCAGTACGTATTAAACATTCAGTCACAGTTTAGAGCATTCACTAAATCCATTCAAGTGAGTAAATAAACCTCTGGACTAATGTCCTTATTGAGGCCCCTTGCATTTTTGCAAGGGGCCTTTTATTGATGTGTCTTGGTAAATTAGGACAGCTCGTATGCCTACTGTTGATCTGGCTGGACTTGAACCAGCGACCTCTTGCGTATAAGGCAATTGCTCTGACCACTGAGCTACAGATCATTGTCGCGCATGAAGGAATCCCTTCGGCAAGCTCAGGATAAACTTCGCTCTGTGAGCGAACCTCCATCTACCCATAATGAGTGGGTCGCCTTACCATTGGACCAATGCACGTTTTGTTTTGTCACGCCTAGGGGAATCGAACCCCTGCCTACTCATAGAAAGTGAGCCGTCCTGACCGTTAGACCAAGGCGCGTTAGATTTCTCGTCCCTGAATTCTGAATTTGACCTTGGTCAAATCAGAAAGCACTATTTCTCCCACCCGTGCTGACCTCTTTACGAGGCCCCAAGAAATCGACTCGTGGGGTTGGCAGAATTCGAATCTGCTCAGCCTATCAGGCAACGGATTTACAGTCCGCTCCAGCTCTCCAGCTCTGGCGCATCCCCTTTTTGAGACATAAAAAACCCGGCTTCAAAAGTGAAGCCGGGTCAATAACATCTATCGTATTATTGATTAATTCGGTTCACATATATTCATGCCTTCTTGCTCTTCATTCATGAAAAGCACATCCATGCATATCTCTTGTATGCTCGATAATTTTGGATAATCTGTATGTAGCTTATTTGTTTTCATTGCGAATTGTTGTCATAAAAAAAGCCCAACATCTGTCGGGCTTATAAATTGAAATTCTTGAGTATCAATATATCAACACGACCATAGTCCTATCTCTAGGAGAGGCATGAATATGTATTGATTTGAATTTTCCATTTACATAGCTTTTTTAATCCGCGTAGCGAACGTACTTTAATAACGAGTCACAAAAAGCAGGGTTGCCTTTTTGATTAAAGTTTTTCTTAAAAAGCCTACTTGACGTACATTGTAGAGGAATAATTTCTTTTCAAAAATGACGGAAGCGTTAGATGACTCGCCAGACATGTTGCAATACTCAAGCGGTAATCAAGTGCCCTTTAACATGAGGGTTTTTGGATACTGCATTCTCCTTGGTGGTTTCATTACGATTCTTGCAAATGTCATTGTTGGCCTGCTCGTAGCGCTTGTTGGAGTGCGATTGGCGTTCACGTATAATGGAGTTCAAATTGACGTAGTTAAAAAGAGATACCGTGTCTACACGGCCTATGCCTATTTTTTGAAACAAGGGAAATGGAAGTCTTTGGAGTCCATGCAATTCGTATCGGTACTTGGCACCAATGCTGGGTTTGAAGGGTTCTCTAGGGGAGGTGCTTATACTAAACTTACCGAAAAAGTATGGGACGTGATGTTACTCTCTGAAAATCATAGGGTGAAGTGGTACGTCTGTCGCCAGAAGAGTGAGGAGCATGCATGGGCAGAGGCAGGCCATATTGCAGGGATTCTTGACAAGAAGACAGCTAAGTATGCTCCGGTATTATCAGCCAAGAGTAAAGCGAACAGAGAAAGAGGACGTAAGCGGTAGAGCGATGCTTAATTGATACTTTTGTAATATGGCTTCATTTAAAGAACTCACATCCTCATCTACACCCACATTAGTTGACTTTTTTGCAACATGGTGTGGGCCATGCAAGACGCTTGCACCCATTCTCAAAGACTTAAAAAAAGAGCTTGGAGAATCAGTGAGAATCCTCAAAGTAGATGTCGACAAGAACCCCAAGGCGGCTCAGAAGTTTGGAGTCCGTGGAGTGCCACTTCTTATTCTATTTAAAAACGGAGATATAGTTTGGAAAGAGAGTGGAGTAAGGCCAATGGCTGAATTAAAAGAAATAATTCTTCCTCACACAGAGGCGTCCTAATCAATTCTGTTTTACGGAATAGTTCAGAGGATAATCAGTCTCTAGTGGGTTTTCGCTTACGTAGCGTTTAGTGTTGCATGCTGCAACATGCGGCAGAAAAACTTCTTCAAGACACCTCCATATAAAAAATAATGCCGGCCATGATGATGATGAACACGGCAAAACCTTTTTTCAGTTTTCGTCCGTTGATGTATCTGTTTAAGTGGGTGCCAAGCAGTATGCCAATCACAGTCACTGCCGTTATGGTAAAGAGAAACTGCCAATCAATAACCCGCAATTGAAGGTCGGCTAAAAACCCCACCAGAGATTTCATAGCGATAATAAACAGCGATGTACCAATGGCAACCTTGACAGGGAGCCTAGCTAGAAAAATCAGCGCAGGTACTATTAAGAATCCACCACCGGAGCCAACTAGCCCGGTCACCAGACCGATTAGTATTCCTTGAAAAGAAACCTTCGCATAATTTAAATTGACGACTTCTGAGCCATCAGGATCTTCACGCTTGGTAGTCAGCATAGAGTAAGCAGCCGCGAGCATGACAAATGCGAAAAAGAAAATAATGGCCATGTTCTTAGCCAATACATAGTCACCCCAGAGGGGTATGAGGTCTGGAATAGCGGGGAGCACATACACACGTGCGAGTAACACACCCAGTATGGTGGGAATTCCAAAAATCACGGCATTCTTCTTAGAGATGGTCTTTGATTTATGATTGCGATACGTGCCTACACATGCTGCCACACCAACTATGAAAAGTGCGTAAGCCGTAGATAGCTCAGTGTCTACACCCATGGCGTACACCATGACCGGCACTAGGATAATACCGCCACCACCACCAACTAGTCCCATGACCACTCCGGCCAGGAGGGCAAACACTAGTCCCATGATCATCAAAAACTCCATTAGTTCTATTATCCTAAGGGGTAAAGATGTTATTTATCCTTAGACGGAACTAGTCCATGTACTATTTGATTACCAAAGGACTTGGGGAATTCTTCTACGCCCTCAAATCCGAGCTCAATGTCTCGTCCGTCAGACGGAATGTAGCTGGTGCCAAACAGATAGTCCCACAAACTGAGGGAGATGCCAAAGTTGACCCCGCGAAAGCGATCGCTAGGCAGCGCATAGGCGTGATGCCAGATGTGCATTACGGGGTTGTTAAAGATATACTTCAATGGCCCGTAGCTCCAGTTGAGGTTGGCATGATTGAGGTGGCCAATGGCGATGGCCGCGTAAAATACGATGTATGCCTGCTCTGGCGTAAAACCACCAATAAGCATGACGGCAATGTACTTCATGGGGGTGTAAAAGACATTTTCCATCCAGTGGTAACGCAGGTGAGCCGCAAAGCCCATCTCTTTTACAGAATGATGCACTTTGTGAAAATTCCAGAGGAATTCGAATCGGTGCAACATGCGGTGAGTGAACCACTGCACAAAATCTGTAGCCACAAAAAAGATAATCAACTGGAGTGCCCAGTTCATCTCGCTCAAGTCAAACAAGGACAAGCGACTTATGTCTCCTCCGACTAGGTCTTTAAAGAGACGCTCGGTGACATTTGAGAACGCGAAAAAGATGACAATCTTAAAAATGTAAAAGTTGAAGAACATGTAGAAGGCATCGAGCCAAAAGTCTTTTCTGAAGATCGATTGATTTTTTCTCCAAGGAAAAAGAATCTCTAACAGCCAGACGGCAAGTGACAGCGCTATGAGCCACCAGAAATAATTGACATACCAAGGCTCTGTGGCAAATGTTACTTCTGACCACGTGTACTGTGCGTAATGCTTAAACGAATCGATAAAGAGTTCCCAATAATTCATCGGGGTAAAGATAAGAAGCTTAGGGCCTCAATGTGCCCATGCCTCCATCAACAGCCATAACCTGACCAGATATCCACGTTGAGCGCTCACTCAAGAGGAGACAGGCCATACTCGCTATGTCTTCAGCCGTACCGATGCGCTTGAGCGGATGCTTTTGAACAGAGGCTTCGCGCATTTTCTCATTTGACACGATGCGCGCGGCTAGCGGAGTTTCTGTGAGAGAAGGTGCCACTACATTGACTCTGATTTTGGGCGCTAACTCTGCGGCAAGTGCGCGTGAGAAGCCTTCTACCGCTCCTTTGGCTGCAGCCACAGAACTGTGAAATGGTAGTCCTAAACTAACGGCTACCGTGCTAAACAGGAC
>CAYSDH010000019.1:16559-48274 GCA_964429805.1 uncultured Flavobacteriales bacterium
AAACAGGACGATTGATGGATTAGTTCCTTTCTTGATAGCAGGCATCAAACCATGAAGACATCGCACCATGGCATGAAAATTAATCTCCATGTCTTCTTTGAAAGACTTTTCTTTCAAACTGGTAAATGGTTTTAAGTTGATACTCCCTGGACAGTAGGCAAAACCATCTATTTCATCCGGAAAGTCGGAGAAATCTGCGTCTGGGTCGCTGCAGTCAAAGTGAATGTGACTGGCACCGTCCACAATGTCTTCATCAGTGCGTGAAGCAATTAATACATCATGCCCTTCTGCTAGCATCTGCTTGGCTATACTTTGACCAATACCGTATGAACCTCCGATTAAAACTATCTGACTCATGCGCTGCGTTTAGAATCGTTCATAGAAATTATAGGCCTGTACTCTCCAAATATTTCTTTCAGCTTAGCGTGACGGTATTCAAAAATTTTGTTGAGCTGGTCTTTTACCACCAAGCTATTCATCATCTGGCCCAGAACCCCAAAAGGCAGCGCATAGTCAACCATATCACGACACTCAACACCGCCTTCTACTACTTTAAAAAAGTGTTTGTGATGCCACATGGCGTAAGGCCCCTTACGCTGATCATCTACAAAGTATTCTTTGTCTTTCACGTGCAGAATTTCGGTTACCCATGAGAGTGCCATGCCTAGTTTAAACGGCTTCACTTTATATGTAATGATCTGGCCAGGAAACATCTTTTCGCTCAAACCAGATAGAATTTGAAATTGCATGAAGTCAGGTGTGATCACCGGAAGGTTTTTTGGTGACGAAAAAAAATCCCATGCCGTGTCTAGGTCTGTAGGAATTATCTGCGTGCGCTCAAGACGATATACTTTCATAAGAGAATGTTTAATGACCCGATAGGCTCACTTCATAACCTCTAGCACCGCTTCTGCAAGTACGTCTGCCGCCTGAGGATTATGTCTGAACCAGAGCTCGGGCTCTATGATTTCCAGCTCAGAGACAAGCATTTGACCAGATTCGTCCACCATGACGTCAACTCGGGCGTATATCGGCAGTGTATTGCAAGCCTGAACAACTGATTCTGCAAAGGCTTTTTCGTCCTGTGAGGCCTGGTATTCGTGGACTGTGCCTCCAAAATCATCTTGCACACGAAAGTCTCCCGGCTTGGCTTTTTTTAGAATAGCATGGGTGAATTTCCCTCCAAAAACCATAAAAGAGACCTCTCCTTGCTCTAAAACAGTAGATACAAAAGGCTGTATGAGCATTGATTCTTTGGCTATCAACTCCGCAAAGATGTCTTCATATTGCGCCACGTTCTGCTTGTTAATTCTGTAAGTATGCCTCGCAGCACCAGCAATGGCTGGTTTAAGAATCATCTCTTCCCAATTGAGCGTGGAGATGATGTCTGTTAGCGCACTCACTTCTCTTGGCTCAATAAAAAATGTCGGGACAATTTTTACGCCATTTGACCTTAGGTCGCTGAGGTAGTGTTTGTCCATGTTCCAGTGCACTTGCTCGGCAGAGTTGATGAACTGGATGTGCTTTCTAGTTCGTTCCAGCCAAGGTTCAAATTCATCAAATCGTTCGAAGTAATCCCAAGTAGTTCTGAAGAGCGCTGCGCGCCCTTTTTTCCAATCCACATTGGGGTCTGCCCAGTCTACACGCATCACACTGAGCCCTTTGCGCTCAAGTGCTTTTTTGACTAACTCGTCTTCGAGTAAAAGTGTTTTGGTGTATTCGTTAGGGTTTGATGGAGTAACATAACGTGATTCCGTGAGTAGATAGATGTCAATCTCCTTACTCATATCAGTTCTGATATTTTGATGAAAAATCATGAAGCCATTTCAGGCGCTCATCAATGTCCATGGCCTGCACTTCATAGTCTGTGCCTTCGGGCACCTCAATGGTTAAGGCAGGTTCGCAATGCAAAATCTGTCCAGGACTTAGCTCGTTGCCCGCATCTAAATAATGAAGCAGTGGCTCGAGACTTAAAAATTCTACGGGGTCTTCAATCACGTCAACTATAAACTCTTCAAAGTCCATTTCCAAGTCTTCCACTGTGGCCGTCTCGGCATTGAGCGCCCAGACCGAACCGTCTCTCAAAAAGAACTGATCGCCCAGACAGTCTTGTCCAAAAGGAATGTCACTGGGAGTCAACGCAGCATAAGACTTGTGCAGGGCTGCATCTCCTTTCCAGTACCTGTATAGTGAGTTCCAGTGGTCTCTATCCACGCAGCCTCTGATGTAGAGTCCACCCTGGTAGGCCACCATTCCATTTATCTGATCGTAAAAAAGCTGCAGATCTTCTGGAACAGCATCATAGGTCTCTTGATCGAGATTTTCCTCTCCCTTGTATATGATTCCTTTGAGTTCCATGAGTATTAAAATTCAATGTATGCAAGTAGTATACTCACACTGCCTGCGCTTATTTGCGACAAGAAATGAGTAAAGCGTATGCTTGCTAGATTAATTGAGACGGTCTTCAATCGCAGTGAGGTGAATCTTTTTGGCATCACTAATACTGCCCAAAGACTGTCCGTTAAACATCATCTCAGATGCTGTCACCTGACCCAGTCTTGAACAGGCGATGCCGTGCCGCTCAACCATTTCCTTGAATCCGCCAACTTGAGCCTCGTTGACCGTGATGACCACACGACTCTGGCTTTCTCCAAACAAGAAGGCATCAGTCCTTACTTCACCTGTATATGAAATGTCAAAGCCAAGTTCTTGGTGAATACCTTTTTCCATCAAGCACTGAAACAGACCACCATCAGCAACATCATGCGCTGAGGAGACGTGTCCACCCTTGATTAACTTCATCATGCATTGCTGCAATGCATACTCCTCATCTAAGTCAAAGTGCGGAGTAGGAGAGAGCTTTACCTTATGTACATCCACCAGATACTCTGAGCTGTTTATATCGTTTCGCGACTGACCGAGCATAAAAATGTGGTCACCTTTCTGCTTAAATGAGAGTGACATCGTCTTCGTCTTATCCATCACCAGACCAAGCATACCGATGGTTGGAGTTGGGAAAACAGGGTCTTCCTTTCCGTCAATCACTGTTTGATTGTAAAAACTCACATTACCACCCGTCACTGGCGTGCTAAACTTGAGGCAAGACTTGCTCATCCCTTTAATCGCGCCAACAAATTGCCAGTACACTTCTGGGTTATACGGGTTGCCGAAATTCAAACAGTTGGTGATTGCTGATGGCACACCGCCTGAGCACACAATGTTTCGCGCGGCCTCTGCCACCGCGATGGCTGTACCTTCTTCAGGGTCAGCATGCACATATCTGGCATTACAGTCTACAGTAAGTGCTAGTGCTTTTTCAGTGCCTCGCACATCAACCAGCCCGGCATCACTTGGGGCATTGGTGTTCATACTTTTAGTACCCACCATGCTGTCATATTGCTCAATCACCCAGCGCTTAGAGGCAAGGTTAACATTCTTGAGCATCGTCTGACACACCGCTTTGATGTCAGTAGGCTCAGTGATTGAGTCTATGCTAAATTCTTTTGTTTTGGCGTAGTAAGCTGGTTCACTGTACTCGCGCTCATACACCGGAGCACCGCCTCCTAGCACCAATGGGCTAGCAGGAACTTCAGCGACTAAAGTGCCATGCTCAAAGTAGCGCAGATTGTCTCCTTCTGTTACTACACCAATCTCTACCGCATTAAGGTCCCACTTCTCAAATATCTGCTCTACGATGCTTTCTTTGCCTTTGTGTACCACAACTAACATGCGCTCTTGAGACTCTGAAAGCAGAATTTCAAATGGCTTCATGTCCGCCTGACGTGTCGGTACTTTCTCTAGCCAGATGTCCATACCATGCCCACCTTTTTCTGACATCTCAGAAGTAGAGCAAGTGATACCCGCTGCACCCATGTCTTGCATGCCCACTATGGCATCTGTGTCGGCTAGTTCTAGAGAGGCTTCGAGTAGTAATTTTTCTTGAAATGGGTCGCCCACTTGCACGGACGGCAGGTCGTTTGCAGAATCTTCAGTCAAGTCTCCTGAGGCAAATGTGGCACCGTGTATTCCGTCCTTACCTGTTGATGAACCTACGATGTATACCGGGTTACCAACCCCTTCTGAAATGGCAGAGATAGTCTTAGTCACATCGAGTATACCCGCAGACATGGCATTCACCAATGGATTGGCGTTATAGACTTCATCAAAAAAGACTTCACCGCCAACTACCGGTATACCAAAAGCATTACCGTAGTTACCAATTCCCTTGACCACACCTTTCATAATCCACTGGGTCTTCTTCTCGTCAATGTCTCCAAATCGGAGTGAGTTGAGCTGAGCGACCGGACGAGCGCCCATAGTGAAGATGTCACGATTTATCCCACCTACTCCGGTAGCAGCACCTTGATAGGGCTCAATGGCTGAGGGGTGGTTGTGAGATTCTATTTTAAACACACAACCCAGTCCATCACCGATGTCAACGAGACCTGCATTTTCTTCACCTGCTTCGACCAGCATATGCGGGCCAGTGCGCGGTAAGGTCTTTAACCATGTGATACTGTTCTTGTATGAACAGTGCTCAGACCACATAACTGAAAAAATACTGAGTTCTGTAAAGTTCGGCTCTCTCCCGAGAATGGCGATTATCTTATCATACTCCTCATTGAGAAGTCCCAATTTGTTCGCTGTACTATAATCCACTGCTGTCTTTTTATCTATCGTCTCCATGAAGTGAACACTATAAGTGTAGGCCGCAAATTTAGCCCATAAACCTCGTTTGATGGGCCGTATTTGTTAACAAAGAACTGCGATTTTCTGCCCCTTTTCTTATCTTACTTTCGTAGACATGGAATTCATCCTGACCGCCATTTATTTCGGATTACTCTGCTGGCTTATTGCTAGTTCTGATTTATTTCGGATCGAAGGCCTTTCGTCTACGTACTTAATCGGGGCTTTTTCGTTAAAGGTGCTGGCCGGTGTGGCCTTGTGGTGGGTGTATGCGTTTCACTACAGTGATGCTCCGCGCGATACTCTTGACACCTTCAAGTATTTTGATGACTCGGGGTATTTTCATGCGGCACTCTTTAATGATGTGTCTGATTATTTAAAACTGCTTTTCGGTTGGTCTTCAGACAGCCCTTCGCTCATTCCATATTTTGAAGGGATGAATAACTGGGACCGCTCGGACACCATCATTGCCATCAATGACAACCGCACCATGATTAGGGTCAACGCCCTAATTCAGCTCCTGTCATTCGGTCATTATCATGTGCATTCGTTGATATTTAACTTTTTAGGATTCACTGGCTTGGTGCTTTCCTTCAAGGCCTTGCGCAGAATGGTGAGCATTCCTGCCTGGGTATTTCTCATCGCGTTCATTCTGCCACCTTCACTTTTGTTTTGGGGCTCTGGTGTGTTAAAGGAGACCTTAGTCTTCTTTGCCTTGGGCATATTTCTAACTGGCTTCAGTCTCTGGTGGACGGGCAGTGATGCAAGGTCAAAATGGCTTTGGCTGTTGGCCGGAACACTCTTCTTCGTTTCCATTAAGCCTTATGTCTTTCTGGCATTTGTGCCAGGAATAATTTTCCTAATCATCTGCAAGCAAGACAGTTCAAAAGCGCTACTCAAATTTGGTCTTGTCCACATCTTAAGTTTGCTGCTGCTTTATGTCAGTAAGTGGCATCACAAACTAGACTTGGTGGGCATATTGCGCAACAAGCGTGATGCTTTTGTCAATGTGGTGAGAGACACCGAGGCGGCTTCAGGCATTGAGATCCCCACTCTTAATTCCTATGTGGAACTACTCTTGGGTATGCCCGGAGCCTTGTATCGCTGTTTGTTTAGACCAACCTTATTGGAAGCAGACTCGGCTTTATTGTTAGTGTCAGGAATAGAGAATTTTCTTTACCTACTGCTGCTCATTCTGCTCCCATTCTTCTTTAAGTGGACCAGAAAAAATTTGTTGCTAATTCTTTTTAGCCTATCCGTTGTGGTGGTGCTCTGTGTTATAGTGGGGTCAGTCACTCCTGTGCTTGGAGCTATTGTGAGATATAAAGTTCCGATGCTCCCCTTTTTCCTTCTTATGATTTTCTTGCTCATCGACCTTGACCGTATTAAAAGGATTTTTCCATTTTTGCGCTCGCTATGATCAATCTTAAATACGCCCTAATTTCCTTTTCCATTCTCTGTTTAAGCTCCTGCTCATTGATGCAGAAGGAGGTTGACTTAGTGGTGCACAATGCTGTAATCTACACGCTTGACGGATCCTTTTCTACGGTGCAAGCCATGGCCATAGATGGAGACACTATCGTGGCGCTGGGTGCTGAGCAAGAGATTAGAAATAACTTCAGTAGCAAGCGCAGGCTCGATGCTGGGGGTAAGGCTATCTATCCAGGTTTTATTGATTCGCATTGTCATTTTGTGTTTTACGGTTTGAGTAAACTGGAGCTAGACTTAACGGGCACCAAGAGTTGGGCAGAATGTCTAGAGGTCATTCAGTCTCATGCAAAATCGGCTCCTGGAGAGTGGATTCTCGGACGCGGTTGGGATCAGAATGATTGGGCGGTAAAAGAGTTTCCAACCAATAAAGAGTTGACGGAGCTCTTTCCTGATCGGCCAGTGTACATCAGTCGAGTTGATGGCCATGCAGCCATTGCCAATGCCGAGGCACTCAAGAGAGCAGGACTGACTAGGCCGCAAAAAGTCAAGGGAGGAGAGATGGTAGAGATTGACGGTAAGTTAACCGGACTCTTGATAGATCGCGCCATGGAGAAAGTGGATGAGGTTATTGCTGACCCAAATGAGAAAGAACTAAGACAGGCAATCTTAAGAGCACAAGAGGACTGTTTTGCTGTAGGCCTAACTACAGTGGATGATGCTGGATTAGACCCGCACGTCATCGAACTCATAGAGCAGATGCAAGATGAAGGGGCGCTAAAGATGAGAGTCTACGCCATGCTCAATCCTACCGATGAGGGCATGGAGTATATGTCAAAAAATATGCGCGTGTCAAAAGAGCGACTAACTGTACGGTCGGTGAAGTTGTATGGAGATGGTGCACTCGGTTCTAGAGGTGCAGCACTAAAAAATCACTATCACGATGACCCGGGTAACAAAGGGGAAATGCTTTATGATAGAAAGTACTACAGTTCATGGGCAGGTAAAGCTGGCGTGCACGGTTACCAGATAAATACGCACTGCATAGGAGATCGCGCCAATCAGATTTTACTCGATGTATATCAAGAGCACTTAGGTGGCACGAATGACAAACGCTGGCGTATAGAGCATGCGCAAGTGGTGACGGGAATTGACATGGCAAAGTTTGGCAGGTTTAACATTTTACCTTCTATACAGCCAACTCATGCCACCTCTGACATGGCCTGGGCCGAAGACCGATTGGGTGCTGAGCGTATTGAAGGAGCCTACGCGTACCGCAGCCTCTTGGAGCAAAATGGACAAGTACTTCTAGGTACAGATTTTCCAGTTGAAGGAATTGACCCATTGGAGACTTTTTATGCTGCCGTGTTTAGAAAAGATGACGCGGGAACTCCTGAGGGTGGTTGGCGAACTGATCAAGGTTTGTCGAGAAAAGAGGCTTTGATGGGAATGACCATTTGGGGAGCCATCGGGAACTTTGAGGAAAAGGTGAAAGGGTCTTTTGAAGAAGGTAAAGTAGCGGACTTCGTTATACTCGATCGCGACATCATGCGCGTCTCAGAGTCGTCTATCAAAAAAGCCAAAGTCGAGCAGACCTTTATAGCTGGAGAGCGCGTTTACTAATTGGCCCCGACATAACTTACTGGTGCTTTAATCGTCCCGATATTTGATGAGAAGCCCAGCGTAAGCACGCTCAATGTGTTACTAAATCTGATGTTGTAATAGTCCTGTCCTCGGTAGTAACGCGCCATGAATGCGAGGTCTTTGAAAAAAGGAAGAACATACTGATACTGTGCATCAATGATGAGCCTCTTGTCCAAATTGTTTTCAGGCTGTCCCCTCATTTCTCCAATAATATATCCCGTGCTCAGTATCAAATTTGAATTGGCTTTGAGCTTCTGAAACACATTTGATGATGCGCTTTCTGGCGCACGCCCGCCCACTCCGTAAGTGATGAATGGACGATAAAATCCTAGTCTGTCTAACGTCTCAACTCCAGACCACTCGGCAGAAAACTTGGGCGTGATGCGGGCATAAATATTGAGAAATTGAAAACTAGTTGAGCCGTTGCTCAGGTGCTCATTGCGAAATAACTGCAGACCAGTTTCCAAATTGTTTTGAGCAAAGTTTCCATTCTCAAGATTGACTACACTGTCTCCTGGCAAATAGAAAATACCTGACTGACCATTACTGTGATGACCGATGCCGAAATACCAGAGCTTTTGAAACTTGTCTTCTTTAGTCGACTGAATCAGACGATGGTATGACACATCGACATGAAAACTAGGTGGTCTGAGCGGAAACGACTCGCCATCAACCATGCGAATTACAGCCTTGGGATTAAACACAAGCGCCCATGGTTTTGACTTGTGAGCGATGGCATACTGCGTGGCAAACTGTCCTTCCCAGAGCAGTGCTTCTTGATTTCCAAAACCATTGCCAATAGTCAAAAAAGCCTGGTCGCGACCTATGTGTACTTGCCGATTAAACATGCCGAAATCAGCTTCAGACACGACCATCGGTTCCTGAGCATGGCTATAGGAAAAGCAGCAGCTTAATAAGAAAACGAGTACCCATTTCATCGTTTGTGCGCAGTAAGTTTGATTTTGGCAGGTTGTACTCAAAGATACGTTCAGGAGTCCAATACTCAAAACCACTGGAGCATAAGGATTAGAAGAGCATGCCTTGCTGAGGCTCTGCGCGAATAGCTCTTTCCATTTCTAGTAGTTTTCTTTTAAGGTCTAGCCCACTCGCATATCCCGTGAGTGATCCGTCACTGCCGATTACTCGGTGACAGGGTATGAGTATGGCAATCGGGTTAGCACCATTTGCTGAAGCGATGGCACGTATCGCTTTGGGCTTGCCTAGCGACTTTGACTGCTCGGCATAGGTGATGGTTTGGCCGTGAGAAATATGCTGAAGACTAGTCCACACCAGCTTTTGAAATTCTGTGCCATAGAGGTCTAGCTCACCTTCAAATGCTTTCCCTTCTGACAGAAAGGCTGGAATAAACTGCTCTAATTCATCGGCCAATTCTTGATCTTTATAACTCAAGATTAAGTCATGTTTATTGGCAAATTCTTGCACCGACAGGTACTCCGAGACTGTTGATTGAAATTGAAGATAGGCCAAGCCCTGTGGTGTAAAACCACAAACTAAAAATCCGAAAGGACTGTTGATTTGGGTTACCGTAAGCGTCAACCCTAACTTGCTCATTACTGCTTTAAAAAACGAAGCGTCATGACGGACTTCTCGTTACTGACGCTAATCAAATAAATGCCAGTGTGCAGTCCAGATATGTCAAGCGAACCTTGACCTTCATTTATAATGCCGCTCACCACCGTGCTCCCAGTAAGGTCTAGGATGACGAAGTCGAGTTTGTCAGCATTTGACGCGTAAGACAATCTGTTCTCATCAAGCGAATAAATTTCAAAGTTGTCTGTCGTGATTTCGTTTACGCTATTCACAGTTGTTGGACAACCATCAGCTGCATCAATCAGCGGTTGAGGATTGGTGCCAATAGGACTAGACACAGAAGAGTCAAACGTACCGTCCGGACAGATCACGAAGTAGCGTGGCTGATAAGACACGTTCCATGTGCTTGCGATTTCAGCTTCAGCTCCTGTTATAATCGGACTTTCTACCATGTACGTCTCAGCATATGTTGCTTCATTCTGCGTGTTTGGGTCTCGTTCAAAAGACAAGAGCACCATAGTCCCGTCTCCAGCTTGACCGTGCAGGTTGTACAGCTCTTCGTATCCAGGAACAGAATTTTGACAATTAGGACACCATGTCGCAAACACGTCAATCACGACATACTTTCCCTCATCTAGATATGATTGAAGATGATGGACATTGCCTTCGAGATCACTGTATGTGAAGTCTGGAAAAATCTCAGTTGTAGGTTGAGCAAAAGAGCTCATGGCCACTAGCATAGATGCAAATCCGAGTATAAGTTTTTTCATATCCTAATGAGTATAGGCCAAAGATACGCAGGATATTGCCTCTAGAGCAAGTAAAACAGGCAAAGGAATCAACAAAAGATTCTTAGGCAGCAATTCAAGAATCAACGGTTATAGTTGTAACCTTTTTATTTTGCTCTGAGATGAGCTTCAAGGTTTTCTGAAACTTAAATCGCATGCGCGACTCAAACCGCTGTCTGGAGCAGCCTCCATGGATAAACGCTTTAGCATGTGCAAACCAAATTGTGCGGTGGGTGACTTCAAATAGTAGCTTGAATATCAGCAGGTACTGTGCTCTCCAAAACGGTTTTTTGAGGGCCATGATAATAGCAAGTCGCTCGTTTTGAAATTGTATGTGGTAGGCCTCGTCAATCAATATGTCAGTGCATATCTGATTCATTAACTTGCAATTAGTGCCATCTTTTAGGGCTTGATAAAATACTTGCGCGGCCTGTTCGATGATAATAACGGCCATGGTCCACGAGGTGATACTTTTATTCCACCCTCTCACATATCTAAACACTTGGTCTCCGAGATCAAATGATGTGCGCTTTTCTCCAATCGCGTCAATGTACCGGCCGAGACTCTCTCCATGCTTTTGTTCTTCTTTAATGAATAGGTCGATGACCTTGACATAGGCTTGGTCGTCTATCTCATCTGCATAACGCTGCGCGGCAATACGGAGGTGGTTCCCTTCTGAAGTTTCTCCTTTTTGCCAGGCTTTGAGTGAGTAGAGTATCACTTTTTTCTTTTCCTCTGACATGGTTGGACTCAGTGACCAGTCTATTCTGTGCTCGTTTGCATTTGATTTAAAGTGGCTGAGCCACTGCTCTGTTGTATTCATAAGTATGGGTTTTGTTCATCTATCAAACCCAGAGGAGCGCATCATGTTTTCTACTTAGTGTTAAAGAATCCTATTTTGATACCTTGGTCAAAACGAATCGCACTGTGTCTAAACTTTATCCGCATCTCAATTTTAACGTAGTCTTGGTGAATCCTCAGATTCCGAATAATACCGGAAACATTGGTCGTCTATGCGTGGCGACATGGAGTAGGTTACACTTGATTCATCCCTTAGGGTTTGAGATTAGCGACAGCCGAGTAAAGAGGGCTGGCCTAGATTATTGGAATGAGCTTGAGCTGAGAGAGCATCATAATCTAGCGCAGTGGATGGAGAGTCTTGAGAATAAAGAGCGCATCTTCTTTTTCTCTTCTCATGCCGATAAGAGTATGTATGGTCATGAGTTTGTGCAAGGCGATTCGTTGGTGTTTGGTAAGGAGGCTGATGGTCTCGGGCCAGAATTGTTAGACAGGTTTTCTGATCGCTTGTTAAAAATCCCATTTCCAGGAAAGGTGAGGAGTTTTAACCTAGCCAACTCCGTGTCAATGGTTTTGGGAGAAGGAATGAGACAGATAGGATGATGTAATTTACTTGCCTATGGTGTGTGATGTAGAAGACTCGAGTCGCAGTAACGAGGTCTCTATGAACTATGGTGTTCTTACTCGCAAACAGTCACTTGGTGGCGCGAACTGAAATAATGTACCTCCACGATTTTGGGATGAATACCTCAATCAGTGCATCAATCTTACCCAGTACATTGCGCTGCTGTTCGTTTCTGCCAAAGGCACCAAAAAATCCATATGTCTTATACTCCACCGTGCTAAACACAGAAAGTAGAGTCTCAATTTCCTCATACCTAAGGTAGTTCCAGTAACTGCCCCAGCGCACAAATCGCTTGCGCATAAAACGATGAATAAGTGAGGATTGTAGATTTTCAGTAAACACTAATTGACCCCCGGGCTTTAACGACTTATGGATTTGCTTAATCGTCTCACTCGTCAAGTGTTCTTGACCAACTCTACCAATGCCCCCGAGTATCGACTTAAAAGTGACAACGTCTAGCTCCGCTTCAAACGGGATGTTAGTGGCATCAACAGCGCGATAAGTAATCTGTCCACTAAGCTCAAATTTAGAGTGAAGTACTTGTGCCTTTTCTTCTGGCGACTGAATGTCAGAGCACACAACATGGTGCCCTAAGTGAGCCAAGTAAAGTGATAGACCACCAGCGTTTCCTCCAAGCTCAAGGCAAGTCAGCGTTGGCTTTTTTTGCTCCAATTGCGGACTCCAAAAGCGCATTGCCCTGGACCAATTGACAACATCCCAAGAGATGAAGTCATGCCAAGAAGGAGAGTTACTGCTCATGATGTAAAAGTATGGATAGCCTAGAAATGAATTAGCGTTTTTGTCTTTGAGCGAAATCAGCTGCAATAATTAAATGCTCTTTCAGAATGCTTCTGCCTAACTTTGAGAAAATCTAATGTGATGAAAATATTCAGCGTGATTGCCACTTTCTTCTTACTCATCGCCTGTGCGCACATGATGCCAGAGGGAGAGAAAGCATCATTAGAAAAACTGCCAATTGGGGAAGTGCCCTTAGAGAAAGACCAGCAATTTAACAGCTATTGGTATGCTGGAATGGCAGAGTTGACAAGCTACACACTCTCTCAAGCGAGATACGGAGAGTTGCATGAAGGAGAGTCTGTTTTAGTTTATGTCACAGAAGATTTTTTGAAAGACACCCAAGTAAAACGTGAGTCAGACACCAAAGAGGAAGCCCTTAGTGTCATGAAGTTAAACCGCATAGATCGGTTTACCACAGGTATTTACGATTACTCCATGATGCTTTCGGTGTTTACTCCAGTGGAGCAAACTTCACACCCTTATACACTCAAGACTAGTTTCTCTTCTCAAGACTGGTGCGGGCACTCATGGATGCAGCTCAATCGGAAAAATGAAGCCTATGAGGCCAGCGTGCGCAGTTACTTTGAAGCGGAAGGTGATAGACAAGAGCAGCTCAAAGACCAGATTTTGGAAGATGAAATTTGGACATTGGCGCGACTAGACCCAAAGGCGCTTCCAGTAGGAGAGGTGACACTACTTCCTTCTTCTTCGCACATCAGGTTAAATCATGTGGGCCTGTCTAGTGAAAAGGCAAAGGCCACGCTCATGCTGGAAGTTGATGATAAGAGCAGCGAGCGTTTTGTGTACACGCTAGACTATGAGTCTGGAAGGAAGTTGGTCATCTATATTCAGACAGCTTTTCCGCACCGCATATATGGCTGGGAAGAGAAAGTCAAAAGTGGATGGGGACCTGCTGCCAAGTGGTTGACTACCACAGCCACAATGAAGGGGACAATAAAGAGTGCCTACTGGGGAAAGAAGTCAGTCGCTGATTCAGATTTGCGAAAGCAACTGAAACTAGATTGACGGCAGATTACTCAGAAGTCTTTGAGTTCCTGCGCCAATAAATCGGCAGGTTAGCTCCAAGAGAAATACTCGTCTCATTAAACCAAATACTCTGCGATGCTCTGCTCTCTAAATGGTCTTGTAGCAAAATATCACCCATACGTATATAGCCATACTGAGCTTGCCACTGAACAAAGAATGTATTTTTCCATCTCAATCTAGGGGCAATCATGCCCGACACTGCCCAACCCGAAAGGTGAGGTTTGTTCCTATATCTCACATCAAGAAAACGAAAGTCAGTCCACGGGAGCATATAGCCCGCTGATGCAGACATGAGTACGTCAATTTTAAATTTGTTAGAACGCTTGCCAATAAATGGCGCATGCTTTTCGATTCCAAAACGTACGTAGTTTAAGCCATCACTATGCTCGTATCGCACAAAGTTTTGTCTCAGTGCCAGCGGTTCGTTAAAGTACTCTCCGCCATACTCATCTGACAGCGATGGGTCTATGTAGCCGTCAATATCTACTGTCTGGGGCACGGTAATGATATACTTCATGTGGTCCCAGCCCATCGAGATACTCAGGTTTTCTTTGATGTAATATCCTAGTCTGAAATTAAACTGAGGGATGGTAAATTTTAGAGGATTGAGGTACACCTTGGCATCAAACTCTTCGGGGTCATCATCAGCCTCTACGTCATAGAGCGTGAAGTCAAAATCCTCTCCCTTAAAGTGAATGTCGCTCGGTCTGTAAAAGGATCTATTATAACCCCAAGTCACATAAAATGACTTGTCTAATTCTCGAGGAGTAAACACTTCAGTAGATTGAGCCTGAGCAAGCATACTTGACAGCATCAGGAGAGAAAGGACATAGATATATCTCGACATAGGCCGTGAAGGTAGTTTAACGAAAAGGAGATTTGTGCACATCATTGGCATCAAAGTCTATATCATCCACCATGGCTTTCATTCGGTGGCCGAGAATAATGAGTTCATTCGCTCCCGTGTCCTTTAGTTTATGGTCGGCTCCGTCTTCTTCAAGGCAAAAGTCAGCCAGTAATTTTAGTACATCAAACTTATGGGCCACTAGCCAATCTCTTGCCTGTTCTGATCCGTTGATGTAGTTGACAAGCGCTACAAGTTCTGGGTGGCCACCGTCAAATAGTCGTTTGTCGGCATTGGTGTTTCCTCTGAATGAGTCTATGCATGACATCAGTTCAGAATACCCGTTTTCAATCAGCCATTTGCCGATTGGCTCATTGCCTTTCATGACTTCAGACCACGCGAGAAGCACTTTTGCAGGATAGTTTCTCATCGCGTATCAATGTATTTTTCCCATCGGTCCAACACTTTACTCATGTCTTCTGGAATGGGCGACTCAAAGGATACGCGCTCACCGCTTACTGGATGTTCTATACCTAGTGTTCGTGCATGGAGCGCCTGTCTTGGCAGAATCTTGAAACAATTTTCTACGAACTGTCTGTACTTTGAAAATGAAGTGCCTTTTAAAATCTTATTTCCACCATACGTGACATCACCAAAAAGAGGATGCCCGATGTGCTTCATGTGTGCTCTAATCTGATGAGTGCGTCCGGTTTCTAATTTGCACTCAATGTGCGTGACATAGCCCAGTCTTTTAATCACCTTGTAATGTGTCACCGCATGCTTGCCAAACTCTCCGTCTTCAAACACAGACATGATTTTTCTATTCTTCAGGCTTCGACCTATGTGGCCTGTCACGGTTCCGTCTTCTTGCACATCGCCCCACACGATGGCAGAATACCTGCGCTCAGAAGTCCGGTCAAAAAACTGCTTGGCTAAGTGTGCCAGCGCATTTTCGTTTTTTGCAATGACCATTACGCCAGTCGTATCCTTATCAAGTCTATGCACTAAACCAGGGCGCATGCCATGGTCACTTTTTTGACTTGGTAGATTGTCAAAGTGATGCATGAGCGCATTGACCATCGTTCCGGTATAGTTGGCGTAACCCGGGTGAACCACCATGCCTGCCTCTTTGTTGAGCATAATGATGTCATCATCTTCAAAGAGTATCTCTAGTGGAATGTCTTCGGCTACCAGCTCCGTCTCTTTGACGGGGTAAGGCATCACGATTGAAATCTCATCTTTAGGCCGAACTTTATAGTTAGGCTTAATCGTATTGCCGTTCACTATAATGTTGCCATTATGTGCCGCTGCCTGAAGTTTGGTGCGCGAGGTGTTGGGTATCCGATCCATCAAAAACTTATCTATCCTGATGGCATCTTGACCAGGATCCGCTACAAGTTTGTAGTGTTCAAATAGATCGTCTTGCTGGCCGGTTTCAGTTTCTTGTTCAGCCACTGATTACTACTTTCTGTTGACTCCTTAATCCTTTCTCTGCATCTACTATCTCTAAGAGATATAGTCCTTTTTGAAGTCCGTCTACATACATGGAGTATCTCACTCCAGACTTTCTGCCTTTTCTCACCGTCTTGCCTTGGATGTCAATTAGTCTGAATTCATAATCAGCATTTGCTGGAAGGCTCACGTTCACGAAATCATTGGTAGGTACGGGCCATATTTTGATTTGTCTGTCAAATTCGGTTTGAGCAAGAGATGAAACCACGTCATCTTTCAAGGAGGTAAAGACCGGGTGAATCATGAGTGTTCCAGAAATTGAACTCGTAGACCATCCGTTGCCTGAGTCAAACCTAAGTCGGTCTGCATTTTGATTTCGGTTCTTGTCGTTTCCTAGGTTTAAAGGAGTCACCGAGCCAATCACAGAAGTTTGACCAAAACCAATAAACACTGATCCAGCTGGAATAAAGATGGTGCTGTCAAACTCATAAATGACGGGCTCGTTTAGCTCACTGTACGTCAAGTCCCTTGGGCTCAAATCTTCATAAATCACCTCTCCTGGAAAACCGCCTACATCTTCCCACACTCTCATAAAGAGTACTTCATCTTCCACATTTTCTGCAACAGGAAGCAGGTACATCTGAATACCACGCATCGAGTCGGCCATTAAAATATCGTAGCGGTAAGCCACTTTGGCTGAGGTAGTTCCGTTTAACCCATAACCTCTTTCTGCTTCGCCATCGTCATAGGCATAGTAGTTATGCAAGCTTTGAGTAAAGGTGTACGAGTTGTTGTCAGCATGGATGTCAGGTGAGGTCACAAAATCGAAGGTGACGTCAAATGCTGCGCAGGTGTCATTAATTGCCACGTCATAGACATAGCTGTTTGGAGCAAAGTTTATCTCTTGCGGAATTTCAAGATTAGACATAGCACCCACAGGTGGAGATTGCGGATCTGTGAATGAAGCCACAGGTGCCCCTTCATATTCTACCATATATCCAGAGGAATTTATGAAAGCCCCTTGGTCTCTATTATTTCTAATCTGTACTGCTTTGATTTCTTCCATTAAGGCAGCACCCTCTTGCTGATAATGTGTCCAGGGAACTGACGTGTAGCCATCTTTTAGCAGCGTGTATTCTGGGCGGTTAAAACTCACATCAATCAGCAAAGAGTCGGTGATCGATCTGTTTTCATCTAGACGCACCCAGTCTATGTGCCACACATCTACACTTCCGGCAAGGCCACCGTAATTGATAAACCTAAACTTAAATCCATCATGACGATAAGCCGTGTCTACTTCCAACAAGATGTGCTCAAATGGCTGGCTGAGCGAGCCAAGCGCGTGCCATTCTCTTGACCAAGTTTGACTAGTTGGAGAATAAAAGCTCAGTGTCAGGGAGTCAGAGCCGTCAGGTGCTTCACCATTTCCTTGGGGCTGGTAGAAAAAACTCAACACCACATTGTCCGTGTCGCCTAGGTCAATATCAACTGAGGTCAGTGTGTCTCCATGGCCAAATGAGACTGCCGAACTTGGGTCATGCATAGAGCCATCAGCCTTCAGTCCATCAAAAGTAGCCACACCGATACTTGGTGGATTGATGCCAAAACCAAAATTTCTGTATGCGTTGATGTCTTCCCACAGCACCACGTTGCCGTCTGCATTACCTGGAAAATGGTCTTGAGAAAAATCATCAATAAAGGGCAGCCCGACAAGATTCTTTTGTTGAGTCTCTCCGTTTAAGCGTGCCTTACGCTTAGCATACTCCGCTTTTTGCTTCGGATTGCTTTGCAGAAAAGTCTCTACTTCTTGACCTGCACACATGGCAGACATCAGAAGAAAGAAGATTAATAATGCGTTTGGTTTGTTCATTCTAGAAATTTCTTTCATCACTGAGGCACTTCGCTCTTGTCTTGAGTCAACTTCACTCTTACATCTTGACCTTTGGCCAAGTATCCTCCAAGTTCTGGTGATTGCTTTAAGATGTATGCGTTGAGCGTGTCTTGACCTGTAGCACACCCAGAACATCCTCCAGTAATATCTCCGATATTCAACGAAACTTTACTCAAAATATTCTTTGCCTCTTTATAGGTGTACCCCACTATTTTTGGCACGGACACTTGCGCGGTGTTTCTCTTACCTACCACCAGCGTGATTTTCTCTCCTTTGGGCAATTTCGTTCCAGGCTCAAGCTCTTTGCCCTTGTATAATTGCTTCATCACAAGGTTTTCAAACTTTGACCGCTCTGTGATTACTTTCTCCACCTCGATGCCAATCATTTTTAAAATCATTTCTGCACTTCGTTGCGAGTGTTTTTCTACTAAGTCAGGCATCTCTACAAGAGGTGGAGAGTCACGATTAAAAGTCAGGTATATCTGCCTGTTGGCCTTTACTTTTCTCGTTTTTTCATCACCATCTTCAGGGTCTATATAGGTAGACGGAGGATTTTGACTGACTATGGTTCCGAGCTTTTTGTCAGGCATGTACACTGGGTCTTCCAGCTTGTATCTAAGTCCAGCTTCTTTGATGACCTCCACTGTCTCATCCATAGTCAAGCCCGTGAGGTCAGGCACGTCTACCGAGTGACCGTGGTTGGTATAACTCTTTAGGGCAAAGAAGGCGAGTCCGACAAGTATGCCGAAAACGACCAAAGAGAGTGCTCCATTCTTGATGAATGAGCGACTGAATATAAACCGGAGTAAACCCTTCATTTCAATTCTTAGATTCGAGCAAAGATAGTCGCTTCATGCGTTTTGATAGGTTCTTGACTCAATTTAATACACGTAAAAATGTTCGTCAATAAGAACGTTGCTTTTGCGTTGTTATGTTAACAAAATGAAGGAAAAATCATCCGTCACTTTGCCCTGAGGGCGGGGGGTAGCATAATTTTGTGAGTTAAGATGAAGAAAGTTGCAGTAGTAGCGGGAGGTTATAGTGGAGAACACGAGATATCCCTGAAAAGTGCCAAAACGATAATGGACAATCTGGATCGGTCCAGATTTGAGCCTATCCTAGTCGAAATCACCAGAGAAGCTTGGGTAGTGGATCATAGCCTTGGCAAATTTCAAATAGACAAGAGTGATTTCACCTTCCAGACCGGAGAGGATAAGATTCATTTTGACTACGCATACATCATCATACACGGTACGCCTGGTGAAGATGGAAAACTACAGGGTTACTTGGATATGATGGGAGTGCCATACTCTACTGGCTCGGCCATGAACATGAGTGTGACATTCAACAAAGGGCTCACTCAGCGCTTGCTCCGTTCTTATGGATTTAACGTGGCAGAATTTGTGTTGCTGCGAAAAGGAGAAGAGCTGAGACCAGATCACATACTCTCAAAAGTAGGCTTGCCTTGTTTTGTAAAGCCTGCTGAGGCAGGTAGTAGTTTAGGTATTTCTAAGGTCAAAGAGGAAGAAGAATTGGCCGCAGCAGTAGAGCACGTGCTCAAGGTTGATGATCAGATTATGATAGAGGCATTTCTTGACGGACGCGAGATCACCTGTGGTGTGTGTCGGGTAGATGGCAAGATAACGGCCCTGCCAGTGACTGAGATAATTTCTGAAAGCGAATTTTTCGATTACGAGGCCAAGTATAATGACAAGGGCACTCAAGAAATCACTCCGGCTGATATTCCTGAAGAGGCATACCAAAGATGTCAGGCTGTGTCAGAGCAAGTGTATGATGTCATGCAGTGCGAAGGCATAGTGCGCATCGACTTCTTCTTATGTGAAGAAGATTTGTATGTGGTTGAAATAAACGGTGTGCCTGGCATGTCAGCAGCCAGCATAGTGCCAAAGATGATAGAGGCAGCTGATCAAGATATTGGTCAGATTATTTCTGACCTCATAGAAACTCAATTAAACAGTAGTCAAACATGACATTGATAAAGTCCATTTCTGGAATAAGAGGAACCATTGGCGGGAGGCCAGATGAAGGATTGACACCGCTAGATGTCGTCAAATTTGTCTCATCTTTTGGTTCGTGGATTAAAGGAAAGCATCCAGGCAAGAAAGTGAAAATAGTAGTGGGGCGTGATGCCAGAATATCTGGACCCATGGTTGACAGGTTAGTGGTCGGTACCTTGATGGGACTGGGTATAGATATTCTCAACCTCGGCCTTAGTACCACGCCAACAGTAGAGGTGGCTGTGCCTGTAGAAGATGCTCAAGCGGGCATAATTCTGACTGCCAGCCACAACCCAAAGCAGTGGAATGCCCTCAAGTTGCTCAACGAGAAAGGTGAATTTATATCAGCTGCTGACGGAGAAGAAGTCTTGGACATTGCTGCGCGGAGTGATTTCAATTATGCCGAAGTCGATGATCTGGGCAAAGAACGACTCGATGACTTATGGATAGATAAGCACATAGAGATGATTATGAACCTTGACGGAGTTGATGCTGAGGCCATCGCTGCTGCGGATCTTTCAGTAGTGTGCGACTGTGTGAACAGTACGGGAGGACTCGCAGTGCCGGCCATTCTAGGCCGACTAGGTGTCAGAAAAGTGACTGAGCTTTACTGTGAACCTAATGGGCAGTTCCCTCATAATCCAGAACCATTGGCAGAGAACCTGGCCGACATTTCGGCAAAAGTAAAGGAGGTTGGAGCGCACATGGGTATAGTTGTTGACCCTGATGTGGACCGCCTAGCCATGGTCTGTGAAGATGGGTCCATGTTTGGAGAAGAGTACACGTTAGTGGCCGTGGCCGACCAGGGCCAACCGCCTCTAACCTGAGCTCGAGTAGAGCGCTGAGAGATGTTACTGAAAGCCATGGACAATCATACAGTGCCTCTGCCGTTGGCGAAGTAAATGTGGTCAACAAAATGAAAGAAATTGGCGCCACGATAGGTGGTGAAGGCAACGGAGGAATAATCTTTCCGGAGCTGCATTATGGCCGAGATTCACTAGTTGGAATTGCTCTTTTTCTCACACACTATGTCAAAAAGGGAATGACCATGACTGCCATGAGAGATGGATACCCGCAGTACAGCATGAGCAAGAACAAAATTCAGCTGACGCCTCAAATTGATGTTGATGACATCTTGGTTAAAATGAAAGACAAATATGCTTCCGAGCAAGTGTCGACCATAGACGGTGTGAAGATTGATTTTCCGACCGAGTGGGTGCATTTGAGAAAGTCAAATACAGAGCCCATCATTCGAATCTACTCGGAAAGTGCTACTCAAGAATCTGCAGACAATTTGGCGAACAAGATTATTACAGAAATAAAGTCGCTGATATGAAGTCTGTTCGCCCTCTTCTTTTTTTCTGTGCCTTAATTATCGCTTTGCCATCGCTGTCTCAAGAGACTGTGTCAAATGAGATGTCTGAAAGGGAGTTTAATAAACACAACGGCCTCAGAATTCAGGATAGAGACACCAGAAAGTTTAAGGTGATACCACTGCAAGCTAAAGTGACCGTTGAGGTGGGTGATTCATTAGTGAAGGGAAGGCTGCAAAGTGTGAAAGACGGTCGAATCTACTTGGAAGAGACCAGTTTTGCTTTCAATGAAATCGAGTCGATAGGCCGTAAAAATGCTGGCACAACTCTAAAAGGAGTTGGAATCCTAGTACTGGGAGTGGCCTTAACTGGAGGGGGAGTGGCCTATGCCGTAACCACTCAAGTCTTGCCGGGCGTCTTGGGCGCGCTGGCGGGTGCCGCGACAGTAAGTATGTCACCTTCTGTGTTTAGATATGGTAACAGATATCACATGGATGGAGAGTGGATGGTCATCGGTCCAAACTCGGATGCCTACTGACTCTGGGCAGGTGCTGAGTAAGCGTCTCAAATACTACATTTGCCTAAACAAGAACTACTAAGACTTGGAGAGAATATATCTAGATAACGCAGCAACAACGCCTATAGATCCCAAGGTCATTGACGTGATGACCGAGTTCATGAAGCAGCATTTTGGTAATCCTTCTTCGACTCATGCCTATGGTCGAAAAGTAAAGGATGCGATAGAGACGTGCCGCAGACGAGTGGCGCAAAATCTGAACTGCAGTCCCTCAGAGATTTGCTTTACTTCAGGAGGCACCGAAGCAGATAATCTGGCCATTTATAACGCCATTCATAAGCTCGGTGTCAAAGACATCATCACCTCACCGATTGAGCATGCGGCCGTAGTCAGAAGCTGTGAAGAGGCCGAAAAACAAGGGCTTGTCAAGGTACATCATGTTAATCTTGACAATAACGGGCGCGTGGACATGGATCATTTAGATGCCTTGTTGGATCAAACTGATACCTGCTTAGTCACCTTGATGCATGCCAATAATGAGATTGCCAATCTGCTTGATATTCAAAGAGTATCTGAACTCTGCAGAACGCACAAGGCCTACTTTATGAGTGACACAGTGCAGACCATGGCGCACTACAAGTTTGACATGGAGGAACTGGACATTGATTTTCTTACCGGTGCTGCGCATAAATTTCACGGCCCAAAAGGCGTAGGATTTTTATATCACAAAAGAGGAATACCTCTCGTATCAATGGTCCAAGGAGGAGGTCAGGAACGAGGCAAGCGTTCTGGTACGGAAAATATTTACGGCATTATCGGCATGACCGAGGCGTTTGATATTGCCAATAGAGATCTTGATGCACACCAGAAACATGTGCGTGCATTAAAATCGAGGATGAAAGAATTGTTGACTGAAACAGTTCCTGGAATCTCCTTTAATGGAGAGTCTGGAGAAGAAAATAGTCTGTACACTGTGCTGAGCTGTAACCTGCCAGAGACTGATATTGCGGGTATGATTCTCTTCCGTTTAGATATAGAAGGTGTGGCGTGCTCTGGTGGCAGTGCCTGTGCTTCCGGCAATACCACAGGTTCTCATGTGCTCTCCAACATAGAGTTGAAGAATAACGGGCCTAACATCCGCTTCAGTTTTAGTCACATGAACACGATGCACGAGATAGAGCAATGCGTCAATATCTTGAGTGAACTCATGAGCGTTCCCGTTCGTTAATCAAAAAACACAACACAATGAAAGCATATGTATTTCCTGGTCAGGGCTCACAGTTTACTGGCATGGCAAAAGAACTTTACGAGTCTTCTGCAGAATCAAAAGCGCTCTTTGAGCAGGCCAATGACATCTTAGGATTTAGAATCACAGACGTGATGTTTGAAGGAACGGCCGAAGAATTAAAGCAAACGAAAGTAACGCAGCCAGCCATTTTCTTGCACTCGGTGATACTCGCCAAGTCGCTTGGCGCTGAGTTTGAACCAGACATGGTTGCAGGACACTCTCTTGGTGAGTTTTCAGCGCTTGTCGCTGCGGGAGCCATGACATTTTCTGACGGATTGAAACTGGTATCTGCCCGTGCAGGCGCCATGCAAAAAGCCTGTGAAGCGGTTGAGTCTACCATGGCGGCCATTCTAGCTTTGGAAGATGAGGTGGTTGAGAATGTGTGCAAAGAAATAGGTGGAGTTGTCGTGCCAGCTAACTATAACTGCCCAGGCCAATTGGTCATTTCAGGTGAATTGAAGGCCGTCACTGAAGCGTGCGAGCAGCTCAAAGAAGCGGGTGCACGAAGAGCACTAATCCTTCCAGTTGGAGGAGCCTTCCACTCTCCATTGATGGAGCCAGCCCGAGAAGAGTTAGCCGCAGCCATCGCTGAGGTCGAATTAAAAGAGCCGATGTGTCCGGTGTATCAAAACGTGACTGCTTCAGGCGTGACATCACCTGATGAGATTAAACAAAACCTAATCGCTCAGTTGACAGCACCTGTGAAGTGGACACAGACTATGAAGCAAATGATTGCTGACGGTGTCACTTCTGTGACAGAAGTTGGGCCTGGGAAAGTGCTTCAAGGACTCTTTAAGAAAGTGGAGCGAGAGCTAGAAACAATGAGTGTCTGAGTAAACTCAGACTTTGTGGTTTAGCAAATTACCTTGCTCTAAGACCTTGTGAAAATGAGGCATTCTTGACGTTAGATTCTTCATCATTTTTAGGTGGTCCATGCGGTGGCAATCCGTGCCAATTAATGAGACCATGCCTTCATCAATCAGTCGCTCTGCGGTAGTCTTTACTTCTGGTGAGTACAGACCGCTTAGCGAATTAATGTTGACCTGTAGCAAGACTCCTTTGTCATGCATGTCTTCATACTTGCTGAAATCGTTGTGCCAGTAAGTGTATCGCTCAGGGTGTGCGAGTATAGGCTTATAGCTTTGCAGCTGCATGTTAAACACAGCGCGCGCTAGGTTGGCCGGTTCTGATACAAATGGTAATTCAAAGAGTAAGTACTTATCTCCAAACGTGATAATGTCATCGTCTCTTAGTAGGTCTTCAAAAACATCGTCAAGATAATACTCAGCGGCTGCTTCAATCTCAATGTCTATGCCTTCACTCTTAAGCACAGCCCTTACTTTCTCGGCACCTTCTAAAATGATGGCAGGCGTATTCCGATAAAAGTCGCTCATGATGTGTGGTGTGGTAATCACCTTTTTGATGCCCAATGAGGCAAACTCTCGAAGCATCTCTATGGACTCATCCATATTCTGCGCCCCATCATCAATTCCTGGAATGAGGTGCGAGTGAATGTCAACCTTGAGTAAAGAGATGTCAGCAGGATCGAGTAGACGTTGCTTCTTCTTAAATAATCCGCTGAAGATTCCCATTTATCTCTTTTCGTATTGCTCGTTGTAATAAGACTTGTAGTTGCCAGAAGTAACGCTTTCTAACCAGTCTTCATTTTCAAGATACCAGTCTATAGTTTTCTCAAATCCTTGATCAAACTCTATTGTCGGTTCCCAGCCTAGCTCGGCCTTAATCTTGCTTGCATCAATGGCATAGCGCATGTCGTGTCCAGCTCTGTCCTTTACAAAGGTGATGAGCTTCTCACTTTCTCCTTCTGCCTTGCCCAGCTTTTTATCCATGATGGCGCAAAGCTTTTTGACTAGGTCAATATTCTTCCACTCATTGTTTCCACCTATGTTATAGGTCTCACCGTTTTTGCCTCCATTAAAAATAGTCTCAATGGCAATGGCATGGTCTTCTACCCATAACCAGTCCCTCACATTGACTCCTGCTCCATATACTGGCAGAGGTTTTGAGTTCTTGATGTTATGAATCATCAGCGGGATCAATTTTTCTGGAAACTGATACGGCCCATAATTATTAGAGCAATTAGAGATGACCACTGGCAGACCATACGTGTGTTGGAATGCTCTCACAAAGTGATCTGAAGACGCTTTTGATGCAGAGTAAGGACTGCGCGGGTCATAAGAGGTAGTCTCAGTAAAGGCACCAGTTTCTCCTAGCGAACCGTAGACTTCGTCAGTAGACACGTGATAGAAACGCTTCCCATCCATATTGTCAGACCAAATCTTGCGTGCGGCATTCATCAAGTTTACGGTACCAATTACATTGGTGATGACAAACTCGTCAGGCCCACTGATAGAGCGGGCTACATGCGACTCAGCCGCGAGGTGAATCACCGCATCGTACTGATTTTTCTCAAACAGATCTTGAATAAACTCCTTGTCTACTATGTCACCTTTGATAAAGGTGTAGTTCGACTTTGACTCCACATCTCTGAGGTTCTCAAGGTTACCTGCATAGGTGAGTTTGTCCAAGTTGTGAATTTCAGTTTCTGGATAGTTGTTGACGAAAAGCCTCACCACGTGGTTACCGATAAATCCGGCACCTCCAGTTATTAAAATTTTCTTTGCCATTATAGACTCCAGTATTGTGTGTCCTTCATCTTGCCTCGATAAAGTCCTTTGATATCTACTATTACTCCTTTAGGCAGAAGGATACTTTTGAAATAGTCTTCAGTCAGTCCGAGATACTCTTCGTGATTGACAGCAACCACAACAGCGGCATAATCTTTCTCCGCTTTGTCGACCAGTCCAAATCCGTACTCATGCATCAATTCTTCGCTGTTTGCATAAGGGTCTACCACATGCACTTCAACGCCAAATGATTCAAATTCTTTCACTACATCAACCACTTTGCTGTTTCGTATGTCGCTCACATTCTCTTTAAATGTAGCGCCCATGACTAGCACTTTAGCTTCTTGTATATTGATGTCATTCTTTATAATCTTCTTGACAGTTTGCTTACCGACATAGAAGCCCATCGAGTCATTGACGTATCGTCCTGAGTTGATGATTTTAGCGTGATAACCAAGTGTCTTGGCCTTGTGTGTTAAGTAGTAAGGGTCAACTCCAATGCAGTGACCACCTACTAAACCTGGTCTAAAGTTTAAGAAGTTCCACTTTGTGCCAGCCGCGTCAAGCACATCATACGTGTTGATGTCCATGCGACTAAAGATGATAGACAACTCGTTAATGAGTGCAATGTTGACATCACGCTGCGTGTTCTCAATAATCTTTGCTGCTTCAGCTACCTTGATGGTCGGTGCACGGTGCACACCAGCATCAACTACAAGCTCATAGACCTTGGCGATGTTGTCTAGTGACTCATCATCACAGCCTGAAACTATCTTGGTGATAGTACGAATCGTATTGTCCTTGTCTCCCGGATTAATTCGCTCAGGCGAGTAACCCACTTTAAAATCGGTGCCAAACTTGAGTCCAGATTCTTGCTCCAACACTGGTATGCAGTCTTCTTCTGTACAACCAGGATAGACAGTTGACTCATACACTACGTAGTCACCTTTTTTGAGTGCTCGGCCTACCGTGCGCGATGCAGAAATAACAGGACCAAGGTTAGGTAGCTTGCTCTCATCTATTGGAGTTGGAACGGCAACTACAAAAAAGTTTGCCGACTTAAGGTCTTCAGGGTCAGCCGTAAACTCGATGTCACAACCTTCAAAAGCCGAAGCGTCTAGCTCTTCACTCGGATCTATATTATTCTTCATCATATCAACCCTTTTTTGATTGATATCAAATCCGACTACTGGGATGTCTCGTGCAAACTCTAAGGCAATAGGAAGGCCTACATATCCTAGACCAATCATGGCCAGTTTCGCCTCTTTATTCTTTAGGTCTTCGTAAATCATATTGTCTCTGCTTTCTGATTTTTATTGCGCACCTCGTATATGCGTTCTATTATTTCGACCACTTTGAGCCCTTCAAGAGCATTTGTAGTGGCGCTGGTGCGGTTTTTCAGTGTGTCTATTACGTTTTCAATAACGAAGTGGTGGTTAGCAGCACTTCCTTTATAATGCCCGTAGTCATTTGGCGGTGAGCCTTCTGGCAAGACTGGCATGTCATAATTTTCTATGTGGCAATAGTTGACCTCATTCATGTACTGACCGCCAACTTTGATTGTGCCTTTTTCTCCAATAATGGTCATACTACTCTGGAAGTTTTTGTCATACACAGCCGTAGAATAGGAGATACACCCCATACCCTCATTTACAAAGTCAAAGCTGACAAATCCAGAATCTTCAAAGTCCGTGCTCTCACCATGCGTGAAGTCTTTGAACTTACCTTGTATGTTTTTAATGTCTCCAAAGAGCCAGTACATCAAGTCAATAAAGTGAGAGAACTGCGTGTAGAGTGTTCCTCCATCGAGGTCTTCGGTGCCTTTCCACCCACCTTTCTTGTAGTATCTGTCATCTCGGTTCCAGTAGCAATCTATCTGGACCATAAATATTTTTCCGAGCGTCTGCTGGTCGGTGATTTCTTTGAGCCATTGAGAAGGAGGGGAGTACCTGTTTTGCATCACGCAAAACACATTTTTGCTGGCACGAAGTGACTCGTGTATCACTGCTTCACAATTGGCCTTAGAAAGTCCCATCGGCTTTTCACACACCACATGTTTCTTGGCCTTGAGGGCCTTAAGTGATTGGTCGGCATGCAGGCCGTTAGGTGTGCACACAGAGACTACGTCAAAGTCTACATCGGCACTCAGCATGCTGTCTATGTCAGAGAAATAAGGCGCTTCAAAGTTTTCAAGTCCTAGATTCTCCTCATCTTTTATATCACACATTGCTGCGAGTTCAGCTTCTGGGTGATTCACTATCATTTGGGCATGTCGCTTTCCGATATGACCACAACCAACTACAGCAAAGCGTACTTTTTCGTTTCCTGACATTATAGTTTTGATACTTGCTTATTCTTCAATTCGTATTTCTCTCCGCTTTCTTCGCAGGTGGCAAAACCATCTGCGTCAAATTCTAGGCGTTGGCCAAACTCACTCATCCAGCCAATCTGTTTTGCAGGATTACCAACCAAAAGAGCGTAGTCAGGCACATGCTTGGTCACCACAGCTCCAGCACCAATAAAGGCAAATCTGCCAATATCGTGTCCGCAAACTATCGTGGCGTTTGCTCCAATGCTCGCTCCTTTTTTCACCAAAGTCTTGGCATACTCTGACTTTCTGTTGACTGCCGATCTCGGATTAGTCACATTTGTAAATACCATAGAGGGCCCAAGAAAGACATCATCTTCACAGATGACTCCTGTGTAGATGGACACATTGTTTTGCACTTTGACATTTCGCCCTAAGACCACTTGAGGAGAGATGACCACATTCTGACCAATATTGCACGACTCACCAATGGTGCAGTCTGGCATGACATGGCTGAAGTGCCATATTTTAGTTCCCTCACCGATTGTGCATCCTGCATCAATCACGGCTGTTTCATGCGCAAAGTAGTCACTCATTTGATGATGTATTTCTCAAAGTTATTGTGCTCTTTTTTATAGAGTTCTTCTTCGCTCAGAGACTTGAAGTAGTCATAGGTTCTCTTCAAGCCTTCGCTTCTTGATATTTTTGGTTCCCAGTCAAGTATGGCTCTCGCCTTACTGATATCCGGGCGCCTCTTTTTTGGGTCGTCTACAGGCAATTCTTTAAGGACCACTTTTTGGTCAGTTCCTGTGAGCTCAATTATTTCTTGTGCAAAATCAGCGATGCTAATCTCATCAGGATTTCCCACGTTGACTGGGTCTACGCAGTCGCTGTGCAAGAGTTTGACAATGCCATCTATTAAGTCATCTACGTAGCAAAACGATCGAGTCTGACTCCCATCACCAAACACCGTGATGTCTTCTCCTCTCAAGGCCTGACCTATAAAGGCTGGCAGTACTCGCCCATCATTGAGTCTCATGCGTGGGCCGTAGGTATTAAATATTCTTACGATGCGAGTCTCCACTCCGTGAAAACGGTGATAGGCCATGGTCATCGCTTCTTGAAAACGCTTGGCTTCGTCATACACTCCACGCGGCCCCACAGGGTTTACGTTACCCCAATATTCTTCCGTCTGCGGGTGCTCCAATGGGTCGCCATAAACTTCTGATGTGGAGGCAATCAACATCCTCGCATTTTTCGCTTTGGCAAGTCCTAGCAAATTGTGCGTGCCGAGTGAGCCAACTTTAAGTGTTTGGATAGGTATTTTTAAGTAGTCTATCGGGCTGGCTGGTGAGGCAAAATGCATAATGCAATCAAGGTCGCCAGGTACGTGGACGTACTTTGACACATCATGATTATAAAACTCAAAGTGCTCGTTAGAAAATAGATGTTCTATGTTAGCTAGACTTCCAGTGATGAGGTTGTCCATGCCCATGACATGGTAACCATCGTTTAAGAAGCGCTCACAAAGATGTGACCCAAGAAAACCTGCCGCTCCGGTAATTAGAACTCTCTTCATTGCTCTATTGATTTGCGGCCTATGCTGTGGTAAGTAAATCCAAGACTTCTCATCTTGTCAAGCTCGTATAAGTTACGACCATCAAAAATTTTCTTTGACGGAAGCGCAGTGGCCAATCGGTCAAAATCAGGATTGCGGAACACGCCCCACTCTGTGGCAATGATTAGCGCGTCTGCTCCTTCAAGAGCTGAGTACGCGTCATCCGTATAAGAGATTTTATCGCCTATCTGTGCCTTGACATTCTCCATAGCCTCTGGGTCAAATCCAGTAACCGAAGCACCAGCTTTGACGAGTTCGTCAATCATGTAGAGCGCAGGTGCTTCTCTAATGTCATCAGTGTCAGGCTTAAATGCAAGACCCCACATGGCTACTTTCTTTCCGCTCAAGTCGGCACCGAAATCACTTTTCACTTTGTCGAGCAGAATGATGCGCTGACGGTCATTCACTTTGAGCACCGCATCCAGAATCTCAAAACTAAACGAAGACTCTTTTCCAGAACGATGTAAAGCTGTCACATCCTTTGGGAAACAAGATCCACCATACCCAATACCTGGGAATAAAAATCGCTTTCCGATTCGTGTATCTGAACCGATGCCGAGTCGAACTTTATCTACATCAGCACCAACCAACTCACAGAAGTTGGCTATCTCATTCATGAAGGTAATCTTGGTCGCTAAAAAAGCATTGGCAGCATATTTTGTAAGCTCCGCAGACTTCTCGTCCATAAATATGAGCGGATTACCTTGTCTGACATATGGCTTGTATAACTCTTCCATTATCAGTCTGGCCTTCTCGCTGCTCGTACCAACTACTACTCTGTCAGGCTTTAAGAAATCATCAACTGCAAAGCCTTCTCTCAAAAACTCTGGATTTGACACTACAGAATATTGCACCGTTGCATTCTTTGCCACAGCATCATTTACTTTTTCTGCAGTTCCGACAGGCACGGTGCTCTTGTCAACAATTACTTTGTACTCAGTCATGATGCCGCCCAACTGCTCAGCTACGCCTAAGACATAAGACAAGTCTGCAGAGCCATCTTCACCTGGTGGGGTTGGCAGCGCTAAGAATATTACTGTGGCTTGGTCTACCGCCTCTTTAAGGTCTGTGGTAAACTTGAGTCTTCCTTGCTTTATATTTCGTTCGAATAAGACATCGAGGTGAGGCTCGTAGATAGGCACTTCTCCGGCCTTCATGCGATTTACCTTTGATTCGTCAATGTCTACACAGATTACGTCATTTCCAGTCTCGGCAAAACATGTGCCCGTGACTAGACCTACATAACCTGTTCCTACTACTGCTATTTTCATTTATTCTTGTCTATGAAGTCAAATGCCGTATTAATCACCAGGTCCTGCTGATCAGTGCTAAGCTCTGTGTGCATTGGGAATGAGATGACCCTTTTGCATAGGTCTTCAGTAACTGGGAAGTCACCTTGCTTGTATCGAGGGTCTGTGTATGCCTTTTGCATGTGCAGCGGAATGGGATAATAGATCATTGCTGGTACGTTATTATCCATCATATGTTGCCTCATTTCGTCTCTATTCACTCCATCGAGTTTCAAGGTGTATTGATGAAACACGTGCGTGCTGTTGGCTGACCTGTGAGGAGTGCTGCATTCTGAGCGGCTACCAAAAGCGGCATCATAGTAATCTGCCGCTTTTCTGCGTGCATTGCAGTAGCTATCTAGTCGTCTCAATTTAATTCTGAGTATGGCAGCTTGTATGCTGTCTAGTCTGGAGTTTACTCCTATCTCATCATGCACATACTGTCTTGACTGACCGTGGTTGGCCATCATTTTGCCTCGCGTGTGCAGGTTATCGTCATTGGTAAAGAATGCTCCACCATCTCCGTAGCATCCAAGATTCTTAGATGGGAAGAAAGAAGTCGAGCCGAAATGTCCTATGGTACCCGCAGACTTTACGCTGCCGTCAGGAAATGTGTACTTGGCACCAATGGCTTGGGCATTATCTTCAATCACATAGAGGCCATGCTCTTCTGCAATCTCCATCAAAGGTGCCATGTCGGCACATTGACCAAAGAGGTGGACTGGCACAATGGCTTTAGTCTTAGGCGTAATGGCCTTTTTTACTGCCTCTGGGTCAATGTTAAACGAGTCTGGAAGCACATCAACCAAGACTGGAGTGAGCTTTAACAGGGCAATCACCTCTGCGGTGGCTACGTAAGTGAAGCTAGAGGTAATGACTTCATCACCTGGCTCAAGGCCCAAGGCCATCATGCAGAGTTGGAGGGCATCTGTCCCGTTGGCACATGGGATGACGTGCTTCACGCCAAGGTATTCTGAAAGTTCGTCTCTAAACGAATGCACTTCAGGGCCATTGATGTACTTCGAACTCTTCACGACATCTAGTATCGCAGTGTCTATTTCATCCTTGATATGACTGTATTGTCCAAGGAGGTCGACCATATGTAGATTGCTCATTATCTTTGATTAGAAAAACCGCACGAATAAAGCTATTATAGCAATGTTA
>CAYSDH010000020.1:0-46392 GCA_964429805.1 uncultured Flavobacteriales bacterium
AGCTAAGTATTGCTTACCCTCTGAGTTTCTTCTGTATTTCTGCGCATGTATTTCTGAAAAACTAAAGGCTGTGTCCTCAATTTTACCTGTCACTAAGTCGTCTCCAGTATACCTGTCTGGCGTCTCATTAATGACTCCGCAGTTGACAAACTCATTGCGGTCTATGCGTCCATAGCCACTGTAGCGCATTTCCTTTTCTCGCTTGTGGTCTATGTGACTGACTATACCTCTAATTACCCTGTTCTTAAAGTCCATCCGAAACTCTCGCGAAGCTTTGGTTTTGAACCAAGTAAACAGTCCTGCGCCAGTGATGGCGCCCATGATCAGTGTCTGTATTCCAAGATTTGGCAATATGGCGATCAGTCCAAGTCCCAGTGTACCGAGTCCGATGGTAGGGTAGAGAAGTGTACTTTTTATATTCTTGCGCTCAGATTCTAGCTCATTGAGCACAGGCAGTAATTCCCGATTATAGAAAGACTGGAAATCCTCCGGGAAATCCGTCCCTTCCTTCTCGTTCATCAGCTATTGAAGAGTTCTTTAGCAGAAACATTGCCCCGCGCCTCTTCAGGTATGTCGATATACTCGCGAGATTGGTAACCCATACTGCGCGCAAAGATGTTAGAAGGAAACTGCTCCAGACCATTGTTGTAGTCCTTCACTGCGGCATTATACGTGCGTCTTGAGGCAGCGAGTTGCTCTTCCACTTCGTTCCAAGAGCCTTGGAGTTGCAAGAAGTTTTGAGACGCCTTGAGGTCCGGATAATTTTCTACTTGAAGCATGAGTCCGCGTCCAAGTCTGTTTACTTTTCCAGCGATCTCCATCTGCTGCTCTGGTGACAATCCGCCAGACATACCTTGAGTTCTAAGTCTTGTCAGCTCCACCAAGGTGTCACGCTCATGCGCCATATACGCCTTTACGGTTTCTACAAGATTAGGGATGAGGTCGTAACGCTTTTGAAGCTGTGCATCAATGTCGGCAAAGGCTTGGTCGACTCTGTTCTTTCTATTGACCAGGTTGTTGTAGACCAGTATTCCGAGCAGAATAGGGCCAATGGCCAAGGCAATAATTGCTAAAAAACCCATAATTAGACTTCGCTTAATTCAAATGAATAGCCTTCCATTATTTGGTTGACTAATAGTTTCTTGCAGGCCTCATCAACTTTTGATTCGGCTATGCTTTTGTCATCGGCTGTCACTTCAAGGGTGATGTGCTTTCCGATGCGCACATTTCCTATCTCGTTAATGCCAAGATTGCTCATGCTTGAGCTGACGGCTTTCCCTTGTGGGTCAAGCAATGCCTCTAAAGGCATGATGTCTATTTCAGCTTTGTACTTCATTCAGACCTCTGTTTTTAATGAGCGATAAAAGTATGTATAAAAGTATGATGAGGGGAAGTGCAGCGAAGCGCATTATGAACAGCAAAACCCCTGATATAACAAGGAATGCGAGTAGCCAGCTGTTGTCCTTTATGCTGAGCGAGTCTACTTTCATAGAAAAGAGTCTGATGTTAGAGACCAGCAACAGCGACATTAGCAGGCAAAGTCCCGCCAAGACGCGGTAGTCCATGAGTATGTTAATGTAGGTGCTGCTGTCTTCTTGCACAAAGTGCGAACCGACTATGAGTGGTATCGAAATCCAGAATAAGGCGTTGGCTGGAGTCGGCAGCCCGATAAAGTCTTTAGTCTGCCTGGTATCAATATTAAATTTGGCTAAGCGCAAAGCCGAAAACGCGATGAGCAAAAATGACGCATAGGGCAGGAGAGTCTCTAACATGGTAAAGTCCATCGACTCGTGGTGCTTGAACAATGATAAGGTGATGGCCTCACGTGCAATCAGTGCAGGCGCGACTCCAAAAGTCACCATGTCTGCTAGCGAGTCTAGTTGTTTGCCCAGCTCATTGCTCACCTTGAGCGCGCGCGCTACCATACCATCAAGCAGGTCAAAAAGTGCGCCTACGCCAATCAGGTACGAAGCCAGCTGCCAGTGCTCCGTGCCTTCCAGTAACACGATGATTGCCGTCACTCCGCACAGCAGGTTTACGAGGGTGAGTATGTTGGGTATGTGCTTTTTCACTGGTCTATAGGTTCATACAGCGGAACGGTCAACGAGACCACAATATATAGTGTGATAATGACCGCCAACGATCGCTCGTTGAAGAGCAGCAATGATAAGACGCTTCCGATAATCATCACCCACGTGCTCTGGTTTTTCTTTAACTCAGACCATCCGTTTTTAAATGACAACATCACAAAGTCAGAGGTCATCAGGTATGAAAACACGATGATTAAAAACATGATAAACAGGTTAGACGAATACCATGTTTTCATAAAGGCGTAAAACCAGTTTCGTATTTCTTTTGGCGGATTAAGATGTTGAGAGCTGCCGCTTCGCTCAGCCATGATAGCATCTAAGGTGTCTTGCAAAAAGGACACAAAGTCAGACTCCACAGAGTACCAACCTATAGACACCCAAAACAAGGCGTTGGCCAGTGTGGGGAGCCCGACAAACCCTTCGGTGTCTTGCACATTAAACTTGGCCAAGCGTATGGCCGAGGCAATAACAATGATGAGTGGACTCACCCTCACCACCCAGCAAACGAATGCTGGCAGGTGCTCAGAAAACTCGTTATTAAACATGATGCCCGAGCAGATGGCGGCAGGTGCTAGGCCAAACGTGATGAGGTCAGCCAGACTGTCTAACTCACCGCCAAACTTGCTGCTCACCTTCAGTTTGCGGGCGGTCATGCCGTCAAAAAAGTCTAAAAAGGCTCCCGCCAATACAAACCATCCTGCTGTCCACAGGTCTCCGCCCAAGGCGTGCATTACCGCCAAACAGCCAAACACCAAGTTGGCTAGCGTAATGGCAGAGGGAATAAGGCGCCTTTTTTTCTTGGGTTCTTGCACGGCTTAAAGCTACAATTTGGATGCAATCTTTCCACATTAATAGAGTTAATAGAAGAGCGTAATCGTTCAAGTATTCGTATCTTGATGTATAATTTTATCTGCTCATGATGAACAAGCAGTGTTCCCTCTTCTTTTTATTCCTGATACTCACCGTGTCGAGTGTACAGGCCCAGACTGCACGTAAGTACAGTAACGAATTTTTAGCCATCGGTGTGGGGGCTAGAGCCCTCGGTATGGGCGGTACCCAAGTGGCTTCGGTCAATGATGGTACGGCTGGTTATTGGAATCCGGCAGGGCTTTTAGGCATAAAAAGTGATGCCCAAGTCAATGCCATGCATGCCGAGTACTTCGCTGGAATCGCAAAGTATGACTATGCCTCTTTCGGAAAAGCCATTGACTCTACTTCAGCCATAGGCTTCTCGTTTATCCGTTTTGGTGTCGATGACATTCCAAACACGACAGAATTAATTGATGCCAACGGAGTGGTTGACTTTGATAGGATCACGAGATTCTCAGCCGCAGATTATGCCTTTATAGGTTCATACGCCAAGCAGTTGGGGTCGGGTCTTCAACTCGGTGCCAACTTTAAAGTGGTACACAGAAAAGTGGGCGACTTTGGTAAGTCTTGGGGCTTTGGCATCGATGCAGGCGCCCAGTATGTGAAAGGAAAATGGCAGCTTGGTGCCATGGTGCGTGACGTCACCACCACCGTCAATGCCTGGAGCTTTTCTTTAGACAGCACTACGGTAGCCGTATTTCAAGAAACGGGGAATGAAGTGCCTTCTAATTCTACAGAGATTACGCTACCTAAAATAATACTTGGTGCCGCCCGCAAATTTCCGATTAAAGGAAAGGTCAATCTGCTGGCCGAAGTAGACTTTGACATCACAACAGATGGTCAGCGTAATGTCTTGATTAGTTCCAGTGCGCTCAGTATAGACCCACACTTGGGCTTAGAATTTGATCTTAATGACCTTGTTTTTTTAAGGTTTGGCTTAGGTAACATACAAGATGTAGAGGTCTTGCCCGGTGAGACAGAAAAAACATTTCAACCCAATTTTGGTCTGGGCTTAAAGCTCAATGCCATTACACTAGATTATGCACTGACAGACATTGGAGACCAATCTGTCGCTTTATATAGCAATGTATTCTCTCTGAAATTTGATATCTTCAAGAGCAACATGTGACCATATATGTGAAACGCCTCCTATTACTCATATCGCTATTATCCCTTTCCGACCTCCTTATCGCCCAACCCTATGGCAATGAGTGGGTCGATTTTTCACAGACCTATCTCACCTTTGAGATTCATGAGAATGGCATATACAGAATAGACCAACAGACCCTTCTTCAGTCAGGCATGCCGGCTAGTGTTGACCCGAGATCCATTCAGATATTCTGCCGCGAAGAAGAGCAAGCTATTTATGTAAGAGGAGAGGACGATACCTTTTTTGACAGTGATGATTTCATCGAGTTTTATGCCGAAGGAAATGACGGCTGGTTAGATCAGCAGATGTATGACGACCCCGCGCATCAGCCAGACCTTGGTCACAGTTTGATCAATGACACCATCCATTATTACCTCACCTGGAATGGCGAGGCCAATAACCTGCGCATGGCAGAGGAGATGGATACAGACTTTGGCTCTTACTCCAATCCTGAGTATTTGTGGGTGACAAATAAGCAGCGCTTTCAAAATGATTACAGCCTTGGCGTCTTGTTTACTAGCGACCTCACACTGCCGCATTATGTAGAAGGGGAAGGATGGTTTTCAGGCCGGTTTGGTAAGAATTTGAGTCAAACAGAATTGGCGGTTGAGTTGCAGTCTACCAATGTGGCTTCGGTCGCTGCTCCGCTGGCGGTGGGTACTTCTGTCACGGCCTCGGCCACCAACGCCTCGTCAACCAGTAATTTTAATCATCACCTTAGAGTGTATCGTGGCCCGAGTGACAACACTGTTGTGGCCGACTTCGAGTTTAACGGATATAGGCTAAACAAAGTCGAGTTTGACATACCAAACACGGAACTGGGCAATGGCCTGTTTAGAGTCAACCATCGAGTTATTGATGATGTGGGAGCTGACAGTGACAACCATCGCTTGTCGTATGTGCAGCTAGAATATCCGCACAGCATGGATGTCAGTGATCTGACTAACACCAGATTTGAAGTGCCTGGCAATAGTGTGCAAAATAAGCATCACGTGCAGCTCCAAAACTATGCAGGTAGCGACCCTGTAATTCATGTTGTGAACGGAACAAGGTATCGTATCTCATCCGTATTTTCTGCTTCTGGACTAAACTTCATCGTGCCTAATCAAGGGCTTGGACAGCTTTCTGATTGTCAGATTGTAGAAGAGTCTGACATATTGATGGTGCCGTCTTTGTCACCTGTAAATGGCTCTGGAAACTTTACAGATTACTCAGCCATCGATCCTGATTCAGCCTTCGTAATTGTCACCCATCCGTCATTGATGGCTTCGGCTAATGTCTATGCAGAATACAGAGGTTCACCCGGCTCAGGAAGAGATGCTGTAGTCGTTGATGTAGAAGAGCTCTATCACCAGTTTGGTGGCGGAATCGAAAAGCATCCTTTGGCCATCCGTAGGTTTTGTGATGAGATATTAGACTCGTGGACAGTCGCCCCTGCGCAGTTATTTCTGCTAGGTAAGTCAGTGTACCTTGACAGAAATGCCAATGTCAACGGATCGAGATATGACCCCTTTGCCTATCAGCAAAACCTAGTGCCAAGTTTTGGTAGCCCTCAAAGTGACGATTTATTTACCACTGGTCTCATTGCCGACACTGAAGAGCCTGCCATTCCGACTGGCCGTCTAAGTGCCATTGTGCCCAGTGAGGTAGATGACTACTTGAGTAAAGTGGTGCAGCATGAAAGCGAAGAGCCTGCCATCTGGATGAAAAACATCTTGCACTTTGGCGGAGGAAATTCTGAACCAGAACAAAATGCATTCAAGACGTACTTACAAGGTTTTGAGTCCGTCATTGAAGATACCTGCTTTGGAGGCGATGTGAGTACCTTCCTCAAGACTTCCTCTCTGCCCATTGAGGTCAATGAGTCTCAGCTCATTAGTGACATCATCGAAGACGGCACATCCTTAATAACCTTTTTTGGTCATGCCGGTGGCTCAGGTTTTGATGTCAGTATTGATGATCCAGAAAACTTAGACTGGGGTGGTTACCCATTGGTGCTAGTCAATTCATGCTTTAGTGGAGACATTCACCAAGTAGGGCATTTGAGTACCAGTGAAGATTATGTGATTATTCCAAATAAAGGTGCCATCGCGTTTGTAGCCCATGTGCGTGCAGGTCTTGCCGGATCACTCAAACAGTTTAGTGATGAGATGTACAGGCAAATGTCGCAGCAAAATTACGGCCAGCCCATAGCCACGCAAATGCAGGAAGTCAAGAGAAACTTGAGTCCTACATATCCTAATGAAGTGGTGTCATATGGTCTAGCTCTCATGACACTCCAAGGCGATCCTGCGGTGAGTCTGCATTCGCATGCCAAGCCTGATCTAGCCATTGATGACAACTCGGTCTTTTTTAGTCCTGATGACATTAGCGCAGTGGTAGACAGTTTTACCGTGCACGTAGTGGTTGATAATATTGGAAAGGCGACCACCCAGCCATTTGCCGTAGATGTCACCAGAACAAATCCTGATGGAGACCAAACGGTGGCCACTAAAGTGCTCAATGGCCTGTTTTACAGAGATACGATTGACTTTACATTTCCCGTGTCTTTTGCCACCTCATTTGGACTCAACACTTTTGATGTGCGCGTTGATCTCCCGAGCAATGTTGTTGATGAGCTGAGTAATTTTTCAAATAATTCGGTCAATGATAAACCGCTCTTGATTACAGACGGAGGAGTCTATCCTGTCCTGCCTCATGAGTTTGCGGTCATCCCAGATAATCAAGTGACGCTTAAGGCCTCTTCTGGAAATCCATTTGCTCCACAAACAGAATTTGTGTTTCAACTCGATACCACTGATTTGTTTAATTCGCCTATGTTCATGGACTATCAAGTCAATCAGTCAGGTGGTGTGATCGAGTGGCAAGTGCCCATGCAGCTGACAGACAGCACGGTCTATTACTGGCGAGTAAGTGAAGACAGCATCTCTGCGCAAGGTTATCTCTGGAGAGAGAGTTCGTTCCAATACATTGAAGACAAAACAGGCTGGGGTCAAGCACACTTTTTCCAGTTTGAAGACAATGAGTTTAACAACCTAGTCTACGACCGACCTGAACGCGACATTGACTTTTTTACAGGCACCAAGACACTGAGTGCGCAAGTTGTTGGAGATGCTTTTGCGGCTGAGTATTTCATTGACTTCAACTCCGTGGAGTATGACGGATGTTTTGATAACCCAAACATACACGTGGCCGTGGTTGACCCTGTCACCCTTGAAGCATGGGGTACTGAGTGGACCAACCAAGACGGGCAGGTGTTTAATCCGGGCAACTTCTTTGGTAACCTTAATGGAGATGGCGTGTGCCGTAACCGTGTAGAGTACTACTTCATCTTCAAGCAAAATGACCCCGTACAGATGCAGTCCATGATGGACATGATTAACAATGAAGTTCCTGACGGACACTATCTACTCGTTTACTCATGGAAATATGCTGCGCCATCGTTTTGGCAACCGGAGATCGCCACCTTCTTTAATGATGACTTAGGTATGACTCAGACGGCTTCTCTCAGTACCCAAGTTCCGTTTATCGGTATTGGTGTAAAAGGAGACCCAAGTAGTTTCTCTGAGACTGTCGGTGCGGCCATCAATTCGCAGATATCTCTTGAGTATGACATGCTCTCTTCTGGAAACCAAGGAACGATGGAGTCCAAAATAGCAGGTCCGGCCATGGCGTGGAACTCACTTCACTGGGACTCTTATGCTGATGATATGCTGACTGGAGACAGCATGCATGTCAAGCTCGTTGGCATCACGGCTAACGGTTTTGAAGTAGACATACCCGGAGCCACATTTGATTATCAACTCGAAGAGGTGCTTGATCTCAGCGCCTATGTAGATGCTGCTCAATATCCATTTATCAGGTTAGAAGCATTTATTGAAGACCAACCTTCACTCACGCCCCGACAACTAAGAAGATGGCAAGTGCTATATGACCCGGTTCCAGAAGCGGCATTAAATCCGAGTATCGCCTTTAGCTTTCAGTCAGAAGAAGTGCAGGAGGGTGAACAAATCACACTCATATCAAGCATCGAAAACATCTCTTCGTTAGACATGGATAGTCTGTTGGTCAATTACTGGGTAATCGACCAGAGCAATGTGCGCCATGACATACCTTATGAAAGACAAGCACCTCTGTTGGTTGGCGAGCACCTGACCGATACGGTAACCTTCTCCACTATTGGGTTTTCTGGAGTCAACACCATTTGGGTAGAGGCTAATCCATATGTTGAGGCCTTGGCAGACTATGATCAACTGGAGCAGTATCACTTCAATAACATTGGTCAGATCAAGTTTGAAGTGGTTGATGATAATGTTAATCCGGTGCTCGATGTCACCTTTGATGGTATCCATATTTTAGATGGTGAGATAGTCTCTACATCGCCAGAGATTTTAGTTCGACTTGATGATGAAAATCGTTTTCTTATCATGGATGACCCTTCTGACACCACCTTCTTTGATGTCTTTTTAACTCATCCTAACGGCTTCCAAGAGAGTGTGTTCTTTAGAGATGGTTTGGGTGAAGAACAAATGATATTTATCCCGGCAGACGGGCCTGACAACATAGCACAGATACTTTATAATCCAGATTTGCAAGAAGATGGAAACTACGAGCTGATGGTGATCGCGGCAGACAAAAGCGGAAACCAATCTGGTGACCTTAGTTATCGTATCAACTTTGAAGTAGACAGCAAGGCCAGCATCACTGACGTGATGAATTATCCTAATCCGTTCTCGACCAGCACCAAATTTGTGTTTACACTCACGGGTACAGAAGTGCCTGATTATATGAAAATCCAAATCATGACTGTCACTGGCAAAGTGGTCAAAGAGATTTTTAGTGATGAACTAGGCGCATTGCACATCGGACGTAACATCACCGAGTACGCCTGGGATGGCCGCGATTCCTTTGGAGACCCACTAGCAAATGGAGTCTATCTCTACCGAGTCATCGTGCAAAAACAAGGAGAAGATTTGGAAGTCAGAGAGACCGCTTCTTCTCAATTCTTTAAAGAGGGTTTTGGTAAGATGTACCTCATGCGCTAGCTTCGTCCCGAACAAGGCTATTCATTGAGAACAAGACACCTCATCTTACTCGGTCTCCTCGGAGGCTTGCTGCTGACCATTTGCTGGCCCGGCACAGGTAGTCTGGTATTCCCTGTGTTTTTTGGTTTTGTGCCCTTTCTCTTTATTGAAGACTGGTTTCAAAAACGGGCAAAGGACTATTCCTCCAGACGTATTTTTAGAATAGTTTTTCCAGGTTTCTTTCTCTGGAACGTGGGTGTCTGCTTCTTCATTTTCTATATACGCGAACCTGCTTCTAGCCCCACTCAAGAGTTTATAGCACGGGTTGTATCTACAGGACTGACTTACGGGCTCAACGCCACGTTCATGGCCTTGGCATTCTGGCTTTTTCACGCTACGCGTAAAAGACTTGGAGATATGGCCGGCTATACCTCGTTGATTTTCTATTGGCTGGGCTTTGAGTATCTGCACATGAACTGGTCCATCAATTGGCCCTGGCTCAACCTTGGTAATGTATTTGCCGACAGTGTATGGATGGTTCAGTGGTATGAGTATTTCGGTTCACCCGGAGGTAGCTTGTGGATCCTACTTATCAATCTGTTCATCTTCAACTTTCTGAAAGAAGGGTTCGCAGGAAGATGGCGCTTTGGGTTCAGACGAATCAGTCTTTCGGCTATTCTAATCGTCTTCCCTTTGATATGGAGTCTCACACGATTTAACAGCTATCAGGAAGTCGGCACACCAGTAGAAGTGGTCTGTGTGCAGCCAAACTTGGACCCCTATGAACAAAAGTTTGTGGGTGACCCCATCAGCCATCTCCAGCGCATGCTCGAGCTCATGGATGAGGTTGACTCAGACACGACACGATTCTATTTGTTTCCAGAAACTGCCTTGCAAGAGCACGGTCCTGTCTATGTCTCTGATGATGGAGAGATAATATACAGAGGGCTTTGGGAAGGAAATTACCAGCGCACGCAGAGCATTGTCCTCTTGCAAAATTTTCTGAGAGGTAAAAATGCCGTGGCAGTAGCCGGTGCAGCTGATCGCAAATTGTACAAGGAAAAAGAGACCTCAAGTGGGCGCTATTATCAGTCCATTGACATGTATTATGACAGTTATAACTCGACCCTCTTGGTAGATGAAAACGGGGTGCAAGACTGGTACAGGAAGTCTAAACTGGTGCCCGGTACCGAGTCTATTCCTTTTTCAGAGGCGCTTAGTTTTTTAGAAAAGTGGTCGCTGGAGATTGGCGGTACCAGTGGCAGTCTGGGTACTCAGAAAGGTCGCGATCCGTTTGAGTATGACGGCATGAAAGTGGCGGGCAATATTTGTTACGAAAGCGTCTTTGGAGAATTCACTTCTCTCTTTGTGCGTAACGGAGCGCAGGCACTCTTCGTTTCTTCAAATGATGCGTGGTGGCAGAGTAGTCCCGGTCACAAGCAACTCATGCTATACTGTAAGTTACGTGCCATTGAGTGTAGAAAAAACATTGCCCGATCGGCCAACACCGGCATTAGTTGTTTTGTCGATCAGCGTGGGGTAATCACTTCTCAAAGCGAGTGGCTAGAAGAAACCGCCATTAGAGGGCAAGTAAATCTAAATGACCAGCAGACATTCTACATAGAGCATGGAGATTTTATCTCCAGAGTGTCATGCCTCTTTGCTGTGCTGCTTATGCTTTGGTCGCTGGTGAAGCCGCTGAGAGATAAGTTTCAAAAGTAAAATCAACCGATTCTAGGTTGAGGTAAAATCGTCTTAGAGATTTGCATGCGCTGTGGCTAGTAAATCCTTTATAATACTACCTATACAAAACCCTTCTTCGTATTTTCGTCACCTTAAAATTTAGGTTCATGAGTGATTATGATGTGACTGTAATCGGGTCAGGCCCGGGAGGATATGTAGCTGCAATTCGATGTGCGCAGCTTGGCATGAAGACAGCGTTGATTGAGAAGTATGATAGCCTCGGGGGCACATGCCTCAACGTGGGTTGTATTCCGTCAAAGGCTTTGCTTGACAGTTCTGAGCATTATCATAATGCGGCACACACCTTCAAAGAGCACGGTATCGGACTGACTGGCCTCAAAGTGAACTTTACACAAATGATTAAGCGCAAGGGCGAAGTTGTGTCTCAAACTGTGGCGGGAATCGACTTCTTGATGAAGAAAAACAAGATTGATGTACTTCATGGACACGGATCATTCGTGGACAAAAACACCATCAATATCAAACCAGCAAAAGGCAAGGCAAAAAAAATCACTTCTGATAAAGTGATTATCGCCACCGGGTCAAAACCGATTTCACTTCCCTTTGCCAAGATTGACAAAAAGAGAATCATATCAAGCACGGAGGCCTTAGTGCTCAAAAAACTACCTAAGACCATGACCATTATTGGTGGTGGTGTGATTGGCCTTGAGCTCGGTTCTGTGTACGCTCGATTAGGTACAAAAGTGTCTGTGTTTGAGTATCAAGACAGAATCATCCCGACTATGGACAAGGCGATGAGCAAGGAGCTACAGCGCTCTATGAAGAAGCTCGGAGTGGAGTTTTTCTTGAGTCATGCGGTGAAAGACGTGAAAGCGACTGCCAGCGGTACGACACTTACAGCCGAAGACAAAAAGGGAAAGAAAGTCACCGCCAAAGCAGACTATTGCCTAGTCGCTGTAGGTCGATACGCCTACACAGATGGACTTGGACTAGACAAAGTCGGTATCAAAACCGATGACAGAGGTTGTGTTGAAACCAATGATCATCTTGAAACGAATGTGCCTGGAATCTATGCCATCGGAGACGTAATCAAAGGAGCCATGCTCGCGCACAAGGCAGAAGAAGAAGGTGTACTGGTTGCAGAAATCATGGCCGGACAAAAGCCTCATATAGATTACAACCTCATACCAGGAGTAGTCTACACGTGGCCTGAAGTAGCCGCTGTTGGTCAGACTGAAGAGCAGCTTAAAGAAGCGGGTGTGGCATACAAAACAGGTTCTTTCCCGTTTAAAGCCAGCGGAAGAGCCAGAGCATCAATGGACACTGATGGACTCATCAAAGTGTTGGCAGATGCTGAGACTGACGAGATACTTGGTGTACACATGGTTGGCCCGAGAGCAGCCGACATGATTGCTGAAGCAGTGGTGGCCATGGAGTTCCGTGCGAGTGCAGAAGACATTGGGCGCATATCACATGCTCACCCTACATACACAGAGAGCTTTAAAGAAGCTGCCCTAGCCGCCACAGAAGATAGAGCGCTTCATATCTGATTGTATACCACAAAATATTCATTGTAAAAAAGGGTAAGAAGTGAGCGAGGAGCAAATAAAAAACCCACCTCGCTAGACTCAAGGTGGGTGTCTTTCTATGATACCTTATAATGAATGGTCAAGGGTGAAGTTGCCCATCAAGGTAACAGGCTTTCCATAGCACAGAAAGTGTCAAAAGACCCGACAAATGTAATAGACTTACTGAGTGTTCAGATTCCGTCCAAGCCTGCTATTCAGATAGTTATAAAGGAATGGCCGGGAGGTCACTCAGGCAGTAAACAAGACGAAAATCAGGCCACAGCCAAATTCTTGTCATACTTACCAGTACCTAATTGATGGAGCAATGAGAAGTGACTGCCAAGTGCTCCCATAAAGCTCTTATGCTCGTAATAAGGAATACCATACTCCTGTGCCAACTCCTTCACGATGGGCGACAGATTGCGATAGTGTACATGGCAAATTCCTGGAAAAAGATGATGCTCTATTTGGAAATTAAGACCTCCAATAAACCAAGAGAACCCGCGGCTGGCGTTGGCATAATTTGCTGTGGTGAGCAGCTGATGTATGGCCCAGTTATTCTCCACGCTTCCATTATCATCAGTCTTAAAGAAATCAGTCTCTTCAATGACATGAGCAGGCTGAAAGATGAATGCCAATATTAGACCAGCGATATACTGCATGCCTAAAAAGCCAAGCAGAGTCTGCCACCACGGTATGTCAATGATGAACATCGGCAGAACTAGCGTCAACGCCACGTACCACGTTTTGTTAAAGAAAATTTCAGCCAGCGCACCACCATAAGTCTTACCCTGCGCGGGTAGTAAGCCCATCTTGTGATAGCGCACAATCTGCACAAAGTCCTTGGCCACTAGCCAGTAAAAAGTCATCAAGCCATAAAATACTGGCGCATAAAAGGCTTGAAAACGATGCAAAGTCTTTCTGTCTTGATGAGGAGAGCATCTCAGTATTGGTGTTTCAATATCCTCATCATGTCCATCAACATTGGTGTACGAATGGTGCAATACATTGTGCTGTATAATCCAGTTTACATGGTAGCCGCCAATGAAGTTGAGTATGTATCCCAACGCAGCATTAACCTTCTGGTTAGAAGAGTATGAGCGGTGATTGGCATCATGCATGATAGAAAGTCCAATTCCAGACATACCAAAGCCCATCAATGTCCACATCAGCATAGTGGGCCACAATCCCGTAACCACTTTGGTGAGCATTAATATGAGTGGCACAGCATAGAGCAGAATCATAAAGAGTGTCTTAATCTTCATGTTCGCGTCCGCATGCTTCGACAATTGATTGTCTTTAAAGTAGGAGTTGACCCGCTTGTGAAGTTCTCTAAAAAACTCTGGGCGATCTTTTGTATTGAATTTGACAGTCTGCGTGCTCATAAGGTGCAAAATTAGGTCTATTCGCGAATTTTAAGCGCTTTGATCGAGTTTTAATGGACACTGAAACAAGTATAACTACAACGCCACAAAGACAGAATTCATCTTCATGTCGATGCTTTGTTATTGCTCTTTTCTGCGTTTCATTTCACTCAGTATGAGCCCCAGCTCCCTTCCTGTTTGTCCAGCCGCTGAAGTGTTCTCCTCCGCTCTGCGTATCAAGTAGGGCATCACTTCCTTCACGGGGCCATAAGGCACATATTTGGCCACATTGTACGCAGCCGCACTTAGGTTGTATGATATGTGGTCACTCATGCCGTATAGCTGAGCGAAAAAAACATGCGAATGGTTATTGTCAATAGTTGATTTACGCATCAGCTCGGTCAGTAGCATCGAGCTCTTCTCATTATGTGTGCCCGCAACCAACGCGATATCATTAATGTGCGCTACCGCATAAGAGATGGCGGCATCAAAATCGCGGTCAGTAGCTGCCTTGTTTGGCTGTATCGGGTCTCGGTATCCCTGCTCTTCGGCTCTGTCTCTTTCCTTTTCCATGTAGGCACCGCGCACTATTTTCACTCCGAGTGTGAAGTTTTTCTCCTTCGCTCGCGCATGCACTTCTTTTAGATATTCCAAACGGTCGTGGCGGTACATCTGAAGAGTGGTATACACGATGGCCGAAGACTTGTTATACCGCTCCATCATCTTTTCTGCCATGCGGTCAGCCGCATCTTGTATCCAGCTCTCTTCGGCATCAATAAGCACTGGAGTGCCCGCTTCATGGGCCGTGCGACAGATGAGGTTCGCACGCTTTTCAGTCTCTTCAAACTCTCTTTTCTCCGAGTCGCTAAGCGCTTTATTTGCATTGACTTTTTCCCAGATACTGAATCGACCAATTCCAGAAGGTTTAAACACGCAAAACGGCACCATCTCTTGCCCCGCAGAAATGTGAACGGTTTTGAGAATCTCTTTTGTGGTTTGGTCAAAACCTTCTTGACTTTCAGTGCCTTCGACAGAATAATCCAGTATCGTGCCTATGCCATATTTACTCAACACGTCTGTAGAGGCATCGGCCTCTTCTCCAGTCTCACCGCCAACAAATTGGCTGAAAATGGTGCGTTTGATGATTCCCTTAATAGGCAATCTTAGTGTCATGGCTATGTTTAAGCAAATCCTACCGAGCTTAACCAGGCTTGGATTAGCCACCAATTTAAACAACCAGTACGCTTTCTTAAGCGACTTGTCATCCTTGCTGGCAAAGGCGACTTCTGTATTTTGAAAATTTAATTGGGCCATGTTCTAGTGCAAAGAAAAGAATGCTGAATAAGTGGCCTAACGCACAGGGGCAGAATTTTCTTTTTTTGATTGCTCTCAGCAAGAAGAGGTGCTCACTTAAAACAAGTTTTCAAAGAGTCTTGTGCTTCGCTTTACTGACTTTTTGTGCCGCTCATTCTGTCTATCTTCGCCCCCGTAATGAAGAATTTTGTAGAAGAACTGAGATGGCGTGGCATGATTCACGACATCACGCCCGGCACTGAAGAGCAACTCCAAAAAGAGCTTACTTCTGCCTACGTGGGCTTTGATCCTACGGCAGACAGCCTGCACATCGGTAATTTGGTGCCAGTCATGCTGCTCAAGCATTTTCAGCTTTGTGGCCATAAGCCTATAGCACTGGTAGGAGGTGCAACGGGTCTTGTCGGAGACCCTTCGGGCAAATCTGCCGAGAGACAGTTGCTCAATGTGGATGCCATCAACCATAATCTCGAATGTCAGAAAAAGCAACTCATGAAGTTTTTAGACTTCTCTGATGCTGATAATGGGGCAGAGATGGTCAATAATTATGACTGGTTTAAAGAGTTTGGTTTTTTAGAATTCATACGTGAAGTAGGAAAGCATATCTCTGTCAACTACATGATGGCAAAGGACTCGGTGAAGTCTCGCTTAGAATCAGGAATGTCATTTACAGAGTTTAGCTACCAGTTAATACAAGGCTATGACTTTTGTCACCTCTATGCCGAGAAAGGAGTGAAAATTCAAATGGGCGGATCAGACCAGTGGGGAAATATTACTACTGGTACTGAGATGATTCGCAGACTCAAACGCGGTGAAGCTTATGCACTGACAGCTCCGTTAATTAAAAAGGCAGACGGTACTAAGTTTGGCAAGTCTGAAGGGGGCAACGTATGGCTCGACCCGTCTAAAACCAGCCCTTACAAGTTTTATCAGTACTGGATTAACTCTACTGACGAAGACGTCAAGAGTTTTATCAGAATATTTACGCTGCTTGATGAGCAGACCATCAGCGCGCTGGAGGCTGAGCATGACCAAGCTCCAAATCAACGGATACTCCAAAAACGACTAGCCGAAGAGTTGACCTGTCTTGTTCATTCAAGAGAAGAATTTGAAAAGGCGCTATCTGCGTCAAATATTCTGCATGGCAAAGCGAGTCTAGACCAGCTCAAGTCTATTGATGAAGAGACTTTCTTGAGTGTGTTTGAAGGTGTACCTAAAGCCAAGATTTCTGCATCTGACATCAAAGAAGGGCTCGGAATTATTGACGCATTGGTGGCAAAGGGTGGTTTCCTGAAATCGAATGGAGAAGCCCGAAGAGCGCTCCAAGAGAACTCCATTTCGCTGAATAAAGAAAAGGTAAAAGTTGAACGAGTCCTTTCTGAAGATGACCTGCTCAACGAGCGTTATGTGCTCTTACAGCGTGGTAGAAAGAACTACTTCATTCTCATGGTTGAGTAAGTTTCAATAAGCTGATTAACAAGGCTATCTGAACATTTAGAGGTCCTATTTCTTAGTATGTTTTGGCATTTGGCATACATTGTGCTTGATGCACGCTATGTATCAACAAACTATACTTTCTTATGCAATCAATGAAAATAGTGGCACTTGCCTTTCTAGGATTTACCATGCTGCAATGTGGCTCTGCGAAAAAGGCCTATGAGCAGGGTGATTATTACGGCTCAGTAATCAAGGCTGTGCAAAAGCTGCGGAAAAACCCGGATAACAAAAAGGCACGTGAGGCACTTAGTAATAGCTACCCGGCAGCAGTGGAAACGCTGGAGCTGGAGGCAAAAAACAGATTGCTAAGCAATGCGCAGTTCAAATTTAAAGATGCCTTAAAAAACTATCAGCTCATCAACACCATGCATGATGAAATCAGACGGTCGCCTGGGGCGCTGAGCGTGATTAAAAATCCGGTGTTTAGAGGTGCGAAAGTGCAAGAGTTAAGGGAAAAAGCGGCTGAAGAGAGTTATGCATTGGCCGAGCAATACTTGAACCGTGGTTCTCGTCTTGATGCCAAAGAAGCCTATTTCCTGTATCAAGATGTGAATACGTATGTGCCTGGTTATAAAAACGTTGGGTCTAGAATGGTTGAGGCACGCAATGTTGCCACACTTAAAGTGGTGGTGGAGCAAATTCCTGTGCCAACGGCTTACACGTTGTCAGCCAATTTCTTTCAAGACAAAGTAGAAGAACACTTAAGCCTCACAGCAGGAAGAAACGAGTTTGTGCGTTTTTACACCGGTAGAGATGCACAGCAACTTGACAGTCCTGATCAGTATCTGCGATTGGCGTTTGACGACTTTGTGGTGGGCAATACGCTCATTGAAAAAACCATTACTAACCTCTCGAAAGACTCAGTAGTTGTCGGTCAAGTAACGCTTGATGATGGGACAAAAATTGATGCCTATAATACAGTAGAGGCAACATTGACTGTGTGGAAAAAAGAAGTGCTCTCAGAGGGGCTATTTAGCATGCAAGTGTTTGACTCAAACTCTAATTCTGTACTCAAGCACGATAAGTTTAATGGGAGTTTTGTCTGGTTTGCCGAGTGGGGAAATTTCACCGGAGACGAGCGAGCCCTCGAGGCGCGACACAAAAAAATATGCAAGAGTAGAGAAGCCTTGCCTCCACCTCCTCAAGACATGTTTATCGAGTTTACAAAACCAATATACAGCGACTTGACTCGGGCCTTAGATGCCTATTATTCGCGATTCTGATTAAGGACAGACTGTTCCAAACGCAGTGTTGAGATCTAGAAAGTCATTGACATTGACTAGGCCATCACCATTGATGTCAGCTGCGCATGATGTGCATGAGCTACCAAAGGCCGTATTGAGGTCAAGGAAGTCGTTCACGTTTACAAGTCCATCAGCATTTATATCTGCCGGACATGATGCGCACGAAGAACTGACAAAGGTGCCTAAGGCAGGGCATACGTCCGCGATGATGTTAAAGTCATCGAGTCTCCAGTAGTTGTATCCGTCACTGCCATCATCGGCATACTGTATGCCTAAGTACACTTGAGTACCATTAACCGAATCAAGATTTGCGGCAAAAGGAAAAGCTGTGTTTTCAGCTGTAAGTAACGTTTCATCTAACTGACCGAGACTTGTCCAGTTGTTTCCAGTTTCAGTGGGGCAACCGGTGTAGCTGTTGGTCCAAAAGAACTCTAAGAGGGTGTAGCCAAAATCTTCTTCGGCAGTAAAGTTCAAACTTGCAGCGCTAGTCTGGCTCATGTCCAGTGGGCCATAAATCAACCAGCTTTCGGCATACTCTGCGCAACCTGTGCCACAATAAGAATTGCAGGTATACCCGTTTGCACTTGCTGTCCATTGACCCCCATTATTAAAACTAGAATTAGTCTGCACCTCGACTATTTCCCAGGCTGGTGTCAGGCATTGATTGACACTCGGGTCGCAGGCAGAGATTGTGAGTTGAGTCCCGTCAGAAATCCCCCAAATATCAGTCGCCCAACTTGGCATGTCCACAAAGGGATTTCTATTGCCCTGAGTCTCGAAAATGGCATTGTTACGGCTCGTTTCTATACCATCTACTGGGTCATCTTGATGCCATAATAAGAGCAGATTTAAGAGGCAAGGTTCTAATCCATCTGCACTTAACACGGCATCACCAGTGCATGATTGGCTGGCCCAATTTGGTAACTCATCTTTATATCTGACGGCCATGTACAAAAACACGCGAGCAAGGTCTCCCTTGTATTGGTCTGCAGGCTCAAAAGCCAAGTTGTTACAGCCAGTCGCACAGCTGTTGATGTCCACGCCAATGGCAGAGTTTCCGTTTGCTCCGCTCTGCACTTTACCAAGCGGAAAATTACTTTTCAAGGCATTGGTATAGGCGTCAGAGGGAAATAGATTATGCAAGTCGGTATACTGCGTTGCCGTGTTAGAGCCTCCCCACCATGAACTTGGAAACACATGTTCTCGGTTCCAGCCTGCACCTGGACCTGATGCGTTTGACGATGAAGTATAACGGTCGCCAAGACAGTTGGTGTAGTTGGTGTTCGCATAGCGATCCAGGACTTGGCCAGACTGGTAGTCTGCATCACACATAAAGTCTATCACATCATACCCACTACTCGGACCATACGGGATGTTGTTTGAGGTTGAAATAATGTCATGCAAGGCATTCTTTAATACTTCGCATGTCATGCTGGTATCAATGCTCGCATAATACGTAGTGTCTGGATCACTCTCACAAGCGGTGTTGTCATAAGGCCCGAAGGGTTGGCCGCTTAGCTCGGCATAGTTGCTAATACCTATCAGGCCACCAGGGCCACTGTATATCCAGTCAGCAGAAGTGCAGGTAGAATCAAAAAGACCATTGTTACTCATTGAAGTTTGTCGGTATGCATAACCATTAGAGTATTCCCAACATTCACCAGAACCATTGACGTCAGCAAGCCCATACAAGTCGACTACGCTTCCGTTAAAATAAAGCTCAATAGCATCATTTCCATTGATATTAATCGCACCTGAAGTCACATCAGGAGGGCAGCCAAAGAACGTAGTGAAGCCCATAGATTCTGAACTAACCCAAAGACAGTCGCCCGCATCAAGCTCCCCCTCAAAAGTATACTCCTGACCATCGGTGCCCACTCCGTTATTGGCTGAGCCTATTCCATATAGACTGAGGTCATTGATGTCAGCTGTGGCACAAACGCGAACGGCCTTTGGCAATCCACCAGCTAAATCTCCGTCCATGATGACTGACAGGTATAAGTCTTGGGCAGATGCAGCTCCGCTCAAAAAAAGTATGCTGGTAAAAAAGAGTAGGCGCAGCGAGTTTATGGTCATAGTTTAAAATGGTAGATGTTAGGGCAAAACTAGACCTTAAAGCATTTGAGAACAAGTGATTATGAAATGAGCAAACTACACCCTCTAATGTCACTAACGTCATAGCGGCCAAGCACTTCAAATGTGCCGTCTTCATGAATGCGCCCCAAGTCATCAGTGGCTATAAAAGAGCAAGAATGAATGTTGGCCAAGTCAATGATGTTAAGGCCTCCGGTGCGCCCAGTGTTGACCTCTGAAAAAGGGTCGTCAATCTGACGTGCGCTCACTCTCATCCACGGAGGTGTGGTAAAACGTCCGCCCCCAGACGAATAGGCTTGTGATAGTAATTCCGTCATGCCATACTCACTATGTACTTGCGGCACACCAAAGCCATTTTGCAAAATGCCGTGAAGCGCCTCTCTAGTCAGTTCCTTTTTTCTTCCTTTCATACCGCCAGTCTCCATGACTATGAGCTCTGGAAAGTCAATGGGAAAGTCTTCGGCCATGTCTAAAAGAGCAAACGAGACCCCAAGCAATATCGTTTTCGTGCCGTTTTCTTTCAGCGACTGCAGCTTTTGATGCAAAGAAGCCAAGTCATCCAGATAAAATCCTGAGTCAGCATGTCCGCTTACTTCTATGAGCTTATTGGCCATGTATACTAGCGATGAGCCGCTCCGCTCCAGATAAGAGGGGAGCAAGGCGAGAATACAACAGTCTTGTGGGGCTCCATAACTCGAGGTAAATCCATGCATGAAGCTAGACTCATAGACGCTCAAATCTGCTACATGATGCCTTGACTTGATGCTATCAGTAGTGCCGCTGCTCTTAAACTGGATTTCAGCATTCTGCGCACCACTCAATATTTGGTGGCTCTTAAAAGCACTAATCGGTAGAAAAGGAATATCACTAACATCTTTCGGATTGAGTCGGCCAAGACTAGTGCAGAAATCCAAGTATGGTCCACTTTCAGATACCTGATAATGAAATATTGACAGGGCTAATTCGTTAAAGTCATCACCTCCTTTGAGTGACCAAAGGCGCTGTTTCCATTGAGAAATTTCGCTTTCCATCAGTCAAGGCATAATATTTACATTTGTGGAGTATGGCACAGTCATCAAAAATACTTCTTACTGCTCTATGTGCAGTGCTCATCTGGTCTTCTTGTGATAAGTCGGCCAACTTTCCTATCGAACCGGTCATAGAGTTTAAAAGCGTAGAGCGCTTTGGTAATGACTCGGCCTATGTGACCATAGACTTTACTGATGGCGATGGCGATATCGGACTTAATGAGTTTCAAGTAGATGCGCCTTATAATTTTGTGCCGTACAACGGGGTTGACTCCACACGCAGTGAGAATAAGTTTTATTATAATTTGATATTACGTCATCACGAGTTTATTGACGGAGAGTGGATAGAGATCCCTTTTGAGAGTACTCCAGTCACTTTTTGGAGAATTTTAGACCTCACACCTTCGGGTCAAGACCAAGCCCTTGAAGGTGAAATAAGAGTAACCATTGCACCATTTCCACCAAATATTGGCTCTCTCGGCAACGATTCTGTGAAGTATAGCATTGAGCTTATTGACCGGGCGCTTCACGAGAGTAATATAGTGGAGACTCCGCTCATCACTGACTAAGTCAGTCTAGTCGAAATACGGGGTATCTCAGATGTGATTTCTCGTAGTACGGTGAGTGCTTGTAGATATACATCAGTTGGCCCCACATATCTTCTTTAAAACCTTCTTCCTCTTTTCTTTTCTGTTCAAACGAAGCCTTGAGCTCTGCATCAGCAGATAGTATTTCTTCTGCCAGATCCTCAAATACATAGGGCGAAAACCACTCTTTTTGCTGCAACACAGCATCAAAGAAGTTCCAATTAAAGAAGGAGTCTTTGGCCCGCGGCTCAAGCACATTAATAAGATATCTGCGCGCAGCCTGATCGGTTGGTATGAGCATATATCCAGTAGAGAGGTTGACGGTTATTTGCTCAGTTCTTGTGTCGACATTGTCATGCAAAAAGTGCCCTTCGTATGGAGACTTAGGGCTGTCAACATGGCTTATGTAATAGGCCGTAGCCACAAGATTAGAGTCTTTTTTAATCTCAGTCATGTCCACCTTGTTTAACTTGAGGCGCGCAATCACTTCTTGCCATGCGGTCGGGATTAGGTAGTGACTAGGCACCATCACCGTATCTGATCCGATATAGTGACTGAACTGCGAGATCATTTTGGTGTAAGGCTTGTCTCGATGATACTTCAGGCGCTGAAGCCCTGTCACTTTACTCGGTTCTTTTGAAGAAGAGTAACCCATAAAGTTGACCGAGTCGACTATTGTTTTATCCAAGGTGTAGTCTAAGCACCATTCCTTTTGTTCTAGGTCTTCGCGCTGGGCTATTAATTTCACTTCAGGAAGCAAGCGTCCCCTGCTAGTCATGCAAAACTCGAGCATGGCACTCAAAAAGTCGCGAGTGGCCAGTACTCTGTCTTGATATGGCTTGAGCATGTGCGCTTCAGTGGTAAAGCCCAAACAGTTAAACAGCCCTGCATACCCGTTCGAATATCGCGGCCAGTCTGCAAAATCTTTTATGCCCGCTTCAGGTGTTTCTCCCATCAAGTCCATGTAAGGAGCCATGGGGTAGCTTTCATTCATCTTGGCATAGAGAAATGGCAATATCTCACGGTCACAGAATTTTGCCATGGGTGCAGAAATCATGTCATACTGAGAATGTATGAGGGTCATGCAGTGCTGGTAATCTGCACCGTTAGAAGTATGCGTGTCAATAAAAATATCCGGCTGCCAATTATGAAAAGTCTCAGTAAAGGCCAGCGAGTTTTGGCTATCCATTTTGATAAAATCTCTGTTGAGATCTAGGTTCTTAGCGTTGCCTCTAAAGCCTTGTTCTGTTGGTCCATTTTGATTGGCACGCGTGCAGCAGCCTCGGTTCAAAGAGCCTCCCACATTATAGAGGGCTATGATTACTATATTGATGGAGTCGAGCAGAGTGGACCGCTCTTCGATAAGTTGATTCATCAACAGGATAGATGCATCAACACCGCACGATTCTCCAGGGTGTATTCCGTTGTTGATCAAAACAGTCGGGAGGCCTTCTTTTTTTATTCGCGGAGCGAAAACAAAGATGTCTTCTCCAGCATCACTCTTTCCGCAGGGCTCAAACACAAACCGCTTGTCTTTTTCTGCTAGATACCGATAGGACTCAATGGTCTCGGCATAGTTTAGGCTTGAGTTGTCTTCATAGCGAAGCGCTATTTGGGCTAATGAACTTTGAGCCAGAAACAAAGCGAAAAGAAAAGAGCAAAGTAGTCTCATCAGCCCTCCTTGTTAAGTTTGTCTTTCTGCTCTGCGATGCGAGTCTCCAATCTTAACTTGATATTCTTCAAGTTCTCAATGCGTTCGTCAAAAGTAGGTTTGTCTTCAGATTTCGCAGATTTTCGTTCTGACTCCAGTTCTTCGATTTTGGCAACTACTTCCTCCAGCTTCATTTCCTTCTTCTCTATTTCTTCGGCTTTTTCAGCTTTGTCAAAGATGACAGACTCCGCTTTGTCCGCTTCTAATTGAGTGTCCGTCTTTCTTGATTTATGGATGAACACCGTGTCATTAACTTGCCTTTGATTCATAAAAGTTGGAGACACTATTTCAATATCCGCTTCATGCAAAAGGTCAATCATTGCTTTGTTCAACTTAGACTTCACCGACAATATTTTATTTACATCTTTCAAGAGGCCGCTGACTTTGTACACCACAGAAAAATCACCAAGTTCAGTAACGAACACAAAACCATCTATAAGTCCGGCTTTTTCAGCTGCCTTAATGAGCGTTTTCTCTATTAAGACTCTACTTACATCATAACCCAGAGACACTACGCCCGAAAGAATGGTGCCAGAAGCTCTGGTCACCGTAACATGATTGGTGACCAAGTGAAGGTTTGGTATGGTCATCAGGTCGCGGTTTTCTGTTTGCACCTCGGTGTGAAAAAGACCTTTACTAGTCACTCGGCCAAAAATATCGCCACACCTTATGAAGTCGCCAATCTTAAAACTGTTGACCATGCCTATGTTTAAGGCTGCCATGGCGTTTCCGAGCAATGATGTGGAGCTGAGAGAAATGGACGCTGCGAGAACAATGCCAAGCAAGCTCAAAAGTTGACCTCTCAGCTCATGATTTATTGGCAGCGCGAGCAGTATCATGAAGAATCCAATAAAACCTATAGTGAAAAGGATGGTCTGCCGTATGAGCGTTAGCCCACCAGAACCGCTACTTTTTTTAGTAAGTAGTGACTGGGTGACCTTATAAGCCCCAATAACTAAGACCACAGAGAATACCGTTGGGATGAGGCTGTAGGCTTTATTTATGATTTCTCCTATTTCCATAATTTCAAAAGTAACACAATACACAATGAGCTATGGATACCGCTTTGATTCGCGGCCCTTAGGCAGTCCTTTTGTCTTACTTTTGACAGATGGAATTCTCAGCAGGCGACATTGCCGCAATGCTAGGCGGGCTGGTTGAAGGTGATGCCTCAGTTAAAGTAAATGACATCTCCAAAATAGAAGCTGGACGTCCCAGTACGTTGACCTTTCTTGCCAACCCAAAGTACGAGCAGTACATCTATGGCACTGAAGCCTCAGTGGCTATAGTCAACAAAGATTTTAAGCCTGAAAAAGACTTGCCATCTACCTTAACACTGATACGAGTAGATGACGCTTATTCGTGCTTGGCCAAGTTGCTTGACGCGGTTAATCCGTACAAAAATGATGAGGTTGGAGTGTCAGACAAGGCGGACATTCATAGTTCGGCCAAGATAGGTACCAACGTGTATGTTGGGGCTTTTGTCACCATAGGTAAAGATGCAGTGATTGCTGATAACGCAAAGATTTACTCCAACACGAGTATTGCCAAAAACGTGCTCATTGGTGAGGGAACTATCATTCATTCTAATTGCAGTCTCTACCAAGGTACACGGGTCGGAGCGCAGTGCATCATCCACTCGCAAGTAGTACTTGGCGCTGATGGATTCGGTTTTGCGCCACAGAGCAAAACCTTTGAGAAAGTAGCCCAAATAGGAAATGTGATTATCGAAGATCATGTTGAGATTGGCGCCAGCACATGTGTGGACCGTGCAACCATTGGCTCAACTATTGTCCGTAAGGGTGTAAAGCTTGATAACCTGATTCAGATAGCACATAATGTTGAGGTGGGAGAAAACACGGTGATTGCCGCTCAAACAGGCATTGCCGGTTCAGCCACTATCGGAAAGAACTGTATGTTCGGAGGCCAAGTCGGAGTGGTCGGGCACATTAAAATTGCAGACGGTGTGATGGTGGCCGCTCAATCTGGAATTGGACATTCTGTAAAAGAAGAGAAAACCATCATGCAGGGATCACCTGCCATACTCAATAGAGATTTTAAAAGAGCCTATGTCAACTTCATCAAATTACCAGAACTCAAACAGCGAGTCGACCGTATTGAACGCTCCATCAACTCAGACGATGACTGAATCTATAAGCAAAATGCAATGCACGCTAAAGGAGGCGATTTCCTTCAAAGGCGTAGGCCTTCATACCGGAGACGATGTCGAGCTATCCATTGAGCCAGCCGCTGCAGGTCATGGCTTCAAGTTTCAACGCGTAGACCTTAGAGAAAAGACCATCATTCCTGCCCGATTAGAAAACGTGATTTCTACGAATAGAGGCACGACCATAGCGGTTGAAAAAGTTTCGGTCTCAGTTACTGAGCACGTATTAGCAGCCTTGGCTGGCTGTGGAGTTGATAATGCCCTGCTAAAGATATATGGAGCTGAAGTACCTATCATGGATGGTAGCTCAAGACCTTTTGTTGACGCCATTCTTAAGGTGGGTGTAGAGGTTCAGAATGAGCCAAAAGACTACATCGAGATTACAGAAAATCTTTACTATGAAACAGAGGAGGGTGGTTCTGAAATGCTTGCTGTACCTACCCCAGGTGGAGAGTTTAGAATAACCGTAATGGTCGACTATAATTCACCAGTGCTCGGTACTCAGCATGCCTCCATGTACAGGCTGGAAGAGTTTGCTGGAGAAATAGCAAGTTGTCGCACATTCTGCTTCATGAAAGAGCTCGAGCAACTCGCTAAAAACAACCTGATTAAAGGGGGCGACTTAGACAATGCTATCGTGTTGATGGAAAAAGAATATCCTGGAGAAGAGATACACCGCATTCTCAAAATGATAGGGCGAGAGGAACTCATCAAAGACTTGAGCATAGAAGGAATTGGAGTCCTCAACACGGTGAAACTCAAGTATGAAAATGAGCCTGCCCGGCACAAATTACTTGATATAGTAGGAGATCTCGCCTTACTCGGCAGACCTATTAAAGGACACATTCTAGCCGCCAGACCAGGGCATACAAGTAACGTGGAGTTTGGTAAGCTCATTCAGAAAAGAGTGCGAGAGCAAGAAGGTCGCCCGCACTTTGATCTTGAAGGAGAGCCAGTCTTTGACATTAACGACATTGAGAAGATGCTGCCACATCGCTACCCTTTTCTGTTGGTAGATAAAATTATTGACCTACAAGAAAACACCATTACGGGTGTTAAAAATGTGACGCGAAACGAGCCGTTTTTTCAAGGTCACTTTCCCGGAAACCCTGTCATGCCCGGTGTTCTGCAGATAGAGGCCATGGCGCAAGTAGGAGGCATCTTTGCCCTCAGCAAAGTAGATGAGCCCGAAAAGTACACCACCTACTTCATGAAGATTGATAAGGTGAAGTTCAAACGAAAAGTGCTGCCTGGTGACACCATTGTCTTCGATCTCAAATTACTCACACCCATCCGCAGAGGGATAGTACATATGGGTGGTAAGGCTTATGTTAATGGAAATGTAGTTGGAGAGTCAGAAATGATGGCGCAAATAGTCAAAGACAAAGAGTGATGGTGGAGATTAACGAAAGGGCATATGTGCACCCAGATGCACAGTTGGGAGTAGACGTGTCAGTTGGTCCATTTGCTGTGATTGAGGCAGATGTGAAGATTGGTGACGGCACAAAGATTGGCCCGAATGCCAGTATTTTAAATGGAACGACTATCGGCTCTAACTGTCAGGTTTATCCTACCGCAGTGATAGGCGCAGCGCCACAAGACCTTAAGTATAACGGTGAGCCAACCAAAGCTGAGATAGGTGACAACACCATCATACGGGAGTGTGTCACCGTTAATAGAGGGACCACAGACAGAATGAAAACCGTAGTGGGCAACAACTGCTTGTTGATGGCCTATGTGCACATTGCGCATGATGTGCTCTTGGGCAATCATTGCATCCTTGCTAATGCGGTCAATATTGCTGGACACGTGGTGATAGAAGATTACGCCATTCTCGAAGGCTTGGTTGCCGTGCAGCAATTTGTCAGAATAGGCAAGCACAGTTTTATAGCTGGCGGATCGATGGTGAGAAAAAATGTGCCGCCTTATGTGAAGGCCGCAAGAGAGCCGCTATCATACATCGGTGTCAATAGCATCGGTCTGAGACGAAGAGGCTTCAAAGAGAAGACGGTGATGAACATAGAAGACATCTACCGCAGCATTTATGTGCATAACAACAACGTGTCTCAAGCGCTTGGTTTTGTAGATGCTGAAACTCCAGACTCAAAAGAGAAGAGAGATATCTTAGACTTCATCAGAAATTCGGAGAATGGCATTATGCGCGGAAGCTCCTGATGAGTAGATGGAAATCCGATTAGAACAAATTGGAAAACGCTTCAATAGGAAGTGGATCATCAGACATGTCGACATGGATTTATTGCCAGGCAAGAGCTATGTCATTCGTGGTAGCAATGGCAGTGGCAAGTCGACCATTCTAAAATTAATCTCAGGTTATCTGACTCCCTCAGAGGGTACTCGATTGATTCGCGGAGAGAAAAGCGACCAGTTGACAGCCGACCATGAGGACTTTACTATCGTGGCTCCATACCTAGATCTTTACACTGAAATGACCTTAGAAGAGGCCATCTCTTTTCACTTTTCATTCAAACAAAAGAATGAAATCAATGTGGAGTCACTCTTCGCTGACCTCAACTTACCAATGCACAAGTCGCTTAAGGGCTTTTCGAGTGGAATGTTGCAACGCGTAAAACTTGGATTGGCATTCTGCACAGACAGCCCATGTTTACTTTTAGATGAGCCTGTCATGAATCTAGATGAAGCCGGAATACAATGGTTTGAGACGCAGTTGGCCTTGCAGCGCGGTAAGCGAACCATTGTCATTGCTTCAAACGATACCGAATCAGAAATCAAAGGGGCTGAGGGGACATTCTTCATTGACAGAGGAACGGTTAAAAAGTCCTCCTAATACGGGCTGTTCATGGCCTGTCATTATGCCTACATTTAAGGCTTAACGAATAATCCTATATCACGTAATGGCGAGTACTGCAGATTTTAAAAATGGACTCTGTTTCAAATTCAATAATGACCTCTATACAATTATAGAGTTCCAACATGTTAAACCAGGTAAGGGGCCGGCCTTTGTCCGCACCAAACTCCGTAACCTGACTAACGGAAAGATAATTGACAACACGTTTAACTCTGGGGTGAAGATTGAGACTGTTCGGATTGAGACGCGAACCTATCAGTTCTTGTATAACGATGACATGGGTTACCACTTCATGAATACCGAAAACTTTGAGCAAGTAACCCTCAATGAGCACATGATTAATGCCCCTCACTTACTCAAGCCAGAGGTGAAGGCTATTATCATATTCCATGCCGAGGAAGAGGCTCCGCTGTCATGCGAACTTGAGTCTTTTGTGCAGTATGAGGTGACTTACACTGAGCCGGGTATCAAAGGCGATACGGCCACTAATAGTAGCAAGCCAGCAAAGATTGACTGTGATTATGAAATCAGAGTGCCGCTCTTCATCAACATCGGAGATGTGGTGAAAGTCGATACTCGTAAGGGCGGAGAATACGTAGAAAGGGTGAAGCAGTAAGAGCCCATGAAGCTGAACCCTACACAAACTCTGGCGAGTATCAATGCGCTTATTTCAGCCGAAATGAAAGGTCCTGAAGGACATGTAATTTCTGGCATAAACGAGATTCATAAGGTGCAGTCTGGAGATTTGGTTTTCGTAGATCACCCCAAGTATTATCAAAAAGCACTAGACTCTGCGGCTCATACCATTCTGATTGATTCGGCTGATGTGGAGGTGCCAGAGGGAAAAGCGCTGCTCGTTTCGGCAGACCCCTTTGCTGATTATAATTTTCTAACCAAGCACTTCAGCCCACTAGTCTTATGGACTGACACTATTTCTGGTGACCTCTCGGTGGGTAAAGACAGCATGATTTTTCCGGGCGTAGTCATTGGTAAAAATGTGACCGTGGGAGATCAATGTGTGATCCATGCCGGAGTGGTGATTCATGATAATACCACAATAGGTGACAGGGTCACTATACAGGCCAATGCCGTCATCGGCAACGATGCTTTTTATTACAACAACAGAAAAGAAGGGCGCGTGCGCATGCACAGTTGTGGCGAAGTAATCATTGAAGATGATGCGGAGATTGGCACTGCTTGTACCATTTCAAAAGGAGTGAGCGGTGACACCAGAATAGGGAAACGCACCAAGCTCGACTCGCAAGTGCATGTAGGTCATGACACTGTTATTGGCGAAGATTGTCTCATCGCTGCGCAATGCGGTATAGCAGGTTGCGTGACCATAGAAGACGGAGTGACGCTCTGGGGGCAGGTCGGTATTCCGAGTAATGTCACCATCGGAAAAGGTGCAGAATTACTCGGCAAGTCTGGGCCGTTTCAGTCTGTAGAAGGCGGCAAAACATATTTTGGTGTGCCTTGCGTAGAGCGCAGACAGGCATTTAGAGAGATGGCCATGATTAAGAAGTTGCCCGAACTATTTGAAAATCGGAAATAGATGGACAAAGTATCCAGATTATCACAAAGGCTGCAGCTCAACAAGTTTAAGTTGGCATCGCTATTGGAAATTACCAAGGGTATCAACAATAACCTTCCGATAGAAGAACTGCTGTCTATCTATAAAGAGATTGTCCATGTCGAACTCGGCATAGAAAAACTGGTGCTCTTCACTCAGCATAATAATAACTGGCTGCCGCTCTTGCAGTATGGCGAACAAGCGGACGTGATGGAGATGTTGAGACAAATAGTGGCCGAAGAGAATAAAGAGATTACTGTCTTGACCACCAGAGATAATGATGTCTTAGCGACTTATGATGTGCTCATTCCTGTGCATCACAATGAGAATCCCTTGGCATTTTTGCTCATCGGTGATTTAGATGAAGAGGAAGTGGCCATGAGCCCTACGGTCAAGCACATGAACTTCATTCAGACCTTGACTAACGTGCTTGTTGTGGCGGTTGAGAACAAGCGCCTGATGAAAGAGAACATCGAGCAGGAGCGCATGAAGCGAGAGATAGAGCTGGCGGCAGACATGCAGTCCATGCTTGTGCCAGCCTTTTTGCCCAGTGACTCTGAAGTAGATGTTGATGCACTTTATTTTCCGCACCAACAGGTAGGTGGTGACTATTATGACTACTTAAAAATACCAACAGGAGAGCACTTCTTCTGCATTGCAGATGTCTCGGGTAAAGGAGTGGCCGCTGCATTTTTGATGGCTAATTTTCAAGCTCGCATGAGAGCCATGCTTGAACGAAACGAGTCGTTGGTAGAACTAGTGCATGGTCTAAACCAAGGCGTGATAGACGCTGCTCAGGGCGATCGTTTTATTACAATGTTTATGGGTAAGTATGACCCAAAAACGCGCGAGTTAGAGTATATCAATGCAGGTCATAATCCGCAGTTGATGGTCAATCATGGCGCAAGCAATTGGTTGAAATCAGGATGTGTTGGCTTGGGTATGCTTGACGAAATACCGGTGGTTAATGTAGGTAAAGAGACGCTCAGTAAAGACGCTGTGCTACTCACCTTTACAGACGGGCTTGTGGAGATGGAAGGAGTCGATAATGAAGAGTATGGTTATGATCGTGTTGATGCCTCATTTAGAAAAGTGATAGACGCCAACATGAAAGATGTCAATGCCAAACTAATCGAAGACTTTGATGAGTTTAGAGATGGCGCGCGGGCTCAAGACGATATCGCCTTGCTGTCCATTCGCTTTTTGTGATACAAGTCGATGGCAATAATGGCCGCGCAAAATCCCCAAAAAGGCACACTCGCCTTATCTGTATCTAAAAAATTGTTGAGCACACCATGGGCAAAGTAGGTGATGAGGCCTAAGGTAAATGACATGGTGAGCATCTTCATTTCCGGATCTTCGAGTTTGTAGTAGAGTATTATTCCTCTGCGCAATATGAAGATCAGAATCAACACAAAAAGGACTCCGCCCATCAAGCCAGATTCGGCCATGGGGCCCAAGTACTCGCTGTGCGCATTACCCGCATTGCCAAGGTTGGTGCTGATAATGGTCAGTTCGCTGCTCTTTTGAAATGGTGCGTATTGAAACATGTATGTGCCCGGCCCCCAGCCCATCACTGGACGCTCTTTAAACATTCTTACCGCACAGTTCCATCTATTAAGACGCTCCAGGTTTGAGGCGTCTGTAGAGATGTTTGTCATTGACTGAATGTGCTCTGTAAAGCTTTCACTTGAGTCTTGCCTATTGCGTTCTAGCTCTCTAACTATATCATCTTGAAGCACAAAAAAACCAATGGTCAGCGTGGCAATTACACTAAATACTATCCAAAACTTGATGCGTAGTTTCATGATGATGTATACGCCCAATGCTCCAACAAGACTTAGCCAGGCTGCTCTGGTGTATGAGAAAATCAAACCAACGGTAAAGATGAACATGACAACAGACATCAACACTCTATGCGTGATACTCACATTTTTCTTGCTTAACGAACCGATGATGAAAGGAATGAACATCGCAATCATGGCGCCATAAGAGGTGTGGTCTTTAAAATATGGACTCATCACATAGTGGCCTGCTTGCTCAGAAAAACCAAAGCTGGCATGTTGTATTATGGTCAGGCAGATAACCACGCACATCACCGCGATGTAGCCCCAGAAATAGCGCTTCAAGTATTCTTTCTTTTGAAAATAACTTGCCGCCATGAGGTAAAGGGGAACAACAAACCACAACCGACTAATCAAGAATTTAAACGAGACCAAAGGGATGCTGCTCGAACAAGCCGTGATAAAAATCCACAGCAAGTGAGCAATGACAAGCACCGTAAACGAGTCTTTTACTAGCTTGGCATCAAGCGCGTTTTTGGCGAGGCTCCAGATAAAGAACAGCACCAGTAGCACGGCCAGCAACGGTTCGGTAGGCAAGTAAAAACCAATTCCTCCAAAGCCAGAGATACTCTCAAGGTTGAGCGAAAGAGGTGTGATGGCAGCAATAAAAAGAAGAGTCTGTTTCGTGTGAAACAAGGCGGCATAAAGCGCCAATAGTCCAGCAGGAATGGCAAGAACTTCGAGCTTACCAATGGCAATAAAATAAGCGAGAATCATAGTGCTCACGATTAAAATCGTAAGCCAGGCTACCTTATTTCTAAGCAGAGTCACAGTGATTTGTTAGGCCAAACGTTCTCTTATTGCAAAAAAGATCATGCTTAAAAAGATGCTGGCTATAAAGGAGATAACCACAATTATCCATCTTACGGGATAAGACTTTTTGTCTGCCTCTTCTGGTGTGACTATCACTTGAGCGTAACTCAGTTGGTCATTAATTTTTGCCGCCTCTTTGTTGTAATCTTCCATGAGCACGCTATAGTATTCTCCCAGTCCTTCGATCATCGTAGAGATGAGGCTTATTTCGCCACCCTTTTCTCCAACGTCACGCATCAGATCTTTTAGCTCTCTAAGTCTAGCCTGATTAGACCCTCTTGCTAATAGGTCGAGATAGCTCTTTGTCAGGCTCTCAGATTGACCTTCAATGTCGAGAATAATAGATCCTTCTCTAAGCGCAGACTGCCTTGTTTTCAGAGAGTCAATGATGCCTAAAAATCGGGCCATTTCACCTTCCTTCATTTCAAAGTATTCTTGGTGCAATTGGCTATTTATTTGTCTGTTTTTTGCGTTAAACTGAGCAATGATTTCTTCCACCATCTGCTTTGCCACTTCTGGGTCTTCATCTTGGCAAGTGATTTCCACACTCTCAAATCGCGTGGCACTTATGCTCACCCGCTCATCATAGAGGAGGTTTACCCAGTGTCTGTATTCTGGAGCTCCAGGTACGAGTTCGTCTCGTTCGTATAATTTGAATTTGTCAATCACCGCATTTCTGATTTCGACAAACTGAAACAGTTGCATCATCTGCTCTGTTTCGCTTTCATCGCTCAGCGGGAAGATGTTTACAGGATAGACAACTGCGGTTGATTTAAACCGATTGTCTATGGTGTAGGAGTAGCCAGCACCGACTATAGCACCGATGAAGCCTATGAGAAGTATCAACAGGAAATTTTTCTTCAAAATGTCAAACACATTGTCAAACGAGACTTCTGAGCTCATGGGAGGGGGTTTTTTGAATGCGCAAATGTACCCCTTTAACATGATTTTCAAGTCATTATTGCCTGAGCCCCGTATTGCCGCACATCTGCCAATCTCAATTCAATTTTAACTCCTGACTCGGTATAGATGGCTTATCTTGGCCACGATTTATCATCTGAATGAAGATTGCCGTAAATACACGATTGCTGCTGAATGGAAAGCTAGAGGGAATTGGCCGATTTACTCATGAAATTCTGAAGCGTCTGGTGCTTCAAATGCCTGAGACAGAGTTTACGTTTCTTTTCGATAGGCCTTTTGACGAGTCCTTCATTTATGCTGAAAATGTCACAGGAGTAGTCCTCAGTCCACAGGCCCGTCATCCATTTTTATATCACTTGTGGTTTGAGCAATCCATGCCGCGATATCTCAAAAAACACCCCCACGATGTTCTGCTTAGTACAGATGGATACTTGAGCCTCAAAGCCAATATCAAAAAGGTCAATGTCATGCATGATATCAACTTCGAGCATTTTCCTGATTTGCTCTCTGGCATTCATCTCTGGCACTATAAAAAGTACTTTCCAAGGTATGCGCGTTTTTCAGATAGGCTGCTGACTGTCTCAGAGTTTAGCAGATTTGATATCGCCAAGACATATGAGATAGAGGAAAGTAACATTGATGTCATCTATAACGGAGTCGCAGATACGTTTGCCCCAGTTGCAGATGAGGTCAAGCGTGCTGCAAAAGAAAAATGGACTGATGGGTCAGACTTTTTTGTGTATGTAGGGTCCATGAATCTTAGAAAAAATTTACCCTTTTTGCTTCGCGCTTTCGATCGTTTTATCAGCGAGACTGGAAAAGAAATGAAGCTCGTACTCATCGGTTCTAAACAGCGATGGCTGGAAGAGTCGGAACGAGTGTTGCGTTCATTGACACATGCTTCAAAAGTTATTTTTACTGGGCGACTTAGTGATGATGAGATGTCTAAAGTCATTGCCTCGGCACTCGCCATGACCTACGTTCCTTTGTTTGAGGGATTTGGTATACCAGTCATTGAGTCCTTTGCCTGTGGGGTGCCGGTAATCACATCTAATGTGAGTTCATTGCCAGAAGTGGCTGAAGAGGCTGCGCTTTACGTTGACCCTTATGAAGAAGGAGAGCTCGTAGGTGCCATGAAAGAAATTTGTGAAGAAGAAGCAATGAGGCAGCGCTTGATTGACGCAGGACTTAAGCGCAGTGCGATTTTTTCATGGGACAAGAGTGCCACTAAGCTGTCAAAAGTGATAAATCAGCTAGTGGATGAGTAGCTTAAAAGCCTATCTCAGTCGTGGCATTATAGAAGCGGGCACAGATGAGGCGGGTCGAGGCTGTCTGGCGGGGCCAGTAGTGGCAGCAGCGGTGGTTATGCCGCCCAGAAAAACGCACCCCTTGCTCAATGACAGCAAGAAGATGACGGCCAAGCATCGAGAAGAACTTTTTGACTGGATCAAAAAAAATGCCAAGGCTTGGGCCATTGCTGAAGTAGATAGTCAAACCATTGACGAGATCAACATTCTTCAGGCTTCACTGCTTGCCATGCATAAGTCTTTAGATAAGTTGAGCCTCAAACCAGGGCATATTTTGGTTGATGGAAATCGCTTCAAACCATATCCTTTTACGCCACACACCTGTGTGATTGGTGGTGATGGAAAGTACCGGTCCATCGCAGCAGCATCGGTGTTGGCCAAAGTGCATCGAGACAGATTGATGGAAGCGTACGCAGAAAAATATCCTGGATATGGATGGGAGAAAAATGCGGGCTACGGAACAGTCATGCATAGAGAGGGCATACAGCGACTTGGCGTCACCCCAATTCATCGCATGACTTTTCGTCTCCTACCTGAAAAGTAAGACTGATTGATGCCCCACAGCGCGGTGTTGATAGACAAAGGCCAATTATACGTGTAAGCCTCTGAGGCCCGTTACTTTTGACTCTTTCACAACCATTGCTTAATGCTGAAGAGACTCTTTCTAGCCATTCTTGTAATCGCCTCACTGCTTGCCATAGGATACACACTCTTTAAGGCGGAAGAGAAAGTGGAGCAGAAGCAAGATATCGCTACCGCCATTCCTGAAGATGCTCTGCTACTTTTTGAGGTTGACAACCTTCAGTCGCTCTGGGATAAAGTGAAAGACGGCAACATTATCTGGGAAGAACTGGGCTTTACTGACATGGTCACTGACCTGTCAGAACTTGGGTCGAGCATGGACTCTAGTTTGTTTCATGACCCTGCGTGGGCGAGCTACTTAGACGGGAATAAAACGTTTTGCTCGATACATAGTAATGGTGGAGATGAGGTACACAGTCTACTCGCATTTGTGCTCAGGCGCGATGTGGAAACGAGTCAGCTCAAGTCTTTTTTTAACGAGCAAGCAGGCACTGAGCGCAGTTATAAAGACAAGGTGTATGAAGGCACAACTATTTCCTCACTAGATAGTTCAGAGACTTACTTCTGCACGCATAATGGCTTTCTGCTTTTCTCTTCGTCACAAGTGCTCCTCGAGCGCTCAGTAAGGTCTATCAACACAGGTCAAGGTCTTTTGATCGACAGTGGGTTTAAGAAAATTAGAGCCACAGCAGGAAAGAGTCACCTCTGTTATGCCTATCTCAATTACCTGCGTTTTTCTGACTTGGCGAATATGATGCGAAGAAAAAACGGTCATACACCCTTCTTCGAAAACTTCGCGCAGTGGAGTGAGTTTGATGTCAGTATCAAGAGTAATGCGCTGCTGATGTCAGGTTTGCTGACCGCACAAGATTCGCTCTCTTCGTACTTGAGTTTGTTCAGAGATCAAGAGACCATAGACATGGACGCTCTTTCTTTTGTGCCAGCAAATGTGGCCGACTTCCTGTTTATTGGACTTTCTGACAAAAGACAATTTGACATTAGACATGAGGACTACCTCCATTCCATTGGGCGATATAATAAAACACAGCAAGTGTGGGATGATCTTGATAAAGCCTATGGTCTCAGCAAAGAGCAAGTTCTTGAGAGTGTTGGAAATCAGCTTGTTATGGGGCATATTGAGGGTGCCCCAGTCTCAGAGCAAACTTTTTGTCTCATAGAAATAGCCGAAGACGCAGCCTTGTTGGAGAGCAAAGTCATTAGTTGGAATGATGAGTATAGGGGTGTTAAAAAAGGAGAAGTGCAAGACTGTCGTTTTTTGGAAGCCACCTTCGGTAGATTTCTTGGTGGCTTAAGTCAGGCTTATGTTGCTCAGATGGATGGTTACTTGGCACTGGCCAACTCAGAACGGACCTTAAAAAGTTTAGTCAACTTTAAGCTGAGCGAACGAAGCCTCAAAAATGATGAGGGTTTTCAAGAGTTTCAAAACGACTTGTCTGGTAGTTCTTCGCTGTGCTATTATCTAGATATATCAAGATCTCCTGACATACTAGAGCAGCAACTTGAAAGTGAGTTGGCTTCAGAGGTGAGTGAGCATAAGGATGTTTTTCGAAAATTTCAAGCGGTGTGTATTCAGTATGAGCACGCCCGTAATGATCTGTATTATCAAAATCTCTACCTCAAGTATAATCCGATTTACAAAAAGGAAACTTCTTCGCTCTGGGAGGCGGAGCTTGACACGACCTTTTCAGATAAGATATGGTCAGTTACTAATCACGTGAGCGGCCATCAAGACATTGCCGTACAAGACGATTCTGATAAGCTCTACTTGATTTCAAACACTGGAAAAGAACGATGGTCGCGTCAGATTGACGAAGAGATACGATCTGACATACATCAGATTGACGTCTACAAAAACGGTCGTCTACAGCTCTTGTTTAATACCGACACTAAGATTTACCTCATTGATAGGCTTGGCAGAGACGTGGAGGGTTACCCTATTAGCTTGCCAGCAAAAGCCACCTCAGTGCTTGGACTGATGGACTATGATAAGAACAAGAAGTACAGACTGCTGATTGCTACAGCAGAAGGAATGGTCCATAATTTTGATGCCGAGGGTCGAGCGGTCAAGGGTTGGGAATATAAAATGAGAGGAAAGCCAGTGGTTGGTCATATCACCCATTTCAGCATTTCGGGTAAAGACTACATCACCTGTATTGACTCAGACGGTGACCTCTTTTTCTTGGACAGAACGGGTAAGGTCAGACATGATTCTGACATGAATATATCAGCGTATGCAGGCTCGAAATACAGAGTCACCAAGGGGCCAGATATCTCGCGTATCAGGTTGCATTACTTTAAAAACGATGGAAAGTTCTGGTCTCAAATGGCCGGTGAAGAAGAGTCGCTTAGTTTCGATTTGACTGATGGTCAAGTCCTAGATTGGTCGTCAAAAGGTGAGTACTATTTGCTCAACGGAGACGAGATAGAGCGATACACCGGGCTCGATGAGCCTACAGAGAAAGTGACACTGCAAGAGGAGTGTGAGTCTCTACAAGTAATTCAAAACATGAATAATGTGTGGCTTGTCACGCAGGCTGCCTCTGGCAATACCTATTTGCAATCTAGCGATGGGCAAGAGGTTTCTGGTTTCCCAATTGCGGGGTCAACGCGCGCTATTCTCCGTGATATGGATGGTGATGGTAATTCAGAAATTATCATTGGCGATGCTGACGGCATCTTGTATATGTACTCCCTGTCACTTTAGAGCCTGGAAACAAAAACAGTATAAAACGTTTCCAGTGTGTAAGTAGTTTCTTATTTTTGCATCCAGAAGATGGAGGAAAAGAAGTTACAATTTACCGCTGACGCCTTTGGGGTGTTTATGAAGTACGGCATCAAGTCTGTTACTATGGATGACCTTGCTCGTCATCTTGGCATTTCTAAAAAAACCGTCTACACCTTCGTGTCTGATAAAAATGAATTGGTGCGAAACACGCTGCAATTCCAATGTGACCTGGAGCGAGAGACTATAGAGAGCATTCATAAAAAAGGCTATAACGCCATTGATGAAATGTTTGAGATAGGCAAGTTCGTGTCTAGCATTTTACGAGATGTGCATCCTTCTATTCATTACGATCTTGAAAAGTACCATGGAGAGGTCTTCGCTGAAGTCATGAGAGAGCATGAGCTTCACATCTATGCCTGCATGGTGAGAAACCTGAAGCAAGGTATTAATGAAAAGCTCTACCGCAAGGATCTAAATGCCGAAGTCATCTCAAAGATTTACATCAAAAAAATTGAGGTGGTTTTTGATGCAGAGATGTTTCCTCCGAGTGATATTTCGTTTCAAGAAGTCTATGCCGTCTTATTCAGGTATCACATACTCGGTGTGGCAAGTGCCAAAGGGGTCGAGTATTTGACCAAGAAATTGAAGAAACTCAAATCCAAAACCTTATGAAAACTGTAGTGCTCATATTGGCAAGTATATTTTCCTTGGGCTTGAGTGCTCAAGAGATGACATTGAGCCTTGAAGAGGCCATGAACAAAGCGCTCACCATGAATCGCAACGTGCAGATTTCTGAGTTGGAAATAGAAAAAGCAGAGCGTGTAGTAAAAGAAACATTGGCTATCGGTCTGCCGCAAATCAATGCAAGCGGTGAGTTTCAAAATTTTCTCGACATCCCAACCACTGTCCTTCCAGACTTTATTAGTCCGTCAGTCTATGGTGTGCTGATTAGTGAAGGCTTGCTACCACCCGGAAGTGGAGGTCAGTCTGGGCTTGTGCCTGCGCAGTTTGGCACAGAATATAACTTGACTGGTTCGGCCACATTGAGTCAGCTCCTATTTAGCGGTTCGTATCTCATCGGTCTTCAAGCCACCAAAAGTTATGTAGAGTTGAGTCAAGTTCAAAAAATGCAGACTGACCTTGAGGTCAAAAAGGGTGTGGCTGACGCCTATTATGCCGTGCTCGTCTCAGAGCAAAACTTGGAGGTGCTTAATGAGAGTCAAGCCACTCTTGCAAAGACTCTCGCTGAAGTGCAGGCCATGTATGAAGAAGGCTTTGTCGAAGAGCAGGACGCGGAGCAACTGCAGCTCACGCTCAATACCATTAACAGTCAGCGGGCCAACGCAGAGCGTCAATTAGGGCTCACTAAAAAACTCTTAAACTTTCAGATAGGCCTTCCGCTTGAGACCCAAGTTACGCTGACTGATAATGCAGAAAGTATATCTGCCACCACGGCCATGAATGAAGACATGGTGCTGGCTGAGCCTAACATGATGCTACACCCTGACTATCTCTTGACAGAGAATAATGAGGTGCTGCAGCAGCTGAGATTACGGGAGCAAAAGAGTCGTTACTGGCCAACACTCAATGGCTTCTTTTCATACTCAAGAGCAGCACAGCGAAATGAGTTTAACTTTTTTGATTCGGATCAGGAGTGGTTTCCAGCCACGGTCTGGGGTCTAAATCTCAATGTGCCTATTTTCTCTAGCGGCATGAAGGCCAATAAGGTCAAGCAGATTGAGATTGACGTAAAAGAAGCAGCGCTAATGAAAGAGCAGGCTGCAGATGGATTAAAGATGTCTGCCACACAGGCTAAGTCAAATTTCATTTATGCCAAAGACAATTACGAGGTAGAAAAAGAGAGTTTGGCGCTGGCCGAACGGATCAGGAACAAAACGAGAATTAAGTATCAAGAGGGACTCTCCTCCAGTTTTGAGTTAAATCAGATGGAGACTCAGTACCTCGAGACACAAGGCCGATTTATTTTGGCTACGCTCAACCTACTCAACTCGAGTACGGAATTGAAGAAAGCCTTTGGCAGACTATAGAACATTATTATGAGAAAGACCATAGTTGTTATTATCGGAATGGCATTAGTATCCTGCACAGGAACGGTGCCGCAGGGAATAGATTCTTTGATGGCGGAGAGAGACTCATTGAAGAGTTTGATTGCCGATCAAAATGAAAGAGTCACAGAGATCAATAAGATTATTGCAGAAAGCGATAGCTCGTTTGAAAAAAGTCTCACGTTGGTAGAAAGTACAGAAATCAAAGAGGAGTCCTTTGGTCACTTTTTTGAAATCTACGGTCAAGTAGAGACAGACAAAAACATATTGCTCTTTCCAGAGTCATCGGGAGTGGTCAACTCTATCTCGGTAAAAGAAGGACAGAGAGTGTCAAAGGGCTCAGTGATTGCGAGCATTGATAGTCAAGTACTCAGGAGTCAAATTTCTGAATTAGAAACCAGCCTCTCTTTGGCGACCACTACCTTTGAAAAGCAGGAGCGACTGTGGAATCAAAAGATAGGGTCGGAAATTCAATTTTTGCAGGCCAAAAATCAAAAGGAGAGTCTAGAGTCTACGATTAGTACACTGCAGAGTCAGCTAGCAAAGAGTCAAGTGCGTTCGCCTTTTAGTGGTGTGGTTGATGAGATTTTTCCAAATCAAGGCGAGATGGCTAATCCGGCAATGCCAGTGGCTCGTATAGTCAATCTTGATAGAATGTACATAAAAAGTGAAGTATCAGAAAGTCACTTGCTTTCGGTAAAAAAAGGAACTCCAGTGTTGGTCGAATTACCAAGTGTAGATAAGTCCTTTTCTGCCGAAGTGACAGAGGCGTCAAGCTACATCAATCCAGAAAACAGGTCATTTAAAGTGAGGGTCGATTTGCCAACTTCTGAAGTGACAATGAAACCCAATCAATTGGCTCATATTAGAGTAAACGACTACACCAATGACAAGGCGATAGTGCTGCCATTAAACGTAGTGATGCAGTCGGCAGACGGCCAAGATTTTGTGTACTTGATAAGTGAGAAAGATGGGAGAAGCTTTGCCAAGAAGACCATCATCGAACTTGGACTAGAATACAAAGGAAGAGTTGAGGTACTCGGTGGTCTTAAGCCCGGAGATTCTGTCATCAGCAGAGGCGGGAAAAGTGTGAGGGAAGGACAAAGAGTAAGACGTTCTTAATAAACGGTTGACATGACAAAAAAGACCATCAAAACATTTGGGCTCAGTAATGCTTCGGTAAACAACCGAACCACAGTCATGCTGGTTACGCTCATTATCGTGCTATCTGGTATCGCGTCATACAACAGCATGCCCAAAGAGGCATTTCCTGAGATTGTCATGCCTCAGATTATGATTAATGTTCCCTATCCAGGAAACTCACCATCAGATATAGAGAAACTCATTACGCGGCCAATAGAAAAGGAGCTCAACACTATTTCTGGTATTGATGAAATCACCTCAAACAGCATGCAGGGATTTGCTGCTATAAAAGTGATTTTTGACTTTTCGGTTTCAGTAGAAGAGGCGATTAGAAAAACAAAAGACAAAGTTGATGCGGCCAAAGCTGATCCAAATTTCCCCAAAGATCTGCCCGCAGACCCCAATGTCTTTGCCATGAATTTTTCGGAGTTGGTGCCCGTGATGAATATCAATCTTAGTGGAGATTTCTCACTAGACCAATTAAAGCAATATGGCGAGTACCTAGAAGATAAGATAGAAGACATACCGGCAATCAATAAAGTCGACATACGTGGTATCTCTGAAAAAGAGATTCAAATAAATGTAGACATGCCAAAAATGGAGGCGGTCAAACTCGGCTTCAATGATGTAGCGATGGCTATTCAAAATGAGAACATTACAATCTCAGGTGGTGAGCTTCTTATTGACCAATTCAGACGCACGGTGAGTGTCGAAGGGCAGTTTTCAGATGTTTCTGACATAGAGAACATTATTGTCAAGCAAGAAAACGATAACATAGTATACCTCAGAGACATTGCAGAAGTCAAGTTTGAGGAAGAGGAGAGTAAGAGTTTTGCGCGTGAGTTTCAGCAACCAGTTGTCATGCTCGATGTCATTAAGCGAGGAGGAGAAAACCTCATTCTCGCATCGCAAGAAATTCGCGAGTTGATCAAAGAAGCCAAAGAAGACTTTCTCCCTGACAATCTAGAAGTAACTATAACAGGAGATCAATCTGAGCAGACAGAGACCCAACTCGATGAGTTGATTAACTCAATTATTTTCGGAGTTATACTCGTAGTCTTGGTCTTGTTATTCTTCCTCGGCCTGCGTAATGCATTGTTTGTTGGAGTGGCAATACCAATGTCTATGCTGCTCTCATTTTTTATTCTGTCTACTGCGGGCGTAAGCCTTAATATGATGGTGTTGTTCTCTCTAGTCTTGGCACTCGGTATGTTGGTTGATAACGGTATCGTGGTGGTCGAGAATATCTATAGACTGATGGACGAAGGCAAAGGCCCACTAGTCGCTGCCAAAGAAGGAGTAGGGGAGGTAGCGTGGCCAATCATTGCCTCAACCGCCACTACCTTGGCTGCTTTTGCTCCGCTGGCCATTTGGCCTGGCATAATGGGTGAGTTCATGAAGTACCTGCCCATCACGCTAATGATTGTTCTTGCTTCGTCACTCTTTGTGGCGCTGGTGGTCAACCCTGTATTAACATCATTATTCATGCGAGTTGGCATGGAGAATCTCGATAAGAAACGAGTGCTCGCCATAGTAGGTGTTTTGGCGGTGATAGCTGTGTTGGGATACCTGCTGCTGGGCATCCATACGCTGCCAAACCTGATGGCCATCCTTGCCGCAGTGTTGCTTCTCAATCTCTATGTCTTGTTCCCAGCTAGTAAGCAGTTTCAGAGTAAAGTCATTCCAAAGTTGGAATCTATCTATGAAGGGTTTTTGAGAACAGTACTCGCTGGGTCAAGGCCTCTTGCTATGGTCTTCGGCATGGTTGGACTTCTTATCTTCTCTTTTATTCTGATTGGTGGGTTTACCCCAAAGACTTTGTTCTTTCCTATTGGTATGCCTCAGTATCTCAATGTCTACATCCAGACGCCAATCGGTACAGACATTCAGCATACCAATGATATCACAAAAGATGTGGAGGAGATGGTCATGGCGAGCTTAGGGAAAGAGTCGCGTGTGCCAGGCTTAAAGAAAAGCGCTATCGTCTCGTCTGTGATTGCTCAAGTCGGACAAGGTACGGCCGACCCTGCTCAAGGTCCAGTGTTTACAGACTCGCCTAACAAGGCCCGAATACAAGTGTCGTTCTATAAATATGCTGACCGAAACGGGATAAATACGACCGACATCATGAATGACCTCCGTGATGACATAGAGGATATTCCAGGAGTTCAGCTCTCGGTCACGCCCAATGCGGATGGTCCGCCACAAGGAAATCCTATCAACATTGAGTTACAAGGAGATGACTACATCAAGCTGCTTGGTGTGGCTGATAGCCTGAGGTTATTCTTGAACGATTCGTACATACCGGGTATAGAAGAGCTCAAGCTGGATGTTGAAACTGGCAAAGCTGAAATGCCTGTTATTATAGACCGAGACAAGGCCAGAAGAATGAATGTGTCTACAGGTCAAATAGGAGACGCGATGCGAACGGCACTCTTTGGAAAGGAGATTTCTACTTTCAAAGACGGAGAAGATGACTATCCAATCATGCTGCGCTTTGCCAAAAAGTACGCCTATGATGCGAATGCGCTGATGGCTCAAAAAATCACATTTCGTAATCAGTCAAATGGACGAATAGTGCAGATCCCACTTTCGTCTGTGGCTCATGCCGAGCGGAGTTCGACATACTCAGCAGTCAATAGAAAAGATCTGGAACGAACGGTTACAGTCTTTAGTAATGTGTTGAGTGATTATAACCCTACAGAGGTCAACAGCGAAATCGGAAAGGTGCTCAATGGATTTGAAATGCCGAAGGGTGTGAGCATAGACATTACAGGTCAGCAAGAGGAGCAGGCCGAGCAAATGGAATTCCTTACCACCGCGCTGGCCATTGCGGTGTTCATGATTCTCTTAATTATAATCGCCCAATTCAACTCTGCGAGCACACCGCTCATTATCCTTACTTCTGTGGTGCTGAGTCTAATTGGAGTGCTGTTGGGTTTAGTTATTTTTCAGATGGAATTTGTCATCATGATGACCATGATTGGTATTATCTCGCTTGCAGGAGTTGTGGTTAATAATGCCATTGTACTCATAGACTACACCAAGTTGATTGAGACGAGAACACTCGCTCTGAAAGACGACCCAAATGCCATGCTTAGCCCCACTGAGCAAGTTGAGGCGGTGATAGAAGGTGGTAAAAAAAGACTCAGACCCGTCTTGTTAACGGCTATTACAACTGTTCTTGGGTTAGTTCCCATGGCGATAGGACTCAATATCGACTTTGCTAGTCTGTTAAACAATTTGGATCCCAATGTGTATATCGGTGGAGATAATGTTGCCTTCTGGGGCCCAATGAGTTGGGCAATTATATTTGGATTGACTTTCGCCACTTTCTTGACCCTGGTGATTGTTCCAGCTATGTATCTCTTATTAGCTCGAATGAAGAGAAAAATATTCAATCCTAAGGTTTTGGCACAGTAGTTGTCTTAAATCACATGTCGATCGCTACGGTTGCGATTCAGCATCCTGATTGACATTGGTTGTTTGGTTTTGGTTAGTGAAAAGCCTTCGTGTTTACTGCACGAGGGCTTTTCCTCTTTAGGGCATTCTGTTAGGCTGTAAGAATGAAAGCAATGACTTGTCACAGAGCCTAACTTAATTGGCCGTTTTCCGAAAAGGGAAATACCCTTGGAGTTGGTCGCTCAGATTGCCGAAAGACGTCACTTAATTTCAGACAAAAGCAGCTTCCAAATACTGTCCTTAAACTTGTCTTTGAAAATCCCGAAGTGTCCTATTTTGGAGACGTTAAAATCCTGTGGCCTCAGATGCTGAGATGTAATCTGTGCGTTTACAAATCTCTTTGTCATCCACTCTACAGCTTCTCTTGGGGCAAATGCATCATCGTCTATGCTAAAGGCCGAGATGTCTGACAGATGATTTTTGAAGTACATGTGTTCTATGGATGTATCGCTGAGCATATAATCGCTCGTCTTTGACCATCTGCTCCATTGCCTTGCAACATTTTTTGGCAAATTTTCCATGCCGCTCACCCGCTTTGAAGGCAAGTAGCCAAACATTGAGGTGAGTAGAGGAAATAGGACATGCCAATAAAACCACATTTTTAGTTTCCCAGCCCCTTTCCAATATTTCCAGTAACCAGACTGAGCTGCGACCATCACTATCTTGTCCATGTTACTCGATGACTTACTGAGTCCGATTAACTGACCGCCAATGCTGTGTCCGAGCAGCGTTTTGGTATGATTAGGAAAATGAGTCAGCGCATAATCCACCACACTCTCCAGATCTTTGCTTCCCCAGTCTGCCGCATTATGCTTGAGTTCTTTAATCGGTTTAGTAAGAGACTGTCCTATTCCGCAGTAGTCGTATGTGATGACGCTAATGTTATGCGAAGCGATATACTCGGCAAATTTTTTATAAAACGTTTGCTTGACACCAGTGGCAGAAGAAATAAGCAGTAGTGAATTAGACTGTTCGGCAGCATAGATTGTTGCCTTAAGAATTCCAGTTTCTGATTTGATTTCTACTTCTTTTATCAAGGTGCTCGTTTTTCTTTGATGGGGGAGTACTTTCTGCAGTATTCGTTAATTCTCACATGGCAGATGGGCCAAGCCTAGGCCGTTTTTTAAATGTAGGTTAGAGTCCCATTTATCTTGTATTCGCGAAGTTGGTACATATCTGCTAACTGGAAGTGCATCCACACAGTCTTTTCCTTGGCTCTCGGTAAGCCTTTGATTGCGCCTGTCAAAGGCACTCAGATACTTGCGATTTGACTGAAAAGAGTCAAAAACAAATATGCATATAAGAGCGAGAACTACTACACCTAAAATTTGAAAATAGCTTCTCACTTTCCTTATTGACAGGTACTCAAGTATTCTAATCAAAGTTAGGCTCATGGGAATGAGTGCAAATAGATTGAGTATAAAAAGACCGCGAAGTGCTATAATGTCTTGTGTCATGTAGGTGACGGGCCACTGAAAAATAAAAACCAAAAGAAAAAAAAGACTCCAAGAAAGCAGGATAGTCTTTGTGGAGATAAACAAGACTTGTCCCTTGTGCTGTGATTTGAGGTAATAAATAGGTAGTGCCATAAACAATCCCCAAAGCCAATTTGGAATTAGATGTTTGATAAGAATGATTCCCGTCATTTTTACATTTAGCAGTATAGACTGAAGAAGAGTAATCTCGTCAAATGCCTTCA
>CAYSDH010000020.1:46402-46833 GCA_964429805.1 uncultured Flavobacteriales bacterium
TTGCATTACCAGGAGAAAGATAAAGGATAGTAAAGCAGAGAGAAAGAATGCTGAGCAGGAAGAGAAGCCGAATCCTTTTCGTGCGGATTAGTTCTTTTATTTCGAGACGAGCGAAACTTCCCAGCAACAAAAGAATAATACTCAGTATGATTATAATCGAGAGTGGTCCAAATGACCCACCAATGTATATTCCTCCAAGTAAAAGCCACATGATTTCTGTTGTCTTGAAAGAGTCGGAAAGGAGAGAGGCGATAATATGGATAAGGAAAAATCCAGACCAGAGATAAGTAGTTGACGAGCATAGCCAGAACCAGGTGTGGATCCGGTCTGGCGTGACTAAATAAGAAACGAATAATGTGAATATAGCAGCCTCAATGAGAAGGATATTTCGTTGAGATAAAGGTGGGAAAAGTGATTTATACAAACGATAG
>CAYSDH010000021.1:0-6845 GCA_964429805.1 uncultured Flavobacteriales bacterium
TCAAATCAGATTTAACAAGGATGTGTCTCACTGTTGCCTCATCTTTGCTGTCGTTACCAAGTACTTTGGTAATCTTATACTTTCCACCATCTACATAAGGACCAACTACTGCTCCGTTTTGGGCAGCAAAAATCTGGTCAGCAATCAGGCTGTCGAGATTGTCACGGCTCTTAGATGAAGGCAAGTAGAAACGCTCATCACTGTTAATGAGTACATAGATAGAATCAGTTTCCGTATCGCGGAATCCTGAAATAAGACCTGATATACTGGTCTCAATTAATGTTCTGTCTTCTGCAGTAGGCACTACATCAAAAACAACCACGTCAAAATCTCGCTCCGCTTTTTGCTTGTACTTCTTTTCTCCCTTGTGCGCGTTATAGTATGACCTAATATCGTTGTCAGACACGTTAAGTGAGTCAGCAGCAATGTCAGTAAACTTCTTCATCACATACTGAATATCTGCTGATGAACTATTTGCTGAGTAAGCATCTTTTGCCTCCAAGTCAGTCGCTGAAATAGTCTTAGTGATCAGCGTATTGTACTTGGCCGTAAGACGATTGTCTTGAAGACGTTTGTGCTCAATATTCCAGATACGTCTGTTTGCTTGACGCTGTGCCTCATCAGCATTTGGATCTTGCGTGTTAAACAGGTTTCTGTAGGTGCTTTTAACCGCCTCTGGGTCAAACTGACCAGTCTCCGGATTTTTGTAGTTCGTCTTAAATTCGTCAAGGGCTCCCTCTCCGTATCGCACGTCATCAAACTCACCTGAGGTAAAACGCATACCAGTCGCAGCGATTTCCTTCATCAATACCTTCTCCTTCAAGAGGTCTTGCCAAGCCACATTTCGAGCTTGATCACCAGTGATATTCTGACGGTACACGTTTTGATAGATGTCAGTCCATTCGGCCGTTTTCTGTTCTAGCTCAAGTGCCGTGATTTCAGTGCCATCAATAGCACCTACGTTACGGTTTACGTTTCCACCGAAACCTCCAGATCCAAAAAGGTCTCCGAGAATAAAGGCGAGCAAAGCCAAACCAATGATGAGCATCAATAGCGTTGATCTCCTTCTAATACTTCCAATAATTGCCATAGCTACAGCGAGTTGTTATTTAATATCTTAATTTTTCAGGCCTGCGAATATACGACCAATCCCCTATAAATGAAAGGGCTATCAGTCCTGATTCATGGTTAATTCGACTTCATCAATTCGATTTTCACTCACCAGACTAATCTCAAACTCAAATGGCGGGATGCGTACCCTGTCATTTGCCTCTGGAATATCCTCATAGTAGTGCAAAATAAGGCCCGCCACCGTGTCATACTCATCACTTTCAGGCAGGTCTAATCGGTATTTTCCGTTCAAATAGTCTATTTCATGTCGCGCAGAGAATCTGTAATGACCCTCGCCCAGTTCTTCTTCTACGAGAACTTCGCGATCATGTTCATCTTCGATATCTCCAAAAAGTTCCTCAATTACATCCTCAATGGTCAGCATACCTGCAGTTCCTCCAAACTCATCAACCACCACGGCCAAGTTTCGCTTGTCTGAGATGAGTTGCTCCAACAGGTCGTTGGCCGTGCGACTTTCTGGCACAATAGCGATAGGGAGCAGAATGGACTTAATGGTTTCTGGCTGCTTAAACAGCTCTTTGCTGTGCACATAACCAATAATGTTGTCAATCGAGTCTCTATAGATTGGGATTTTGGAGTGTCCAGAATCAACAAATAGGCGTGTTAGTTCCTCTACACCGTCTTCTATGCTAAGCGCTGCTATTTCGTTTCTGGGCACCATGCACTCGCGGGCTTTTATGCTTTTAAACTCAAGCGCATTTTTTAAAATCTGAATCTCTGTCTCTACCTCTTGGTCTGAAGAGAGGCTATCTGTGTGCACCGAGATGAAGTCATCAAGATCAACCCGACTAAACACTACTTCTTGTTGCTCAGACTCTACTCTAAAAAGCACTTTTAAAATCACCTTACTTACACCTGTTATAATCCAAGCGGGTATGTATAGCACGATATAGACCAAGAGTAAAATCGGGCTGAATAAGTTGAGCACGTAGTTGGGGTTGATTCTGAATAGGGTTTTAGGCAGAAACTCAGCAACGATGAGCACCACAATAGTGGCAATCAGGGTCTGAGCCAATAAAAGAAAAATAGCACTGTCCATGAGGCTACTCAGACCAGGTTCGAGCGCTTTGGCGGCAAACTTGGAGTAGATAACCAGCGCAATGTTGTTTCCCACCAGAAGAGCGGCAATAAACCTAGATTTCTGGCTGCCAAACCACGCGATGATTTTTGCAATAGATGAGCCCCCCTTGAGCTCTAGTTCGGTTTGTAGCCTATTTGCAGAAATGAAGGCAATCTCCATTCCCGAAAAGAAGGCAGAGAGGAGCAGTGATATGAGAATGTAAATCCAGTAAGAGTCCATAAACGCTCAGATGCTCGAATATACCTGAATAAGCATCAGTCTTGGTCTTTGTTCTGGCCTTTATCCAACTTGCGCTTCATGATAAAGTTCTTGAGCCAAATAGCCCATGCTACGCAGGGTAGGAGTACATACATTTTGGATGAAGCAAAACCATTGGCCCATACAGTGTAGATGCCAAATATGCTGGTGGCGATGGCCACGACAAGCCAAAATTTGGCGAGGTAGCCGGTGACAGATCTAAAGTTCATTCTTCTTCTTTAAGGTTGATGTTGCCAGTTGGCGCCAATATGGTGTATTTGCTAAACTCTTGGTTTGAGCGGAGCCCACGTCCTTTGATGTGTCCATCTGCACGCTTGATGTCGACCAGCGAGTCGGTGTAGATGAGGTTGCTGTCACTATACCAGGTCAGCATCTCAGTGAGCAGTGTGTCTCCTTTGACATTAGAGAAAACCACATTGCCATGGGCTTCCATTTTTTCTTGTTTCTGATAGTAGAGACCTCTATCTGCGGTGAGCACGGCATTCTTTTCTTGTCGCTTGTCAAATATGGTGAGTTTGAGACCATCAGACACATTGACAAAATCAGAATCGTTGGTCCACTGCTGGAGCTTTCCAGCCTCTAGCGTGTTGCGCAGGCGGCCAGAATCAGTGAAGGTGTAGTGACCGTTATATGTGGTCTGAAAAGGAGCCACATTTTCTTCACCAATCTCTTGGACTATGGCCATGTCATTTTCCTTACACGAAAAAAAAATCCCCATCACGAAGCACATCGCGATAGGGATAGTATTCTTTTGATTCAAGATTCTCATTGAATGCGGATGGTATGAGAACCACCTTCACAAGGCGCGGAGTAAGTGCCGCCAGCAGAGTTTCCAGTTTGGAATACTTCTGTTTTAGTAGGGAATCTAGACTTTGCAGAACCCATTTGCTTGCGTGCATAGTCCTTTACCTTGTCTCTATCATCCACACTGATGGCACGTTGGAATAAGTCGTAAGCCATCCAGTAAGCCACATACTTACCGAGCTTGCCATCGTCACAACGCTTACCTGAAGACATCATTCTATTTCCTTTCACGATGTGTCCAAATCCGTTGCTAGGATTCACTTTGAGTAACTGGTTTGCATAACCCAATGCCTTAGAGTGCTTTCCAGAACCTGAAGCGACTAGCGCAGCTTTTTCGAGGTAGTTCTCTAATTCTGCACATCCACCGCATAGGCTTACAGCCTCTTCATAATACTTGAGTGCCTGATCAATGTCATCAGCCTTGGCAAATTTTCTGGCCAATGCATAGGCAGATTCGTGAGAAGGCTCTGCTTGATGCACTTCTGTGGCAAGCTGGATGAACAGTGGGTCATCATCACACTCTTTTCTACTCATCAATTTGAGTGCTTTCTTCTTTAACTCTATGTCATTAGGAGCCGCTTCAATCTGCTTCTTAAAAATCTCAACAATGTCAGAACACTTGGCCACCTTCACGAAGTTGTTGTCCATGTTGTTCTTAGCCTTGGTGTACTTTGAGATTTTTACAGAATCAGTCAAGTTCTCAATGTTATGACTGATAATGTTAGACAGTCTCAAGTACTCTGTATACAAATCTTCAAGCGGAGCACCATCTGCTTTGTGACACTTGTAGAGCGTAATGAAGTACTGTGATACAATGATGGCCTGAGTCTTGTTTTCTTCAATATCAATGGCCTGTTTCATCATGTTCATGGAGGTACACGGGTCATCCTTCACAAGTAGTGAGTGTGCGTATCCCTTTTTTCCTTTGACAAAACCTTCTTGACCAAAGTTCTCTATTCGCAGGTCAAATAGGGTCATGTATTCATCAATCAACACCTTCTTTTTGGCCTCATCTTTTTCAGCCTTAATTAGGCCTTTAAACATATTTGCGCCTTTGGTGTATAGTCCTTTTCTAGACTTCGGGCATATCTCGATGCACTTTTTCCAAGGGCCATAGGCTTCTGGCCATGCTTTTTGCTTGGCAAACTCATTAAAGAGTGAAAGATTTTTTACGCAACTGACGCTATCTACACCATAGTCATATTTCTTCGTTTGCGCTCCTGCACTTAGCACTGAGACTAAGAGTGCGCATGTCAACATGTATTTAAATCTGTTCATTGTATTCGGCTTTAATCAATCATATTTACTTCGCTGGAACCATCTGTCTAGTCGAGTATCAGGATGGAAACTAAATCCTACCATCACTCTAGTAAACTGCTCTTCGATGAGTCCGTTGTCTGTACTTCCTCGCGTTCCGTATTCTACTCCGAAATTCAATTTAGTATCGCTTTTCAAGAGTCCGCCAGTAAGTATCGGAAAACTAGCTCCAAAACTTATGCCATATTCGGTAAGTTGCTGATTATCAATTAATAGGTGTGTGTTTGCTGCGCGTGCACCAATTCTGTAGGTAGAAGAAGGAAAGAAAGGAACACTTACTCCCCTTGTTCTGATTTGGCTGGGCGTATACTCAGCACCAAAGATGAGGATTGAGCTATTGGTCAGAGAATTAGCAGGCTCTAAAGTGCCAAAATCCAGGGCAAAGTCACTCCAGTTAGTCAATCTGTAATCTACTCCTAGCCTTAATCTTCTGTAGCGAGAAGTTTTGGCACTATCTCTAAAGTGAAATTCCATGCTAGCCCCAACTCCAAGGCTGCTAGGCAAGTTCATTGTGCCTCTACAGTCTTCAAAACTGTTGATACTGTCTTTTTCAAACTCTAAGGTGCCTGTGGTTCCAGAATATGAAAAGGCCTCTTGAGAACGAAAACCAGTAATGTCACCGCCTATGTCGCCAACAACACCAAGTGTGAGCATGCTGTACGAATGGTCGTTTTTGTTCTTTTTTTCGTTGACCCACATTCTATACAATGCTGACCCAGTCAAGGCCACATCGTTATACGTGGTCGTGTTTTCTACTCGCGTATTAAAGTAGCCAGAGTTCGCTGGGAAAATAGAACTACGAGTAAGCGTGTTAGAACCAAAAAGCCAGTTCATAGTCAGTCCTAAGCTTAGGTAATTGTTGTTCCACACGGAGGTGGTGTCGTTGTCAAAAGTGAATTTTCGAGCCAGCGAGATGTGGAGGTCATTTAGTCCGCCTTGTCCCGCAAACTGACTTTCTTGAGTAATGTCTAGACTTGGAATAAACTGCTCTTGGCTACCTTGGTAACTGATGACAGAGTATGGACGAATGCCGAGAGATGTACCCCATTTCCCTTTGCTAAATGGCATGCCTAGTACAAAGTGGTCTAGACGGCCATATGAATTGGTCACAGACTCTTCACTTGTGCTGGCCGTTTCTTGGCCTATGAGCATTCCTACATCAAAACCTGGTGTGGTTAAAAAAGGCAGTGCTGCTGCGTTATTTGGATTGATATGTACATTGTCTAACACACCAATAGAGAGGCCAGACATGCCAAAGTTGGCGCTATATGAACCTAGATTTGGGTCACCGAGTCCAAAACGACTATATGGTGATACACCACTTTCCTGACCAAACAGCGTAGGCAGGGAAATTAGCATGACGAAGACGAGGGTGTTAAACCGCTTGATAGAGTAGGATCTCATTCAGTCCTTTGAGGGTTAAAATTGGGTCTGCAAAGATGGGATTTTTCAGGGCCTTAGCAAATAAGAGCGCGTCTCCTCCTGTTAAAAAAGCCTTTGCATCTGGAAATTCGCCATAGAACTGGTCCAAATACGCATCCAGTTCCATTCTCATACCATGAAATGCTCCAGAAAGAAGGGAGTCTTCGGTGTTGTCAGCCATAATGTTCACCTGCTTCACATCCTCTATCAACGGTAAACGGCCAGTGAAAGTATGCATGGCTTTCAGCCTCATGTGCAAACCTGGAGAAATGCTTCCGCCAATGAAGCGGTCTCCGCTCACATGATTATATGTAATACAGGTGCCGAGGTCTATGGCTAGCACTGTATTTTCTTGTTGGGCCCATATGGCGGTGGCGTTTGCTATTCTGTCTAGGCCCAAGGTTTCTTCTTGATAGTCTAGTGAAATAGGCAGGTCTGTAGACTGACTGAGTATTGTTAGCGGCAAATCTTCAGGTACATCAAGCTGAAATTCTACCGAGGCCGTGGAAGAGATGATGCCATTGTCAGGTTTATTTTGATGAAGGGAGTCGTTAATCGCTGCTCCGTCTTCATGGTCAAAATAGTCTACGAATTGGAGTTCGCGCCCTTCAAAATACGCCAGCTTCACGCGCGTATTTCCTATGTCAATGGTCACCTGCATCGCTCAAAGGTACAATGCCCACTTGTCAATGCCTACAGCCCAATTTTTAAGGCTTGACGAATCATGGAATATTATTACATTTGCGCCCCTAACGAATGGTGCTATAGCTCAGTTGGTAGAGCAATGGATTGAAAATCCATGTGTCCCCGGTTCGAATCCTGGTAGCACCAC
>CAYSDH010000021.1:6945-37360 GCA_964429805.1 uncultured Flavobacteriales bacterium
AAGTTAATTAGAGCCGCTTTCTTCATTGAGAGCGGCTTTTTTATTGCGTGCTTTTAAGTCAAACAGGATGAGAAGTTTATGCTGAGCGCAGTCGAAGTAAATCCTGGTAGCACCACAAGTTAATTAGAGCCGCTTTCTTCATTGAGAGCGGCTTTTTTATTGCGTGCTTTTTTTTAAAATTTTCGGGCTACAAGTGAGATGATTAGACAAAAAAAAGAGCCGCCATTTCAATTTGGCGACTCTTGGTTTTTCGGTCTTCGATTAGCTTCATTGGACTATCATGCTCTCGACCCCACGATACTCATCAGACTCCACCTGCACAAAGTACATTCCCGGATTTAAGTCAGAGACGTCTACACGCACGCGCTGCATGTTGCTTGGTCGCAGCTCTTTGACTTTTGAGCCATGGATGTCAAAAATCAAGATTGACTCCATGCCTTCGTTGTTGTCAATAGTGATGGTCACTTGGTCTTCTGTCGGATTAGGGAAGATGCCAATGCTTGAAGAGAAGTCGTTTTCCTCAATAGAACTAAACACGTTACTAGGTACAGTAAAGTTGTACAACGGTGCTCGCTCATCTTGGTCTTCTATAAAAGGCGGATTAAGCTGAGAGGTATATCGCTTAGACACGTTGAAGCGCAGAGTTGTCGCTGTTGGGATGAGTCCGTTTTCCATTGAAAATAGAGTTGCACCAGGCTTCAGCACAGGGTTGCCTACCCACGTGGTAGAGCGATACACCCGTTTGCGTTCAGTGGCACCTTGATCAAGGTTGTGGTATAAAAAGTGGCCCTCATCATATCCCGGCATTCGCTCGTCAAACAATGAGCCGTTATCATCATTGATGTAATTTCTGAAAATGTAGATGTAATGCCCGCCACCAAAAACAGGTTCATTCAGATTTCCGGAATAAATATTTGAAGTCGGATTCCAGATCATGTCACGACCATTTTCTAAGGGCAAAGAAGAGTTTTCTCCAAAGGTGACATTGAGTCTATATCCAGTCTCTACATCAACTGCGTAGCCTGGAAACCAACTCATACCAAAACTCAACCCGATGAGTGCGGTGTCATCAATGCCCGCTGGGTCTTGACCCGGGAAGGCAACCAATTTGTATGCTTCGATGTCACTTTCATCCATATCATCGAGTACTTCTTGAGTGAACACTTGAGTACCGTTCATGGTGCATTCATCTACATTACCTCCGTTGAGCTGATTTAATCCATTCTTATCTAACGAAAGTGCTCTTCGTTTGTACAGTTTTTCTGCGCCACCTTGGGTAAGTTGAGGCGAGTAAAAAATCTCAATCACCGCGCATCGTGACCATTTTGACTTGTCTGGCGTAAAGCGCAGGAGCACATTATTTAGGTCAGTCAATTTGGTAGATGATGTTCCTTGCCAATTACTGAGCGGTGCTGGTCCCAGTCTAGACTGCGCGGCCACATGCCATGGAGACCAAGTGCCACCTAAAATCTGTTCGGCCGATTCATCTTCATATCGTCCGAAATAATCATAGTAGTAACAAGGGTCCGTATCTGGGTCACCATTGGTACATGGGTTTGGATTGTCATCAGTTATGCCCAGCGCGGATCCAGTTTTGCTCAGAGTCGTCATCCGTATCAGGTACACCTCTCAGCCAGTTTACTGCAGGATTGGCATACTCCTTAGTTGCTGAGATGAAATGCGGTTGATTATTGACAAGCGTATTCATGAAGGTTGGGTCATGCTCTTCGATTGACACGACTAGTCCATACTCAGGTATATACTGGTCTACTAGAGTAAAGATGTCTTGGGCGGAGAAGATGGTATCCGTGTCGCCTACCTTCCATAGCTTCCAGTCAGTAGGTTCTTCAAACCCATCTAAATCAAAAGGGTCGTCAGCGTTAAAAAACTGCACGGCATATTGCCCAGGCACAAAATTTAGCTCATCGTAGACAGCCACTTTTATTGGGCCAGAATCTGTGAAGTAGGTGAGGTCTTTTTCATAATAGTCTGGTCCTTCAAGCATGTTATCTATCTCTTGGTCTTCGACTACCAGAGGGTGATACCCATTTCCGCGACCTTCTGTACGTGTGATTTTTAGGAGCGGATAAAAGACGGAAGGGGCGATATAAATTTCTTCACTAAGCGTATGAGTTTGACCACATTGCTCGAAAGTGGCCGTGATAACATAGTAGCCAGGCTCATCAAAGCTGTAAGATATGTGATAACCCGTGCTGCTTGATCCATTTCCAAAGTCCCAGACTACTTCGCTAGCTGAATAAACAGGCAGGGCCAGTGTCACTTGATTGCCATCCAGTACTAACTCAAAACTGTTAAGGAGTGGATACTCCGATACAAGTGCAAAACAATTGTCAAAATGTGCTTGAATTTCGTCATCAGCCTCTTGTAAGGCCAATAGCGAGCCGTCAGAACTGCTTTCATCACGCGCCCAAATATGTGCTGTTGTAAGGTGATTTATCTCTCCTGGCTCTAAAGTGAAGTCACCTGCACTCATCACAAACATGCGCCTGCCTGCGGGAAAGTTTTCCAACAATTCAGACCAGTTTCCATTAGTGACTTGTCCATTGGTACTAGAGCCTAACGGGTCACTCTCACCGGGGAACATGTAGTCACAATTAATTGTGCCAGTCTCTCCATTTCCACCATAGGTAAATGAACTTCCGTCAAATTGCTTTCCGTGTAAATAATGATAATAATGTGCGGTTGTTTGAGGTGGTCCATTAAAAAGTGGAGGGCCCGTTGAAGGTGTAGATCTGTGGTACATAAACTTGCCCATACCCATCCGTTCGTTGTCAATTATGTCGTCAGAATACCCCGAGCCCTGACCAGCATAGTGAATTCCCAGGTTTTGATTTGCTTCTCCAAGATTACCAGAAAGAGGGTTGTCAATTCCGTCTGCATCTTGATAAGGCCCGCTCAATAGGTCAATTCCAATGGCCGGAGGAAATTCTCCATACCCATCAAGACCTATACAACTTTCGTCAATCAAATCTCCGTTAATCACATAGCCCATTCCTCTAGAAACATCGCACCCTACATAGTCATCAGATGGGCAACCTAAATCAGGGTCAGCCCAGTTTCCTATCCGCGTATCTTGGAGAGTGAAAGTTCCTCTGTTGATTATCGTGTAACGGGTAAACACGGTGTTATCTATTGCTCCACAATCTGCATAGGTATAGGGCATGACTTGTATCTCAAGACCAATAGGTTCGCCTCCAGTTTCTCCATGAGGCCCTCCGTTATCGTTACACACATACCAGGCCGCTTGATGGCCAAGGAGCGGGAGATTATCAGTAGAGTTAAAGTTTTGACAATCAAACTGACCATTGAGGTCAAACCAGGGGTAGTCACCATCTTCAGGATGATACAATCCATCATTATTCCAGTCGTAAAATGGAGCGAGGAAAAAAGAGTAATTGGGATTAAAATTATTTCCAGCCCAGTTCGTAATTGACTCGGGAATTTGATAGCCATTTTCGAACGGTGGTTCGCTGAGAATAGCTGGGTCAGCACCTCCAGATACTTGGTCTACTCTTGTGAAATACTCATGATGTCGGAGTACGTCAGTCTTGTTTACTAAGTAGACTTTGTCATACTGAGCGCATATATCGGCATCGGTGCTTGCGAAATTGTCATTAGACAGCGGCCCAGGATAAAAGTCAGTCTCACCATTCGTTCTATAAGTACCACCGGCCAACCTCAGATTACCACCGCCATCAGTTCCTGCTATCCATAGATTATTGGCATACATGCTGTGCACATCTGGTTCAGAATCTAGAGAAACTGAAACGTCAAAGGCTGGACTCCCATTGTCTTCGAAATGTTGTAATCCATTTGATATGCTGAAGCGCACATTATTCATGTGCATTTCTACCATAGATACAGGAGGGTCACATGGTGCCATTTGACCCTGAGCGATGGAATAGGTTAACGTGCAAAAAACAAGGAGTATATTGGTTTTCACAATTTGGTTTTTAGAATTGTCTCTGAGACTAATGTAGATTTACTTCCCACGAAATGAGTCATATATGTGCGCAGTATCTCATAATAATTACACTTCCGAAAGTTCGTGGCGGCATTAATTTATCAGCGCAGTTGAATCAATATGGCTGCACTCATTTGACTACTTTCGACAAAATTTTGAAAAAGAAATGAAGAAGAAAGCAGCACTCATTATCATGGATGGTTGGGGACATGGGAAGAAGGATTCTTCTGATGCAGTTCACCTAGCAAAGACCCCATTTATAGACTCTCTATATGATAAAGTGCCGCATGCAGAGCTTGTTACTTATGGCGAAGGAGTCGGTTTACCAGAAGGGCAAATGGGCAACTCAGAAGTGGGCCATCTTAACATTGGCGCGGGACGCATAGTCTATCAAGATCTTCAAAAAATAAACAAGTCTATTGAGTCTGGTGAAATGGCTCAAAACAAAGAGTTATTGAGGGCGATAAGATTGGCAAAAGAAGGCCGAAAATTACACCTCATGGGTCTTCTTTCTGATGGCGGAGTACATTCTAGTTTGAAGCATGTGCATGGCCTGCTCGACATTTGTGCGAGTCACGGTTTAAAGGATGTGTTTGTCCATGCCTTTATGGACGGCCGAGATACGGACCCTGAGCATGGCGTAAAGTACGTACGTGATTTACAAGCGCACATGCAAAAAAGTACAGGAAAATTGGCGACTATGATTGGTCGCTATTTTGCGATGGATAGAGACAAGCGCTGGGAAAGAATCTATGAGGCTTATGCCTTGCTCACAGCTGGTGTTGGCGAGAAGGCGGAAGACGCCATAAGCGCTTTAAAGGCGTCATATTTCAAAGATGTCACTGATGAGTTTTTAAAAGCAACCGTGCTTACTGAGCAGGAGGAGCCTATCGCGTTAATCGGTGAAGATGATGTGGTCATCTGCTTCAATTTTAGGACTGACAGATGCAGAGAGATAAGCATGGCACTCACGCAGCAGGAGTTTCCTGCGCACAATATGACTCCGCTTGCTCTGCATTATTTTACCATGACGGAATATGACAAGACCTATAAAAACATTGGGGTGTTTTTTACCAAAGACAACATCACACAGACACTGGGTGAGACTCTGGCTAATGCGGGGGCAAGTCAACTGAGAAGTGCCGAAACTGAAAAGTACCCACATGTCACCTTCTTTTTTAATGGAGGAAGAGAAGAACCATTTGACAAGGAGTTACGCTTTATGGCAAATTCTCCAAAGGTGGCAACCTATGACATGCAGCCAGAGATGAGTGCCCAAGAGTTGACAGAAGGAGTCTGTAAGATGATGAGTGATGAGCATCCAGACTTTATTTGTTTGAATTTCGCAAACCCAGACATGGTAGGGCATACAGGTGTGCAAGAAGCAGTGATTAAGGCCGTAGAAACGACTGATGACTCGGTGAGAAAAATAGTAGAGTTAGGGAAAGACTTGGGCTACGAATTCATCATCATAGCCGATCATGGAAATGCCGAGTTAAACATCAACGAAGATGGCTCTGCGCACACTTCGCATACCATTAACCCCGTTCCCATCTTTTATATTGGAGAGCGCTTTAGCAATCTCGAAGGAGGTATTCTAGCTGATGTTGCTCCTTCTGTGTTGGCCATAATGCAAATCGCCCAGCCATCAGAGATGACCGGGCGATGCCTCATGTCTTAAAGAGGAGTATTATCTCACTAGAGTGAAATACCCTTTCTTGGCCTCTGTGCCATTTGTGAAGTTGACCACGTAGTAGTACGTTCCTTCCGGATGGTCAGTAAGATCATATACGTGCAGATTTGTAGCTGCAATCTCTTTACCCCATCTGTTGTAGATGTACATGGTTCCACTGTTGTTAATCAATTCATTGACAATAAAACGGTCATTGAGCCCATCACCGTTAGAAGAAACGATGTTAGGAATGATGCAATTTCGAGCAAATACATCTTGATTAAGGCTTGAGTTTGTATTGTCTATTACAGGCATTCCTCCCATTAGCGAACACTGGTCGTCAACCTCAACTGTGAGCGTGTATTTGTTGTCGATAGTACTGTTTCCATCATAGGCAAATCCGTCAGCATATCCCTCACCAGTAGCGATGTCAGTCTCAAAGTTTATTCCAAATGGATTAGAGAGCCAGTTAAATTCGTAAGGAGATGTTCCTCCACTGGCTTCTACCATCAAGTCGAGTTCACTGCCCACACAGGCAATGGTGTCTGACATTATGTTCACTATGATGGGGTCTGGAAAAATTACTTCGATAGAGTCTGTAGCAAATCGAGTAGGGGTACAAACATCGCCTATAGTTACATATAGCCATCTTGAACTTTCAGTGAATTCAGCTATTGGACTAGGGCTTGGAATCAATAGTTGCGTGTCAGTTGAACTGTCGATTATACCTGGGGCTTCGCTGGCCCAATCATAAGTGTATGGCGCAGTACCTGCAGAAATATCGGCACTCAGGGGATAATCAAGTTCGCGGCAATAAAGTCCTGGTTGAGATAAGACGACTGCAGGGTCATCAGGTATGGCATTTTCTACTTCCACTATAATCTCTTCGCTTTCTGCGCCACAGAAGTCTACCATGTTAAGCACGTATTGATCAACCTCGCCAAAAGTACCTGGAGGGTCGACCAAGAAGTTAGGGTCTGAACTAACGGGCGCACCTGAGGCATCAGTCCATGTGTAGGTATATGGAGCCACGGAAGGGGCTTGGGCTATACCGTCTACCAAAATTTGAGAGTTGTTTGGACAGGTCAGCACCGTGTCTTCATGCGCAACACCAAAGGTGTAAGTGTCATATATATCAAGGTAGACCGTGTCTATCACATCATAGGTGCCATACAAACTATCAGAAGCAGAAAGAATGAGTTCTATAGTCTCTACGCCTTCATTAAACGTGTCAAGTATGGTAAGCATCGCAAGAGCAGAATCTAGTTGACCAACTCCGAAAGCGAGGAGTGTATCCATCAATTGATAGTCAATTCCGTTTGTTGCAGAACCTCCCCAGTCTAAGTCATAATAGACACTGTCAGCCGCACAGTTTCTTGAGATATAGACGAAACCAGTATCACACTGGTCAGAGAATTCAACGAGTCCGACATCTAAAAACACAGACTCTAAGTCTAACGAAGCCGCCACAGAATTGAAACTGTTTTCTTCTAGCACAACGATTGACTCTAAGGCCGTATCAGAACCATCGGCAATAGCCAGTTTGATGTGATAAGTCTCACCGCACTGCACCTCAGCAAAGGCGGTAAGCGAAGTGGTAAACCCGTTGATGTTCAAATCAACATTGTTTGGATTGTCTATGTAGTATTCTGAGTTTAAATCAGGCTGAACAGAAGATATCGTAATAGGCAACTGTGGATTTGTACCTGGCACAAAGGCGAGGTTGATTGCGCTGTCTGGAAAGGCTGGCGGAGAAGCAAACGACCCATCAATTCCTGGGCCTGACAAGAAGAAGGCGAATACGTCATTAAAACTGGAGTTTATCCAAGTCAAATATTCGTCAGAGCCAAAGGAGTAGTTGAAACTAATGGCGTCACCATTTGGAATAAAGTCAAACTCTAAAATACAGAGGTCATTGGCACCAGAAACGGAAAAGGCTTGACCAATTAACGGAGGAACTGAATTAGCAATGGTCAGCAAGTCAGGGTCTCCAGATACCTGTTCTGTTAGAAAATCATAACCAGTGTATGCTTGATCTACATTTTGAGCATTGTCAGTAGAGAGTATGATTCCCGCTGGAAGAGAGAAACTCGTACCGTCTGCATTGTCTAAGAAACCAAGCTGCAATGTGTCACCGATATATGTCACATTTGAGTAAGAAACGTTGTCTCCGAGCAAGGCACCTACCGCTTGTTCTGGTGTGATTGTCTGTACAGTTATTTGGGCGTAAATCCCAGTGAGGCCCACTAGCATGGACAGAAACAGAGCTAATACTCTCATTTTCATAAGGTTAAAATTCTTAGGTAGCCCTAAATATACTATAAATAGAAATGCTCTATTGGCCAGAATCTGACCTACTCTTTGACTCTACTTCAGCGAATCAACGTGATATGTCCTTCATACTCAAAGTAGTTACCGCCAGGTCCTTCAGCGATAATTCTGTATGCATAAATGTCAGGGTCGGAATAGTACGATCCTCCCGGTCTTCCTTCACCGAGCCATGCTTCTTCCATATTCTCTGAAGCAAAGACGACAGTACCCCATCTGTCGTAAATCTTAATCTCATACTTCGAGATGTTGTTTCCTTGCACTCGAAATTGATCGTTAAGCCCATCACCATCGGGCGTAAATGCACTCGGAACAAAGAGTGTAGGAGGCGCCTGAGTGAAGTGATAGATTGAGTCTTTACATCCCGCCTCATTGACCATGAGTAGTGATACTACGTGGTCATCCATGTCGGCAAACTGCATACTCACTTCAAATTGCTGAGCAATTTCTTCTCCGTCTACATACCACGTGTACGTTAAGCTGTCACTTAGTTCATGCCAACTGATATTGTCTGTGTAAAAACCATGATAGTCTTCCATGTGAAGATTAAAGCCTGCGTGCACTTCTGTAACGAATGCAGAAATGCTTCCTGCGATCTGATTTCCGCAGACGTCAGTAGCCGTGACAGCGTAGTTGGTTGATTCTTGTGGTGCCGCTTGAACCGCGGCCGCGTTGGCCAGAGAGTTATTCCATTGATACGATATAGGAGCCAAGCCACCGCTCACTCCAGCCTCTAAGGTGATGAGGTCGCCTGGACAGACGGATGTGTCTCCAAACGTCTCAATCGACATGTACTCATAGAGGTCAATAATTACCGGCACATCTTCTTCATATGCATAGCCACACTCGTCTGTCACTTCAAAGGTGTAGCTGGTCGGCACATTTGTACTTGTCTCTAAGTCATATGTGCTACTGAGCGGCTGACCTCCAGTAAACCATTGATATGTCAAGTCACCTTGACCACCTGTTACTGAGTTTGGAGATAAGAGCACGGCTGGGTCATCGCAGATGAGAACCACCTCAGTGGGTAGTGAAATATTAACTGGAGGCGCAGGAACATAGGTCACCATGCTCTCGTCACTAAATACAGAATTACACTCGTCAGTAATGGTCACTTGCACGGCTACTTGCTGCTCATCAAGTGATGTGCTGACCGTCAACTGATTTGCTGACGGTGCAGTTACGGCACCATTTTGACTCCAGGTATAGATGATGGCTCCTTGTCCTCCGGTCACAGATAAAGGAACGATTGTCGCATCTGTGTCAAGGCAGTTGGTGAAATAATCAGCTTGAAGATCAATAGTTGGTGGCGTGTAAGGCACCACATTGAGTAACGCAGTTTCATTGGTGCTCGAACCGCACTGGTCAGTGATTGTGAGGTTAACTACTGACGAAGTAACGAGACTCACGGGCAGTGTTGTCGCGTTTCCAGCTGGCACACCATCTAAAAACCACTCATAGATAAGAGGTTGACTACCTCCAGTCACGGCTATTGGACTGACTATGGTGTCATTGTTTCCACACTCGAGCGTATAGCCAAGTGGTAACTGTAAGTCGAGAGCTGGGTAGGTGGCTACATTGACCACAAAGTCTGCATTGGCATTTTGAGTCACACAGGTGTCTGATGCAATGAGCGTGTAAGTCGTGGTCACGTCTGGACTGACTGTGAGCATGTTGCCTGGTGTCCCATCATTCCAGACGTATTGGTAGAGGCCCAGGCCACCTGTAGCGACTGAACTTAGATCAACGGATTCGTTGCAGTCTATATTAAAAGTCTGACCAGGTAATTGCAAGTCTGGGGCAGAGTCAGCAATGTCAAACGTAAAGATGCTCGGTGTATTTGTACCGCAGAGGTTTTGATTATTGATTACCTCTATGGTCACTGTTTCTGTTCCTTCTACAAGTCCGTCTATGAGTGCTTGTATCTCTAGCTCAACGAGTGTATCGCCTGGCTGAAAGGTTATAAACTGAGGAATGGTTGTGTAGTCTATGCCATTTTGGGCCGACCCAGTGACAAGTAATTCGACAGCGCTTTGATTCGTGATACCTGAAAAACGCTCAAAGAGTAGAGTGCCGATAAAGCATCCTTCAAATAATGTGTTGGAAGCGAAAGACGACTGAATGTCAAATTCGAGATCGACTTGGATCACCTGATTGGCACTAAAGCTACCTGCTTCAAGAAAAACACCTGAATCAAATGCGCCATCACCGGCATCAGCAAGGACTATTTTAATGTGGTAGGTCTCTCCGCATTCCACTTCGGCCATGGCTGTCATTGGCACAGTTAGTCCATCATACTGTATGTACTGGTCATCAGTATCAAAGGGAGCGGTGGCTCCGTCACCATTGTCAACGTAAAAGGCACAGTTTTCACATGGTCCGGTATTAGCGTTTCCGTTATTAATGTTGTTGATGGCCACGGGGATTGTCGTGCCGGGTATGATGGCAATATTGGCAGACCCACCAGGAAAGGCACCAGGGCTAGAGTAAGGACCAACTATTCCAGGTCCAGCAAGGAAAAAACCAAAGACGTCATTAAATACATCATTGGCATATTCTGGATACTCTTCCGACCCAAAAACGAAATTGAAAGACAGGCTATCTCCTTGCGGAATAAAATCGAATTCAAGTACGGCCGCGTCAAATGTTCCGAATAGAGAAAGGTCATCTAAATCAAGATCACCTGGATTACTTAAGTCTGCTCCAGAGCCACCGCTGTCATTAGGTCCGGTTGCATCAACTACGTTTCCACTAGAGAGAATAATTCCTTCTGTCAGTCCAACATTAGCAGTGGCGCTATTGAAAAAACCGCACTGTACTTCGACTTGGTTAGCGGGTGCTCCATTAAAGGTCACGTTTTGCGCTGTGACACCACCACCAAGCAGCACGTTTTGCACGTACCATTCTACTGTTTGTGTGTTCTCAACCACCAGCTGTGACTGGCCGATGCTTGCGCACAATAAGAAAGAGATGAGTAATAGTAAGTTCTTCATAGCCCGAACAATTTCAGAGTATAAAGATAAGGTATAAGTGGCTGTTTACCAGTTGTGTTGTGTCAATAGTAGGTGCTGACACAAATTTGGTTACCTGAACAGTGTTATTGTTCCATTTAGGTCGTAACGCTCACCTTTTTCTGTGCGAGCACGGAGTCTATATAGGTATACTTGATTCGCTCCGTAAAACTCACTGTCTTGAGCGGCACGTCCATTCCACTTCTCATTTTGATCTGTGGAGTAGAATGCTCTTCGTCCCCATCGATCAAAGATGAATAACTCATAATCTACAAGCTCGTTGGCAACAACAAAGAATTGATCATTAAGCCCATCTCCATTTGGAGAGAAACTACTTGGCACATATATAGACGCAGGCGGGTCAGTAATTAATGAAGTCGAGTCAGTACAGCCATACTCATTATGTACAGTCAGCCAAACTTCATGCTCATCGAGGTCTAAGAAAATGTGTCGAGGCGACTCTTCTTCGCTAAAAGAGCCATCACCAAAGTCCCATGAGTAAAACAAGGAGTCGGAATTAGCTGTTGTACTGAAGTTTTGGACTTCAATACCGTAGTAGCCCATTTCATTCATGGTGAAGAATGCTTCGGCATCAGCCACTCTCACATTCACATCATCACTCACTACGTTTCCACAGAGGTCAGTAACGGAAATATAGTACTGTGTAGACTCACCTGGAGTAACTACTATCGTGTCTTGATCAAAACCATCTAATGACCATTCTAATTCATAAGGCTCTTCTCCACCACTTACATCAACAGTCAGTGGCACAGTGGCCTCCGCACAAATGGTGGTGTCGTCAGATGCCACAACAAGAAGCGGTATCTCTTCTACCAAGACAGCGATGTCTTCAATTGACTGTGTTCCACAACCATCTATGGCGATAAAGGTCAATGAACTACTTACGCCTCCAGTATAAAAGAGAGAGAAGCTGTCTCCTAAGTATTCACCATTCTCATACCACTCATAGGTGTATACACCGTTTCCACCAGTCACTCCGTCAGGCACAATCGTGATGTCTTCGAGGCAGTCGAGATCAATCATGTTTTCCACTCCTGTGGTCATCGGTGGGTAGACAGGCACGTCTACATTAATGGTATCATTTGACGATATCGAATTACATGTGTCGGTGACTAGTAGGTAATAATCTGTGGTGGTACCAGGACTCACTATAGGGTCAGGCTGATTAGGCAAGGAAGGATTCCAGAAGTAGTTATACTGGCCATATCCTCCGGTGACGTCTGCGGAGATGACTATGGTGTCTCCGCAATCTATCGCATAATCTACGGACTCGATCACCAAGGGTTCGGGGTCATCAGAGATGAAGAAGGTAAACTCTGAAGTAATGTTTCCAGAGCAGGCCGATACTGCTGTATTGGTAATGGTCAGGGTCACATCTTCTAATCCTTCATCAAGATTATCTATGATGGCACTTACGTTTAAGGAGATGACACTATCCCCGGCCTCAAACAAGAAGGAGTCGGGTATGGTGGTAAAGTCTACGCCATTGATGCCCGTTCCGGTCAGTTCTAATTCGACCAGTGCTTCTTGGTCTATTCCGGCAGAACGATTGAACGTTAATGTTCCAAAACCACAGTTCTCGTATAGAATTCCATTCAAGTTCGGTCCGATAGAAGAGAACAGACCCGCTGAGATAGCCAGACTAGACTCAAACGACCCTTCTTGCAAGAATACTGCAGAGTCAAACGCACCATCCACAGCATCACCAATGGCTAGTTTGATGTGATATGTTTCACCACACTCAACTAAAGAAAAAGCCTCTAACACTGTTGTCATACCGTCCATGGCAGAATCGGCTATGGCACAATTGTCTACGTAGTAGTCGCAATTCATGCACGGGCCAGTAGGTGGTCCAGGGCAGTTGAAGTCTCCGTTGTTGACGTTGTCAATAGTCACCGGTGTGGTGGTGCCAGGAATCAGTGCAATGTTTGTCGATCCACCCGGAAATCCAGCTGGAGAGGAGTATGGCCCAGTGATACCAGGTCCAGAAAGAAAGAAGCCAAAGGCATCGTTAAACGAGTTGACATACTCCGGATATTCTTCAGAGCCAAAAACATAATTAAACCTCAAGGTGTCTCCAGTCGGCACAAAGTCAAACTCCAACACTGCTTGATCGTTAATCGGATCATTTGCAAGTGCCTCAAGGTCTACATCTCCGTCTACGCTATTTGTTACTGTAATACTTGTAGTCTGTCCGACTATGACTGTGTCTCCTCCAAAATTTGTCCCAATCACATCTCCACTTGACAAAACGATACCACTTTCGATGTCTACGTAACTACCGTTACTCTCGAAGTATCCGCACTGTAACTGTACTGTGTTACCCGGCATTCCGTTAAAGGTGATGTTTGAGACTTGTACACCAGCTCCTACCAGTACATTCTGCACATACCACTCTACTGTCTGGTCGCTCTCTATTAGCAGATTAGAGTTTTGAGCCTGCATAGGGTTTAGAAAGCCGCCCAAAGCAATCGCAACTAATAGAAGAATAGAGTGTAATTTTCTCATTATCAAGGAGGTTATAGAGTCTCTAAAAATAGTCTTTTTACTCAAAGACGTCAATTTGGCGTCATAGTTGTCCATCATTAAAGTGTATACAATTGGACTCCCTTTAAACCCTACACCGACCAAACAATCCTATTTTAGCCGAATATTAAAGAAGACTATGCAATTAGACTACATCAATCAAAACAAGGATCGTTTTTTAGAAGAACTCTTTGCCATGCTGCGTATACCGTCAATTAGTGCGGACCCGGCCTACAAAGATTCGGTGATGGAAATGGCCGAGTTGACCAAGCAGAGCTTACTTGATGCTGGGGTAGATATGGCCGAACTCTGTGAGACACCGGGCTATCCGATAGTCTACGCAGAAAAAATGCTTTCTCCAGATTTGCCAACCGTGCTAGTCTATGGTCATTATGACGTACAGCCGCCAGATCCGGTAGAGTTGTGGGACACACCTCCATTTGAACCTGAAGTGCGTGACGGAAAGATTTTTGCCCGTGGTGCGGCAGATGATAAGGGTCAGGTATATATGCATGTCAAGGCTTTTGAGACTATGATAAAGACTGACAGCCTGCCTTGTAACGTCAAGTTTATGATTGAGGGAGAAGAAGAAGTTGGGTCTAATGGTCTTGCTTGGTTTGTGCCGCGCAATAAGGAAAAACTAAAGGCAGATGTTATTCTGATTTCTGACACGTCACTAATTGCCAATGATGTACCGTCTATCACAACTGGACTGCGAGGTTTGAGCTACATGGAGGTTGATGTCATAGGCCCAAACAAAGACTTGCACTCTGGAGTGTATGGTGGTGCTGTGGCTAATCCTATCAATGTGCTTTGCGACATGATTTCATCGCTGATGGATGACAACGGACACATTAGCATCCCTAATTTCTATGATGACGTAGATGAGCTTTCGGCAGAAGAACGTGAGGAGATGAATAAGGCTCCGTTTAGTCTTCAGGAGTACAAAGATGACTTGGGCATCAAAGCTGTGAAAGGAGAGGAAGGATATACCACCATAGAGCGTGCGAGCATCAGACCTACACTTGATGTGAACGGAATTTGGGGTGGATATATCGGTGAGGGAGCGAAGACAGTACTTCCTTCTTCTGCACATGCTAAGATTTCAATGCGCTTGGTGCCAAATCAAGATTGGGAGAAGATTTCTGATCTTTTTAAGGCACATTTTGAGTCTATTGCTCCAGATTATGTTCAGGTTAAGGTGACAGCCCACCACGGTGGTCAGGCAGCCGTAACACCCATTACTTCTGACGCATACAAAGCTGCGAGCGCGGCAATGGAAACAACATTTGGAAAGAAACCAATACCATCTAGAGGTGGAGGAAGTATCCCGATTGTGGCACTCTTCAAGCAAGAATTAGGACTGGATTCTATCTTGATGGGCTTTGGTTTAAACTCTGATGTCATCCACTCTCCAAATGAGAACTACGGATTGTTCAATTATTTTAAAGGAATCGAAACCATTCCTCATTTCTTTCACAACTTTGCAGAAAGCTTTAAAAACACATGAAGAACACGATACTGGCCTTTGGAGTCCTCTTTATTTTAAGTCTGAGTTCTTGCGAAGTAGATGAGATATCATTTGTGCAGTTGGATGATGTGAAAATCACCAAAATTGAGCAGAAGGAAGTTTTTTTGGATGTATCTGTTCAGCTCGAAAACCCCAATAGTTTTGACGTCAAAGTCAAAGACTCTGACTTGGATTTGTACTTGGAAGGTACATTTATAGGAAAGGCACGACTGGATAATGCGTTTACCATCAAGAAAGGAGGCACGCATACCTATGACCTCAACATAGTGGCCGAAGGAGAAAACATGAATGTCAAACTTCTTCCGATTATGATGACAGCTGCGCTTTCGGGTCAAGTCAAAACAGAACTTAAAGGAACCATTACTGGCAAGGTCGCTTTCATAAGCAAGACTGTTCCGTTTAATGTGACAGAGACGGTCAAGCTAACAAATGATGCACAGTGATGAGAGAGTTCCTCCTTTGCATCATGCTGCTGTCTATGACTGTGCAAGGATGTAATCAGGATACACGGGACAAAATGGCTACTCAAAAAAAGTCGAATCGACTATCTACGGAGACTTCTCCATACTTACTTCAACATCAATATAACCCCGTAGACTGGTACCCTTGGGGAGATGAAGCGTTTGCAAAAGCAAAGGCGGAAAATAAATTGGTCTTAGTCAGTATAGGCTACTCTGCGTGCCACTGGTGCCATGTCATGGAGCATGAGTCGTTTGAAGATGACTCTGTAGCCAAGGTCATGAATGATCACTTTGTCTGCATCAAAGTGGATCGAGAAGAAAGGCCTGATGTAGATCAAGTATATATGAATGCCGTGCAGCTGATGACAGGCCGAGGAGGCTGGCCGCTCAACTGTTTTACCATGCCTGATGGCAGACCTGTATTTGGTGGCACGTATTATCAAAAAAGCCAGTGGCTAGACATACTAGACAACCTCACCAAAACATGGGAAGAAGAGCCTGCCAAAGTCAATGACTATGCAGAAAAGCTCTCATCTGGGGTGCAGCAGAGCGACTTGGTTGAAGTAAATCAAGGCCCGGTAGAATTTAGCCGCAGCACGCTTGACGATGCCGTGGCAAGCTGGAGAGATAAGTTAGATTTTAAAGAAGGTGGACCTAACAGAGCGCCCAAGTTTCCTTTGCCAAACAACTATCAATTCTTATTAAAATACGCGCACCTCACAGACGACCAGCAACTAAAAGATCAAGTCTATCTGACCTTAGACAAGATGGCTTATGGAGGCATCTATGACCAGATTGGCGGTGGCTTTTCTAGATACTCTACTGATGCCCTCTGGAAGGCACCTCACTTTGAGAAAATGCTATATGACAATGGTCAGTTGGTGACCTTGTATGCAGAGGCTTATCAGGCCACCAAAAAGGAGCTCTACAAAGAGGTGGTGACAGAAACCCTAGACTGGGTAGCCCGTGAGATGACCGCAAAAAATGGAGCCTTTTACTCCGCCCTTGATGCGGACAGTGAAGGCGAGGAGGGAAAGTTTTATGTCTGGTCAGAAGATGAACTTAAGGAACATACTGGAGACTTATTTCCATTTGTAAAGGCTTATTATAATGTCAACGCCAAGGGAAGATGGGAGCATGGAAATTACATTCTGTTAAGAGATGATGAAAAACGAGATGTAGCAAAAAAGCTCGGCATTTCGACCTTAGAACTCGATGAGAATGTAGTCGAGGTCAAGAGGCGATTGATGAGTATTCGTGACACGCGAATTAGACCCGGTCTAGATGACAAAGTGCTCACCTCTTGGAATGGACTGATGTGCAAAGGTTATGTGGACGCCTACTTAACGTTTGGCAATAGGAAGTATCTTTCAGTAGCACTGAAAAATGCAGAGTTTATCTGGAAAGAGCAGCTCAGAGAAGATGGTGGCCTTAACCACTCATACAAAGATGGACGGTCTACGATTAATGGATATCTAGAAGATTATTGTTTTACCGCAGAGGCATTTATAGCCTTGTATCAAGCCACCTTGGATGAGAAATGGTTAGAACGAGCTAAGACTCTTGCTGACTATGTGCGCCTTCATTTTTCAGATGAGCTAACGGGTATGTTTTTCTTTACCTCAGACATTGACCCTCCGCTAATCGCGCGCAAGACTGAAGTGGATGATAATGTGATACCTGCCTCAAACTCTTCGATGGCCAGAGTTTTTCATACGCTAGGTACGCTATATGATGATGCAGAAATGTTGGAGATAGCCAGGCGCATGTTAAACAACATGAAGGAGAGAATTCCTGAATACGGTTCTGGATATTCGAATTGGGGTATACTCATGCTGCAAGAAGTCTTCCCGTATTATGAGATTGCGGTGACTGGAGAAAATGCCAAGGGCTATGCCGCTAAGTTTCGCGAATCATACGTGCCTAACATGCTTTTCTTAGGTGATGAAACGGGTAAGTCCGAGCTTCCTCTGTTGGAGTACAAATACGTAGATGGGGAGTTAATGATTTACGTCTGTGTCAATAAATCCTGTCAGCTGCCGACCTCCAACTTGACTGAAGCGCTGCAGCAGATAGACTAGAGTAACTTCTTTGGCGTAGTGGCCAAAAAATCTTTCAAGTAGTACGGCTCAAAGTAAGCGGTGTCTTCAAAATCAGAAGCAGAAAATTTACGCTCTGCGAGTTGACACATCGACCCAGCTTTTGGTTCTATACCATCTACAAATTTGGCATGTGGATGCACTGACAATACCTCTCGACACTTATCCATGCCATTGCCAAAGAAGTGAATTTCTGTGTCTTTAAGTTTCTCAGCAAAGGCATCCTCTTCGATGATTTTTGCTTCGATGTCTGAGACTGTTTTCAAGTTCTTAGAAAAGAGAGCTGTGTACACTTCCATTCTGCGCGCATCAAGCATAGGACAGAGGAGCGCATCGTCATTGACGGAATCAGAAACTTGTGCGCTGAGTGCTTTGAGCGTGTCTATAGAAATGAGTGGAATGTCAAGTCCATAAGCAAGACCTTTGGCGGTGCTGACTCCTATTCTCAATCCAGTATATGATCCTGGCCCTTTACTCACGGCCACGGCATGAAGTGCTGACATGCTGATGTCGCTTTTCTCAAGCACTTCTTTGATATAGGTGTTAAGCTTTTCAGAGTGCGAATACCCTTCATCGAGACTTTCTTTAACACAAGCCACATGCCCATCAATAGCGAGCGCTACTGTGCAAGATTTTGTTGACGTGTCAAAGCAAAGTATGTTGGCCATCAGTCTTCGTCCTCGTCTTTAGAGGAATCTTTCTCGACCACTTTGTCTCCATTAGTCAAGTCTCGAGACACTGTTCTGTAAGGTCCCGTTATTACCTCTTGACCTTCAGAAAGTCCGGTGAGTATCTCGATGTATTTGTTGTCTTGCACACCAGTTTTTACAGCTTGCACCACGGCCTTCCCTTCTTTGTACAAAAAGACAACCTCCATCGGCTCTTCATCCTCCTTTGACTTTTCAAGCTCTTCCTTTCGCTCTTTTCTCTCCTTGTAAGTGAGTTTCTCTGAGGTGGTGTCTGTGCGCGTGGTCACAGATTCTATCGGGATGCTCAAGGCACGTGTTTTAGTCGAAGTTTTAATATCTACAGTGGCCGACATTCCAGTTCGAAAAGGACTTTGCATTTGTTTGTTTTCGGCAAGAATGTCTTGATAGCTCGATTCAAGGATTCTGATTTTTACAGAGAAATTAGTCACCTGGTCGGTGCTCATACTTGCGGTCGTGTTTGTTGCCGCATTGGCTATTTCTGTGACCACGCCTGTAAACGTATTGTCCAAATATGCGTCTACTTCAACTTCAGCCGTGTCGCCCATTGCCACCCTGACTATATCGCTTTCGTTTACCTCCACATCTACTTCCATGGTCTCAAGTTTAGACACACGGAGTAGCTCAGTACCTGACATCTGGATAGTACCCAGCACGGTCTCACCTTCTTCGACTTGAAGAGCTGTAATAACACCATCAGTTGGTGCAAATATGCTTGTTCTGCCCAGGTTGTCAGAGGCTTCTTTTCGAGTGGCCTGCGCACTTTTTACTGAGAAGTCACTTCCATTTACGGACTCTTCTGCCGCTACTTTCTCGGCTCGTGCGGTTTGGTATGCTGACTCAGCTGCGTCCATCTCTGATTCGGAGATGACTCCTTCGGTATATAGTTTCTTGTTACGCTCGTACGTTTTCTCTGCGTTGACAAATTGCGCGGCTACTTGAACCAATCGCGCTTTGGCGTTTGCCAGGTTTGCTTTTGCCGTGTTGACAGAGGCGTTGGCCCTGGTCACACTTGACTCTAAGAGGTCAGGATTAATCGTCAAAAGCAGATCTCCCTTTTTGACTATGTCTCCTTCTTTGACGTGAATCACATTAATTTTTCCTGAGACTTCAGCACTAATTTTTACATCCGTTTCTGGTTGGATTTTTCCGTTAGCAGACACTTTTTCAATGACTGTGCGATATTCCGCTGGTTCATGTGTGACCTCTTTATCATCGTTTTTGTCGCAAGAAGAAAACATCGCGATCACAAAGATTACCGGAAGACTGAAAATCAAATTGGCTTTCATAACTGACTTATAGTTTGATTGGTTTTCCTTTATAAAAATCGAGAATGGTCTTGCGAAAGAGGTACTCATACTTGGCCCTAATCATGCTCGACTCTGTATTGGTAAGCCTGTTTTTGGCGTCATTAAAATCCACAGCATTAATCATTGATTGCTCAAATCGTTTTTCTGCATTTGTAAAGTTCTGCTGCATAGATGTCAAAGCCTTTTCGGCAGATTGATATTGCCTCAATGCGGCAACAGTGTTGGTGTGAGCGAGCTGCACGTCTTGATACACTTGGTTTTTCATGCTCTCATAATTGAGATTCGCAATGTCGCGCTGCACTTTCGCGCGCTGCACATTACTGCTAATCTGCAGACCATTAAAAATCGGGATATTGAGATTGAGGCTCAGTGATTGGTTAAAATTATCATCGAGCTGAGTGCCAAAATCTTTGGTGTCAAAACCAGGGAAATCAATGTCTGGCGCAATCACATTAAGGTCTGAACCTTCAACTACACCTATCACGTCAAAGCTCAAAATAGGGTCTCCAACTGGCACTACATTATTTCCAGAATACCCTGTACCCAGCGATCCATTCATTGAGATGCTTGGCATGCGTCCGCCTTTTGCTACTTGCAGATTGATGTCACTGCTTGACATTCTCGACTCAGCGGCCTTTACTTGTGGCAGGAGTGTAAGTGCTGAAGAGTAGTGAGTCTCTATCGATTCGAGTGTGCTGGCACCATCGAGTTCTCCGAGTTCTGGAACTACGACATTAAATGTCTGTACATCAGTAAAACTGAGCTGGAGGAGAGTCATCAAGTTTACCTTGGCAATGTCCAAGTTGTTTTGATTGGTGGTCAATTGTAGCTCGTCTGCCGCCAATTGAGACTGAATGTCATAGAGGCTGCCTATGGCCATTTGCCCTACGTCAACCATTTTCTGCATCCGGTCTACTTGCAGTTGAGAGACGCTCACTTGAGACTCGGCTACACGTATCAGTTCTGCGTTAAAAAGTATGTTGAGATAGCTCTGAGCAATGCTAAGCGCAATGTTGTTTTTCAGTTCAGAGACATCAAGTTTACCCGCTTCATAATCTACTTCTGCTTGCTTGATGGTGTTACTTATTTGAAAACCATTAAACAGTGTGACTTGGCTGCTGAGAAAAAAGTTGTTGTTACGCACTCGATCACTGGCAAACTGGTTGGTAAAGGGGTCAATGGTTTGTCCCCAGTTATAACCATGAGTGGCACCAGCGTTGAGCGATGGTAGCCGCGAGTACTTGGATTGCTCAAAGTTGATGCGGTCCACCTCATTGTTAAGACTGCTTTGTTTCACCTGTATGTTGTTCTGCATGGCATGCGCTACGCACTTCTCAAGTGACCATAGTTCCTGGCCCTGCATGGCAGTGCTGGCTAATATGCTCAAGGCTATGAGTGAAAGAAATCTGATCATATTAAAACAAGAATTTTATCAAAGTAAATGTAGCAAGTAGCACCAACAAGTTATGCTAAAAGGTACGAGCGGAGACGCATTCGTGATAAACGGTCTTTTTGGACTTAACTTTTTTCCCAAGAAGTGCCTTCAGGGCCATCTTTGAGAGAGATGTCAATGGCTGCTAGCTTATCTCTAATGGCATCTGAAAGCGCAAAGTCTTTGTTTTCTCTGGCTTCTTTTCTAAGCTCAATCACCACATTCATGATTGAATCAGAGATGTCATCACCACCTGATTTTTCTTCAAGCTCAAACCCGAGCACCTTCAGCACATAGTCATTCATCAACGTGACTAGTATGTCATGATTTGCCTTGTCAATGCTCATGCTGCCCGCTTTTACCGAGTTGATGGCTTTGACTGCATCAAAAAGTGTAGCAATGAGCACAGGAGTATTGAAATCATCATTCATGGCGGCCACACAGCGACTTTTGATCTCTGTAGCGTTTACATCAGAAGAGTCTGCGATGGTCAAACCGTCCATTTCAGTCATGGCTGCACACATGCGTGCATATCCTTTTTCAGCTGCTCGCAGTGCATCATTAGAAAAGTCCAATGTGCTTGAGTAATGACCCATTAGCATGAAAAACCTAACCGTCATGGGACTATAGCCCTGGTCAAGTAGTTTATGGTCTCCAGAGATCAGTTCTTCTGGCGTAAATCCGTTGCCCTCAGATTTGGACATCTTTCGTCCGTTGACGGTGAGCATGTTGGTGTGTAGCCAGTAGTTTACCGGCTTTGCGCCAGTGGTTCCTTTGTTTTGAGCAATCTCGCATTCGTGATGAGGAAATTTCAAATCCATTCCTCCTCCGTGTATGTCAAATGTCTCACCCAGGTATTTTGTGCTCATCACAGAACACTCAAGGTGCCATCCCGGGAAACCTTCACCCCATGGCGAATTCCACCTCATGATGTGATGTGCATCTGCTTTTTTCCATAACGCGAAGTCTACAGGATTCTTTTTGTCTGCGGTGCCATCGAGCTCGCGACTATTACTCATCAAGTCGTCAAGTTTTCTACCAGACAGCTCTCCATAGTTTTCGTTTTCTGAGTACTTCAACACGTCAAAGTAGACTGAGCCGTTTACTTCGTATGCAAGACCTTTGGCCACAAGCGCCTCAGTCATTTCCATTTGTTCTATGATGTGTCCGGTAGCCGTTGGCTCTATGCTTGGGGGCAGAATGTTAAACATGGCCATGACTTCTTTAAAGCCATTGGTGTATTGTTGAACCACCTCCATCGGTTCTAGATTTTCTAGACGGGCTTTCTTGGCGATTTTGTCTTCACCCTCGTCAATATCATCAACTAGGTGTCCGACATCGGTAATGTTACGTACGTATCTGACCTTATAATCTAGGTAGGTTAAGTAGCGGTATATGACATCAAAACCGAGAAAGGTTCTGACATTACCCAAGTGCACATCGCTGTAGACAGTGGGCCCACAGACGTACATTCCTACGTGAGGCGGATTGAGGGCTTTAAATTCCTCTTTCTTTCCTGTTAAGGTGTTTTGTACGTGCAGCTTGTTTTCCATGCCGCAAAGAAAATCAATTTGAAACTAGACGGAAAGTCTATTGCAGATAATCATCTGTCAGTCTCGTCAATAACTGCATGACCGATGAATTTGCCCTTCTTGTAGATTTCAATGGCATCTAAGATTCCGTCTTTGGTGTACTTGTACCACTTACCGTCATAGAGCTTGCCATTTTTGAAGTATCCCGTCTGACTAATCATACGGTTCTTATTATACAAGGTGTTGTTTCCTGTCGCCTTAAAGACTGATATATTAGGCTTGTCTTCCTTGACTACTTTGGTGACTTTAACAGGAACCGCGAGGGTTTCTTCAACCACTACTGTCGGCTTTTTCTCTGCAAAGGTCTTTTGAGACCCTTCATTCATTTTACCATTGGTAAATGTCTTAATCTCTTTGATGTCACCATTCGCATAGTATCGTTTCATGTCGCCATTCTCTTGGCCATTTTCCACAGATACTTCTAGTTCGAGTGCTCCGTTTTCATGAAAATATTTTTGAACACCAGTTCGTTTTCCGCTGTCTGCGAATGTGAATTGTTGTGACACTTTACCATTAGGGTGGAATCTTTTGAAGTCTCCGGTATTACGACTCATCTTCCAGTTTCCTTCTTCTTCGAGTTGTCCAGAAGGGTAGTATGTCTTGTATCGGCCATTAGGGATGTTCTTGATGTATTCTATCTCGCTAAGAAGTTTTCCGTTTGGATAGTATTTCTTCCAAAGCCCTTCTTTCTTATTAGCTACATAGTTACCTTCTTCTATCAGCTGGTCTGCTCTATACCCTTTAGTTGGGCGAACTGCACCTGTTACCATCCAAAATCCGGTTTTCTTCCCATTGGCATCCATCAAGTTCATCTCCTCGCCTGATGGCGCAGACTGCGCAGCAGAAAGGTTAACACTTAATAAAAATGAGAAAATCAAAATCCCTACTCTCCTAATCATCCTTCACAAATTTTCCTCAGAAATGAGGTTCTGCTATGGTTTACGGAGCAAAAGGAGAGATGTTACGACAAGTCTTTAATTTTTAGCTCATCAAGCATATGACTCGTCAAACGAGCCAAATCAAAGGACGAATTCCAATCCCAGTCCTCTTGGGCCACAGAATCATCTATGCTCTCGGGCCATGAAGCGGCCAGTTGATCTCTGAAATCGGGCTTATACTTGATGCGAAAGTCAGGAAGGTGTTTTTTTAATTCGCTTGCCAGCTGTTTTGGTGAGAAGCTGAGGCCAGAGAGGTTATATGACCTTCTAATGCTAAGTGTAGCAGGGTCAGCTTCCATTAACTGTATGGTTGCTTTGACGGCATCTTCCATGTGCATCATGGGTAGCGCTCTGTCTTGGCTTAAGAAACAACTGTATGTGCCAGTGCTTAGCGCCTCATGAAAAATGTGTACTGCATAATCAGTAGTGCCGCCACCAGGGGCACTCTTTGACCCTATAAGGCCGGGGTATCGAATACTTCTTACATCTACACCATACTTACTATGGTAGTAGTCGCACCAGTGCTCGCCAGCTAGTTTGCTGATTCCATAGACCGTGGTTGGCTCCATGACACATGATTGGGGAGTATTAAACTTTGGTGATGTTGGACCAAAAACAGCAATAGAACTTGGCCAAAATATGCGCTTTATCAGACCATCTTTTGCCAAGTCTAACACATGAAACAGTGACTGCATGTTGAGTTCCCATGCTTTGTCAGGGTGCTGTTCGCCAGTAGCAGATAGCATGGCTGCCATCAGGTAGACAGTGCTGACCTTATATTCCAGAACAGTTTTTTTGACTGCTTCTTGGTCTAGAGCATTTAGTATGACAAATGGTCCTTCGAGTCCATTTGAGTTAATCTCTCTAATGTCAGAAGCCACCACTTGGTCAGCGCCATGCATCTTGCGCAGTTCGCTGACAAGCTCGGTGCCGACCTGACCGCCTGCGCCAATGACCAAAATTCTTTCTGAAGCATTCACCATCTGCGAACAAATGTATCAAAACGACCATCGAACGTCCAGCAGAATTATGAACAGAAAAAGTGCACTATTTACAGGCTAATTCACCATGCAGAAGTGAATAACTGCGGCATATTCATGAAATGTGAGGCATGCACTTTGCGTTATTTGACTTATGGGAAACAAGAAAGTCTTTTCAATACTGTTTTTTGCAGTATTGCTCTTCTGCTCAGAGCTTCATGCGCAGCAATATAAAACAGCTATCGGTGTGCGTACTGGTTTTGGAACGGGGCTGACTGTCAGACATGCTCTTAATTCTGCCGTGACACTAGAAGGAATAGCCCTTTTTCAGCATCGAGGATTTGAGTTTACTGGACTTTACGAGTTGCAAAATCCGAATGCCTTTGACGTGCCAAGACTAAATTGGTACTACGGATTTGGCGGGCACATTGGCTTTTTTGATGATCGTCACCCGCGCAAAGACGAATATGATGGAGGTCAGTTTATGACATTGGGTATTGACGGTATACTAGGCATAGAGTATAATTTCTCAGAGGTGCCTATTAATCTTTCGGCAGATTGGAAGCCAAACATTGACCTTATTGGCGGAACGGGCTTTGGAGGAGACTCGGGCGCTATAAGCGTGCGCTACTATTTCTAAGTCAGCTCCTGCGTAAATAGCGCTGTAACAGACTCTAGACCATTATCGATTGAAATGTTTGCATCTATGGTGGTGTCGACTTGGGTGCTGTAGGGTAGAAGATACTTGAGGTAACCCGCTTCGACTTGATGGTCCCATTTGTAGCGTATAGATTCTTCTGAATAGCCGCGCTCAGACATGTCTCTTTTCAGTCTGCGTTTAAAACGGACATCCTCTTCTGCATCAATAAAGATGAGGTGGTCAAAAAGAGACTTTATCTGCTGGTGATGGAACACAAAAAGCCCTTCAACAATTAATATCTGTGAAGGCACTGTCACGATTTCAGACGGATCTGCATCTGCATTATTAAATGTATACTCTGTTTTTGTGATGCTTCGCCCGTTTTTTAGTTCGAGCACATCATTATACAGCGCATCTAAATCCAATGCCTCAGGCACATCAAAATTTATCTTGTGATTATCTGCTGTGCGGTCAACCGGAAGGTAGTAGTCGTCTTGAGAAAGAATAGACAGCTGAGGACTTGGAAATCTCTTTTGAAGTTCTTGAAGCAGCGTTGTTTTACCGCATCCACTTCCTCCTGATACACCGACTATTAGCATAGCTTTTAGGCCGTCTGGAGTGCCAATAAAGATTCAAGAATTTTCAGCCCGTCAGTATTGCCCACTATATCTTCAGCAGCGCGCTCTGGGTGTGGCATCATGCCAAATACATTCTTTCCAGCATTTGTCACTCCTGCAATATTCTCTATAGATCCATTTGGGTTAGACTCATCTGAGATTACTCCTTGCGCATCTGCGTATTTGAAAATGACTTGGTCATTGTCGTTCAAACTCTTGATGGCATCTGGGTGGTCAAAGTAGTTTCCTTCGCCATGCGCGATTGGTATTTTGAGTGCCGTGTCTTTATCTAGATCTTGGCATATCAAGCTACTAGACGACTGAGGCACGAGATACGTGTTCTTACAGATAAATCTCTGATTTGTGTTATGCTGCAGTGTGCCCGGCAAAAGGTTTGCTTCACACAGTATCTGAAATCCGTTGCACACACCGAGGGCATATCCACCTTTGTTGCAGTGATCCACCACAGAGTCCATAATTGGACTAAACCGTGCGATGGCACCTGATCGCAAATAATCACCGTAAGAAAAACCTCCCGGCAAGACGATAAAGTCACAACCCTTTAGGTCTGTTTCTTTATGCCAAAGGCGTTCCACTTTTTGATTCATGACTGTGCCTAAAACATGTATCATGTCTTGGTCACAATTTGACCCTGGGAAAACGACTACTCCAAATTTCATGAGATCCTAAATAAGTGTCAAAAATATTCCTTCCAATGATTCTGAGTGCTAGAGAAGCAAAATTAGTTTTGAACCACCCATATAATTGACATCAGCATAGCGGCAACTATCCATAATGAAGTGATGATGTCAGGAATCAGGGTTTTGTGTTGCATCGGAAATAGGTTAATTAAAAACAAACACATCGGAATAGAAAGCGTGCACAAAGCCATAACAGAACTTCCTGAAAACCAATTAAATACGGCTATAAATGCACACAAAACGAGTAGCGAAGAGCTGATCCAGGTCAGTTTTCTTTTCAATATGCTCTGTGTAGCGAGTCCGGCAAAGGTGTTTCTAAATGACCATAAAAAAAGTAGAGCGCTAAGGCTGAGAAACAGTCCTTGCAGCCAGCTTATAGTCGAAAGTGATTCTTGAATAACATGCCCATCTGCGAGAATTCCCAACTGCTGCGAATCGGTCAAATAGTGAAAAGAATAAATCAGGTAATAAGGCAAAGCCATGCCGAGCAGCGACCATAAAAATTCTCTCCATGTGAGAGACTTTGTGCTACCCATGGCGATCCATACTACGATGATTGTCATGAAGTAAAAGCTGTTAAAGCAACTGGCTAGGGCAATAAAAAGCCCACTGTCAAAGGCCACGGAAAAGAGACTCTGTTGCTGCCCGATTGACATCAGCCTTCTAAATGCGAGGGTCAAAAAGAAGTTGGCTGCCAAAATCGGGATGGGGTTTTGGCTGAATAAGAAAAAGGCGTTTAGTCCAATGCACCAGAATATGGGTTCGAGTGACATACTCGCTCTGATGTCTGACTTATTTATAGCTGACTGAATGACTATGCCACTTAAAAAAATCAAAATGATACTTGTCAGATTTGCCAGAATTGGCCAGTTAGTATAGGCCTGCTCAATGAGTTGCCAGCTAAACTCTATTGTTCCTGGGTCAGCAACTGCGGTTGATTTCCAGAAACTAGGTAACCAAAGGCCTAAGGCAAATAGTCCGACTATCAAAAAAGAAATTACACTATTCGTTCGTAGTAAAGACCGTATCATCTCTGTCCCAGAAATCAATTAATGCGTAATATTGCCAAAAATAAGTCGGAAGATGAACGATTTGGTGTATAGTATTGGTGAATTTGTGGCATGGACCTTTGGTCTTCTTGAAACGCTCGGAAATCTCCCTAATATCCTTTTCACGGTCTTGATTATGGCTGGATTGGCAGGTTGGATGATCAGACAACAACGCTACCTGCGTGAAGATAGAGCCGCTGACCGTCTTATATAAGTCTACTGCTCGGCTAGTTCATAGCCAATGTCTTTTCTATAAAAACTATTGTCAAAAGAGATTTTTTCCAAATTGGAATACGATTTCTCTAATGCGCCCGTCAACGACTCATCGACTGTTGTTACGGTGAGCACTCGTCCACCATTCGTAACTATTTGACCTTCTCTTACTGCAGTTCCTGCATGAAATGCGAAGCTGTCAGCGCTCACTTGGTCTAGGCCCTTTATCACTTTACCTTTTTCATATGACTTGGGGTATCCGCCAGACACCATCATAACCGTGCACGAATGTTTGGTTGAGATGTCCATTTTTTCATCCTTCAACTGTCCATGTCCAATTGCATGAAAATGAGCGAGTAAATCTGATTGGATTCTCGGCAGCACAGCTTCGGTCTCAGGGTCACCCATTCTGACGTTGTATTCAATAACAAAAGGCTCGTCACCGACCCTCATCAGACCAATAAACAGAAAGCCGACATAATCAATGCCCTCTTTTTGTAGGCCATGGATACTTCGGTCAATTATTTTTTCTTTCACTTTGGCCATGAACTCTTCATCTGCAGCTGGAGCAGGAGATAGCGCTCCCATGCCCCCGGTGTTAAGCCCAGTGTCTCCTTCGCCTATGCGTTTGTAATCTTTTGCAGTCGGTAAAAGGAGGTAGTCCTTTCCGTCAGTTAATATAAAGGCAGACAGTTCGGTACCATCCAGAAACTCTTCAATCACTACTTTTTGTCCGGCACTGCCAAAGGCACCGCCTACTAGAATCTCCTGCAGTTCTGTTTTAGCTTCATCGATGTCATCAATAATAAGTACGCCTTTGCCTGCAGCCAGACCATCGCATTTCAGTACATAAGGCGGGCTTAGCGTTTCTAAAAATGTAAGTCCTTCTTGCACATTTTCTGGCCCGAAAGTCTTGTATGCGGCCGTAGGAATATCATGCTTGAGCATAAACTGCTTAGAGTAATCTTTACTGCCCTCGAGCATTGCCCCGGCCTTTTTGGGGCCAATCACAGTTGTCTTAGTCAGGCGTTCATCAGCCTCTATGGCATCATGGATGCCATTGACCAATGGTGCCTCTGGACCAACGATAACGACATCTATGTGCTGTGTGATGCAAAAATCTATGACAGAGTCATTATCAAGGATGTCCAGTTCTATATTCTTCCCAAAGTCACGAGTTCCTGCATTTCCAGGGGCAATAAATAGCTCTTGTAGTAGCGGGCTTTTTCCAACTGACCATGCAAGTGCATGTTCCCGCCCTCCTGAGCCTAAGAGTAGCACATTGAGTTTATTCATGTCGCGAAGATGGTGCAAATGTGCAATCTACAGAGTTTTTTAGGTGAAAAAGTCTTGAGCCTTTTATTGAGTCACTTTGCTTTTGAGATTCAGGATTAACAAGTTGACGAACGTACAATACACGGCACGTAAAAATTTATTTCTCGGGCCAAAGGGCGCTGAATTGAAGCTGCGAGGATTAGACGTTAATGCTAACGGATGAATTCTTTTACAATGAAGTAAATGCGAATAACTGGGTGTGGAATAGCTGGCATCGAATAATAATCACAATTACGTAACTAAAGATCCCAATGTCCGTAAAATAAAGGTCACGGATATATATCCTAAACGATTTAAAAAAGGCTAGTCGAAGAATCGAAAAGTTGCATGAATTTACTGACTGAGACTAAATATATATTGAGGCTGTTGTTTTACCTTTTCTGCTTAGTGGGCTTCACGCTCTCTTCAGTGGATATATTTGGACAGGGTTACACCACTCCCGCTGATTCTGATGGAAATGGAACCCCAGATTATCTTGAGTCTGGCAGTGCACCCACGGTGACTATAGATGTATCTCCTACAACAGTATGCGCTGGTGATGATGCCATGTTTGCTACTGTGGTGACCGGAAGTGATCTAATCTTTCAATGGTTTGAGAGTACTGATGGAGGAACAGTCTTCAATGAAATTACCGCTTCGGGTTCTTCTCCAGCTTATTCTGGTTTTAACGATGATACGCTCCACATAGCTGGAGTTCCAGTTTCTTATGACGGAAATCTGTATCGCCTTCGCATAATTTCAACTACATACTCTTGTGATACTGTCTATTCGTCAACCGAAGAATTAAGTGTTACAGCCAGTCCTTCGCCACCAGGTGGGTCTTCTCCGCAGAGTTTTTGTGCTATAGATTCTGAAACTGTGGGAGACCTCACAGTCACTGGAACAGGAATTATCTGGTATACTGCTTCAACAGGCGGAACTGTTGTCGCGGCATCGACTACGCTAGTTGATGGAACAACTTATTATGCTTCACAAACCGTGTCTGGTTGTGAGAGTGATACGCGATTAGCAGTAACGGCAAATGTTGCTGATCCTGCCGCGCCAACAGGCAATGCGAGTCAAGATTTTTGTGCTATAGATTCTGAAACAGTCGGAGACCTTGCAGTCACTGGTGCAGGAATTATCTGGTACGATGCCTCAACAGGTGGAAGTGTGGTGGCGGCATCAACTGCATTAGTTGATGGAACAACATATTATGCTTCGCAAACTGTATCTGGTTGTGAGAGTGATACGCGATTAGCAGTAACGGCAAATGTTGCTGATCCTG
>CAYSDH010000021.1:37460-46771 GCA_964429805.1 uncultured Flavobacteriales bacterium
CCGCACCAACTGGAAGTGCAAATCAAGATTTTTGTGCGCTCAATGCTCCAACTGTGGCTGACTTATCAGCAGTAGGTACTTCAATCGCATGGTATTCTGCTTCTAGTGGAGGCAGTCCTTTGGACGCTACTGCGGCTTTATCTGATGGCACCGTATACTTTGCTTCTCAGACAATCTCTGGATGTGAAAGCGATACGCGATTTGAAGTCCTTGTGTCTTGGACATCTGTTCCAGCTCCAGGAGTATCTGATCAAACATTCTGTCTTTCGAATTCGCCAACGGTGGCTGATCTGGTTGCCACAGGAACGAACATTCAATGGTACTCGGCCGCAAGTGGTGGTAGTGCTTTGTCATCATCTGACGCCTTAGTTGACGGTATGTCTTACTTCGCTAGTCAAACGGTTTCTGGTTGCGAAAGCGGCAGAAGTGAGGCAGTCGTAACTATAAGTTCAGAATTAACTGTGTCATGCACCGCGCCTTCTGATGTGCCTGTTGATGCAGATTGTGAATACACATTAGTCGACTTAAGTTCAACATTGACCATTAACGCCTGTGACGGTTATACCGTAACTCAACTTCCTACCATAGGGTCTGTCCTTGGACTAGGTGATCATACGATTTCTTTTGAGGTGACTGATGGTGTTTCCACAGCATCATGCGACTATACGCTGACCGTCATTGACAATATTAATCCAGTGGCAGTATGTCAAAATATAACTGTCGCATTAGATGCTTCTGGAAACGCTACAATATCAGCTTCAGATATCGACAATGGATCATCTGACAATTGCGGCATTGATAATCTTTCTCTTGACATCTCTGCATTTGATTGTTCAGACGTAGGTGATGTATCGGTAACACTAACGGCTTCTGATGCCGCTGGAAACTCTCACTCTTGCGGAGTAATTGTGACAGTTGAAGATAATTTGGATCCAGTTATTTCTGTATGTCCGAGTATTACCACAGCACAACTTAACTCTGACTGTCAATATGTGATGCCTGACTTGACCGCTATATTATCAGCAACAGATAACTGCACGGCCGCTTCAAGTTTGACTGTTACTCAAACACCGGCACCAGGATCAGTCATTAATGGAGAAGGGTCTCACACCTTAGAGTTTGAGGTGGAAGATGAGAATGGAAATGTAGAAATATGTTCTAGTTCATTCGTCACATTTGATGGTCAGACTCCGAACTTTACATGCCCTTATCCAAGTATTGCAGCTTTTGATACTGTGCAGGTTAGCCTTGATGTAAATTGTGAATTTGTAATTCCTGATTACTGGGATGGTGTGACTGCTACAGACAACTGTACAGACCCACTGGATATGATTTATACTCAAACCATCGCTCCTGGAACAGCGCTCACTGGTGCTGGAACGTTTCACATGATACAGGTGAGAGCTCAAGATGAATCTTCAAATGTACAGGCATGTGCATGGTACTTTGAGTTAGTTGATGATTCTGATCCTATAATTACTACTTGCCCATCTGACGCCAATGTTACGGCAAATGCCGACTGTGAATATGTGATGACAGACTATGTAGGTGCGGTCGTGGCTAGTGATAATTGTACAGCTTCTGCTGATCTGATTATTACGCAAGACCCGATTGTCGGAACTGTGTTTACTGGCTCTCAGTTGGTGATTGTAACGGTTGAAGATGAGGTTGGAAACTCGGCTACTTGTCAATTCACACTTACAATTGAAGACAATGAGGCTCCAATTCCAAACGTGAGTGCTCTTCCAGACATTACTGCTCAATGTGACACAATACTTACGGCTCCAACGGCCACTGATAACTGCTCTGGCAGCATTACCGCAACTACATCTGATGCCATGTCATACTCTACTCAAGGAGTCAATGTGGTAACATGGACCTATACAGATGGAGAAGGGAATTTTGTAGAGCAAACACAAAATGTAACCATAGAGGATACGACAGATCCGGTTGCAGTGTGTCAGACAACTACGCTCAATCTGGGTGGAGGAACTGTAACACTTCTGCCAGCAGATGTAGACGGAGGTAGCACTGACAATTGTGGAATTTCTTCTATGGCAGTCTCTCCAAATTCATTCTCTGCGGTAGGTACTTATAATGTGACTTTGACAGTCACAGACATAGCCGGAAATACAGGGCAATGTAGTGTTGATATTGAGGTAGAAGATACAAGCGCACCTGTTGCGGTTTGTCAGAATATTGACGTGTACCTTGAAGCCACTGGCGCGGTGACCATCACAGGACTTGACCTAGATGATGGAAGTTTTGACAATGGTAACATAGTCGATTATGAAGCATTACAGACTGATTTTGACTGCTCTCATTTGGGTGCGAATAATGTAGAGTTAGTAGTAACAGATGACGCTTCTCCTACTGCATTGACAGATACTTGCGCGGCTACAGTGACGGTTCATGACACCATCTCTCCAGTAGTATATTGCCAAGACATAACGATCTATTTAGACTCACTAGGTAATGCATCTCTTGCGGCAGCAGATATCAATGACGGAAGCACAGACAACTGTGGAATAGCGTCTATGTCAGTCGACATTTCAAACTTTACATGTGATGATTACGGTGATAACACTGTAGAACTTACAGTCTTTGACTCGAGTGGAAATAGCAGTTCATGCTCTGCCACAGTGACGGTTGATGATCAGATATTGCCAGTATTAACGTGCCCAAGTCAAATGACGGTGTCTAACGACTCTGGTCAATGTGGAGCGTCTGTAAACTATGTACCTCCAAGTGTCTGGGATAACTGTAGTAACTCACTAGAGGCGACCATTACTGATACTGATCAAGAGCCAGGAGACTTTTTCCCTGTTGGTGTCAATTGGATAACATACTATGCCACAGACCCAAATAACGGGCTGCTCTCTACATGTACTTTTGCTATTACCGTAGAAGACACTGAAGGTCCGAGTCTGGTCTGCCCGTCAGACGACACGGTGTCAGCCGATGCAAATTGTGAATTTGAAATTGGAGACTATACAAGTGGTTTAGTGTTTTCTGACAACTGTGACTCCAATGCCGATGTAGTAGTGACTCAGTCACCATCAGCGGGTACTGCGGTTTCAGGTACACAAGAAGTAACGATCACACTGACGGATAGTGAACTCAACACAACTACGTGCATCTTTGATGTGATAGTTGATGACACGACCGATCCAACTATTGATGTCTCTACTTGTCCAGGAAATCAGACGGTAGCCTTAAACAGCGATTGTGAGTACATAATGGAGGACTTTACAGTTGGTGTCACTGCGACAGATAATTGTAATCTGCCTGCAGATCTTATCATCACGCAGGTTCCTGAACCTGGAACGGTTATGACAGGTCATGGTGCTGTGACAAACGTAACAGTGTCAGTGAGCGATGGAAATTCGAACGTGTCAACATGCGACTTCTTATTGACAACACTAGATTCAACTCCACCAAGTATTGATCCAATGAGCTGCCCAAGTGATACCACCGTGAGCTTAAGCGCTAGTTGTGATTATGAGTTGGCAGACTTCACGGGAGCGGTTACTATTACTGACAACTGTGCAGATGTGACTTCCCTTTCGGTAACACAAAATCCAGTGCCGGGTACAATCCTTTATGGACACGGTACCATTCAGACAGTGACAATAACTGTTGATGATGGCTTTGGAAATGAAACGATCTGTGAGTTTGATGTGACAATTGAGGACAGCACTCCTCCGACCATTACTTCATGTCCTTCTAACGATAATGTATCGGCTAACTCTTCGTGTGAGTATACCGTAGGAGACTACACAGGCCTAATAACCGTCTCTGATAATTGTGGCGATGCCTCTACTGTTACAATCACGCAGCTTCCGGCAGATGGTTCTGTAATTAACGGAACAACAACTGTTGTTCTCACAGCAACTGATCAAAACGGTGTCGCTGAGACTTGCTCATTTGACATTATTATTGATGACTCTACTGACCCAGTAATTGACGATACATCATGCCCTGATGACTTGAGTGTCAGTCTAGACGATAACTGCGAATACGCCATTTTGGATTATACTTCTGTACTGACTGTAACAGATAACTGTAGTTCGGATGCTGGTATTACGGTCACTCAAAGTCCACTGCCAGGTACGCTTCTGACGCATCACAATGATTCAGAATTAATAACACTAACAGCTCAAGATGCAAATGGGAATAGTGCAGAATGCACCTTCACCATTACGGCTGCAGATGATATAGATCCAGAAATTATTTGTCCTGCAAACATTCAAGTCAATACACCAGAAGGCATGTCTAATGTTGTAGTGACATACACTGAGCCAGTAGGTACTGATAATTGTAGCGGAGCCACAACTGCTCAAACAGACACGACCATGTTGACTTCGGGTAGTCCATTCCCAGTCGGAACAACGACTCTAGAATACACGGTTACTGATGCAGCAGGAAACGCGATTACATGTAGCTTTAATGTCACAGTAATTGATAATAACGGCCCGGTTATAGATTGCCCAGACTCGGCATTCGAATTTGATGCGCCTCCAGGTGATTGTGACTCTGGCACTCCGGTGTCGTTACCAATTCCTAATGCGACTGACAACACGGGTATTGCTAGTCTAATTAATGACTATACAGGCAGTGGTGACGCAAGTGCTGTCTATCCATTAGGTCAAACTCTGGTGACATGGACAGCAACAGATTTAAGTGGAAATGACACGACATGTGTGTACGTGGTTGTCATAAACGACATCACTAATCCTGAAGAGCTGGTCTGTCCAAATGATACTGTAATTGACGCGACTGCTGACGAATGTGGTATTGACTCATCACTTGTTCAATTGACTCCGCCAACTGCCACAGATGCCTGTAGCCCTATTGTAATTTCAAATGATGCTCCAGCATACTATCCTGTGGGCGAAACAACAGTGACTTGGGTAATTGCCGATACGTCTGGTAATTCGCTCAACTGTATTCAGCTCGTGACTATTGAAGACTCGCAGGCTCCAGAATTGGTGACATGTCAAGATGATATTACTGTCAATGCAGAAGACGGCTTATGTGGTGCAGCTGTGACATACAGCATGCCTACGAGTACAGATAATTGTGGACCAACTACCTGTGCACTTCAGCAGGGTTTAGCAAGTGGTTCATTGTTCCCAGTAGGAACAACTACAGTGGAGATAGAATGCACTGACCAATATGGAAATGAAACGGTCTGTTCATTTGATGTAACTGTTGTTGATACACAGTTGCCAGTTGTAGACTGGGCCAATGATGTGAGCTATGAGCAGGTGTCAGGAACATGTAATTCTGTAGTGACATTTACACTCCCAACTGCGAGTGACAATTGTCCAGGTGCAACGATTACTCAAACTACAGGAAGCCTTACATCTGGAGACACTTTTGCGCCAGGCATAACGACTATTTGTTATACAGCGGTTGACCAAAGTGGTAACGAAACAGAACTCTGTTTTGATGTGGAGATTACTGACATAGAAGAGCCTGTGCTGACCTCTTGTCCTGAAGACGTAATGCAAATTACTGATGCGGGTCTGTGTGCAGCGGCAGTAATTATGGAGCAGCCAGTGGCAATAGATAATTGCGGAAATGTGAATTTCTCAAATAGCTTTAACGGAACAGCTGACGCGTCAGATACATACCCCATAGGAGAGACGATAGTATTCTGGACTATTTCAGACGATGCCGGAAACTCCATTTCATCATGTGAAGTGATTGTTACGGTCACTGATGAAGAGGCTCCTCAAATAGTGTGTCCTGCTGATGCTACGGTCATAGCAAATGCAGAGTCATGTGAGGCGACCGTGACAGTTCCTCTGGCGAGTGCCTCAGACAACTGTACAGTTGACAGTATCTGGAACTCACATAATAATACAGCAGATGCCTCAGGAACTTACCCATTAGGTGATACAGAAATTGTCTGGTATGCGGTTGATGTAGAGGGTAATGTTGATTCATGTGCCATGACTGTCACTGTTGATACACCTTATGCGCCAATAATAAGCTGTACGAATGACACCATCGTCAGTTCAAGCATTACTCAGTGTGGAGCAGACTTAGTGCTCGAGTCCGTTGTTGCGACTTTACCATGTAGTATAGTGAGCATAGAAAATGACGTAAACAATACAGATGATGCAAGTGGCTTCTATGAGGTCGGTACTACTATTGTGCAGTGGACAGTGACAGATATATCTGGTTTCGAATCTACGTGTACACATTCTGTAACAGTCATTGACAATATAGATCCAGAGATATCTTGTCCAGCGGATCAGACGGTAAATAATAGCCCAGGTATGTGTGGAGCAGTAGTTTCATATGACGCGCCAATGGTTTCTGATAATTGTGAGATTGCTTCGCTTCAGCTTGTCTCTGGACTGGCCAGCGGATCAGAATTCCCGATAGGTGATACGTTTATAGAATATGAGGTTGTTGACGCTTCGGACAATTCAAATTCATGTAGCTATACTATCTCTGTGATAGACATCGAGGCTCCAGTAATACTCTGTCCTGAAGATGTGGTGAGCTTAGACTCGCTGGTATCATTTGATTACCCAATAGCTACTGACAACTGTTATGCAGAGATGATATTGACTAGTCCTATTGATAGTGGCGAGGTATTCCCACATGGTAATAGCGAAGTGTGTTTCCAGGCTTCTGATGCCTTTGGAAATACTGATGAGTGCTGCTTCAATGTGCTTGTAAATCAACCACCTGTGGCGATTAATGATTCCTTGCTTGTCTTTGAGTCTGATGCGGTGTATACCATAGACCTGCTTGACAATGACTTTGATCCTGATGGAGATTCAATATTCGTGGTGTCTTATGACCCAGGAGTAGGCCAAGTGGTTGTGGATTCTGACGGAGATTTGATTTATGATATTCCTGATAATTTCTGTGGAGTAGATTCAGTGCTTTATATAATATCTGATATATATGGTGGTCTAGATACGGCCTGGGCCTTTATCGAGGTGGAGTGTAATCCTGTGGTGTTTGTTCCAGAAGGATTCTCACCTAATGGAGATGGAGTAAATGATCAGCTAGTAATATTAGGTCTGCGCCTTTATCCTAAGAACGAGTTATCTGTCTTTAACAGATGGGGTCATGAAGTCTATCGTCAAGAGAGTTATAACAATGACTGGAATGGTCGCTCGCAGTCTAGTTTGACTCTAGGTACTAATAATCCATTGCCGCGTGGCACATATTATTATGTCCTCGACTTAGGAAATGGGTCTCTTCCTATGAGAGGATTCCTATATATCAACGACTTCTAAGCACTTCAGCTTCCAGCTATACGTGGTGGATTTCATTTGCAATACACCGATATTCTAAGGGTTGAAACCTCTGAGGTAAGTTTGCGTATACAAGCCTATACCATTAGACCTAATGTAGGTCGATTAGAATGAAACTGGCTGATAAAATGATAGATACGCTCTTCCGTTGCAGAAGGTGTACAAGTAAGCTACAGGGTCCATTAGTAAGACTTTTACTGCTTGTTACATGTCTGTTTTTAGGAAAGGAGTCATACTCAAAAGAGTATGATTATACTTCCGACAATTCGGCAATGGAGTCATACTGCTTTGTTGAATTTTTGAGTCAAAATGACTTTAAAGTCATACAAAGCTCCCCGTTGTTTGACAAAGCATTCCAGCCATTATCAGTAATCAACTTTAATCCTACCGTATTCCACGTCTCCTGCTACGGAGCAGCAGATGGGGCAATTGATATTAACCCAACTGGAGGAGTCGGGCCAGCACCATACAAGAGATACGATTGGGATCCATACGGAGGTGGAAATGACCCAGAAGACATTTCTGGATTAACGGCTGGAAGCTACACAATCAATCTACGTGACTGGGATGATACATGGTACGACACAACGATTGTTGTGACCCAGCCTGATCCATTTGTATTTAGCGGAGTCGTGACCGATGTCATGTGCAGTGGAACCAATTCTGGTGCAATCGATATTAGTCCAACTGGCGGAACAACACCTTATACTTTTGATTGGGACAATGACGGTACAGGCGACACAGATGATACAGAAGATCTCTCCACTTTGTCACCAGGTACATACATTTTGACTATCACTGACGGCAATTTGTGTTCTTATGACACCACTATTGTTGTGGCAGAATTAAACACCTTGATTTTTTCAGGAGCAGTCACCCCACCAACTTGTGCGGCTCCAAATTCTGGGGCTATCGACATCAACCCCACTGGAGGTACAGGGGCTTACACCTTTGATTGGGACAATGATGGTATAGGTGACAATGACGACACTGAAGACCTTTCTTCTTTAATCAATGGCAGCTACACAATTTATTTGACGGACGACAATTGTACCTACGATACGACCATAGTCGTGAGTCAAACCAACACTGTAGTCTTTAGTCCTGTTATCACTCATGCGACATGCGATGTGCCTGCGGGCGGAGCAATTAATATTACTCCAACTGGAGGAACAGGCACCTTGACTTTCGATTGGGACGATGACGGCACTGGTGATAATGATGACACTGAAGATTTAACTGGTCTAGCACCTGGCACCTACAACTTGACCGTTATCGATGGAGCTTCGTGCATCTCTGACACCAGCTTTGTGATTGTCGAGGCCAACCCATTTAGTTTTAATGGAACGGTGACCGATGAGTCTTGTCCTGGCGATGCCGATGGGTCAGCAAGTATTTCACCAACCGGTGGATCCACTCCATACGATTTTGATTGGTCGTATAATGGAGCTGGTGGAGGGGATCCTGAAGACGCCATTGGGCTGAGCGCAGGTACTTACAACTTGCAAGTGACCGACTTCAATTCTTGTGTATTTGATACCTCGTTTGTGGTTAGTTCTGAAAGTGGGACAATCATTTTTAATCCAGTGATTACTCCACCTTCGTGCATTGGCGCTTCTGACGGAGAAATTGATTTGAATCCATTCGGAGGTTCGACACCGTATGACAGATATGATTGGGGTCATATTCCAGGTCCCAACAACTCTCAAGATGTCACGGGGCTTGATGCCGACACTTATACGATTAGCATCAGAGATGCGAATGGCTGCTGGCAAGACACGACAATTAATATTACTGATTCAGTTGATGTCATTTTCAATGCCACAGTGACCGATGTCGATTGCAACGGAAACGCAACTGGAGCAATTGACATCTCTCCTACAGGTGGAACAGGAACATTGCTCTTCGATTGGGACAATGATGGCACTGGTGATACAGATGATACAGAAGATCTTTCTGCACTCACAGCCGGAACATACATACTGCAAATCACAGACGATAACACATGTACTTACGACACGACTA
>CAYSDH010000022.1:0-11936 GCA_964429805.1 uncultured Flavobacteriales bacterium
ACTGGCAACACGTCTGGTTTTGGTCCAGAAGAGTCTAGGTTCGAGCCCTAGTGGGCCAACAAGTATTAGCCCTGATTCCGCAAGGATTCGGGGCTTTTTCGTGAAGAGTGGGTACAACATAGGTACAACAGTCGGCAATTTGGGGTTAAACGTCAAAAGCGGATATCGTTAAGTAAATCCGCGCCAACGGGCCTCAACTTGAATTGAAGACTCTCATTTTCGAACTTCGGCATGAATTCATAAACAATCATTGACGTATTAACCTGGCCGAAGCGATTAACTCAGCCTTATCTTCAGACATCAATTGTAACAGATAAACTCCAGGAGGTGTATTGCTCAATGAAAATGAGATAATCTCAGATGTTTGAAGAATCTTTTCGGAATGGACTAATCTACCTTGTGTATCAATTATCCTTAATAAAAATTCCACGTGTTCTGACATGCCTGTTCGGATATGACACATGTCGTGAATAGGATTTGGATAGACAAGCAGTTCTTTCAAGGGGGCAATTACATTAAGGGAAGAAACATAGCCGTTTACTTCAGCCATGACAACGAGTATATCTTCATCAATATCTTGGGCCCCCTCAGTAAAACCAGTCATTAAAAGCTTACCTTGACTAGTCATCAAGACATCAGTAAAGGAGTCATCGTGATCATATCCATAACGAACCGTCCATAATGAGTCACCATTAAAGTTCAACTTGGTTAAGACAGCATCTTCTTCTTCAAAAATTTCGTCTTCGGCATAACCTACTAGCAGAAGCTCGTTTGGTTCTTGAATAATGAAATCTCTGGCAGACTCATCTAATCCTGGTCTCCCATATTGAGAAAAAGACAACTCTGTACCAGTAGATGTTGTATGGACCATAACCATATCGCTTCGCGTAGCAGGTATGTCATGATTTTCACCGACAATGAAGTATTCGTTTGAGCTGTTCTGTTTAACCTCAATTCCAAAATCATTTAGACTAGTACCATAGTATTCTTCCCAAATCTGATTACCATCCAAGTCAAACTCCCGGAGCCAAATATCACTATCTGATCCGCTTGAATCATATTGATTACCAGTGGCAACAATATTTCCATTGGAATTTAAGATGAGCCCTAGGCCAAAATCTCTGCCAAGAGAAGGAAGAGTCTTTGTCCACAGAGTGTCACCTGTTGGAGAAAATCGAGCAATAAAAGTATCGTAGAACAAGAGGCTTGTAAAAGGATTGGTTGAACCAATTCCAATTAAATCTCCGTTTGGAAGCTCAACTATACCACTGAGTTGTGTACGCCAATTGATAGAATAAGAGGAAGACCATATGACTTCTCCGTCAAAATTAATTTTTACCATCTCTAGAGACGCTGAGTCAGTCTCAAAAGACAGTTTTTGACCGACAAGCACAGCTGTTCCATCACTCACTTCTATGACATCATTAAAGTAAGTACTGTAAAGGCTATCTCCTACTTCATTTTGCCATTGAACCTGACCATACGAGTCCATCGAGAGTATCGTTGCTTGACGAAAAAAAGTAGAGGTTGATGTTGTTCCATGTACTAGGAAGTTACCATTACTAGTTTCGATAGCACCTTTGCCTCTATCATCCACTTCATAGCCGTACTCATAATTGAATGTTTGGCCAAATAGAGAGGAGCAATAAATACTCACTAGGACTATTAAAAGTATTGGTTTACGGCAGTGCCTCAAAAGGTAGCTCATGTACGTAAAGTTAATATTGTTAGCTTTATGAAGCTCATAAAAAACTAACCCAAATGAAACCAATAATAACTCTTCTAAGTTGTGTCTTTTTTAACTTATTAGTCACTGGTTTGCTAAGCCAAACAATGTTTCTATCTCAAAGGTGGGATGAGTCACTAGGAGTACTCAGTGATATTCAAACCTCAGAGACTGTTGTCGATGAGTATGGAAACAGTTATACTTCGGCAAGAGAACAAAGGGCATTCGCCCGACAATTGAAGGACGTTATTTTGAGCGAAGGACAGTAAGGCGAACAATATGTATGAGTTTCACGCAGAACCTTGTGGGAGCATTTTTTTAGGCCCAGAACCCCTAGTCAGTATGGCGTTTATATACAGGCGAATCCCTCTCCACTATATCCGTGCGGGTAGGTGAAGCAAAAATCCCCAACTCAATCACCCATTCGCCTAAATATCTTGAAGGCGATATAGAGAATGAATAAGATCACACCAAGCACATACTTGACATCAATAGTCGTTCGCTTCGTTCCTATTTTGCTTTGATGACTTTGTATTCGGTCAGCATAGTCGCCAGTAGATTTGATTTTTTCAATGTTATTCATCACGACATTATAGATGGCGTACTTAAACGTTTCCTTAGTCGGTTTAACCTTTGATACCGTGTCACAGATATCCAGACTGTTACTCAAGTATTCGTCTTTTATGGCGCTGATGCCAGGTATGTCTCCAAGCATATTTATTATGGCGAGAGGCATGTGGTCATAGGCCTCGTCCAAGCATTCTCCAACGCTTTCCAGATTACCTGAATTCGCGTCTAGCGCAGTCTTAAACTCTTTAATCTTATCATTCGCCTCCACCAGAATCGGCTTCATTTCAGATGCCATTTTTACTCTAGTCTCATCATTGGCAATCACATTGCCAGCGCGCATAGCGGCAATTACTTTTGATTCAGAATCTGTACCCATATGGGTATTTAGTATATGCTTGAACGAGTCATAGAATGCATTAGAGTATTGATTCTTAAACCCATCATCTATGCCTTTGATTCCAGACACATTATCCAGCAGTCCAATGTCTTGTTTGTTGAGTATTTTATCGAGTACAGTGTGCTCTTCAAAGAGATGGTCGTATTGGCTCATAAACTTGGTTTTTCGTTTGAACCCAAATGTAGGAATCACTGCAGTCAAAAAAAACTAGGTCTCCATACACATAACCGCGTCAAGTCTGACGGTCAAGAGTTGTCAGAAACGACATAAGAGTGACTGATTGCCAGTTGCTCGAGGCTCAAGTGAGAATAGTCTTTGTGAATCGGCTCTTTTTTCAATAGGTCTAAATCCCCCGGTCTGTTTTGTTCATGGACAATGTGTATTCCTAAAGAGGCGTACATATCGAGATAATGCTGGAGTCGCATTCTGTTCTGCGGTTGTATGTTGTTGTCGATCAAGGCCCACTTCTTTTTACTGTACCTAAGAAAATTGTAAATGCTAATCGACTTATCGAAATGCGCAAAATGATCAGACATGTCAATAAAATGACTCATGACCCCTCCTCTCTTCAATACTCTTTTGAATTCTTTCAAAATGTCAAGAAGAACATGTTCGTGTACATGCTCGAACGTGTTATTTGAGCAGATGAAATCAAATTGCTCATTGTCAAATGGCGTATTCCTAGCATCGTGAATCAGCGCTTTGAGGCCGATAATAGAATTGATTTCATCCTTTGTGTACGACTCGTGATTCTCAATAATCTGCTGTAGTTTGTTCCAGCGGTCAGGCTTGATCAATTCATTGAAATGGTCGAGTTTACCCGTCTTTCTCCATTCCATGATTTTTCTGAATGTGATGAGTTGCCCTTCTTTCCTTAGCCAATCGGAAATATCGATAGAGCTTGTTTGCCCCGTTCCAGTCAAATAGAAGAATGTTGGAACGATAGGATACCATCCGGTGCCCAGTTCCAGGACCAAGGCTTCTTCATGAGGCTTTCCAAACTGCTTGAAGTGCTTGATATGGTCAAAAGCGGCCTCCGCCTTGTATCCGAAGTGCTCGTCATTGAGGAAAACCCCTTTCGTTACTCTTTTTTGAAAGAATAGGTTGAGGCGCTCTCTATTCGGAAAAAAAGAGATGGTTTTTTGGACAACAGCTTTGAGGATCCATTTCATGAATTGCCTGAGTTTTAAGGAGGCACCAATATACGTGGATTGAATTTCCCAACCACGAATTTTAAAAAGCAGCGAGTCAATTGTGCTCTGCTCTTATTCACCTCCGTACATTTGTCAAAACATCAGACGTGATTCTATTACTCGTATTCTTTTTGATCTCCATCGGCTTTTCATTTTTATGTTCCATCCTCGAGGCCGTCTTGCTCAGTGTCACTCCTGCCTACATTAATGATGAGCTGCGAAAAGGAACGAATACAGGTAAACTTCTAGAGCAGTATAAAGAAGACATAGACCGTCCGCTGTCAGCCATTTTGACACTCAACACTATTGCCCACACACTTGGTGCCATTGGAGTAGGTGCCATGGCTGGTGACGTGTTTGGCGAAAACATGGTCAACGTGCTGGGCCTAGAGATTAGTATTGAATCAATTATTGCGGTGGTCATGACATTGGCCATTCTCATCTTGTCAGAGATTATTCCCAAAACTATTGGGGCCAATAACTGGAAGGCACTTTCTCCATTTACCGTAAACACCATCCGTTTTCTTCTTTTCATTCTCATGCCATTGGTGTGGATCAGTCAGCTCATCACGCGCGGCCTGAAAAAAGAAAAAGAAAAGTCGGTGTTGTCTAGATCTGATATCTTCAGATTAGCCGAAGAGGCTGAGTCAAGCGGTACTTTAAAAGAAACAGAGTCAACTATTATTAAGAACCTTCTTGAGTTTGAGAAAAAATCAATTCGCGATATCATGACTCCACGCAGTGTGGCCTTCATGATTGAAAAAGGCGTCACGGTCAAAGATTTTGTTGACCTCTCTGATTCGGAGACGTATTCCAGAATACCATTGTTTGATGGCGACAAAGACAAGGTCATCGGCTTCATCCTGAAGAAAGATATACTAAGAGCCTCAAGTGAAGATCGTCATGACGAGTCAGTGCTCAATTTTAAAAGAAACATTGACCGAGTGCGTGACAACAGCACGCTACCTTCATTATTTAAAGCCATGGGCGCTTCGGGCAAGCACATATTCATGGTCGATGATGAGTTTGGCAATGTACTCGGTCTAGTCACCATGGAAGACCTCTTTGAAGAACTGCTCGGTTATGAGATTATAGACGAGTCTGATCGCGTAGCAGACTTGCAAGAGTTGGCCAGAGAGAGGGCGACTAAAAAGAAGTGATCGCTTGGGCAGAATGCCTGATTGTGTTCTCTAGCCACTGCATCCTGTTAACGAAGCCCTTTTTAAACAATCCGTCCACAGGCAATATATCCCTCAGTTCTCCTTTTTAGATTTGGCCTGAAGACAAAAGGACTATGAGGACTTACGCATTAATCATCACACTTATTCTGAGCACTGCACTCTTTGCGCAATATGACGCCCATGTCGATTATTGGGACAAAGACAAAAAGCAGAAGCGAAGCGAGGGCAGCTACTTTGGTGGCCATGAGCACGGCACATGGACATATTGGTATGAGAATGGCCAGTTAAAAGAAGAAAGCTCATTCTGGAAAGGAGTCCACCACGGGCCAGCTAAAGTCTACTACAGCACAGGGCAAATCATGCATGACGGACACTGGAAAATGGGAAAGGCCGACAGCACAAAAGTGAGTTACTTCATGAGCGGTCAAGTGCAAGAGGAGGGAAGTTTTGTGTTAGATAAGAAGATAGGCCAGTGGACCTATTACTACGAAAATGGTTCGGTGCATATGCATGAAGACCATGAGTTTGAGCGAATGAAACTCATGACCTACACCGACAAAGATGGTAAGCAAAGCATCAAAGATGGCGAGGGTAAAATGCTTGACTTTTATGAAAATGGTCAGGTCAGAAGCGAACAGACCTATGCCGATGGCTGGGTCAACGGAGTGTTTACCGAGTACTATCCCAATGGTAAGTTGAGAACAGAAGGCGAATGCCTTAAAGACCTCAAGCAAGGGAAGTGGACACATTACTACAAAGACGGAAGCATCCATAAAAACTTGACCTATGCCGATGACAAGCTAGATGGTGCCTACATGGTCAACCAGCCATCAGGTGAGAAAGAGGTTGAAGGAGAATACCGAGAAAACATGAAGACAGGCCACTGGAAGTGGTGGGATGAAGATGGTGAAATAGACATGGAGGGAGATTTCGTTGACGAAAAGCAACACGGCTTGTGGACCTTCTATTATAGTAATGGGAAGACCAACTACACCGGCACTTTTGACATGGGCAAGAAAACCGGAGAGTGGAACTATTACTACCTAAACGGGCAATCATGGAGAAAAGGAAACTTTGTGGAAGGTAAAGAAGAGGGGCGCTGGACCACATGGTTTGAAAACGGTCAGAAGCTGCAAGAAGGAAACTACATCAATGGCGCAGAAAATGGGCTGTGGCAATCATGGTTTGACAATGGGCAGATGAAAGACGAAGGCGCCTTTAACATGGGGCTTTTAAATGGTGAGTGGAAAGGATGGATGCCAGACGCCACGCCTCGTTATATCGGCAACTGGGTAGATAATGAGAAGACAGGCAAGTGGACTTTTTGGCAAGACAACGGCAAGCTTGATGAAGAAGGCTACATGATGAAAGGCATCAGAAAAGGCCCTTGGAAAGACTACAACGAAAAAGGCGTGCTCATCTCAGAAGGCGCCTATGAGTCTTCGCGGCCAGCAGGCAAGTGGGTGTATTATTATCCTCATGGCAGTAAGATGCGCACCTGCACCTATGTCAATGGAAAGCTTGATGGCATGGTCACCGATTATTTTACCAACGGTCAAGTCCGAGAGGCCTGTAACTATAAGGAAAACAAGAAAGACGGGAAGCTCACCAGGTACTCAGAAAGAGGGTCGGTCACCGTTGAAGAAAAATATAAAGCAGGAGTAAGGCAGGTCAATAAGAATTCTCCTAGTCCAAGAAATTGAACAATTCTTGAAAAATGAAGCAGAATAGCTACATTTGTCGCGGAAATGGAAGAAGAATGAAGAGGGGTCTCCCCTCTTTTTTATTAGGTCATGATCAAAGAGAAGAAGGTAAGAGGCCTCATTGCAGAAGCCTTAGATGGAACAGATCAATTTCTGGTTGACCTCCGAATAGGGGTTGACAATCACATCTTCGTTGAGATTGATGATCGTGTAGGCTCTATTTCCATTACAGATTGTGTGCGGGTGAGTAGAGCGGTAGAACATAATCTTGACAGAGACGAGACAGACTTCAAATTAGATGTCACCTCGCCTGGTTTGGACAAAGCATTTAAAGTCCATGAGCAGTATGTCAAGAATGTGGGTCGTCACGTCAAGGTCCGACCGACTGTGGGCAAGACCATCGAAGGTCTTCTCAAAGAAGTCGATGAAGAGAAAGTGACAGTGATGACTAGAGAGAAGAGAAGGATAGAGGGAAGAAAATCGAAAGAATGGGTAGAAGAAGACCACGTGTTTGCTTTTACCGACATAGAAGAAACTAAAATTGTGATATCATTCAAATAAGCAATTGAAGAAATGGATAGTGTAAATCTCATAGACTCGTTTTCGGAATTCAAAGAATTCAAGAACATAGATCGTGTCACGATGATGAACATTCTCGAAGAGGTGTTCCGCAACACATTGATTAGGAAGTATGGCTCAGACGAGAATTTCGACATCATTGTCAACGTTGACAAAGGGGACCTCGAAATCTGGCAAAACAAACTCATCGTAGATGATGGAGAGCTTGACCTAGATTACAAGGAAATTGAAATCAGCGAAGCCCTCAAAATCGAGCCAGATTTTGAAGTTGGCGAAGAGGTCTCTCAGGAATTGAAGATGGAAGACTTTGGTCGAAGAAACATTTTGGCCCTGCGTCAAAATCTTGCGGCCAAAATCATGGAGCTTGAAAAAGGCAACATTTTCAATAAGTACAAAGAGCGTGTAGGTGACATCATCACGGGTGAAGTCTACCAAGTCTGGAGAAAAGAAATCTTGATTCTTGATGATGAGAGTAACGAGTTAATCTTACCGAAGTCTGAGCAGATAAAGACAGACTACTTCAAGAAAGGAGACCAGGTGAGAGCCGTTGTTGCCGCTGTAGAGATGCGCAATAACAATCCTGTAGTCATCTTGTCTCGTACCGCACCAGAATTCCTAGAGCGTCTCTTTGAAATGGAAGTGCCAGAAGTATTTGATGGCTTGATTACCATCAAAAAAATTGTGCGTGAGCCAGGAGAGAGAGCCAAAGTGGCTGTGGAGTCTTATGATGATAGAATAGACCCAGTAGGAGCTTGTGTAGGTATGAAGGGATCTAGAATCCACTCGATAGTGCGTGAGTTGAAAAACGAAAACATTGATGTGATTAACTACACAGCCAATGATCAGCTCTTAATCTCAAGAGCACTCAGCCCTGCAAAAATCGTCACTATTGAGCTCAATGATGACACCAAAAAGGCCGATGTATTCCTGAAGCCTGACCAAGTGTCACTCGCCATTGGTAAGGGTGGACATAATATTAAGTTGGCCAGTAGGTTGACAGGTTTTGAGATAGACGTATATAGAGAAGGAGACGAGATATCTGACGATGTCGATCTCGAAGAGTTCTCTGATGAAATTGATGGTTGGATTCTTGACGAATTAAAAGCCATAGGTTGTGACTCAGCAAGGTCAGTACTAGAGATTTCTGCTGAAGACCTATTGAAAAGAACTGATCTCGAAGAAGAGACCATTAAAGATGTGCTCAACATTCTGAAAGCAGAACTCGAATCGTGATGCCCATGAAGTGAGACAATAATAGAAGAGAGAAAAGATTTATGTCAGATAAACCAGTTAGACTAAGTAAGGCGGCCAAGGAAGTAAACCGAGGCCTCAGTACAGTAGTGGAATTTTTAGATTCCAAAGGATTTGAGGTGGCCTCAAGTCCAAATACCAAGTTGACACCGGAGATGTATAATCTTCTCTTGGACGAATTTCAGGCAGACCGACAAGTCAAGCAAGAGTCAGAACTAAAGGCTGAGATAGAGCCAGAAGTGATGGAAACTGTTGCGCTTGAGACAAAGAAGCCAAAGCCAGCGCCAGCACCTGTAGAGGAAGTTGAGAAGAAGGTTGAGCCGGTCAAGAAAGAAGTTGAGAAGAAGGAAGACCCGAAGAAAGAGGAGCCGAAGAAGGAAGAAGAGACTATCGAGTTAGTCAAGGCTGAAGTGAAGGCCTCAACGGTCAAAGTGATTGACAAGATTGACCTTGAGCCTAAGAAGAAAGAAAAGCCTGAGCCAAAACCAGAAGAAAAGCCAGCTCCAGTAAAGAAGGAAGAGCCTAAGGTTGAAAAGGTAGAAGAGCCTAAGGAGGAAAAGCCAGCCGCACCGGCTGTGCCTGAGACCGTAAAGGCTGAGGCTGTGAAACTCAAAGGAACCACGGTAGTCGGTAAAATCGAGCTACCAAAGGAGCCAGAAAGAGAAAACAAGCGTAAGCGAAAGAGAATTGTCAAGCCTAAGGTTGACATCAACAAAGCCAGTAATCAGGCGAAAGGCAAGCGAAGAGCAAACACGAAAGTGGAAGCTACTTCTGCCGAGATTCAAAAAGAGATTAAAGAAACCCTTGCTCGACTAAGTGGCAAAGGGAAGAACAAGTCGGCCAAGCTAAGAAGAGCAAAGCGAGACGCTGTAGCACAGCGAACTGAAGAGGAACTCGAAAGAATGGAGGCAGCGAGCCAAGAGCTCAAGCTGACTGAATTCGTAACCGTCTCAGAGCTCGGAAGCATGATGGATATCAATGCCACAGAAATTGTATCCGCATGTATGCAGCTTGGAATATTTGCCTCTATCAATCAGCGTATTGATAAGGAGACAATTACACTCATTGCCGAAGAGTTTGGCTTCACAGTAGACTTTGTATCTGCTGATATTCAAGAGTCTATTCTCATAGAAGAAGACAAACCAGAAGACCTCATTGCTCGACCACCGATTGTAACAGTGATGGGACATGTCGATCACGGTAAAACCTCTCTCTTGGACTACGTGCGTAAAGCCAATGTCATTGCAGGTGAGGCCGGAGGAATAACCCAGCACATTGGTGCATATCGTGTGTCGCTAGAAAACGGGAAAGACATCACCTTCTTAGATACACCGGGTCACGAAGCCTTTACGGCCATGCGTGCACGTGGTGCGCAGGTGACAGATTTGGTCATCATCGTTATCGCGGCAGATGATAGTGTCATGCCTCAGACGAAAGAAGCAATCAATCACGCGCAGGCAGCTGGCGTACCGATGATTTTTGCCATCAACAAGATTGACAAGCCAGGCGCCAATGCGGACAAAATCCGTGAAGCACTTTCTGTCATGGACATCTTAGTTGAAGATTGGGGTGGAAAGTATCAGTGTCAAGAAATTTCAGCCAAAAACGGTACCGGTATCGATGAGCTGATGGAAAAAGTATTACTCGAGTCAGAAATGCTCGAGTTACAGGCCAACCCTGATAAAAATGCAGTCGGAACTGTCATCGAATCAGAGCTGGATAAAGGAAGAGGATATGTATCTACTTTCCTTGTAGAAGGAGGAACACTCCGCATTGGAGATTCACTCGTTGCCGGACAGCACTTCGGAAAAATCAAAGCCATGTTTAATGAGCGTGGTGTGGAGGTCAACGAAGCAGGGCCAGCCGTGCCAGTATCAGTACTTGGTATGAACGGTGCGCCAAGCGCAGGTGACAAGTTTAACGTACTCACTGACGAAAAAGAAGCGAAGAACATCGCCAACAAGCGTATGCAGTTGCAGCGTGAGCAGGGCGTAAGAACGCAGCGTAAAGTCACACTCGACATGCTCGGTCAACGTATCGCGCAGGGTGAGTACAACGAGCTCAACATCGTACTTAAAGGTGATGTGGATGGTTCTATTGAAGCATTGACAGACTCCTTACAGAAACTATCTACTGATAAAGTAGAAGTGAAAATCATTCACAAAGGTGTCGGTCAGATTTCTGAGTCTGATGTGACATTGGCTTCGGCTTCAGATGCATTAGTCATCGGATTCCAGGTCCGTCCATCTTCAGTGGCTAGAAGATTAGCTGAGAAAGAAGAGGTACAGATTAAGCTATACTCTGTCATTTATGACGCCATCGAAGAAGTGAAAACTGCGATGGAAGGGATGCTTTCGCTGCGTATCGAAGAGAAGATTACGGGTACTGCAGAAATCAGAGAGATATTCAAGATCTCGAAGATTGGAACCATTGCTGGTTGCTTCATGCTTGACGGTAAGATTTCGCGTAACAGTGAGGTGAGAGTCATCCGCGATGGTGTAGTGAAATACACGGGCTTACTTGGGTCACTCAAGAGATTCAAAGACGATGTGAAAGAAGTCACAAAAGGCTACGAGTGTGGACTTAACATTGAGAAGTTCAACGACATCAAAGTGGGAGACCACGTTGAAGCATTCGAGAAAGTAGAAGTGAAACAGAAGCTTGACGACTAACGAAGCGTTTTCGGTACTTCTATCTTATCCTTGACGATATACGCTCCAGGAAAACTCTTCTTTAATTCTGAGAGCATTTTCTCAGCCTGAAGTTTGGTCATAAAGTCGCCAACTCTTAGTCTGAAGTTTGGCGCGAGATAATCTTCGTATGCCGGAAGGTCATAGCGACCATAAAACTTTGACTTCGCCTTCTGCACATCTCCGCGACTTCCAAACACAAGTTGTATTCTATATCCACTATGTTTTGGCGGGTTGTTTTTTAAGAATTCGTTGAACGTTTCGATACTCTCGTCTTGAATAAACCTGATTTCTCCCTTCTCCACCACTTTTGCAGAATCTGGGCGTGCGCTGCTGTATGATACGCGGTATGTTTCACCTTCTTGCGCACTCACGCGCTCAGTGTCAAGCTCTTGCGATTGAACCGTGGCTGAAACCAACAGTGAAGTGGCAACGATTAAAATGGATTTTATTCTTTTCTGCATCATCAAGTCAAAAGTACAGTCTTTAAGTATTCAGATAACGTGCCAGTTTCATCATTATTCCAACATCGCCCATCTTTGCGACTCGATTTTTTCTGGCAGTTTCAGTGTTAAATACTGTTAACACTAGCTTAACAGTGGGTATTTTTTTTTCGCTGACCTTGGCATTGTATTCACTCAATGCC
>CAYSDH010000022.1:11946-36847 GCA_964429805.1 uncultured Flavobacteriales bacterium
GTTTGTGGTTTGAATACTTTTTTATCCAGATGAAATCTTGGAAGTGCAAGTATTGAATATTTCTCCGTGGCGTAATTTTTACTGTTTCCTTGGAAACGGCATATTTTTACTCCTGGAAATCGAACTTTTAAACTTGAAATAATTTGATTAATCAAAGATAATTATTTAGAATCATTATAAATTGGAAACTCTGTTTCTAATTAAAATATACAGCCCTTCTCAGATTAGGCAGTTTGTATAAATTTGCGCCCGAAGACAGACACTTTCCCTATTGGAAAGTCAAAGTGGAAATTAAAACAACCTATGGACCTCAAGCCTGCGAGAATCAACTTTTCTCTTTTTCGGTTTCTTAGCGTATTCACCTTTTCCCTCTTTTCACTTACCCTATTTTCTCAGGATTTAGCAAGCGGTGAGGCCATCTACAAAGCCAAGTGTCAGACATGCCACAGGTTAGATGCCAAAGAAAATGCCGCCCCAGGATTCGAAGGAGTCATGGACCGATGGAAGGGTAATGAAGAGTTGATGTATCTGTGGATCAATAATCCATCTGCAGCTCTTGAGACTGGCAACCCGTATGTGACCTCTATGGTCGCCAAGTGGAAGCCTAAGTATGGTATGATGGTCGGGCAGAATTTGTCTGATGAAGAGATTGCAAATACCCTAGCCTACATTCAAACTGGAGGAGGGCCAGAGAAGCCAACTGATGGTGCTTGTCCAGATCCAGAATTGTATGTCTATGACGAAGCTACGACAGACGAAGGTGTTGGTCCTATATGGTGGGTAATCTTAGCCCTTACTTTATTAGCAGTAGTCGTTGCTCTTTCTGGAGTAAAGAGAAAACTAGAGGCTGCTGAGAAAATCAGAGAAGGTCTTGATGCCGAAGAAATCGGATATTCTGAAGCAGCCAAAGCATGGTTGTGGAACAACCGCACCTTAGCCACCATTATCGGAATTTTTGTGACCGTAGTAGTCTTAGTCGCTGGATGGGACGCCCTAGCACGCATAGGTGTATATGGTGGTGAAACCGTTGCGGTTAACTACAGGCCGGAGCAACCGATTAAGTTCTCGCACCACTTGCACGCAGGTTGTAACGAGATACCATGTCAGTACTGTCACTCTTCGGCCAATGTGAGTAAGACTCCACTTATTCCTTCAGCCAATGTGTGTATGAACTGCCACAAGTATATACAAGAAGGACCTGAGCATGGCGCCACAGAAATCGCGAAGATTTATGATGCCGTGGGTTGGGATAATGAGAATAAAGAATACACCGGTGAGACCAAACCTATCGAATGGGTGAAGGTGCACGAGCTTCCTGATCATGTCTACTTCAATCACGCGCAGCACGTAGCTGTCGGTCAATTGGAATGTGAGACTTGTCACGGAGAGGTGAATCAAATGAAAGTGGTAGAGCAAGTAAGTAGCTTGACCATGGGATGGTGTATCAATTGTCACAATGAGACTGAAGTCCAGATGGCTGACAATGGGTATTACGATGAGATACATGCTCGTCTCAAAGAGGCTCCAGATGACAAAGGAGTGAAGCTTTTAGAAGAGTATTTGGAAGATGGAGTAATAACTGCCAAAGAGCTTGGTGGTTGGGAGTGTTCGAAATGTCACTATTAAGATTATCATCATTTAGCTGATGGGAACTGAAAAGAAATATTGGACGGGAATCGAGGAATTAAACGAGACGGAAGAGTTTATCCGTGCGCGTGATAATGAGTTCGCTTCTGACGTGCCTGTGGAAGAGTTTGTGGCTAACACAGATTCTGAAACAATGAGCACAGGTAGAAGAGACTTTCTAAAGTTTCTAGGATTTAGTGTTGGTGCCGCCACAATGGCCGCATGCGAGACTCCGGTTACCTATGTCGTACCCTATGTCAACAAGCCTGAGGAGGTTACTCCGGGAATGCCGACTTATTATGCATCAACTTATTCTGATGGGACGGATTATGCGTCTATCATCATTAAGACAAGAGAAGGGCGTCCTATCTATGTGAAAGGAAATAAGGATTATGGACTCGGAGCAGTTTCTGCACGAATCAATTCTTCTGTACTCTCTCTTTATGACTCTACGCGCTTAACTGGTCCTCAGAAAAAAGGTGGTGAGTCAGTGTCTTGGGCAAATGCTGATGCCGATATCAAAAGCGCACTGTCTGGGTCTAATGGCTCAACAATCGCTTTCTTAACGAATTCAATGAACAGTCCGTCTTCAAAGGCGGCCATCGCTAAATTACGCGATGCATACCCAGGAGCAACAGTAGAGCACGTTATGGTTGATGCCGTTTCTTTTGAAGGAATGCGCAGAGCAAACCAAGCGAGTTTTGGTCGTTCGGTATTGCCATGGTATAATTTTAACAAGGCCAGAGTTGTAGTGAGTGTTTCTGCTGACTTCATGAACGGATGGCCGATGGGCGAGCAGTACTCTGCTGACTTTGCCAAGACTAGAAAACCAGAGAATGGTTGGATGTCAAAGCATTATCAGTTTGAGACCTTGATGTCTGTAGCTGGTTCTAATGCCGATGTTCGTCATGCTATCAAGCCTTCAGAAGAAGGATTGGTGCTTGCCAGCATCTATAAAGCAATTGTTGGTGGAGGCTCAGTGGATACATCTAGCATGGATTCCAAAACAGCTGGTGCCATCGCTGCGCTTAAAGCAAACAAAGGAAAGTCACTTGTTATCTCTGGTAGCAATGACGAGAACATCCAGATGATTGTGAATGCAATCAATGAGTCTTTGGGTAACTACGGACAGACTATTGAGCTTAACAAGAGCGTCAATCTTGCTCAAGGAAGTTTCAAGTCATTTAAGTCACTCGTAGACAAAATGTCTGCCGGACGAGTGAAGACATTATTCATGCACGGAGTAAATCCTGCATATGATTCGCCAATGGCGGCAGAGTTTAAAGCTGCGTTGGCTAAAGTGGGTACATCTGTATCATTCTCTATGCATGCAGACGAGACAGCGAGTCTCTGCTCATACATACTTCCAGACAACCACTACATGGAGTCTTGGAATGATTACAACGCTGTGGGTAACCACTATGCACTTCAGCAGCCAGTGATTCGCCCTCTCGGTGATACACGTCAGTGGCAAGACAGCTTCCTTAACTGGGCAGGTGTTGTTGGAGATTATTACGCATTTATCAAGTCACGTTGGACTGCGACATACGCGCTCCGTCATCCATCATTGACAGGTTCTGCATTCTGGAACAAGTCATTGCATGATGGTTCTGTAAATCTTTCATCACTTATCACCGATGATTCTATCGCAGATGATGGTGGGGTGGCAGCAGGAGCCAGTGGTTCGGTCGCGTCAGCGCTTCAGGCAGTAGCATCTAAGGCAAAAGAAAGTAACGGATTTGAACTGGTACTTTACACCAATACTGGAATTGGAAATGGTAAGCATACCACCAATCCGTGGTTGCAAGAGCTTCCTGACCCGATTACTAAGATTTGCTGGGACAACTATGTGACCATGGCGCCAGCCGATCTCAAAGAAAAAGATTGGAACGACCAACTTGGTGAGCAACTTCCAGCTACAATGGTGAAGTTGACTGTAGATGGTAAGTCACTCGAATTGCCAGCAGTAATGGTTCCTGGACAAAAAGCCGGAACGCTTGGTGTAGCGCTAGGATACGGACGTGCGGCCAATGGAGAGAATATCGGTAATGCAGCCTTCCAGACTAAAGAGTATGGTGGCTACAAGCTCAACGAAGCTGGAAACAGAATTCCTATCGGAGCAAATGGATATGCATTGCTCAACGGAAAAGATGATGTCGTGTCTTACTCACTTAAAGGAGCAAGCGTAGAGGCAACAGGTGCTGAGTATCTGATGGCAGCCACACAGACACATCACACATTGATGGATCGTACCTCTGTAGTAAGAGAGACAACCATCGCAGAATACAATACTGGAGACCACAAGTTGTACAACCCACCACACGCGCTCGTAATGCACGAGGATGGCAAGACTGTCATGAAGCCGGTGAGTGAAGTAGACCTCTGGGATGCACACCCTATCGAAGACATCGGTCACTGGTGGGGAATGACTATCGACCTTACTTCATGTACTGGTTGTAGTGCATGTGTAACAGCTTGTCATTCTGAAAACAATGTTCCTGTTGTAGGAAAAGATGAGGTGAGAAGAGCTCGTGATATGCACTGGATGCGTATTGACCGTTACTTCACTTCTGACATGACTAAAGAGAGAGGGGCGGCAGAAGGAAAAGGAACTATTTACATGTATTCAGATATGGAAATCCCATCTGATAATCCTGCCGTGGTGCACATGCCAATGATGTGTCAGCACTGTAATCACGCTCCATGTGAGACAGTCTGTCCGGTAGCTGCAACGACACACTCTTCAGAGGGAATCAACCAGATGACCTATAACAGGTGCATCGGAACACGATATTGCGCGAATAACTGCCCATACAAGGTCAGAAGATTCAACTGGTTTAACTACAAGGCTTACGGCAAGTTCACTGAGGTCAACCCATCTCAAGATGTGCTCGGTCGATTGGTGCTTAATCCAGACGTGACCGTAAGGTCTAGAGGAGTAATGGAGAAGTGTAGCATGTGTACTCAGCGTATACAAGCGGGTAAACTTGATGCCAAGCTCAACAAGACTCCGGTGCCAGACGGTTCAATCCAGACGGCATGTGCTGAGGCTTGCCCTACAAATGCCATCACTTTTGGTGACTTAAATGATAAGAAATCAAAAGCCAAGGCGAGAAAAGATGATCCAAGAGCCTACATGGCATTGGAAGAGACAGGTACTAGACCAAGTGTTGCGTATATGGCACTTGTAAGGAACACAGATGATAACAACGCTTAATTGAAGGAATAAATGTTCAAAGAAGCTGCATTAAGAGAACCACTTATACTTGGAGACAAGTCCTACGGAGACATCACCGCTGATGTGTGCCGACCTATTGAGGACAAAGCGCCAAAATGGTGGTACATGGCCATTACCATTTTTGGTGTTATTGCACTTTGGGGTATTGGTTGTATACTGTATCTCATAGGCACTGGAATTGGTGTATGGGGACTAAATAAGACTGTCGGTTGGGCATGGGACATTACCAACTTCGTATGGTGGGTAGGAATTGGTCACGCAGGAACACTTATCTCTGCTGTACTCCTTCTTTTCCGTCAGCGATGGAGAATGGCGATTAACAGATCTGCCGAAGCCATGACAATATTTGCCGTAATGATGGCCGCCCTTTTCCCGGGTATCCACATGGGGCGTATCTGGTTGGCATACTTCGTATTCCCACTTCCAAACCAATTTGGTTCATTGTGGCCAAACTTTAACTCGCCACTTCTTTGGGACGTATTTGCCATCTCTACGTACTTCACCGTATCACTTGTATTCTGGTACATCGGTTTGATACCTGATTTTGCAACCATCAGAGACAGAATGAAAACGCCTATTGCCAAAAAGGTATATGGTATTCTAAGTTTCGGATGGAGTGGTAAAGCCAAGAACTGGACACGATTTGAAGAGGTCTCTCTTATTCTTGCCGGAATTGCAACACCGCTTGTATTCTCGGTACACTCTATTGTATCTATGGACTTTGCTACTTCTGTAATTCCAGGATGGCACACGACTATTTTCCCACCTTACTTCGTGTCTGGTGCGGTATTCTCAGGTTTTGCGATGGTACTGACACTCATGCTCATCATGCGTAAAGCCATGAACCTTGAGAACTACGTGACTGTAAAGCACGTGGAGTACATGAACATCGTTATTATCGTGACAGGGTCTATCGTTGGTGTAGCATACATCACCGAGCTCTTTATCTCATGGTACTCAGGTGTGGAGTATGAATCATATGCCTTCATCAACAGATTCTCAGGGCCATATTGGTGGTCATACTGGGCCATGATGACCTGCAACGTGATTTCACCGCAGCTCTTTTGGTTTAAGAAACTGAGAACGAACTTGACGTTCACCTTCTTTATGTCAATCATCATTAATATCGGAATGTGGTTTGAGCGATTTGTAATTATCGTAACATCACTCCACAGAGATTATGTGCCATCAAGTTGGTCCATGTTCCACCCGACATTTGTTGATATTGGAGTATTCGTTGGTACTATCGGAATATTCATGGTTCTCTTCCTGCTCTTTGCAAGGTTCTTCCCAGTTCTTGCACTCAATGAGCTTAAGAGTATCTTGAAAATCTCTGGAGAGAAGTATAAAAGCTGATTAGAAGACAATGGCGCACAAAGTTGTATATGCAATGTATGATGACGATCACACCCTGATCGAAGCAGCTAAGAAATTAGTAGCCAAGGGGGTGAAGGTCAAAGATGTCTATTCGCCTTTCCCAATTCACGGTATTGATCCGATTATTGGTGTGAAGCGTACGCGTTTAGGTATTGTGTCATTCATGTTCGGTTTGGGAGGATTAAGTCTTGCCATTTTGGGAACATGGTACTTCATGATTGAAGATTGGCCAATGATAATTGGTGGTAAGCCAAACTTCAAGTGGTTCTACAACATGCCCGCATTCGTGCCAATTTTGTTTGAGTTCACCGTATTCTGTGCAGCACACGGAATGGCATTTACTTACTTGATTAGAAATCGGACGCTGCCAGGTATGCCTGCTGTTAATCCAGACCCACGTACCACAGATGACAAGTTTGTGATGGAGTTTGACACACATGAAAATTACAGCATGACAGCTGATGAGCTTGTCTCAGCCATTAAGGACACTGGAGTTTACGAACTGAATGAAAAGGAAGTATGATGAATATCCGTTTCAATAATATCGTAAAGAGCGTTGCACTCATCGCATTTGCATCATTTGTTCTTGCTGGATGTTCAACTAACCCGTTGAGCCCAGGAGTAGAGTACATGCCTGACATGTATAGATCACCTGCTGTAGAAGAGTATGTGGATTATGGAGAGCTATGGGATAGAAACAGAGACAGCCTGAGATTAGCTGAGCCTGCCATGTATCCTGTGAAAGGAACTATACCTTACAGTGCAGACCCGTCAAAGGCGCAATTCAACTATCCTTACCCGTATGCTAATACTGTAGAAGGATATGAAGCTGCGAGTGTAGGGTTGACAAATCCACTCAAGTTTACAGAGAGTGTATATCTAAGTGCTCAAGCGAACTATGCGACATACTGCATGCATTGTCATGGGGAGCAAGGAAAAGGAAATGGTGTGCTCGTAGTAAAAGAAAAATTTGCTGCACCTCCAGCGTACCAAGGTATCGCTGGTTTGACACCCGGAAAGATGTTTCATACGTTGATGTACGGAAAAGGAAACATGGGCTCACATGCTGGTCAGCTGAACAGAGAGCAGCGATGGGAATTAGTACACTACGTGCAAACTTTGCGTGATGAGCAATATGAGAATTCATTCGTCAATGGCGTGTGGTCTCCTGTTACCGAGAAAGTAGATCAAGAAGTAATCATTGAAACTGTCGGAGAATGAATTTCGAATTTTCAAAAAGAGGTAAAACGATAGCGATGATCATGATGGTCATCGGATTGATTTCCATTGTGATGGGTTTCATGGCGCATGACTCACATAATCGTTTCTGGGCCAACATACTTGTTAATGGACTGTTCTTTACGTTCATTAGTCTTGGAGCTTTATTCTTTATTGCACTTCAGTATGCCACAGAGGCTGGTTGGAGTATCATGGTTAGAAGAATTTATGAATCTACCGTGGCCTACTTGCCCATTGGTTTGGGAGTGTTGGCGGTTGTATTTATTCTCGGTTCATTTCACGTGCACCACATCTATCACTGGATGGATGAAGGAACGTACTCAAACTACATTGTAGAATCTACAATTGGTACAGACCATCCTGAGTACCGAATGGAAGCTGAGGAGGGCACGACAGTGGAGAACACATACGAGAACAACACGAATGGTTCGTTTTATGACAAAATCATTGCTGGTAAAAGAGCATATCTAAACCAGCCATTTTTCTGGATTAGAACCATCATCTACATCGGAGTATTTATCTTTTTTGCTCGATTCTTCAGACGTAAGTCTCTTGAGGAAGATGAAGTTGGAGGGTCAGAAATTCACATAACTAATTACCGTAGGGGTGCACTCTTCTTAGTGTTCTTTGCCGTGTTCTCTAGTATGCTGTCTTGGGACTGGATAATGTCTATTGACACGCACTGGTTCTCAACCATGTTTGGTTGGTATACATTTAGTGGAATGTGGGTGAGCGCCATGATTGTGGCCGTCACTCTAGTACTGTATCTCAAGAGTAAAGGATTATTACCAACGGTAAATAATTCACACATTCATGACATGGGTAAGTGGATGTTTGCCATCTCTTTCCTATGGACTTACCTATGGTTCAGTCAGTTTATGCTCATTTGGTATTCTGATATTCCAGAAGAGGTAACGTATTTCCAGCTCAGATTTGAGCATTATGGCATACCAATGTTTTTTATGGTAGGCATCAATTTCATCCTTCCGATGGTCATATTAATGTCAAGAGATGCAAAACGAAACGTGAAGTTCTTGGTTACAATAGCAGCCATCATCTTCTTCGGACATTGGTTTGACAATTACTTAATGGTTATACCAGGTGTCGAGTTTGACCACTGGCATGGACTTGAGTGGTGGGAAATTGGGACAATGATCGGATTCCTCGGTGTGTTCATTTTTACGACACTCAACGCATTGGCAAAAGCCAAGTTGGTGCCGCAGAACAGTCCATACATGGGTGAGTCAGAGCAACATCACATTTGATAAAACGATAGAGAGAAATTATGAAGCTTTTGGTTGTTATAGTCGTCATTCTAGCGGTAGCCGCGATAGCGCAGGCAGTCCGTGTTTATGAGTTGGCCAAAGGACTTAGCGATGAGCAGGAAGAGGACGTCAATATCTCTGACAATAATTTCAATGCCAACATGTGGTTGGTGGTGTTATTTGCGTTGTTAGGTAGTTTCTTTTATCTGGTATTCCGCTACAAAGATGCAATGCTTCCAGAAGCGGCTTCTTTGCATGGAGTGAAAATCGATGAGCTTTTCGCAGCCAATTTGTGGCTCGTTTGTGGTGTTTTTGTCATCATGAATATCCTGTTAATGGTCTTCGCTTGGAAGTACCGTTATCAAAAAGACCGCAAGGCCTTTTACTATCCGCACAACAACAAGTTAGAGATGATTTGGACTGCGGTTCCAGCAGCGGTTATGGCAATAGTAATTGTTTACGGTTTGATGGTTTGGAATGACATTACTATGACTGAGAAGTCAGATGATGCTATTGTGGTTCAACTGTACAGTCAACAGTTTGCCTGGTCTGCGCGTTATGCAGGAGCAGATAACGAACTTGGAGCCTCTTCATTTAACTTTATTACCGCCTCTAATCCGCTAGGTATTATCTCCAAAGAGGGATATGACCAAAGCCTTGCAGATATTGAAAAAGCGATTGAATCAAGTAAGGATAGACTCGCTAACGAAATCATGCATGAAGACGTTGCGGAAGAAGAAGAGGAGAAGCTAAAGCGTTTGACAAGGCACAAGGTGCGTATCTTGGGTTTTGACCGCACGGCTGATTACTCAAATGCTGATGACGACATATACATGGACAAAGGAGTATTCTATCTTCCAGTGAACAGAGAAGTAGAGTTTGCCATTAATTCAAGAGATGTGATTCACTCGGCCTTCATGCCTCATTTCCGTATGCAAATGAATGCGGTGCCAGGTATGACAACCAGGTTTAACATGACTCCAACAATTACCACTGAGCAAATGAAGGCGAAGACAGGTAATGAAGATTTTGATTACATATTACTCTGTAATAAGATTTGTGGTGCTGCGCATTACAACATGAAAATGACCGTAAAAGTGGTCGAACAAGACGAATACGATGCTTGGTTAGCCGAGCAGAAAACATTTGCTAGTAAGGAATAGTAAAGGATTCACCCTTGACTTGAACTGAATTAGAAAAAAATAAATCAAAGGTAATGGCACACGATGCACATCATCATCATGAAGAGAGCTTTGTAACAAAGTACATCTTCAGCCAAGATCACAAAATGATCTCAAAGCAGTTCTTGGTCTCTGCGATCATTATTGCTGTGATAGCGTATATGCTTTCTGCATTTTTCAGAATGCAACTGGCTTGGCCAGGTGAAGGCTTCGAGATTTTAAATTTCTTCTTAGGTGACCGTTGGGCGCCAGGAGGGGTTTTAGACACTAATGCTTATCTAGCCTTGGTGACCATTCACGGAACCCTCATGGTGTTCTTTGTACTCACTGGAGGTTTGAGTGGAACTTTTGCCAATCTCCTTATTCCGCTTCAGCTTGGAGCGCGAGACATGGCCTCTGGTTTCATGAACATGCTATCGTATTGGTTCTTCTTTCTCTCTGCAATCATCATGCTCGGTTCACTCTTTATCGAAGGTGGTGCAGCAAGTGGAGGATGGACAGTGTATCCGCCATTGAGTGCGCTCCCCCAGGCCATGCCCGGTTCTGGTATGGGTATGACATTGTGGTTGTTGAGTATGGTGTTCTTTATCGTCTCATCACTATTAGGTGGACTAAACTACATCGTAACAATCTTAAACCTTCGAACAGAGGGAATGAGCATGACAAGAATGCCGCTGACTATCTGGGCAATTCTATTGACGGCTATTTTGGGTGTTCTTTCATTCCCAGTATTGCTTTCTGCAGCACTTCTATTGTTAATGGATCGTGTGATGGGAACAAGCTTTTATCTCTCTGATATTCATATTGCAGGTGAAGCCCTGGACTATACAGGAGGTAGCCCAATTCTATATGAACACTTATTCTGGTTCTTAGGTCACCCTGAGGTATACATTGTATTGCTGCCAGCTCTAGGTATTACGTCTGAGGTTATTGCAACTAACTCACGTAAGCCAATCTTCGGTTACAAAGCGATGATTGCTTCGATTATTGCCATCGGATTTTTGTCCTTCATCGTATGGGGTCACCACATGTACTTGACAGGTATGAGTCCATTCCTTGGTTCTGTATTCGTTGCAACTACGATGCTTATCGCAATACCATCAGCCATTAAGGTGTTTAATTACATCACGACACTGTGGAAGGGTAATCTCATATTTACTCCCGCCATGCTATTTTCCATTGGAATGGTGTCTACGTTTATTACCGGTGGTGTGACGGGTATTATATTGGCAGATTCTGCCCTTGATATTCCTGTTCACGATACCTACTTCGTAGTGGCTCACTTCCACGTAGTAATGGGAATGTCTGCCATATTTGGAATGTTGGCTGGTGTGTATCACTGGTTCCCAAAGATGTATGGTCGCTTGATGAATAAGAAGTTAGGAATGGTTCATTTCTGGTTGACTTTCATTTGCGCCTACGGTGTCTTCTTGCCTATGCACTTTGTGGGTATGGCTGGTGTTCCAAGACGATACTACGAGTACAGTAACTTCCCGATGTTTGACGGAGTAATGGATTTGAATGAGTTGATTTCTGTGTTTGCCATCTTGGGCGGTGTGGCTCAGATACTATTCATCTTCAACTTCTTTTACAGCGTGAAGAGAGGTCAAAAGTCTAGTCAAAATCCATGGAGGTCTAATACATTGGAGTGGACTACTCCTGTAGAGCACATTCACGGTAACTGGCCAGGGAAGATTCCTACGGTATATAGATGGCCGTATGATTACTCCAAGCCTGGAAAGGATGAAGATTTTGTGCCTCAGACTACTCCACTTTCTGACGGAGAAGAAGAGCATTAACAACATTGGCTTATAATGAGCTGGAAAATGCCTGTTCCTTTGGAGCAGGCATTTTGCATTATGGACTATATTAGCTGTCAGAGTGGAGCATATGGAGGATTTCAATATTAGAGAAGAGGCTGCGACAATGCAGGAAGTAGATAAAGTGCTTAGGCCTAAGTCCTTTGACGACTTTGCTGGCCAACGATCTGTGATGGATAATCTGCAAGTATTTGTCCAAGCCGCCAATGGACGCGAAGAGTCCTTAGATCATGTACTCCTCCATGGACCTCCCGGACTGGGTAAGACTACCTTGGCCAACATCATTGCCAATGAGCTTAACGTCAACATCAGGACTACTTCAGGACCTGTCCTAGACAAGCCAGGTGATTTGGCCGGTCTATTGACAAACCTTGAACCTAATGATGTTCTCTTTATTGATGAGATTCACCGATTGAGCCCTGTCATTGAGGAATACCTCTACTCGGCCATGGAAGATTATCGCATTGACCTGGTTATTGATACAGGGCCTAATGCACGTACCGTACAGATAGATTTAAACCCTTTTACGCTGATTGGTGCTACGACACGTTCAGGACTCCTTACAGCTCCTCTGAGGGCACGTTTTGGAATCAACTCTAGATTGTCTTACTACGACACCGAAACCATGTCAGGCATCATTGAGCGGTCTGCATCCATACTAGAGGTACCTATCAATCAAGATGCGGCAATAGAAATCGCTGGCCGAAGTAGAGGGACACCGCGAATTGCCAATGCCTTGCTGAGGCGTGTAAGAGATTTTGCCCAAGTGAAGGGTAACGGGACTATTGACATGAGCATTACGCAAGCCTCACTCAAAGCGCTCAATGTAGATGACCACGGACTCGATGAAATGGACAACAGGATCCTATCTGCCTTGATAGACAAATTCAAAGGTGGCCCAGTAGGCCTGAATACCATTAGCACGGCAGTAGGAGAGGAAGCGGGTACGATTGAAGAGGTGTATGAACCATTCCTGATTATGGAAGGATACCTTTTGCGCACTCCAAGAGGGAGACAAGCCACCGAAAAAGCTTATGCGCATTTGGGAAAAGACCACTCGAGTCAAAATGAGACCTTGTTTTAGTCACACCGTTGAGACAAGAAGCGGAGCATAGCAGCTTAATAAAACGAAAGGCCCGCGAACTAGGTTTTTCGCACTGTGGTATAGCCAAAGCAGGATTTTTAGAAGAAGAAGCACCACGATTAGAAAAGTGGCTGCATGAGAGTAGGCATGGTCAAATGTCGTACATGGAAAACCACTTTGACAAGCGGCTCGACCCTACCAAGTTGGTAGAGGACTCGAAGTCTGTGGTCTCTTTGTTGCTGAACTACTTCCCTTCCAAGACGCAAAGTGACCCTGCTGCTCCAAAAATTTCAAAGTATGCCTACGGCACAGACTATCATTTTGTCATCAAAGACAAGCTCAAAGACTTGCTGCGCTTCATTCAAGAAGAAATTGGAGAAGTCTCGGGGCGTTGTTTTGTCGATAGTGCTCCAGTTCTGGATAAAGCTTGGGCGGCTAAAGCGGGTCTAGGCTGGGTTGGTAAGCACAGCAACTTGCTCAATAAAGAGGTGGGGTCCTTCTTTTTTATTGCCGAGCTAATCATTGACTTAGACTTGGAGTATGACAGACCAGCGACAGACCACTGCGGCACCTGCACCGCCTGCATTGATGCCTGTCCTACAGAGGCCATCATAGAGCCATACATAGTTGACGGTAGCAAATGCATTTCTTATTTCACTATCGAGTTAAAAGAGGCCATTCCAAAAGAGATGTCTGGAAAATTTGACAATTGGGCCTTCGGTTGTGATGTGTGCCAAGATGTGTGCCCTTGGAATAGGTTTTCAAAACCACATAGTGAGCCAGCATTTGAACCAGACCAACGCTTGTTAGACTATTCTAAAAAGGATTGGGAAGAAATTTCTGAAGAAGTGTTTGGCCAGATTTTTAAAAACTCGGCTGTCAAACGAACAAAATATAAAGGTCTAATAAGAAATCTGAACTTCTTATCACTCGATGAGCATTAAGCCATTGCTGTGTTGAAGCATTCAGTGATAATCTCATGATACTGACTAAATGTTGCCAGACACCAGACCTTGAGTGCTAACCGTTCTTCGGTTTTTACCCAGCGTATTGCCTTGAGTAGTTCCTTTCTAAATAATCTCCGGTCAAAACTGACCTTTTGAAGTACTTTTTTGCTGAATTCGAACATCGTCCTTGCTGTTGATGTGATAGGTAATTTGGTCTTTCGCTTTCTCAAAATATACGCATAAAATCACCGGAGATTGCCCGAGCAACCCGTTGGTTTTACACAGCAAAAGACAACCCGCTGGGTGTCAGCTTGAAAGGAGAGTAGTTTTTAGAGAAAATAATATCGAAAACCGAAGGCCAACACACTGTTATACTGCCCTTGATTTAATCTGAACGTACTTCCTCCGGCATGCTCACGCACTGCAAGCAAGGAATTAGAAGCTCTTATATTCAGTTTAACCTTGTCACCAAGCGGATAGCTAAGTCCCAAAAGTCCACCCACATCTAGGTCATTATATTCTCGGCCAACCCGCAGTATAGGGCCGTTTTGGTCTTCTTCTTTGGCACTGAGCAGATAACCTACTGATAGTCCGATCTCAAATTGCCATTTATCTTGTTTATAGAGCATGTAGAGAGGCACATCCACATAGTCTAAGGCCATGAGGTAAAAGTCTAAATCTCCTTTGTCAGGTCTTGAGTTTTTGCGACTACCCTTCTGTATGTACATGATGTCCATGCAGGCTTCCCATTTTGGAGCCACTTCTCTTCGAATGCCAATACCTACATTGATTCCCAGCTTATTAAATCCAGACAAATTATCTCCTGAAATTTGGCTTGTGGATATACCGACAAGGGCATTTGCCTTAAACCCCTCACTGCTTTCTTGAGCGCTGCATGATAGTGTCAATAAGATGCTTACCATGACAAAAAAAGCCCCATTGCGAACAATGGGGCTCCATATTTTTGAAATTCCTTCCATATAGAAGCGAACTTACTTTATTTCCATCAGTTTCTCATAGATTTCTTCCTCGTCACCAGGGCTGTAACCTACGTGTTGGTAGACTATGTTACCTGAACCATCAACGATAAACGTGTATGGCGGTGCATTGACACCCATGGCTCTTTTGAAGTCTGAGTTTTCATCTAAAAGTATCTCATAGTCCCATCCTTCTTTGTTGATGTAAGGCTTTACATTACGGGTTGTTCTACTGTCATCGATTGATACAGCATAAATCTTTACTCCAGTCTCATCAACCCAGTCATCATAGACTTCGGCTATGTTGCTCAATTCGCGTTTGCACGGTGCACACCAAGTTGCCCAGAAGTTGATGATGTATGGTTTTCCATCATTGCTCAGGTCTGCTGTGTTAATGGTCTTCCCATCAATGTTCTTCAGGTTTACCGAAGGCACTTTCTTTTCTTGAGCATTAACGTTTAAGACAAAGGTTAGAACTACGGTAAGGGCTAATAGTATTTTCTTCATGACTGTTTTTGACTTGATTAAAAAAAGAATCAGCAGTTAGAACGCAAACACCGCGCCAAAACTGCTGATTCAATATTATTATGTCGACTATATTACTTAGCCACAGTAACTCGAGCTGTAGCAACTTCACCAGCAGAGATAATTCTCACTAGGTAAACTCCTTCAGAAAGAGTGCTCATGTCTAACTTCTCATTGTACTCTCCAACTGGAAGGTCACCAAGAGTAGTAGAACTGATAATCTGTCCAACTGGGTTAACTACTTCAACTGTAGTGAATGCGCTGTGGCTTACACTAAAGTTAACAGTCAACTCATCAGCAACAGGATTTGGGAATGTGTTGAACTCTGTTACGTAATAGTTCTCATCAAGACCTACAACAGTAGAAGTAAAGTTCACTCCGTCAGACTCATACTGAAGAGCACCCGTGTTTTCGTAGATAACATCTCCTGATGCATCAACTAGAGTTGCGTTACCATCGACACCACAACTTCCCCACTGAGCACCATTAAGACCGTCACCGTAGGTGTCAATCATTCTGAACTCATAACAGTCTCCTGCTGGCGCTGTGATAGACTCAATGATTTCTGACAAATCTTGCCCGTCATACGAACCTGTAGGAGCTGAAGCGACAATTGCTCCTGAAGACAAACTTCTGAACTCCCATCCAGTTTCTGCTGCCCAGCAATCAGTGTTGATAGTAAGCGTCAATTCCTCTTCAGCTTCTTCAACTACTATGCTTAACTCAAAGTCAGCAGTAGATGAATTGTCTAAATCATTCTCATCAGCACTTCCATTAGGGTTTGAAATCTCAACGTTGATTGTGTTTGATCCAGCACTTGTGAAATCGTAACTTGGAAGAGTAACCATTTCAGAAGCTAGTGCAGAAAGTGGACCACCAGTCCAGTTGTACATCGCTGGAGTACCACCATTCACATCGTAAGTGATGTCTAGAGAAGTCAATGGAGTGTTTCCTGTATTTTGAATAGTGATAACAGGAGACACTGAAGCCTCAGAAGAACAACTAGCCTCAGGAAGTCCAGATACTTCACCAGAAGCAGCGTTATTCTCAAAGTTCAAGATAATATCTACCGTGTTATCCTTAGCAGCTTGAATTACTTCTTTCGTTGCATCGTCTTGAACAAATGCTACAAGACCAAGAGCAGAGTAATCATAGATAGTCAAACTTGAGATGTCAAACGTCTCATTGATTGTGTAAGACTCTCCAGCAGCCATGTCAGCCAAGTCGAATCCTGCAGTACCGCCAATGAACTTCTTCATCACGTTGTAGTAATCAGTCTCTCCGTTTGTCCCTCCAGGTGCAGAAGCACTTGTGATGTGCTGCTCTGTAAGTGCAATTCTCAATTTGAGATCACCAGCTGCAGCCATTGAGGCATCAACAGAACCTGTGATAGTCAAGATTCCATCTACCAATTCTCCAGAGATAGTCATACCCAAAGGTGACATTAACGCTGCGTCAGCATCTAACTCAGCTTGATCGTAACATGCTGGGGCTCCTTCCCATGCGCCACAATCATTAGCCCATAGAGCTCCATTAGCAAAACCTGTCGGTACTCCATTGAAGCCATAGTAAGATACTCTGTCAGCAACTTCTGTAGGGTTGTCAAGATTCATTTGGTCAAATCCTGGCCAAGACGTTTGATACTTCAATACAACAACGTTGTCATCATTAGCTTCAAGCAGTGCATCAAAAGCTGGGTTCATAGTCGCGCAAGGAGGGCAAGATGCCTGAGTTCCTTCTTCAATGAAGACCATTTTTGGTGTTTGTGCCATTGCAGAAAGCACGAATGCCATTACTGCGACTAGAGTAAAAAGTTTTTTCATTTTTATTAATTATAAGAGTTATAGAAATCGATGAACACAAATTCCCTGAGACACTTTGTCAACCAAGGTGAAACAAATCTAATTAAATCTCGGTTTAATGCTATTTAATTGGCCCTGTAATTAGGCCCGTTTTTTTAAAAAATTAATGGAATAGGTTGGAGTTCTAACCCCAAACGGTCATGCTGGTAGGAGTAGTAAGTGCCCTGATTATGAGTGGCTAGCACTCTTTTTATGTTGAAAGCTTATTAGTGGGTAACGCTTTTGCTCTATGAAAGTCGGTCGTGTATTAGTCTAAGTCCGCACTAACCGATTGAAAGATTTCGTAAGAATCTCTATCGCACACAAAAGCAATGGTGCTCAAATTGGAAGGGTCATAACTTTCATCTCCACCAACCGTCAATTGAGACAACTCATAGCTGAACGCAAATGAGAATTGATCTCCAATGTCATAGGTTTGGTCATTGTCTATAACCGTTCCCCATGTTCCTCCTATTACGTCAGACAGAACCTCATGATGCACGTAGCTGTCATTGACAGAACCGTCCCCCATAGTTTGAGGTGACACAACAGAATTTCTTATCAGGTAGACTATGACTCTGAGGTCACCAGTCATGGCTTCAAAGAATTTTCCATGCACGGTCAATTCTACTTCATTGGTGCTTGAGTTGTATTCAGAGTCTTGAATCAATGACACTGGAGCGAGATTATTCTGCGAGAGAATCTCTTCTGAAAATGGCTCCCAATCACTTGCCAAAGTCCAGTATATGCCGTCAATCGAGCCATCGGGTATTCTATTAAAAAGACCAAGAGGATTGGCCGATACGTTCATGGACGCAGCGTATTCAGTGCCGGCTTCTGTTTTGAAATCGGTTGGATGAGTCGATGTGACTTCCTGAAATCCACCGTCTGGGGCATGAACCGATACTACTATCACGCGGTCAGGGTGTTCATCATGAATGGCTTCGGCTACGAGTCCGGCTGCTGGACAGTTGTTGCACTTATGACCCGTAAAATCTTCTAGCAACATGTTTTGGTTTTGGGCCATAGTTACTGTGTCTAAGGGGTTACCAGTAGTGTCAATGATAACGTCACTCGCTACATTAGGCATGTCTACCTTGTCACAACTCAAACAGTAGAATAAAATCAAAGAAACGGCCGGAAATAGGTATTTCGCTTTCATAATATTTAGAAACTAGAGGTGAGTGTAAATGTCAATCCGTTGGAGGCTGGAACCTCTCTGCAAATTCCACCAACGCAGAACCAACCTGCCCGCTGCTTACCATACTGGAAAGAGAATCTATGTGGCCCAGTGCTGTAAACTATGTTCGCTAGCGGGTAATGTATTTTACTTTTTGGGTTTTCATAATTGTATTGGTCGAGTACAGTAATAATCCAATGCGGACTCATCGAGTATTCTATTTGACCAAACACCCAGTTTTTATCATGCTCGTCAGTCCAGAGGTGCTGGGCCTCAAATCTCAATGTTTTTTTCTTTTTGACCTTCCAAGTGACGTCAAGCACAGCAATGTCTGCCTTTATAAGCTCCTTAGATGCAACTAGCTGAACTCGATCATCAAAATAGAAGTTATAGTAGCTGGCTTGCATTTTTACTTTCTTGCTGAGTTTCTTTTTGACCTCCACGTTTATATCTCTAAGCAACGTACTGTCCGCATTAAATTGAAAAAGACTTGTGCTATAAATCTGTCTATCTGTGGATTCGTCATTCAGCATTGTCCGTTCTGGAGTGTTCACTTGAGTGGCACTAAATGATACCGTAGTCCCATACTTACCTCCTAGGGCAGTTTTCTTTTTAAACTTATAACTGATGTCTCCTCTAAAGGAAACTTCTCCAAACAAATTGGTCGCATAGGGATATAACGAACTTACCAGATTATACGTGTGTTGTTTTGAGAGTGCAGGCAGATAACCTATGCTCAATTCGTTTCCTGAGACTCCGGCATTAGTAGATCTCCATGTGACATTATCAAGATGCCTTGCTGTAAGGTCCACGGCAAATCCTTTTACAGAATATCCCAAGTTTGTGAAAAGTCCTTGACCATTCTTGTACACGTAGTCAAATTCAGGAACTGTGACACTCGGGTACGGATCGTTTGCTTTGCCCATGTATTCTGCGCCTAGTCTCCAATCTTTGTATTGTAAGTCCGCACGTACTGCACCGGCAGCAACATTGGCTGGCAGGTTATACAGGTTCGTGTTATTCTGGTCGTTGTACTTGCTCACGAAACTTCCCCCCAAGCTCAGTGAGAGCGGTGAGTCCTTCATTGAGCCAAATAGTTGATTGAAGTTTAAGTCAGCATCAAGACCTCTAATAATTCCTTCTCCATTGATTAGTCCATCGTCAAACTGAAGTCTTTGTTTTCCAATCATTCCTTTGACGTTTAATCCAGGGGTAATGGTGTACCTAGCGCGGAGACCGTCCATGGCGTTGTCTATTCCGATTGCTCTTTCCTCAAACGTTCTGAAAATCATCCCATTTCCAAATTGCTCGTAGAAATTTCCAACTGTTACTTCCAGTCCTTCTTTTTGCCATGATACATATCTGTAACCTATTCCACTTCCATCAAATAGTACTGGATACCCATTGAGTGCTGGTAAATATGATTCTAGTCTCATGCCTGCGGTGAAATCACCCTTGGTGTAACCGAGCAGTGCATAGGCATTCATTCCATAGGTTTGAGGGGGCACCAAGGCACCTATTTCTTCATCCTCTAGATAGTATTGTCCTGTCAAATCCACTATTCCGTTAAAGGTGCCAGGTTGGCTAGTGTTCTCCTGATTTTCCTGCGCAGACACGCTAACGGAGATGAGCAGGAGCAGAAGTAAAGTAATTCTTTGCATTTCAAATTCGACTATGCGATGTGAGGCGAAGGTAGCAGAATCACTATCACAAGGTCTAGGGCAGGAGTGGTAACAAATCAAGTTAAAATTGTAAGTCATACCGTGCTTGCTGACTAGACTGACTGTATTCATGAAGGTTTTGCAACCTTGTTTTTCTAAGGCTCGTAGGGCTTAGGGGAGGGCTTGGTCAATAGTATTTGAGGGTGGTCACTATTGAAATCCTATATGTGGTTTAGGCCCGTGTACTCTGTAATGGGGCCCTTACTTTGACCTCTCATTTGCATTATATTTGCAGTAAGTCCAATCAAGGAAAAAAATAAAAATTATGGTTAAAACACTTACTACACTCATCTTATTACTCTGCGTAGGCTTTACTGCAGATGCACAGTTAAAGATTTTTCATGAAGGAGAATCTGAAGACTTAAACGGTCAGACCATTATGGTGGATGAGTTTGCGTCTGCGGATTTTATGGATCTTCCTCTTAATGTCTTAAACGAAGGGACTACTGAGATGGTCTTGCGTGCCAGAAGAACTGAAGTTGACGTGGTAGCAGGCACAGAGCACGGAGTGTGTTGGGTAGTTTGCCCATATCCTGACTTGGTGGCAGGAGAGCAACCAGTTTACATTGTGAATCTTAGTGGTAGTGAGATGGTTGAGACTATTCAGCCAGGAGACACGGTAGATACGTTTTCGATGCATTACGTGACAAACGGCATGCTGGGTTCTTCTGAGTTCTTGATTGAGTTTATCGACCCAAATGATGTAGTAGTTGCTGGATTTACAGTAGAGTTCAGTACTCCAGTTGGATTAAACGAGCAGCTGGCTCAAGCTGATGTCACGTTGGCTCCTAATCCTGCAAACGAAAATGTGAGATTGACTGTAGATGGTATTGACTCTCAATTGGAGGTAAGACTTTTTGATCTCCTTGGTCAGTCAGTTATGTCAACAGTGGTTAACGGTAACGCCTCTGCCGGTGTTGAGTTAGAAACTTCTTCTCTTAGAAATGGAATTTACTTCGTCTCATTAGGAGAAAATGGCAAAGCATACAGAACCATGAAGCTTGTTGTCAAGCACTAATATTGCTAATGATATTTTGGAAGAGGCTCGCTTATGGCGAGCCTTTTTGCATTTAAGAAGTTAAGGTGGGCGAGTGTCGCATTTGATTTGGGCGCAGCCTATTTCCGCAGCACATTGGTGTAGTTAGGAAATAGCCTGCTTGAGCATCTCGGCAACGAGCGGCATACCTACTGTCGCTTTTTCTGTTACGACAGTGAGCGTGCGGCTGTTTAGTGAAGTCATGGTCTCATCAGGGTCTATAAGGTACACAGGTGTTCCTGGTCGGGCCACATCTTTTAAGCCCGCAGCAGGATATACGTTTAACGAAGTGCCAACTACAACAAGGAAGTCGGCCTCGTTAACCAATTCAGCGGCAGTAGAGATTAATGGCACATCTTCACCAAACCAAACGATGTGTGGCCGCAGCTGGTGGCCTTGACCGCACAACTCTCCACTTTTTAATTCTCTGTACCCTATGTCTCTGATGTCAGAAACAATGGCTGAGCTGCGCACTTTAGTAAGCTCACCGTGAAGGTGCAATACGTGGGTAGATCCTCCTCGTTCGTGCAGGTCATCTACGTTTTGAGTAATAACGTCAACGTCAAAATACTCTTCAAGTCTAGCCACCTCTTTGTGCGCAGCATTTGGTGTGGCCTCGGCCAATTGAGTCCTGCGTGCGTTGTAAAACCGGAGCACTAGATCTTGGTCTTTGACCCAAGCCTGAGGAGTCGCCACATCATAGATACTGTGCTCTTCCCACAGGCCATCACTATCTCTAAAAGTGCGCAGGCCGCTTTCCGCACTTATGCCTGCTCCAGACAAAATCACAAGCCTTTTCTTCATTCTGTGAAAATAGCACGATCAGATGTTGAGCGAAGGTTTATTTAATATGGCTCTGACCTATGGTAAATTACTACTTTTACCCGCTTTATGGGGATTGCCCATGAATTATGAGACAGGAAAGATGATCAATTTTGTACGAGGAAGACTAGTCGAAAAGACGCCTACCCATGCCATAGTGGATTGCAATGGTTTGGGCTACGAGCTCCGCATATCGGCCAATACCTTTGCTGGTCTTGAAAATGAAGACTGCAAGATGCTGACACATTATGTGGTTAACATAGACGTCAGGTCAGGGGCAAGTTCACACACGCTTTACGGTTTTTTGACAGCAGCAGAACGAGATTTGTTTAAGCAGCTGGTAACCGTCAGTGGAGTAAGTGCCACTATCGGCATGACAATTCTCTCTTCCTTTCAAGTCGATCAGTTGCAAAACGCCATCATGTCTGGTGACGATAAGTTGATTACCTCTGTGAAAGGGATAGGCCCAAAACTGGCCAAAAGGATAGTGATGGATCTATCTGAAAAAGTAATTGTGACGGGAGTCCATGAAAATATAATCGCCAAGTCGGGCAATACGGCAAAAATTGAGGCGTTATCCGCTCTGTGTTCGCTAGGTTTCGATAGAAAAAAGGCTGACATAACATTGAACGCAATAATTAAGGATGGAACGAGCGTAATGAGTACGGAAGATCTCATTAAAGAAAGCTTGAAAGTCCTGTAGACAACATTAGAACTGATTTGAATACCCCTCGATTCAATTCACATATTCCGGTGCTGAGCGCATTGTTACTTACTGCTCTTTTGAGCGTAGCATTTAGTTCCAAAGATGAGCTTCCAGTTCAGGCCATGGACTTAACTCTGCCGGTTGATTCTCCAGAGATTGATCTCATCTATCCTATTGAAGACTCGTATAATCCTTTTGGCAATAATGGAGGAATTATTGACCTCGAGACACCGCCTAACATCGAAAACGAGGTAGAGTACGATCCCGCTACAGACAATTATTATCTCAATCAGCAAGTGGGCGACAATGACTACAGACCACCTAGTAGCATGAGCTCTAGCGAGTTTTTAGAATACAGTTTTGACGATGCACTTCAAGAAAATTGGCAGGAATTTGTCTCTGAGCAGAATGAAGAGGAACAGGATGAAAACAGTGAATTCAAGACATTCGCACCGCAGATAAAGATCGAAAGCGAAGTCTTTGACAGACTCTTTGGAGGAAATACAATTGACATCAAGCCTCAAGGTTCTGCCGAGTTGACTTTTGGAGTAAACCACTCTAAAACTGAGAATCCGAGGATTCCAGAACGACAGCGAAGTATCACCACATTTGATTTTGACCAGCAGATCCAGTTAAACCTGATCGGTAGTATTGGAGACAAAATGAAGTTGAACTTCAATTACAACACGGAGGCAGCCTTTGATTTTGAGAATAAGATGAATCTCGAATACAATGGTAAAGAAGACGAGATCATTCAGAAAATTGAGGCTGGTAATGTGAATCTACCCTTGTCAGGTTCGTTGATTACGGGTAGTCAGACACTCTTTGGTATCAAAAGTAAACTCCGATTTGGAAAACTCACCGCCACCACGGTGCTTTCGCAAGAGAGAGGCCAGCGAAAAGAGATTGACGTAGCGGGTGGAGCGCAGACCCAAGATTTTGAAATCACCTGTGACCAGTATGAGGCAAACAGACACTACTTTGTCAGTCACTTCTTTAAAGACAATTATGATTCATGGATGGAAAGCCTGCCAGTGGTTAACTCTCCAGCATTCATCACTCGTATAGAAGTTTGGATTACCAACAACAGAGCGGCATTTGAAGAAAACAGAAACATTGTCTGTTTGACTGACCTCGGTGAAGATGCTTCTGACGCAGGCACTGTAGATAGTGATATTACGGCCAATCCGATTGGCTCAATAAACCCTATAGTACAAGACGGCCCTGGAAATTTCCCTGATAACAATCAGAACTCCATTTACAACGACATGAATAACCTGCCGGGGGTTAGAGATTTTGGCTCGGTGACCAATTCCCTCAACAGTGTGAACTACACTGCCGGAAGACATTTTGAGGAAGTAGAGAATGCCAGAAAACTGACCCCAACAGAATACACGTACAACTCCAGGCTCGGATTCATTTCATTAAACCAGTCTCTCAATAATGACGAGGTATTGGCTGTGGCTTATCAGTACACCTATAATGGTCAGACCTTTCAAGTTGGAGACTTCTCAACGGACGGTATAGATGCACCGCAGGCGCTCTATTTGAAAATGCTTAAGTCAACGGTCACCAATCCTCGATTACCTATTTGGGACTTGATGATGAAAAACGTCTATAGTCTCGGAGCCTACCAGGTCAATAAAGAGAACTTTAGACTTGACGTCTGGTACAACGACCCGAGAGAAGGATATGACATTCCGTTCCTGTCTTATGATGGAGTAGAGGGTGTCCCTCTCGTTCAGCTTTTAGGCATGGACAGAATTGATCAAAACACAAACCCAGCCATGGATGGCGTTTTTGATTTTGTAGATAATGCCGCTACCCAAGGAGGTACAATCAATGCCCGAAATGGCCGAGTCTTTTTCTCAACTGTCAGGCCATTTGGAGAAACCATTGATAAAGAAATGGAAGAGGCTGGCGTTCCTGACGCTACAAGAGAAACCATAGTCTACACGGAGCTTTATGACTCCACTCAAACCGCGGCCAGGCAGATTCCCGAAAAGAATAGATTTAAGCTGAAAGGAACGTACCAGTCGGCATCGTCTGATGAGATTTCTCTCAACGCCATTAACGTGCCTCAAGGTTCTGTTCAGGTAACCGCTGGAGGAGTGCAACTGGTTGAAAATGTAGACTATACGGTAGATTACAACCTCGGTAGAGTGAAAATCTTGAACTCAGGTCTTCTCGAATCACAAACGCCAATCAAAATATCGCTTGAGAGTAACACGCTCTTTAGCATTCAGACCAAAACCTTGGTAGGAAGTAGGTTTGATTATCAAGTAAATCGAGACTTGGTGCTCGGGGCGACTATCC
>CAYSDH010000022.1:36857-46501 GCA_964429805.1 uncultured Flavobacteriales bacterium
AAGAGCCGATTAGTAACACCATTTGGGGAGTAGACGGAAGCTATCAAACAGAGTCCGGATTTGTCACAAAACTGGTCGATAAACTTCCTTTCTATGGCACCAAAGAAGTGTCTAACACCACACTATCTGGAGAGTTTGCACACCTCATACCGGGTCACTCCAAGGCGGTGACAAAGGAAGGTGTCTCGTATGTAGATGATTTTGAAGGTAGTCAGTCGGTCATTGATATCAGGTCGATTAACCAGTGGCACTTGGCCTCGACTCCGCAGATGATAAGCGGTGCTACACTCAATGACTCGCTAGAGTATGGATTTAGACGAGCCCACATGAGTTGGTATGTCATTGACCCTTTGTTCTTTAACGACAACAGTCTGACACCAGAAAATGTAGCCAGTGACGATGTGATGCAATCTGATCACAGAATGCGCCAGGTGCAGGAAAGTGAAGTGTTTCCTAACAGAGAATTACCAGTGGGCGTGCCACCAAATATTCCAACACTTGATTTGACTTATTACCCCAATGAGCCAGGTCCATATAACTACAATGCTGATGAGATAACAGTAAGTGGAAATGAGCGAACCTTAGCCAATGCTGACATGAACTGGGGTGGAATCATGAGAAACCTGACCACCACTGATTTTGAGCAGTCAAACATAGAGTTTGTGCAGTTCTGGCTGATGGACCCTTTTCATGATGACAATGTGAACGATGGTCAAGGTGGTGAACTCTATTTCAATTTGGGAAATATCTCAGAAGATATTTTGAAAGATGGGAAGAAGAGTTTTGAAAATGGACTACCGCTCACTGTTGAGCCAGGTGTAGTGGTTACAGACACCAGTAACTGGGCTATTTATCCGACCATACAGAGTATAGTCAACGCCTTTGATAACACCACAAGTTCTAATGCCGCTCAAGATGTTGGTTTTGACGGAATGAGTGACGCCACAGAGCAAGTCTTGTTCAATGATTTTGTGTCAGCAGTTGGTCCACTTTCTGATCCCTCAAATGATAATTTCCACTATTTCAGAGGTGGAGATTATGATGCGTTAGGCCTTGATATTCTTGAACGATACAAGAGATATAATGGTACAGAAGGAAACTCGGTTACCTCTGAAGAGTCGCCCGAAGATTATCCTACGCAGGCCACCACCTCACCATCGACAGAAGATATTAATCAAGATCAAAACTTGAGTAAGTCTGAAAGCTACTACCAGTATCAGGTGAGGTTGCGTCCTAACATGGAGGTGGGTGTAGACCGATACGTTACAGATAAATTTACGACAACAGCACCAACCCAGACTGGTAGCCGAAGCATCACTTGGTATCAGTTTAAGATACCACTTCGAGACTTAAGTGTGCCCGGTGCAGACCGCATTGGTGACATCCAAGATTTTAGATCTATCAGGTTCATGAGAATGTTCATGCACGGGTGGAATAGTGAAGTGACACTCAGATTTGCACGTCTCGAACTTATTCGAGGTGAGTGGAGAAGGTACGCAGACTCACTAGAGCCTTCAGGAGAAGTTGAAGGGGGCGAGGTAGGAAATACTTCTTTCAATATTTCTGCCGTAAACATTGAAGAAAACGGAGCGAGAGAGCCAATCAACTACGTGTTGCCTCCAGGTATTATCAGAGAGGTAAATGCCACAACGGCAAACCTTGCAAACCTCAACGAGCAATCATTGGCACTAGAGACCTGCGGCCTGAAAGACGGTGATGCCCGAGCTGCGTTCCGTAATGTCAATATTGACATGAGGTCATACAGAAAACTCAAAATGTTTATCCATGCCGAGGCAGAAGATGAACTCCAAAATCCGCTAGACTATGCCGAGGCCTCCATTTTTGTGAGACTCGGATCTGACTTTAATCAGAACTACTACGAATACGAGATACCACTCATTCCTACGCTGCATGACGGAGCGGCCACACCAGAGCAAATTTGGCCAGAAGACAATGAGATGATCATCGAGTTTGCCAAACTTAGAGAGGCCAAGGCAAGAAGAAACTTACTCGGCTTTCCGCTAAATGTGCCTTTTGACACCACTGATGGGGCAAGGAAAATCTCCATACTTGGTAATCCTGTCTTGAGTGCAGTGAAGACCATCATGATTGGTATCCGTAATCCACAGGCGATGCCCGGAGCATTAAACTGTTTTGGAGTGCCTGATGATGGGTCTGAAATATGTATCGAGGCTTGGGTCAATGAGCTCAGATTAGCCGACTTTGATCAGCGTGGAGGATGGGCAGCCATCGCACGACTCAATACGCAACTAGCCGACCTCGGTAACCTCAGTGTGGCAGGTAATATGAGTACACCTGGCTTTGGTAGTATTGAGAAAAAAGTGAGCGAGCGACAGCGTGAAGAATCTCGAGGAATAGATGCGTCCTCAAACATTGAGCTAGGCAAGTTCCTTCCAGAAAGCTCTGGAATAAAAATACCGATGTATGTCGGTTACAGTGAGCAGGTGTCCCACCCGCAGTTTGATCCACTTTCTCCTGACCTTGAGTCAAGTGACGTGATTAAAGATGTCGAAGACCCCAAGGAGTATAGACGGCAGAGAAAAACCTACACACGAAGAAGGAGTATTAACTTTACCAACGTCAGAAAAGAACGCGGAGCAAACGCCAAGCCCCAACGTTTTTATGATGTGGAGAATGTCTCTGTGTCATACTCTTACAGCGAAGTATTTAATCGAGACATTAACACGGCATTTAATAACAACAGAACATACAGAGGTGGACTGACTTATGATTTCCAGCCGAAGCCGATAAATGTGAAGCCGTTTGAGAATATTGGATTTGTCTCCAAGTCCAAGTGGCTCAAAATGATCAAAGACTTCAACTTCAATGTTGGGCCAAAACAATTCTCGTTTAGAACGGACGTCAACCGATCATACAGCGAGTATCAAGCGCGAAACAATACAGACAATCTCTTTCAGATTGACCCATTGCCACAGTTTACCAAGACCTTTAACTGGCAGCGAGTCTATGACATGAAGTACGATGTCACGCAGTCTCTAAAAGTGAATTTCTCTGCCAATAACGGAGCAATAATCGGAGAGCCAGTTGGTAGAGTGGATGAGGCCTTTGAAGATGAGTATGAGGCGTACAAAGACTCTGTGTGGAAGAGTATTCAGAGTTTTGGAGAGACCACCAATTATGATCACTCGGTCAACGTGACGTACAAGCTGCCGCTAGACAAAATTCCACTGACCGACTGGATAACTGTGAATACTGGATACACTGGAAATTATGGCTGGACCAGAGCACCATTTAGCCAAGACACATTGGGTCACACCATACAGAACTCGCGAAACATTAATGTCAATGGGCAGATTAACATGCTCAATCTGTACAACAAAGTTCCATTCCTCAAGGAAGCAAACAAGGCGAGCAGAAGTCGAAGCAGAAGTTCTCGAAACCAGCGCAATGAAAAGCCCAAGGAAGAGGAGAAAGACAAAGGCAAAGACGATAAAGAAGGAGACGATAAAGACAAGAAGGATAAGAAAGACAAGAAGAAAAAAAGCAATGACGGATTCAATATCGCCAAGGAGTCAGCCAAGTTCTTAATGATGCTCAAGAACATTTCGGTGACATACAGTCAGACGGATGGTACGCTCTTGCCGGGCTATTCACAGACCACTAACCTGCTTGGTATGGATAATGGTTTTAACGGCCCTGGATTTGGATTTGTCTTTGGTCACCAAGATGACCAGTATCCGTTTGAAGCGGCCAGGAGAGGATGGCTTGTAGAAAATCAGAATCTCAATAATCCATACACCAACACAAGTGCTCAAAACCTTAATGTGAGAGCAAACGTGGAGCCGATAAAGCACTTCAGAATAGAGCTGACCGCTACCAGTACCAAGACTGATAATGGCAATGGGTTCTTCCGATTTAATGAAAGTCTTCAAGACTATGTGAATGACAACCCTGTGCAAACAGGAAGTTACAGCGCGTCAATCATCACATGGGGCAGCGCCTTTGCCAAGGATGATGAAAACGCCCGGTCATCAGTATTTGAGCAGTTTCAGAATAACAGAGCAGCCATCTCCTCGCGACTTGGAGGCGGTAACCCAGAGTCTACAGATCAAGGCACCTACTTCTCTGGTTATAATGGTTCTGCCCAAGATGTGATTATCCCAGCATTCTTAGCCGCCTACACAGGTAAGGATGCCAATGATGTGGGTCTTGACCCATTGTCAGTAACGCCAATGCCAAACTGGCGAGTGACCTATGATGGACTATCGAAGAATAAGAAATTAAAGAAGCTCTTTAAGTCAGTGACGCTAGGCCATGCATACAGGTCAACATATTCTGTATCTACCTACACCACCAACTTGCAGTATGAAGAGTCTAACGGTGTGCCGCAAGCCCTTGACCAAAATGGAAACTACATACCGCAGCTTCAGATTGGTGCCATCAGTATATCAGAGCAACTAAGTCCACTCATTAATATTGACATGACCTGGCAGAATAGTCTGATTACCAAGTTTGAAATCAGAAAAAACAGAACCTTGAGTTTTGCGCTGTCTAACTACCAGTTGACTGAAAACAAGAGGGATGAGCTAATTATAGGAGCAGGGTATCGCTTCAAAGATGTCAAGTTCCCATTCAAAATTGGTGGCGGGAAAAGAGCCACAAGTGATATTAATTTCAGAGCTGACCTGTCCATTAGAGACAACTCAACCATCACGCGTAAAATGATTGAGCAGACAAATCAGTTTACCTCTGGACAGCGCGTATTCTCCTTAAAGACATCGGCTGACTACATTCTTAATAGACAACTGACACTGAGGGCCTTCTATGACCATCAGATTAATGACCCAAAGATTACACTGTCATTTAGAACCACAAATGTCAATGCTGGTATCTCTTTAAGATTTACTTTAGCTGGGTAATCGGACCAAACAGATATTTTAATGAACGTACCTGAAGATTTGATGTATACCAAAGACCACGAATGGTTGAAGGTAGATGGCAATATTGCCACAATAGGAGTGACAGATTTTGCACAAGGAGAACTCGGAGAGATTGTCTTTATAGAGATTGAGACCGAAGGAGAAGTCCTGAGCGCTGAAGAGATATTTGGCACCGTAGAGGCCGTGAAGACTGTCTCTGACCTCTTTATGCCCGTTGCTGGCAAAGTCACGGAGTTTAATTCAGCATTGGAAGATAACCCTGAGGCAGTCAACGCTGATCCTTATGGAGAAGGCTGGATGATTAAAATCGATTTAGGTGAATCACCTAATCTCTCTGATCTCTTGTCAGCTGATCAGTACAAAGCGCTGATAGGTTAATTTGAGACACTTTATACCAGCCCTAGTCTTTGCTGGAGTGATCTTCTACTTGAGTACCATGGATGGCAGAGACCTGCCTGAAGTCAATATTATAAATGCTGACAAAATCTTTCATGCTGGTTGCTATGGCCTGTTTACATTGGTAATTAGCCATGGTTTTAAAAAAGCCCAGCAAAGCAGGCGACTGCTACTCTCGGCACTCATTGCTACGCTATACGGACTAGGCATGGAGTGGGTGCAAGGCACATTTTTCCCTCACCGTATGCTCGATCTATATGATGCGGCAGCCAACGCATTTGGTGCTTTTTTAGTGGCATTACTTTTCCCGTACCTCGTCCGAAAATGAACGTTCCTGCATGAAAGGGGTACTTATAATCGTTAGGACTAGTGAATAAGCTGGTATTTCTTAATTTAGACGCTGTAAAAGGTATTCTACTATGGAATTGAAAAAAAATCCGGAAGCAGACTTAGAGAAGAAGAGATCAACTCTTCTCACAATGGGCTTATTAGCTGCATTGGCATTTGTCTTGGTTGGCTTCGAAATGAAGCAGTTTGCAGAACAAGCGACTGGTTTAGATGAGTATGTTGGAGACAATATCGAAGACGAGATTGTTCCCGTTACATTTCAGCAACCACCACCGCCACCTCCTCCCCCAAAACAAGAGACGCAGGTCTTAGACATTGTAGAAGATGATGAGGAAGTAGAGGAAGAGCTCGAAATGGAAGATCTCGAAGTGGACGAAGACACGGAAATTGAAGTCATCGAAGAGGTAGAAGAGGAAGTCGTAGAAGACGAGATTTTCACCATTGTTGAGCAGATGCCGAGTTTCCCAGGTGGTGAAAAAGCCATGTTTGAGTACCTAGGTAAGAGTACCAAGTACCCAACGCTAGCAAAAGAAAGTGGAATCTCCGGAATTGTCTTTGTGACATTCGTGGTAGAGAAAGACGGATCAGTAACTGGAGTAAAAGTACTCCGTGGTATTGGTGGAGGTTGTGATGAGGAAGCCGTAAGGGTTGTTAAGAGCATGCCTAAATGGACACCTGGTGAGCAGCGTGGTAAGAAAGTGAAAGTGCAGTACAATCTTCCATACAGATTTGTATTGCAGTAATTGACCATAGAATTTATTTGAGAAGCCCTCATGTCAGAAAGACATGAGGGCTTTTTTTATGGGTTTCATCACAGCTCTATTTGTGCTAACCGTTGCTCGTTTCATCTGAGCCTCAGGATGTTCGGGCGGCAATACTGACACTTTTCACACGTATAATTGAGTATAACATAAATTCAATTTATATGAAGTACTCAAAGAAAAACCCCTCAGTCGACTTGCAAAAAAAGCGACCGACCCTCTTGCTCTTAGGCACCTTTGCTGCCTTGGGCATATCCTTAATGGCTTTCGAATGGAAGACATTTTTACCAGAGCCTGAACTTGATCCATTTGCTATCCCTGTTGGGTTAGAAGATGAGCCTGCGCAAATCTCGTTTCACACTCCGCCACCACCGCCACCGCCAAAACCAAAAGTTGAAATCAACTTGGTGTTGACAGAAGAAGAGCCGGACGAGCCAGTGGATTTGACCTTTTTAGATGTAGATGTAGAAGAAGAAACGCTCATCGACATCGAAGAGGACATAGAGATCATTGATGAGCCTGATGCCCCTTATATCATTGTGGATCTCATGCCAGAGTTTCCTGGTGGAAATAATGCGCTGTTTAGCTACTTAGGGCGCGAGACAGAATACCCAAGTCTGGCCAGAGATAGCGGCATAGAAGGAGTAGTCTACGTCACATTTGTGGTAGAGACTGATGGCAGCATTGATGGAGTAAAAGTGCTCCGTGGTATTGGCGGAGGCTGTGACGAGGAGGCCGTGCGCGTGGTAAGCAGCATGCCAACTTGGGCTCCTGGAGAGCAAAACGGAAGGAAAGTAAGGGTGCAGTATAATCTGCCGTACAGATTCACTCTCCGCAATTAAGATGGTATAGGCTCATTAGAGGACGCTCTTTTGGGCCTGTATCTATTGTGAAATCCCATATTGGCGCATATTTCAATATGCCTTCAAGTGGGAAATCCATATCTTTCACCTTCTATGAAAATCAGCTTCTTACTTGCCTTCTGTGCATGGCTCATGATGGGTCAATACCTAAGTGCTCAAGACCATTCTTTTATTGATGGTTCTGCAGCAGCAGGCCTCACAGAGCTAGACGGTGGCTATGGCATCATTGTAGGTGATTATAATGCCGATGGGTATGAAGATGTTTTCGTGGCTGGCCAGGGCTTCCCTAATCAGTTACTGAAGAACAATGGTGATGGTAGCTTTGACAATGTGATAATAGGAAGCGGCTTAGAAATAAGTGCGAACGCCTACACCGCTGTCTGGACCGACATAGACAATGACAATGACCTAGATTTATTCATTGCCAACTTCTCTTACCTGTCTAATGTATACACCAACAAGATGTACCTCAACGATGGCAATGGCCAGTTTAGCGACATCACATTTACATCAGGTCTTACCGCTTATGACGCTACCCGCACAGTCATCACCGCTGATGTAGATAATGATGGCTACACCGACATCTATGTCTGTAACATCAACATGCAGAATGCCTTATGGAGAAATAATGGTGACAACACCTTTACCAACACCACATTTGCAGCTGGACTGTTCGATGTCAATGTCGCCATGGGAGCCATCTTCTTTGACTATGACAATGACCAAGACTTAGACCTGTATCTCGTCCATGATAATAATCAAGCCAACATACTGTATCAAAATGATGGCACGGGGCAGTTTGTTGATGTGTCAGAATCCAGCGGGCTAGGGCTTGCAGCTCAGGGCATGGGCGTAGATTTTGCTGACATTGACAATGACGGTTGGTTTGATGTCTACGTCACCAACTTGGGGCCCAACTATCTTTTCAGAAATAACCAAGACGGGACATTTACCGAGTATGCCATGAGTGCCTCTACCGATGATGGCGGCATGGGCTGGGCATGTTTTTTCTTAGACCATGACAATGATACTGACCAAGACCTGTACGTAGTTAATCAATACGGTTTTGCCCCGCTACCCAATCAGCTCTATGACAATGACGGAACGGGATATTACAATTCTATATCTGACAGTACATTTTTAGAAAGCACGCTCAACGGTTTTGGCGGCACATGGCTTGACATGGATAATAATGGTCATCAGGATATTATGATTGGCAATCTGGAAGCCAATTCCCTTCAGTTATTTTTAAACCAAGCGGAAGAAACCCATTATGTTGACTTCAATCTCGAGGGTACCGTGTCAGCTACAGACGCTTTTGGTACTAGAGTAGAGATTTATGCAAATGGCCAGCGACAGATAGCCGAAAAAAAATCAAGCTCTAGTTTTTCTGCGCAGTCTTCGCATAGGGTGCATTTCGGACTTGGTGAGGCGGAGCTGATAGACTCGATGCATGTCTTATTTCCATCAGGTGTGAGTAATGTGCTGTATAGCCTGCCAGCAGATAAGATATACACTGTAGTAGAAGACAGCGCCACATCAGTCATTGACTGCTTCCCGACATTTGACTTGGACCTAGAGTATGTGTCTAACAATGAGATCATGTATTCTGCCTTTGGCGATGCTGACATTGATAGTTGGAGCATTCAATTTGGTGACGGGCAAAGTCAAAATCAAAGTGCCGGAAACTATAGCTATACCATGTCAGGTGACTATGAAGTGTGCATGATTGCAGAAAACCATTGCACCTGGGACAGTATCTGTCAGACTGTAAATATTGACTGTATAGAACCTAGCGCGTCCTTTGAGCTTGCAACAAATGGTCTAGACCTGATTACGTTTAACGTCAGCGCAGACTTTGACTCAGTGCTCTGGCAATACGGTGATGGACTCGAGTCTGATCAGATAGATGGCGCACATAGCTATGAGTCTGAAGGAACTTATGAGGTATGCTTGACCGTATTTGGTGAGTGCAATCAGTTAACCATCTGCGACAGTGTCACCATCACTTGTCCGCTGCCACTGGCAGAATTTGATTTTGAAATAGACGGACTCGAGGTCAATTTTTCTGACTTAACGCTTGATGCCGACTCCCTCATCTGGGATTTTGCGGGCTTGGCATCGTCATCAGAAGAGTCTCCAGACTATACTTTTGATTCAGAAGGCAGTTATGAAATTTGCCTCACAGCCTTTAATCAATGCGGACAAACAGTCTTTTGTGATTCTGTCCAAGTTGTAGATATTATCGATTTTCTGCCTGAGGGTTCCACAGACTTGTTGATTGATGTCTATCCTAATCCGGCTAAAGACATGCTCAACGTGCATTGTAATGACCTCTCTGTGCACAGTATCGT
>CAYSDH010000023.1:0-21382 GCA_964429805.1 uncultured Flavobacteriales bacterium
GAATAAGACAGTCTAACAACTGGTCGGCCATGTGTCCACCTACGTTTTATGTCAATCAAAACTATGATGCCTTGGTCATCAATGAGATACACTACAACCCCAATGACAGCATTTTCTTCAACCCTGACATCAATGCCAGTGACACCGTCTCTGGTCGCAATTTTGAATTTGTAGAGCTGAAGAATACAGGCACGGTGCCGATTGACCTTCGGGGAACTCAATTTACCAAAGGAGTTAATCTACAGATAGAAGAATCGCTTGTCATTCCCGCTGGAGGCTTTGCAGTCTTTGCAGAAGATGAGTATTGGTTTGAACAGAAATATGGATTTGCTCCTGATGGACGCTATGTCGGCAAACTATCCAACTCTGGAGAGAAGATTAATTACAAAACACCTGACGGTTATTTCATTGATACTGTCCGCTATGGTGCTGGAGGACTTTGGACTGGCGTGCCAGACGATGGGCTCTACAGTCTTGCGCTAATCAATGCCGACATAGAGAATTCTGACCCATCAAATTGGTTCTTTCAGTCTGCGTACACCACACCGCGTGCAGAAAATGTATTTGTGCCAGCTGGACCTTCTGAGATAGTGATAAACGAAATACACTATAACCCTGCTGGCGGATTAGACCTTGAGTACATTGAGATAGTGAACGTTTCTGACCAAGCATACAATCTGCAAGGCCTGACTTTTACTGATGGTATCAACTACACCTTTTCGTTGCCTATTAACTTGGCGCCTGCTTCAAGTTACCCTAACAACTACTTGATACTCGCTAAAGACTTTGCCGCATTTCAGGGCACTTATGGCTTCCCTCCTTTTGATACCTATGAGGGTAGTTTAAATAACGGAGGAGAATTGATTGTACTAGAAGGTGCCAGTGGTCAGATACTTGACCGCGTGTCGTATGATGATGTGTTGCCTTGGGACAGTGTGCCTGACAACGGACTGCACAGCCTGAGTCTTCTTGACCTTGAGTTAAACAATTTGTTTCCGAGCTCATGGAGTCACAATCCGGATGAACCGCTGACTCCTGGGTCGGTCAACTTCCCGCGCTGTCCAGAAGATTTTACTGGCGATGGTGTCATTAATGTGGCTGATTTTCTTGAACTCAACACCTTCTTTGGGACTAACTGCGGTGATTGTATTCATGATTTGACAGGAGATGGTGTCGTTGACGTAGCTGATTTCCTAGCCTTTAATTCTGCTTTTGGGTTAAGCTGTCCAACCCAAAACTAAGTTGAGTAAACCAATTTCAAACAAGAGATTGAATCAACACACACTCATTGACGCCCAATACTTTAGGCAGTATCTTAGCATACAAACAGGAAAACAGTTTTTTAAGAAAACGAATACATGAACAAAGCGCTACTTCTTGCTCTACTTATATGGATCACTAGCCTCTCTTTTGGGCAGACTGTCTGCACGCAGATTAGCTCTAGTCTAGACGACATAGAAGAGCAACCTGACGGGCTGCAGTATCATGATAGTTCCGATCTGGAGTTTGTATATGACGCCAATAGAGGAGATCAAATTGTGGGCATGCGATTTAATGACATCACTGTTCCGCAAGGAGCAAGTGTCGAGTCAGCCTACATTCAGTTTACAGCAGATGAGATAGATGATCAGGCAACAACCATCTTCTTTCAAGTCGAAGATGCAGATGATGCACTTCCTTTTGACTTGACCGATTACAATCTCACTTCCCGCAATTTTTTAGGTCAAAGCATCTCTTGGGCGCCTCAACCCTGGGTGGCAGTTGGAGATAATGGACTCGCTCAGCGGAGTCCAGACTTGAGCAACTTAATACAACAGGTCATAGATCGACCGGGCTTCGTTAACGGAAATAGCATTGTGGTCAAAACCAACGGCACTGGACAGCGTGTGGCAGAGGCTCATGACGCATCGCCCAGTCAAGCACCCATTTTGTGCATTACGTACATAAACTGTGGGGCTGTTGGCCAGCCTTGTGATGACGGTTTTGCCTGCACCAGCAATGAGGTCTGGGATGATAACTGTCACTGTGTAGACCTCAGTGACTCGGACCAAGATGGGGTCTGTGATGCAGATGATGTTTGCCCAAATGTAGATGACAACCTGATCGGCACCAGCTGTGATGATGGTGACCCCTGCACACAGTTAGACCAGTGGACCAGCAATTGCGACTGCGAGGGTGTGCTTTTGCCTGACGCTGATAATGATGGTGTGTGTGATGCAGAAGATGTCTGTCCAGATTTTAATGACGACATAGATCTTGACAATGATGGTATAGCCTATTGTCTTGACACCTGTGTGGATGTTGATGAAGACGGCATCTGTGATGATGCTGATAACAACGTCACTGTGAGTAAATTAAAACTCAAGTTTAGTCATGAGCGCGGTTACTATAACGGTGCCTTTAACCTCACTTTGGTCTGCAATGACCCTAACGCAACTATACGCTATACCACTAATTACGCTGAGCCAAGCAGTAGTTCTGGATCAGTGTACAACTCGCCCATCAGTATTAATTCAAGTACCATCATACGCGCCATTGCGTATACGGGCTCAGCAACTGTGCACGAAACGCATAGCTATTTGTTTATCTCAGACATCATTAACGATCCATCTATGAGTGGACACATTGTCAATAATGCGACTTGGGGGCCGCAGCTCGAAAACTCCTTGAGAGATCTCCCCGTTGTCTCCATGAGCAGCAGCAACAGTGTGAATGGTAATAGTGATGTAGCGACCTCATTCGAGTATTTTGATCAGAATGGAGAACTGTCTATTCAAGAAAACTGTGGTGTCAAACTCTATGGCAACGCCTCTATAGGACAGGATAAAAAGAGTCATCGTTTTTACTTCAGAGAGTCATACGGTGCCAAGTCTATAGAGGGAGAGTTTTTTAAAGGTTTTGAGCACGGTTTAGAACCTGTAACTCAGTTTGACCAACTCGAACTGCGCACTATTGCCCATGACGGGTTTTCGGCAAGCATCAGAGGTACATGGACGTATATCGGACCACAGTTTATGGAAAACACCATGCTTGAGATGGGTAATGTCCATTCGCATGGTCGTTACGTTCATTTTTTCATCAATGGTCAGTATGAGGGTCAGTATCAACTCAGAGAGCGTATGAATGATGACTTCATGCAAGAATATTTGGGTGGAGAAAAAGAAGACTACGAGGCGATAGATGGCGCAGGCAGTGGAAACCTAGCAGGCAACTGGACTCCAGGAACAGCATTTAATGGCAGCGGCAATGAGTGGAACTCACTCGTGGCCAACTCCAACAACTACTCTGTATGGAAAAACATGGTGAACGAGAAGAGCTACTTCAATCACATGTTTACATGGATGTGGGGTAACCATGAGAACGAGATGAAAGCTGTTGGCAACACCTCAGCACCCACACAATTTATATTTCGAATAAATGACGGAGACGGTGCATTTACTATCTATGATGGACACCTTGGCGAAGTCATAGACCGTACTGACCCAAATGCAACGGGACCGCATAATGCGGCTGGACATGACGACATGTTTAAGAATCTCTACAACGAAGGAGATCCTAATTTTTTCTTAGCATTTGCAGATGAAGTGCATTGCGCCTGTTTTGATGGCGGCAGTTTTACGCCAAATGTGCTAGTAGACCGCATGGATGAGTTGGTGGCTGAAATGGAGCTGAGCATCATCGCGGAGTCCGCGCGCTGGGGCGATAGCGTAGACAACGAAAACCCTAATAAATGGATGACTCAGGTCAACCAGGCGCGACTAAACATGCTACCAAGTCGAACAGCAATAGTCATCAACCAACTTAAAAATAGCGGCCTGTATCCATCGCTTGATGCGGTCGAGTATTCTTCTGCTGAGGGAGTGCTCCAAGGCGGCACACCACTGATGCTTTCTAATCCTAACAGCAACGGCAGTATCTATTACACCACTGATGGGTCTGACCCTAGAAACTCAAATGGATCGATCTCTAATTCTGCCACACTATACAGTTCTTCTCTCAATTTGGGAAGTGGAACCTACCAGATAAAAGCGCGTGTCAAGAATGGCAGCACGTGGTCAGCCATGTGTCCGAAAGTGTATTATGTGGATCAAGACTACTCCAATCTGGTGATTAATGAGATTCATTATAACCCCAACGACAGCATTTACTTTAATTCAGCCACAAACAGCATGGACACTGTGTCTGGACGTAATTTTGAGTTCGTAGAGTTAAAGAATACTGGTGCTAATGCCATTGACATTTACGGTACGCAATTCACCAAGGGCATAAACATCAAGATTGACGAGTCACTAGTCATTCCGGCAGGAGGTTTTGCAGTGTTTGCAGAAGACGAGTACTGGTTTGAGCAGAAATATGGTTTCCCTCCTGACGGACGGTACACCGGCAAACTCTCCAACTCTGGTGAGAAAATAAACTTTAAAACCCACAACGGATACTTCATTGACACGCTCCGTTATGGCGCTGGCGGACTGTGGACCAATGTACCCGACTTAGGTCAATTTAGTTTAGCACTGATAGACGCGGAGGCTGAGAATTCAGATTATAACAATTGGTTCTTTCAGTCAACCTACACCACACCCAAAGCCGAAAACGTCTTTGAGCCGACTGGCCCAGACCAATTGGTAATCAACGAGATCCATTACAACCCACTAAGCGGTCAAGACGATGAGTTTATTGAAATTGTGAATGTGAGTGACCAAGCCTACACGCTGCAAGGGGTCGCATTTACAGATGGCATAGACTATACATTTAACCTACCCATCACCCTGGCTCCTGCTTCTGACTATCCCAACAATTACCTTGTCTTGGCAAAAGACTTCGCGAGCTTTCAGAGTGCGCATGGCTTCCCTCCATTTGATGTGTATAGTGGCAGCCTCAACAATGCCGGAGAGATGCTTTTACTTCAAGCCGCTGATGGCAGTATTTTAGATCGAGTAGCATACGCTGATGTGGCGCCTTGGGATGCCGTGCCCGACTTTGGTCAACACAGTCTTGCCTTGCTCGACCTAGATGAAAACAACCTTTTTCCTCAGGCTTGGAGTCACAATCCTGATTATCCAACCACACCTGGCGCGGTCAATTTCCCTCGCTGCCCGCAAGATTTTACTGGAGATGGAGCCATTAATGTGAGTGACTTCTTAGAGTTAAACACCCACTTCGGCCTGACTTGTAACGGCTGTCCCTATGACCTTACGGGTGATGGAATAGTAGATGTGTCAGACTTCTTAGAGTTTAATTCTGCCTTCGGACTCAGCTGCCCAACTCAGTAAAACAAAAAGGCTGGCATAAGGCGTCACTTTTTTTGATGAGCTGATTAAAATAGCGATACCTTCACGCTGTGTCAGTAGTTGACCAAATCAAAGCCCCAATTTCTGAAGAGATGAAGCTCTTCGAAAGCCGATTTAAAGAGTCGATGAAGAGCAGTACTCCTCTGCTAGATAAGATTACCCATTACATCATTAAGCGCAAGGGCAAGCAACTGAGGCCTATGTTTGTTTTTCTCTCGGCCAAAGCGGTAGGTGAAATCAATGACAACAGCTACGTGGCCGCATCTATGATTGAGCTGCTGCACACGGCCACGCTGGTGCATGACGATGTGGTGGATGATTCAAATGAGCGCAGAGGGTTCTTTTCGCTCAATGCCCTCTGGAAGAATAAGATTGCAGTGCTCGTTGGTGACTACCTTTTCTCAAAAGGCTTGTTGGTTGCCGTGCAGAATGAGCAATTTGAATTTTTAAGAATCATCTCAAACGCAGCCAAAGAAGTGGTCGAAGGCGAGCTGCTTCAGATAGAGAAGACGAGAGGCTTAAACCTAGACGAAGACATCTATTTTGAAATCATCAGACAGAAGACTGCTTCACTAATCTCAGCCTGTTGCGAAGCTGGCGCATCATCAAGCACGGAAGACCCTAAGCTGATTGAGATCATGAAAGAGTTTGGCGAACTAACCGGTATCGCCTTTCAGATTAAAGACGACATTTTTGACTATGGCGGGGCCAATGCCATTGGCAAACCCACCGGTATTGACATCAAAGAAAAAAAGGTCACTCTGCCCTTACTTCACGCCATCAACCAGGCCGATTCTGCCACGAGAAGAAAGATTATCAGAATAGTTAAAAACGAATCTCACAAGCCAAAAAAAGTGCGCTTTGTGATGGACTTTGTGCGTTCGACAAACAGCATAGACTATGCGATAAGCAAGATGAACGAGTATAGAGACCGCGCCTTGGCTTTGCTTGACAATATTCCTGATTCTACCGCACGTGCCAGCCTCATTACTCTGGTAAACTACACTGTAGAACGAGAGAAGTAGAACGCAATGCGTCAAAGACTCACCTACTTTATATCTTTGAATCATATGAAGCAGCTCTTATTCTTAGCCGTCTTACTCGCTGCGTGTGGGTCTCCGGAAAGCACTCAAACAGAAGTGTCTGCCTTTTCTGCAAGCCCCTATGAAGAGCACTACCCCAATGGTCAGCTGAAAATAAAAGGACAAAACGCCAAAGAACTGAGACACGGACTCTGGACGGCCTACTACGAAAGTGGCGTCAAATGGAGCGAAGAGCACTATGTAGACGGAGAGCGAAATGGTGTTAGTGTGTCTTACTACCCTTCAGGAATAGTCCGTTACCGGGGCATGTACCGTCAAGATAAGCGGGTTGGCAAGTGGTATTTTTACCATGAAGACGGAAAAATTGCCACTGAGATGGAGATGGGCCAAAACGGTGTGCCCGACCAGGAAACCAACTAATCAACATTTCTAAGGCCCAAAAAGTGAACGAAATGTTCAATAGTGGCCCATTTTCAAGGAAAGCAAGAATAGGCCTTTGCCTATTTTCGCAACAGAGGCGAGAGCAGTTATGATTCCACAAGAAACAGTTGCAGAAATATTTGAAAAGGCCATCATCGAAGAGGTGGTTGGCGACTTTGTGGCGCTCAAAAAGCGAGGCACCAACCTGATAGGTCTTTGTCCGTTTCACAACGAAAAAACGCCTTCGTTTAACGTATCACCGAGCAAGGGAATCTACAAGTGTTTTGGATGTGGAAAAGGTGGTAATGCCGTGAATTTCATCATGGAGCATGAGCACTATACTTTTCCTGAAGCGCTCAAGCAACTTGCTAAGAAGTACAACATAGAGATTGAAGAACGAGAGCAAACTCCTGAAGAGGTTATTGCTGCGAATGAGCGTGAGAGTCTGTTTATAGTCAATGAGTTTGCCAACAAGTTCTTTCAAGAAAATCTCTTCGAAAAAGACGAAGGTCGTGCCATAGGCTACAGCTACTTTAAAGAGCGAGGCTTCACGGATGAGACCATGAAGAAGTTTGACTTGGGGTATTGTCCTAAGGGGCCAGAAGACTCGCTAACCGCCACATCACTGCGCAAAGGGTATAAAAAGGAGTTCTTACTGCAAACTGGACTGACCAAAGAAGGGCAGCGTGGAGACTTTGACTTCTACAGAGGTCGTGTCATGTTTCCCATTCGCAATTTGAGTGGAAAATGCATCGGTTTTGGTGGACGAACACTAAGCACTGAAAAGAAGATAGCCAAGTACTTCAACAGCCCAGAGTCATTAATTTATCACAAGAGCAAAGTCCTCTATGGACTTTTTGAAGCCAAGTCGGCCATCATAAAAAGTGATCTCTGCTACTTGGTGGAAGGCTACACAGATGTGATTTCTATGCACCAGAGTGGCGTGGAAAATGTGGTGGCCTCAAGTGGTACCTCACTGACCGCAGATCAGATAAAACTCATCAGGCGTTATAGCCCAAACATCACCGTAATTTTTGATGGTGATGCAGCAGGAATAAAAGCCTCATTTAGAGGAATAGACATGCTCTTGGAAGAGGGTATGAAAGTGCGCGTACTGGCACTTGCTGATGGTGAAGACCCAGACTCATTGGCCAAAAGTTTGAGCAGTGAAGCGCTCAAGGCCCACTTGGAAGAGCACAGTGCAGACTTTTTCGAATTTAAGACTGACATTCTTCTCAAAGATGCTGGTCGCGACCCCATTAAAAAATCGGCTGCCATACATGAGATTATAGACAGTCTGGCCTTGTTTCCAGACAAAATTGAGCGAAACCTAAAGTCAATCGAGCTAAGTCAGCGTCTTCAGATAGATCAAGAAACGTTGCTCCACGAGATTAGAAAATCGCAGCGAAAAAAGGCCGCAGAGATTAGCAAAAGAGCCGCTACCGAGATGGCGCGCAGCAATGAGCCCCCACCGCCTGATTTTCCACCGCCCTATGAGACTGGTGATGAGCAGTTGCAGCGCGACATGCCCATTGGCATAGACAGTCTTCAGTCAAGCAGTCCGAGTAAGGAGCAAGAGGCCGACCTCATCAGAATATTACTCAACTATGGTGAAGAGCCCATTACGCTAAAGGTGATAGAAGATGAGCTCGATGAAGATGGTAATGAGAAAGAGAGTGAAGAGACCAGAACTATTGAGGCATACGTGATGGATGAAGTGGTGACTAACAAAATTGAATTTGTGGTCCCTGCGTATAAGTCCATGCTGGCAATATATCAGAGCAACTTTGCCATAGACCGCAGCACTTCTGCAAAACAATTGCTGCAACATCCTGATACAAGTATTGCTCATGAGGCGGCCAGCCTGATCAGCGAGCGACACACGCTTCATGACTGGATAAGGCACAAAATTGAGGTCACTGGCGAAGACAAGAAGGTCAATTACATGGTCGATTCTGCGCTTAACAGGTTAAAGCTGAAGTCAGTACAAAGCATGATTAAGGCCAATCAAAGTGCGCTGAAAGAGCATAGAAACGATGCAGAGAAGATGGATAAAATCCTGAAAAGATTACGCAAGTTGGATAAGGTTAAGATGGAATTATCCGAATATTTCGGCAACGCGATTATCTAAATGGGCAAGCTGAAAGAAATATGGGGGTATGAGCTTTTTGAGCTCTTTCACCAACCGGTTACCGTAAAGAACTTCTTCTTTCTGGCCTTCCTTATTGTGGCCACATTGTTCTTTTTAAAGCTGTACAAGGCATTTGTCCATAAGACGCTAAAGCCTACCAAGTGGTTTGATGAAGAGCGTGCTAAAATGGTGTATGGCATAGGACGGATCTTGATTATCATCTTGGCCATCTTCTTAGTGTTTTATGCCATGAACCTGAAGACCGCTTGGAATGGTTTTCTCAACTATGAAATAGTTCACGAGCATGATGAGACGGAAGGATTCTCTATGCGAGTCTATAATATCTTCCTCTTTATTCTTGCATTGGTCATTGGTCGTATGTTAATGCGATTGGCCACGAGTATGACCAAGAATGGGCTGCGCGCTAACCCGCGAATAGACACGGCTCAAGAGTTTACCATTACCAAGTTAGTTGGCTATGCGGGTGGCATTATCACTTTTTTAATAGCTGTTCAGGCGGCCGGGTTTAACTTAACGGCTATTCTATTTGGATCAGCAGCGCTTCTGGTTGCGCTCGGTTTGGGTATCCAGCACATTTTTGATGATATAATCTCGGGGCTTATTCTTCTGTTTGACGACACGTTTCAAGTAGGCGATGTCATTGAGGTTGATGGTATGGTGGCGCAGGTCAAGCACATTGACATACGGACATCGCGCGTACTGACTAAAGATGGTGTGACCATTGTGGTGCCTAACAGAAAGCTGACCAGCAGCAACATTGACAACATGAGTCATGGCAGCCCACTCTCGCGATTTAACATAGATGTGGGTGTGGCATACGGATCAGACGTGGCGCAGGTCAAAGAACTACTATACAACTGTGCGAAAGAGCATGCGGATGTGAGCAAGAGCAAAGCCATTATTGTCCAATTCACTGATTTTGGTGACTCCTCTTTAAAGTTCAGACTGTTATTCTGGACTCAGCGCATTTGGGATGTAGAAGTGTTGCAAAGCGAGCTCCGTTTTGGCATACACGAGGCGTTTGTGCGCCATAACATTAAGATACCTTATCCGCAGCGAGAGATACATGTGAATGACAGAAGTCAGGACTTGACTTACTGAGCCTGCTGCACATCAACCGTGAGGCGAATGTCTTTGAGGTTGAGTTGCAAGGATGTATTGCCTCTCCAGGTGTTCTCTTCTATTGAAAACACAATGCTAAATGGTTGACCCGACTGCACTATATCCATCTTGTCAGCCAATCCGAAACCGATGCCGTTGAGCGGTATGTCTAAATCATCGTTTTGAGTCACGACTAGTCTTAGGTGTTCTTCTTTAAGAATGCGTGACGCTCCGGTGTCATAACAACCATGTGCTACAAATAGAGGTCTCATGTTTTTTGGACCAAAGGGAGCAAGCTGACGCAGTATGTTATAGAACTTTTTGTTGACGTCTGTCAGTCGAATCTCCGCATCAATGAGCTGCTCGGGAATGAGCAAACCCAGGTCGAGCGTATTACGCACAGTTTCCTCAAACCTCCTCTTAAACTCTGGGAGCTTGTCTTTTTCCATGGTCAGACCAGCGGCATATTTGTGGCCACCAAAATTGACTAACAAGTCACTGCAGGAGTTGATGGCTTCATAGACATCAAAGTGTCTGACTGAGCGGGCAGAACCCGTTATCTTGTCTCCATTGCCAGTAAGCACGATGGTGGGTCGGTAATAATGATCCATCAATCTACTCGCGACAATACCAACTACACCTTTGTGCCAGCCGCCATTAAACACGACTGTGCTTCTCTTCTTTTCCTCTTCTGGACTCTCTTGGAGCAACTCTAAGGCGTGCTCTGTAATTCTCTGGTCAAGCTCTCTGCGCTCCTTGTTATATCGATTTACCTCTTCCGCTAACTCCAAGACACTGTCCCTGTCTTTGGAAGTGAGTAAAGCCACCGCATCACCTCCACTTTTTATACGTCCAGCGGCATTAATGCGCGGTGCAACGATAAACACGAGATCTGTTACGCTGAGTATCTTTTTGACATTCGCGACTTCAAGTAATGCGTTTACACCAACAGAAGGGGCCTCATTGACGCGCTTCATACCATAGTGCATCAAGACTCTGTTTTCACCAGTAATGGGGACTATATCTGCACCTATTGCCAATGCCACCAAGTCCAAATACTGGTCTGTAAGCGCATCTGGTAGGTCCATGGCCACAGACAGGCCTTTGAGTAATTTATATCCTACTCCACATCCGCACAGCTCTTTGTAAGGATACGGACAGTCACTGCGCTTTGGGTCCAGCACCGCATATGCTTTTGGCAGTTCCTTTCCTGGTCGGTGATGATCACAGATAATGATGTCAACGCCCTTATCATTTGCATGATCTACTTTATCAATGGCCTTTATGCCACAGTCTAAAGTGATAATCAGACTAAAGTCATTGTCGGCTGCAAAATCGACTCCTTTAAATGACAGTCCATATCCCTCTTCATACCTGTCTGGAATGTAAAAAGTGATGTTGGAAGTAAGCTCACTGAGCACAGAGAAAACCAGTGAGACTGACGTGGTGCCATCTACATCATAATCGCCATAGACCATGATGTTTTCACCGCCCTCTATGGCCTGCTTTAGGCGTCTTACAGCCTTGTCCATATCCTTCATCAAGAATGGATTATGCGCATGACTTAGCTGAGGTCGAAAGAACTTCTTGGCCGTGTCAAAATCATCTATTCCACGCTGTATAAGCAGAGAGGCAAGCACCTCAGAAATGTTTAACTCCTTGGCAAAGGCCGACACCCTGGATGATTCTGGACGCTCAATAACCGTCCACTTTTTCTTGGGCTTATTCATTAATGCCCTCTAGGTTTAAGATGAATGCGTACTCAAGCGCAATTTCTTTGTATCGTTCAAATCTGCCTGAGGCACCACCGTGACCTGTATCCATATTGCAATACATCACAATCATGTTGTCTCCTTGATGATTATCTCTGAGTCTTGCGATCCACTTTGCGGGTTCCCAGTACTGCACTTGACTATCCCAGTAACCAGTCGTGATGAGCGTGTTTGGGTAAGCCATCGGCTTGACATTATCATAAGGCGAGTAGGACTTCATGTAGTCATAATATTTCTTCTCGTTTGGGTTACCCCACTCACTATACTCACCTGTCGTGAGCGGTATAGTCTCGTCAAGCATGGTGGTAACCACATCAACAAATGGCACGGCTGCCACAATACCATTCCACAACTCTGGTCGCATGTTCATGACTGCTCCCATCAACAGTCCACCAGCACTTCCGCCCATGGCGTATAGATGGCCTTTGCTTGTATAGCCTTCCTTTATCAGAAAGTCACCACAGTCTATGAAATCTGTAAACGTGTTCTTCTTATTGAGCATTTTTCCATCCTCATACCAATGGCGCCCCATCTCTTCTCCGCCTCTAATGTGAGCGATGGCATAGGCAAATCCGCGGTCAAGCAAACTAAGCCTCACTGAGCTAAAGTAGGCGTCCATACTAGAGCCATAAGAGCCATAGGCATAAAGTAAAAGTGGCGCAGACCCATCAGGTTTAAAACCCTTTTTATAGACCAAAGAGATGGGCACTTGAGTGCCGTCTGTGGCTGTAGCAAAAAGTCGTTCTGAGCTGTAATCCTCTACTTTAAAGGATCCACCAAGCACTTCTTGTTGCTTGAGCAAGGTTCGCTTCTTGCTGCGCATGTCAAAATCATAGGTTGAGTTTGGCGTGACCATTGACGTGTATCCGTATCGCAGCACGCTAGTGTCAAACTCTGGGTTAGCGCTGGCATAGGCGGTGTATGCGGGGTCTTGAAACTCCATGTAATAGTCCTCTTGACCATCCCAGGTTTTTATTCTGATTTCATTGAGACCATTTTTTCGCTCTTCGATTACCAAGTGGTCTTTGAAAATCTCTATTCCCTCAAGCAAGACATCGTCTCGGTGGGCAATTACTTCTTCCCAATTTGCTCTACCAGGCGCATCTACAGAAGTCTTCATGAGTCTGAAGTTCTTCGCATTTAGATTAGTCACGATATAAAAACTGTCTCCATAATGCGACACACTATACTCGTGTTTAAGCTCACGAGGTTCTAGGATTTTAAACTCTCCATAGGGGTCATTCGCGTCCAAATACTTGTACTCGGTGGCTAGGGTGTGTGAACTTCCAATGATTAAAAATCGCTTGGACTTGGTCTTGTACACAAAGGTGGAGTACTCCTCATCCTTCTCTTCAAAGATCAACACATCGTCACTGGTTGGGGTGCCCAGCACGTGCCTGTAAATCTTGTGCGAGCGCAGTGTCACCTCATCTTTTCGGGTATAAAAGACGGTCTTGTTATCATTGGCCCAGGTGACACCTCCAGTGGTGTTTTCAATTTTATCCTCAAGCATTTCACCTGTACTCAGGTTTTTAAAGTGGACGGTGTATTGTCTTCTTGAGACAGTGTCTAAGCCATAGGCCAAGAGCTCATTGTTTGGACTGACTGATGCACCTCCAATAGCAAAATAGGAGTGCCCCACTGCCATTTCAGGCCCATTGAGCATGATTTGCTCTTCGGCATCCAAGCTTTCTTTTTTTCTACAACGGAAGGCATAGTCTTTCCCATCTTCAAAGCGACTATAGTACCAGTATCCATTTACTTTAACTGGCACCGAGCTGTCGTCTTTTTTCACTCTAGCTACCATTTCATCAAAGAGTGACTTCTGAAAGCCTTCTGTATGATTTAAGAGTGATTTTTGATAGGTGTTTTCTTCATTGAGATAGTCCAGCACATCTTGAGTTTGAGCATCTCTGTCCTTCTCTGAGGCCTTTTTCTGCTCATCACTTAGTTTCATCCAGTAATACTCGTCCATTCGCTCATCACCGTGCTTTACAAGTGTTTTGGCTATTTTCTTTGCGTCCGGTGTGCTTACCGAAGTCTTATTCTCCATTTTTCTTTTTTTACTTGATTCTACAAGCTCACCATTGCATGATGAAAAAAACACGACTCCTGATCCTGCAAGAATCAAGACAGAACGAAATAAAGTCATCATAAAGTGAGGTGTATAGCTCGCCCAACATGGACAAGCTCAAATATAAGTTTTAAAGCTAGGTGCAAATAAAAAGCCCCGAGCAATGCTCGGAGCTTCAAAAATTCATGTGTATGAAGGATTAGTCACAACCCATCACACCGCTTCCGCTTACTTCTTGGAAGCTTCCGTTATATGGCTCATAAGAGAACCATAAGTCTAAGAAGTCTAACCACGCGAAGTACTCTCCATTGAAATTCATGTTACCACCAGAAACGTTTAAGTTTCCACCAGTAGACCAGAACACATGTCCTTCTTGAAAATCAAAGACAAACGAGAACGCCTCATCATTTAGCGCTCCAACGTCACCATCCCAGTTATGCCAGTCAAGCACATTGTATGAACCTTGAGCCTCATCTTCGTAGACCCAGTAATAGGCCCAACCTCTGAAGAAGTCAAATGGATCATCATCAACGTCAAAGTCACCATTAGCCAGTCCTTCAAGGTCTCCGGCAAAACCGAGTACACCAGAGATTCCGTCAACTGGTACATCGCCACCAGGGTTTATTCCGAAGGCAGTTTCTCCGTCTACAGAAAAGCAGAATGCATAGTCAATAGGCATGCTTGTTGGTCCTGCAGACACAAAGCCTCCAGCCCCATCGCCAAATCCGCCTCCTGCAGAGACAAACACGACTTCAGACCCATTTTGGGTTTCAACGATTTCCATGTTTGCGCTTGTACCAAAGTTCCAATCTGGGTCTGGATCAGCAAAGCTGAAACTCTTCTCCATTCCTGGCTTTAGGACAATGAACTTGTTCATCGTGTGGTTATACACTTTGACAGTTGAGATAGTCTTGATTCTCTGTGCAGCAGCATCTTGCTGCTCTTGAGTCAATGACTTACCACCTGTAACTTGTGTTCCGGGTGCATATTCTTTAGAGCATGACACCATCAGGGCCAATGCAAAGAATGCGCACGTAATTTTTATTAATCTCATTTCGATTGGTATTAGATAATGGATACCAAATTAAGGAAATCAGAATATGATTCCCAATCTGATTTGACCCAAAGCAGTTGGCCCAACATTAAATGAACCACCGTTAACTTCAACTACGTCATCAGCACCTTCAAATGTCGATGATGTTGTCTTGTCACCTTCGCTAGTCAATTGAAATCCGAAACCAAATTCAGCTCCAAGGAAAATGTTTTGTGCAAAGTAGTAGTCCACACCGGCCACTGCATTTGCTCCAAAACTTAGATCCATTTGAGAAGTAGTGATTTCTTGAACATCATCACCATCATATACGTCATTCTTAGTTCCGTTTGATGATAATCCAATTAGAAGCTCAGCTCCGTAGTAAGGCGACAACTTGTCTGTACCTACTAAGTGCCACTCAAGACCTGGACGAAGAACTAGGTTAAAATTGCTCGTTCTGTCATTTAGCTCCAACGTGTCAGTAGAAGCGGCTGTAGGAGTAGATGTACTGTTGTAGCCTAAAAAGACATTTGCTCTAAAGGCACTTGTTTCAGTTGTAAATGAACGAAACTTGATACCTGAGATGCTAATTGGGTTACCTCCTAGTGGAGCGAACTGGACTTCCATGCTCTTGCTTCCAGCAACTTGTTTGTTTGTTTGAGCTTCGGCTGAAAATGCGATTAGCATTGCAACAGCGATAAATAGAATCGACTTTTTCATTATGTAGAATTTTAGATTGTTGCACAAAAGTGGAGCTAATACATGGATTATTCAAAAACTTTTATTGAGCCTGCATCCACGCTGCATTATGGACAACTTTTTGTCAGGGGCGCGAAATTAATAGGGAAATCAGAGTCGAGTTCGTATGCTAAAAATGAAATTTCGGCCTGGAGCGCTCAACCCAGAGGCAAAAGGCTTGTAGTGCTCATCGAGTATGTTTTCTACTGAAAAGTTAATGTCCACCATGTCTACTAGGGCATAGGTGCAATTTAGGTTTATGGTCTTCCAGTCCGGGAACTCCCCGTTTAGCCCTTCGTTAGGATTGTCTGTTCTGCCCGGTGCAATCGACTCCGAATCCTTGAAACCACTGTACATAAAGTAGGTGCTCAGTCTTAATTTTTGATGCTCATAAGCCAATTCTGCCTTACCAAAAACAGGGGGTATATGCGCCAAAGGCAAGTTAGACTCTAGGTCATCGCCTACGGTGTATGTACCACCCAGTGACAGTGAGAGGTACTTACCAATCGGTGCCTTTGCAGTAATGTCGAGTCCATATATGCGCGCCTCGCTGGCGTTCATGTTGGTGACTATGCGCGCCAACTCTCCATCAATGAGCAGGCTGTCCTCTCCATTGAGGGTGAAGTCTCTCTGAACAATGGCATCTACTATGTGCGTATAAAAAGCAGTCGCTCTGATATGTAAGTCCTCCGCTTTGTTTGAAAAGGATAGACCAAGTTCTCCATTGAGCGTATACTCATTGGTCAAAAAATCGTTAGGCACCACTACTAGTCCGTCTCGCTCAAAGACTTTTCCGTAATCATCGACATTTGGTGAACGAAAACCGGTGGAAGTCACCGCATCTACCTGCAGTTTGTCTGTGGCTTTCCATGTGGCGCCAAGACTACCTGTGAAGGCTCCGTTGTCAAAGATGACCTCATCAAAAGGGAGTATATAAAACGTGGTGTCTTTGAATTCTGAACTTAAGTACGCGTGACTATAACGCACTCCAGCATTATACCTGAAGCGCTTGCTGACCTTGGTCACCATGCTCATGTACGCCTCAATGGTACTCATCTTGCTTCCACCATCTGGATATCGAGAAGCAGCAAGGCCAAGACTGCCATCTATGATGTCTGTGGTAAACGCCTTAGAAGCCACATCATTGGAGGTCATTTGAATGCCATAATACACATCTCTATTAGCTAGGCGTTTTGTCATATCAGCATTTAGGCTGAGCACTCTGACGTCTTCTTCTCTAGTCACCTCGCTACTATTTCCAAACCTCCTGTTAATTCGGTCTTCATCAATGCGCTGATAGGCGACTACAGTTTTCGCTTTGTCAAAGACTTTGGAGTCAGAGAGGATATCTACGGTGGCTGACACAAGTAGTCTGTTTTGAGGGCCATAGTCCCATCGTGCAAACCTGAGACTTCCATCATCTCCGACATCATTTAGACGGTCAAAACGAGGCACATCAGAACTTGTGGAGTACTGACCAGACATGGTCAATGCGATACTGTCAGAGAGCGGAATGAGCAGTTTTTGATAGACGTCTGTCTGATCATAGCCCGTACCTATCTGAGTATGTGGGTCAGAGTTTATTCTGATGCTATCTACACCGTCTGTCGTGGTAATAAAGTTGGGCATAAGGCCCCACTCTGCATCTCCGTGCGACCTCTTAGCACCCATTCTCAAATCATCAAATCGGCTGTGAGTAAAGGAGCTGAACCAAGAGATCTTTTTAGACGCAAGGTTAAAGTCAGCGTGTGCCGTGCTTTCTTTGGCGGCAGAAGAGTAGCGCAACATACCGGCTACTGATTGTAGCAGTGTGGTGTCGTTTGCAGCCAAAACAGGCTTTTTGGTTTTAAAATGTATCACTCCACCGAGCGCATCACTTCCATAGACTAAAGATCCCGGCCCATAAATCACTTCTGTCTCTTCCAAGATATTGGCGTCTACAGAAATGGCATTTTGCAAATGACCACTGCGATAGATAGCATTATTCATCCTTACTCCATCAATGACGAGTAGTATTCTGTTAGCCTCAAATCCTCTGATAATGGGGCTTCCGCCTCCAAGCTGACTTCGCTGGACGAAAATATTTCCCGTCTTCTCTAACATGTCTGCTGCTGTGCGTGGATCCTTTCTTTCTATCTCTTGAATGGGTATCAACTCTACTTTTTGCGGAATGTCTATCGCCTTTTCACGAGCACTCACCACATCAAAGGGTCGCATAGTAATCACGTTAGGTATAAGTGAGAGCACATAGCCTGCATTCTTTAAGTCAGACTTGGTCATGGATGTGTCTACAAAGCCTGTGTGGGTGACCACCAAGTAGTCTTGCTCAGCAAATTCTGCCAAGGAGGCCTTGCCCTCAGCATCAGTTGTAGTTAATAGATTACCTGCCGTAACGTGCGCCCCTTCTACAGGACTATTATTCTCAGCACTTACCACTCTCAACACTTGTCCTGATGCTATTCCTCCGCTAGATAGTAGGATGAACATCAGAATTTTTACAACGTCACTTTTCCTCATTAATGAAAGGTTTCTCGAAGAATGAGGTGCGAATTTAGTTCTTTGAAGTCCTCGAGTTGTATTCTGTAATACACCAAAACATCATTCAGCACGCCATTCTTATCTTCTACTGACAGTTTAAGATTGGAAATGGCATCAAGATTCATGCCGCATATACTGTGAAAAAGCTCGGCTGAGCGGCCAGTCAGGCAGTCTGCGTGAAGTGGCTTTGCCCCTGCGAAATAACCTTCTCTCATGTCAAAGAAAGTTTGGTCCTCTCCCGCCTGTGGGTAAAAGCCTAAGAATCCAGTCAGGCCAATGGCTATAGCGATGTGAAAGCCGCCATGATCTTGGGCCGCATTGAGCCACTCGATGCCCGCTTGGAGGTAGTCAAACATCGGTTCGCTTTCGGCTTCTTCTTTGAGGGACTTGGCAATCAGCTCAGAGAGAAACATGGCCTGTGCCGCCTTGGCGTGATTTTGATGCAACTGGGCTGTAGAGATGGCCAGGCTGCATTCTCTGATTTTATGAAGTGATGATTTCTGACTTAATATCGCATCGACATCAAGGATGGTGAAGGGACTAAAAAAGGCCGCTTTGCTTCCTTTCTTTTTACCGCGTTCGGTGCGAATGATAAAGGAAAGAAGTCCGTGACTACGGGTAAGAATTTTGACGATACGTTGCTGCTCACCATACCTCATCGAGGTGAGTACAATGCCTCGAAGCTTATTCTCTTGCATGAATAGGTGGTCAGTTAATCAGTAAGATTTTTGCACTGCACGAGCTTTCTCCATCTTGAGAGCTACTGAGGGCAAAATAAACGCCCGTTACTACACGTTTGCCGCTAAAGTCAGTGCCGTTCCAGACGGCTCTACCTCCATTGGCCACGGTCTGAAAAACCAAGTTGCCCGCCACATCCGTAATTTTTACTTCTGAGTCAGAAACCAAGCCATCAATGGTGATCGGCCCTTGATAATTTTGCCTCACAGGATTAGGATATACGGCAATGCACTCGTTTTCTTCAGATGAAGTAGTGGCATCAGCCTTGTATGACACGATGCCCGCAATGGTGGCAAAAAACACCTCACCCGTACTTGGTTCGATGGCGATGTCTTTGATTTCATTTGAAAACAATGGGCTGTTATCAGCTGTGAAGTGCAGTATCTGTCGGCCTCCGTCTTCAGACATTAAAAATGCTCCTCCATTTTGAGTGCCAAACCACTTTCTGTTTGCCCCATCTATGGCGATGGTTGTAATAATCTCGTTGCCCAATAGAATTTCCACATTGCCATCTTGCTCAAGCAAGATTTGCTGAAAATCTGCTGGTTCTGACGTGTAGAGAATATTGGAATTATAATTCACGGTAGGTCCTTCTGATGTTCCTACCCAGATTTCTCCATCAAGGTCTTCAGCGACAGAAAAGACATCGTTAGTGGGCAAGTCACCATCACCAACTTGATTGGTCATTCTCTTACACTCATCATCAGACAAATCTGTGATGGTGCCGTATGTACCGTATGAAAGAAGGCCTTCGCCTCTCGGCATGACCACCCAGACTATGCCATTATCTCCATATATGATGTCGCCAAAAAGGTCGCTTCCGCCCACACTTGCTGGACAACCATAGGCATACCAATCTCCTTCTCTGGTCATCATCTTTATTGGTTTCTCTGTGTACGAATTACTGAGCCACAGATTTCCTGACGGGTCAAAATCTATGCCGCCCACTTGGTACCGTTGGTTTGGCGCTGCATGCTCTGTGCTCGCTTCTACCATAGCATTGCCAATGGCTTCATTCATGATGGTAATCTCTCCTGTAGACCTCTTGTAACGCGTCAGTCCCGTAAACCATGATCCGAAGTAGACAAGGTCTGTGTTTAACGGGTCAATGGCCACCGCTACGTGATCTCTTGAGTCTACGAGCTCATCTCTCCATTTGGTTTGAGTCCAGGTGCCAGCGTTTATTCCTGAGAAAGCATCGCTATTCCACGTGTTGTTCCAGTTGGTCTGCAAGCCTCCGTGTGCTACCCAGGCTTGACCATCAGAGGCAGCGAGACTCCAAGACTTATTTGAGTATGGCCCTGAAGGAACCACTTTCGTTTCCTCACCATTGCTCGCTCTTTTGACTAGTCCATTTTCTTCATCTCCTACCCAAAAATCACCATCAATGTATATGGTCGTGTTTTTGCGTGTGCGCCAGTCGCTGTCCACGTAAGTGCCGCGCTCCTCGATAATGTTGAGGTCACTACTATAGCGTCTGACTGCAAAACGCGTGGTGTGTATTAACTCATCGCCAGCTATTTGCATGTCCTCATTAAACACTTCGGAGGTGCCGGTTAAGACTCCCCAAACACCGTCTTCTTTGACGTAAATGACATCAGCAAAAGGGAAGCGAACCAAAATTTTATCTTGAAATCGTCTGAGCACATCAAATTCACCCGTTGGGTTTGGAATGCCCGCTTCGCTAGACCAATTGGCAAAGTCAGCCAGATTAGAATTGATGTTGGCACGAAGTAAACCTCCCTCAGTAGCCGCATAGACTTCATTATCGAGGGTGACTACATCATTGACTTTAATGCTTGCCGCACCGGGACCAATAAAGTAGGTCTCAGATACTTCAAGATTAGGAATGTCAAGCAAGACGATGCCAAAGCCACATGCAAGCCATGCCTTGTTTCCATCCATGTGAATACCATAGACTCCCTTGTCTCCGATTACGTTACTGCGTTTTATATCGGCCAAATTTGTAGTGCCACCCTTTCCGATTAGATCTAGGTTGCCATTAGAGTAGCCTATAAGCAGAGCCTCATTCTCTTCGTTGTATGCCATGGACGACACACCCACATCAGACAAGCCATTTACTTTTGACTTTCTACTGACATGACCCTGGGTCGGGTCATAAGACCAAATAGCATCTGGCGTGGCGCAGTAGAGCAAGTCTCCGACCTCAATGACATGGGTGACATTGACGTAAGGAAGGTGGTCTTGCCACTGTCCGACTGCTTGCTGAGCCGTGGAGTCAGGTGATGCACAGAGCATCAACAAACAAAGTATGAGGGAGTACTTCATATGATCTCGATGAATTGAGTCATTTGAACGAAAGTAAACAAGAAATAATATCCGATGGGGAATACATATTTCTGAGGTATTAAAATCCTAATTTCACCCATCGTAATGGCCTGGTAGTTCAACTGGATAGAATATCGGATTTCGGCTCCGATGGTTGAGGGTTCGAATCCTTCCCAGGTCACTAGTTGATCAAAAA
>CAYSDH010000023.1:21482-45523 GCA_964429805.1 uncultured Flavobacteriales bacterium
TCGGCTCCGATGGTTGAGGGTTCGAATCCTTCCCAGGTCACTAGTTGATCAAAAAAGATCTTTAGAAGGTCTCGCTGCAGGACATGTCCAAGTCCCGAAGGGCTTGAGCATTTCTTGAAGTGGGCCCTTCGATCTTTTTGATCCAATGCTCGGAGCTAGACGGAAAGGCGCAGCCACTCCTCGATAAAAATGTTGCGCCTACTCTTTACTCAGGGTGTCTTTCTTTTGCCAAAGCGTGCTGAGATTATAGGTGAGCGATATTCTACACTCAAGATTATCTTGCTTTACACGAATCAAGTCGGTCTCAAATTCTGAGATAGAGACAGTTGTGGTTGGTGGTGGTCCCCACTCTGAGCTGTAACGCCTAAACTCTATCATTGTAGGAGGAAACCGTCTATATAAAAACTGGACTCCCCCAGTCAGTCCAGCGACCAGATTGCGCTCAAATCTGAGCGATGCTACTAAAGTGGTGAAGCTTCTCTTGACCTCCGGCCTTCGAACTCCAAAACCATCTATTCGCTGAATAAACTCACCGTTAGACACCATAAAACTTTGAACAATGAATGCCTGCTCAAAATTTTCTGATTCATGCCGTGATTTAAAGTCCAATTCTTGCATCACCCCAACACTTAATTGACAAGTGAATTCACAAAACTTCTTTGACCCTAAAGCATTAAGACTCAAATGGCGCTGTCTGATTAAATCTGAAAAAGATGCGGCTATCTCTATTTCGTCTAATCTCGGATAATCAAATTCTACGAACTTCGATTGTTGAATCATGGAAGCCGAAAATCCATAGGAAAATTGTTTCCCTATGTTTCGTTCGACAGAAAGGGTCACATTTGGCTTACGCACAAAATGAGTCGAGTAGGAGTCTTCATCTGCTCCGAAATCGTCAATATTCTCTACTATACCCATAGCACCGAGACTGAATCCGAGACTGAATTCTGTCTTTGATGATTGACCCCAGCCTTGAGTTACAACTGAGGTAAGTATCAATGCTAGTATGATGACTCTTAGAAATAGCGACACGCTTTAACTATTTCGACAAGGGTTTTCGCACGGTTTCTCTCTCTTAGATATTGAAAGTACTAAACATCGGCTTAGCGAGTAAGCAACTGAGTACTCAATAACGGGCCTCATATCCACACAATAGGTGCCATTGAGCAACGCCCACCCTAACTCCGCACCAAGCCCCTCAGCGTATCAAAACAAGGTTGTCCAACAACTTTAGACTTTAGCCATGCATAAAACATCATGGCTTGCAGGTCTTCTTGCTCTTTGGGAAGCCAGGTCCATGAGACCTCTGTTTTTTTGGCGAGCAGATCTAAGTCTATCTCATATAGCCTGTTGTGATAGCTTTTAGTCAAGGAAAGGAAAGCCTTGGCCCGTTGATATTTCTCTTGTTTTAAGAGCGACTTAAATTTTCGCTGAATGGCCCGCTCGCGACTCTCAAACAAATCAACTTCTCCAAGCTCATGAACGATGAGCAACTCAATCATCTTTTGCTTGAGCAGCCACTCCTCACCCATTTTATCTAGGTACCACGAGTCAGAGTGTTTCAAAGAGTTCATAGAGCGCAAGGCAGACTTAAAGTCTTCATTATAAAAGTGATACGTGCTCAGATTGACTATCGCATTGCTCTCCTGCACACTACTCAGTTTTTCCTCCATGAGGGTGGACAATATCTCTATAGCCGACTGCGGACCTTTTAAAAACAGTGCGTTAGCCGCATGAAGCAATGCAATACGCAGATTCACTTGTCGCTGCATGGTCTTTGAGCATCGCAGTAACTCCTCTCTGGTAGAAGTCAGACTCTCCAAGGCCTCAGCAAAACGCTTGTTTCTGTATCGAGCATGTGATATCATGTAGAGTATTTCCACATTATACTTGGCTCTAGTTTTGTCAATCAGTCCTGCATATAGTGTGGTGGCCATTTTTTCAAATGAGTCATATTGCCTCATCATCTTGGCAGAATCACGAATAGTCTCAAGCACCGAAGTCAACAATCGAGGACTCTGGGTGATGTCCATTTCCAAATTGTTTTGAGTCATCAATCTTCTCAAGACCATTCTCAAATCGACATCCATGTGGCTCTGAGAAAGTTGATGCATATTCTGTCTCAAGTCGGCATGAAAGAGAATCATTTTCTCATCGCTTCTGAGCAATTTTTGATTTCGTTCATAAGCTCTGGTGAGCTCAAAAAGTGACCATTCATTTTGCCTATGAAGGTTTTTTATTTGGAGTAAATAGATGGCGTTTAGCTCGGCAAAAAGGTCATTTTTCTTGGCCAATTCTCGCCCTTTTTCGAGCATGTTCCAGGCCAATTTATCGAGCCCTCTGTCAAATAAATGTGTGGCGATATTATACCACCCTCTTACTCGAGATCCTGCGCTTTGATCTTCTTCATTTGCCTTCAAAATGGCGAAGTCAGAAAGGTGTGCATAGAGTCTTTTTCGAGTGCCGTAATAGGCATTAGAGTTTGGAATCTCAAGCAGGGCCATCTGCTTTTTAACTGAAGGCAAAGGAGGGTCGTCATACAGTTTAAAGAGAGCTAGATCTTTTCTTTCCGCTCGCTTTTTATTGCGCTGAATGAAGTGCTGAAACTCCTTTTTCTCAGCCCTATCAAGCGAATTGATGATTTCTTCGAGGTAATCCATTTATAAATACTCTATCAAATATAGTATTAATTGATTACGTGGTATTTACGACATTTATGTTAATTTTTAAAAGTACCTTATATGAGAATATTTGTTCCCATTCTGGGCCTTTCTGAGTGACTTTTGTGCCTGAACAAACGAAGCTGTAGTGGCTTCAATGACACGAACCTAAATCATCGAATCATGAAAGAATTTATTCAGAAACATTGGGTCAGCGCCTTGGGACTTGGACTGATTTTCACCGGATTTCTATACTTCCTAAACCTGGCGATGGACCGCGGATGGCTACCCTTAGAATTGAGAATAGCATTGTCGGTCACAGCCGGTTTTAGTGCCATCTACTTTGGCTTTAAAAATTACGAATTTGGCAAAAAATTAATGGGCGAAGTGCTCTCCGGAATGGGCACATCTATACTCTATGCCACCATCGGATATTTGAGTTTTTCGGAGGCCATACATTGGTCGACTGGAGCACTGCTTGTGTCGATGGCAGCACTGAGTATTTTGGTTGGCGTTATCGCTGTTAAAAAAGACATGCGTGTGCTCTTTCAAATCAGTTTGATTGGTGGCATGATTACTCCATTTTTTATCGAAGCTGTCGACACAATGGACCAACCATTGTTTCTCTATATGCTGATGCTCAATCTGTCCGCGCTGATCATTTCAGTGCAAAAAAATTGGGGTGAAATGAAGGTGATTGCCTTTATCGGATCATTGGGTCTTTACGCTGTGTACTACTCTTTATTTGACCCTGTGCAGTGGACCAAGCCTTTCTTTTATGTCTCGAGTCTTTTTGTGGTATACACAGTCGGATTACTGGTTTCTTCATTTAAGCAAAACAAGTCCTTTGAAGGAGTGGACTTATACCTGGGTGTGATTAACTCAGTCAACTTTGTGTTTTGGTCTATCATCATTTTCAAGGAGTTCTCGTTGCCACATGCCATTCCACTTCTCATAGTCGGAGTCATCTTCCTTGGTATCGCTACGTTTATCTACCTGAGCACAGGAAAGAAGATGTCTTTGGGGCTAGGCACCTACTCCATTATAGGTCTTTTGGTTATGGCTATTGCGGGGCAAGACCTAGGCTTGATTTACAATGAGGGCGGCATGAACCACGTCATCAGTGCATCTGTCTGGTTATTCATTATAGGGCTTGTCTATTTCGCAGGACGCTCAGTGAAGGCCATTCGCTTAATCTATGGGTCCATATTGGCATTTTTCGTGCTCATTATTTACTGGTATTCAGTGGCTTGGAGCGTGGAGTGGGTCGAGATGTTTGGCATACGTTACATCCCATTTTTAAACGCAGGCGCTTTGATATGGATGGGTATGACTTTTCTAGGTTTATCGTACTCTAGATTCTCAGAGAAGAATCCGTTACCCGGGGTGAGTAAAAGTGACAACGCATTGGTAACCAATGTTTTGGCACTAGTCAGTCATCTGCTCATTGGCGGTCTACTTACCATACAGATTTTGAACCTCTGGGAGGCCTATGACCTCACATTCATCAGTAAAGGGTTGAGTCTCTCTCTGTGTTGGTTTATCTACTCACTCATCCTGTTTTTATGGGGTGCAAAGTCTAGACAAAAGCTCTTTTCCATTCTTGGAGGCTTTGTCCTGCTCTTCTCTACGTGCAAGGTGTTCTTGTTTGACTTAAGCGGAGACTCTTCCTTACAAAAAGTCTTGTTTTTAATGACTCTTGGAGCGGTCACATTGCTTATTGCTAAGGTGAGAAACAAGGCGCTCAGTAGCGCAAAGACGTTCATACATACCAATGGGGATGATTCCATTCGGTAGTTTAGGTGACGGGGCGTGTGAGACGCGCCCCGTTTTTTCATCTTTACCACATAATTTGAACTATGCCATTCTCTAATGCTATATCTAATTTTCGGGTTCCTTTTAAGACTAACCGCTGGCTGCAAATCATGCTTGCACTTTTTCTCACGTTGTGGTCCGTAACGTGGATGCACACTACAGATGTGGCAAATTGGTTTTTAGAGAACGCTTTGGTGTTTGCCTTTTTAGGCTATCTCATTTTCACGTTTAAAAAGAGGCAGTTTTCCGACCTCAGCTATCTGTTGATTTTCGTTTATCTCTGCCTACATGTATATGGCGCCATGCACACCTATGCCGAAAACCCGTTTGGCTATTGGTTGATGGAGACTTTTGACTTGGAGCGAAATCACTATGACAGAATAGTCCATTTTTGTTTTGGCTTCTTGCTGGCTTACCCCATGCGGGAGTTGTTTATGGTGCAGCTGGGCTTTGCAAAGTGGGTGGGCTGGGCGCTACCTATTGAGATAACCCTATCTGTATCAGGCTTATATGAGTTGGTGGAATGGGCCGTGGCCGACATTTTCTTCACCGAACAAGGGGCTGCATACTTGGGCACTCAAGGCGATATATGGGATGCGCAGAAGGATATGTTCTTGGCAACGCTTGGCGCAATTTTAGCCACGACCATCGTCTCAGGATTAAAGAAGACGCTAAAGATTTATTGAGGCTTTAGGCCTGACCAAAGGTTTTGAGTACTTCAGTCTTGTTGAGGTTTACCTTGGCAATATTGAGATGACTCGTCTCAAATTTCAGGGCAATCTCTTCTTGGTTTAACATCTTATCAATCCACTGTGTAGCTTCATGCTGACCGCTCTCCGCACACTTTTCTTTGAGCTCAGTCAAGTATGCCTGCTCATCAATACCCACCTGCTGGGCAATGGAGAAGATGTTTTGTAACCAGTTTTCATTACTCCCCTCCGGATAGCCTATCCGCTCTTTAAGGGCAATCAGCTTTCCGTTATGTGGATAGAAATCATGAAACTCAATAACATTGAGTCCAGCAACGGCATTCATACCCAAAACCTGAATCACTTTCTTCAGTGGCTTTTTAACTTTTTGAAGCAAAGGCATTCGCTTGAGTTTCTTGCTTGCTTCTCTGCGCTCATTACTCCAGAGTGCCAGCGTGATGCTGAGTGTTGGCGGGTAAAAGACAACATGCGGAGTGTCTTCTGGGATAAACTCTAGGTTGTGAATCGGATTATGATAGAACTTGTCAAGTTCCATGTGTGTTTCTAGACTATCCTTATTTATCTCAAAGCCCTTTTTAAAGAGTGCAGACTCATAACCTGGCCCAAAAGCTGACACTGTGCTGAGAAGCAACCGCCCATGATGATGTACACTTTGAAAAGAGGTGTCTGTACTGCCATCAGGAAGCGGTAGAAAACAATTAGCCACCAGCGTATAATCTGCATTTTCAACTACCGGAAATCCGACTGTGGGGTAATGCCTCACCTTATCTCTAAATTCTTTTTTGTCTAAGTTCTTTTTGATCAACGCACGCAGAAACTGCTGGTCTTTTGCCGCAGCTATTAACAGTGGGGCTACATCTTTATGCGCTTGCCTGAAATCATCTTGTTCAAACGTCCGTGCGATATTCTGCAGGTGTTTCTCCATCTTTATTTCTGCATCAGATTCGTGTACTCACTTAGTCTATCTCGATGCAATAAGATGTAGTTTGAGTCAAACAGGTCTTCTGTGTAGGCTCTTAATCCGGCCTTTTCTTGTTCATAGAGGAAAATGTCGTACCCCATGTCATCAATCAGGTTAAGAAGGTCTTTTTCCTTGATACCAAAACCCTCTAGAAAAAATGGCTGAATCTCCACGAGCATGGCCGGCTTGTGTTTTTCCAAGTGCTTTCGCATACCCTGCAAGGCATGATACTCGGCTCCTTCTATATCAATCTTTACAAAGGAGAGTGGCCCACTTGGCTCATCTAGATACGTATCTAAGTCAACCACATCACACATGAATGTTTTCGCTTTGTCAAAGCCATAATACTTTTCATGACCCTCCATGTCATTCTTGCGGTCTGCGAAATGAGCCTGACCTGTGCTCAAGGCTCCGAAATCTTGAACCGGCACGGAGAACTCAACCTGCTCGGTTTTAGACCCTACGCCTTTCTCATGGAGATGCACATTTCTAGTGTTAAACTTCTCTAGCAGCTTCTTACACACTTTGTAAGTAAACGGTATAGGCTCAAAGGCGTCTACACGGCCTGTAGGGCCCACAGCTTCAGAAAGTCTAACAGAATAATATGCGAAGTTGGCTCCGATGTCCCATACATGGTCTCCTTTTTTCAGAAGTTTTGGGAGCAATTCCATCTCCTTTTCCTCAACCAATCTATCTCGTATATCCCTAGCCTTGCCAAATACCTGCATATGGAAGTAACCCTTCTCTCCAAGAATCTTGAAAAGCAATGGTTTTACGATAGTTCTTATCGGGGAATTTACTGATGCCATTTCCTACCTAAATATAATAAATCCGTGTTGTTAAAATGTCTTGTAGTCAAGCCCCTATTTAATTACGTGTAATTAATTGAGTCATCACCGCGTCATCTAGAAAGAGGCTCAACAGATACACCCCTTTTGGTAAATGACCGATGTCCAGCCTTTTTGTTTGGCCCATGATGCGGTGCACTTCTCGGCCCCAAAGATCATGAATGAGAACCTGCTTTACTTGGCCATTTTTATCTGGCACAATTGTCAATGGTCCAGAGGTTGGGTTTGGGTATAGATCAAAAGTGGGAGCAAGGCCTAGCTCGCTGAGACCTATGCTCGTTATTGGCACACAAGCGCTGGTGTCTAAACAACCATTTTGAGTAACAATTACTGCAAATTCAGAGTTGTAGTTAGCCGTAAACATTTCTAGACTATCTCCATCCATGATGCTGTCTGCCAGGCAATCAATCCACTGATACGTGGCATCTGTGGCACTTGCCAACAGGTCTGGATCATTGGCAATGATAGCAGTGTCAACCGTTAAGATGGTCAAGTCTAGCACAACAATACTGTCGCAGCCCATACTACTCATAACTGTATCAGGATACTGCCCGCTTTGGGTGAGTATAGACCCGTTGAGTTCATAGGCGAAACATGCACTATCACTATACACCGTAGTCTCTGAGAGAATACTTACTGAAATGTCAATTATACTGTCACAGCCCAACATGTTGGTCAGTGTTTGAGTGTAGTTACCAGAAGCAGAATACATTTGCCCGTTGACCATAACCGTGTCACAATCACTTTCTACAAGCATCGTGTCAGTAGCGTTGAGGATAAACAGGTCTAGACTCACAATGCTGTCGCAACCCTCTGAGCTAAGCGCTATTCCTTCATAGATGCCGGAAGCTGACAGCGTATCTCCTAAAAAGGAAAAGCTCACACAGGCTGTGTCTTGAACTGACGAATAGACTGTGGGACAATCACTGAGTTTGAGCATAAAAGCATCTGGAGCGGCACCATTATTATTGACATTCATAACCTGCGTGCTAGGGTCAAAATCAGTCAAACCATGAAAACGGCCCACCGCAACTAAGTCACCCTGTGAATCAAGATGCACATCAAAACCATACTCATCACTAGTGCCTGTTAAGTGATGAGTTTGACTATGTGTGCCATCAGGATTGAGGCTCAGCACAAAGGCATCTCGTGATGAACCCGGGGTAGTAATAATCAGACTATCAGGACCAGGGATGATGTCTAAGGTGCCAAAAATAAAGCCTGTAACGTGCACAGAGCCATCAGCCCCTGCGGTGATGCCGTAGCCTCCATCGTTTGAGGTTCCGCCCATATGGTCGCCCCACATGAGGTTACCATCGGGATCATACTTGCAGTAAAAAACATCTCCAATACCGTTGGTCTGCATGATGTTATTTGCCGGAGAAGGGTCTAAATCAAAGGTGCTCTTAAACTCTCCAGTGATTAAAATGTTGTCAAAAGGGTCGATGCTCATGTCACGTGCCAAATCTTCAGAGTTTAAGCCTATTTTTCTCGACCAAGTGAAGTCTCCCTCTGCAGAGACCTTGACTATAAACACATCATTACCAAGCGCCTCTTGCAAAGACACGCCAGGGCCTGGATTAAAATCTATAGTGTCTCTGAAGTTTCCGACCGTTACCACAGATCCGTCTGACATAACCCCAACTCCTTCGGTAAAGTCACCTGAAACTCCGCCAAATGTTCTCACCCAATCAAACGTCCCATCAAAATCTACTTTAAGCACAAACGCGTCAGGCCCATTTACATTAGGCACCATCACTGTGTCTGGCCCCGGATCAAAATCAAAACTGGTTCTGTAATCTCCTCCTAGGTGCACTCCATAATCAGGGTGCACGTCCATCACCTGGGCATTATCTGATCCCTCAGCTCCATAGGTCTTAGCCCACAAAAAGTCTCCGTTAGCACCAAATTTTACAAGGAATATATCTGTCTGGCCCGCAGACACAAGTAACGCTGTGTCGACCATCATGCTGTCCATAAAGTTGCCTGAGACATAGATATTTCCTTCTCCATCAACATCTACAGCCCTCGCCTCATCATCAAGATTGCCTCCAAAACCGAGAGCCCAGAGGGTGTTGCCGTATTGATCCATCTTGTGCACATACGCGTCAGATGCGCCCACTGGACTGAGGGTTAATGTGCCAGTACCTGTATCAAAATCTGCCGCTGAGTTAAACGCCCCAACCGTAATCACATTGTCATCACCGTCTATGGTCACTCCCAGCCCTGAGTCAAACTCATTAGAACCGATGGTCTCTACCCAATCAAATTCTCTTTGTCCATGTACCAGAATTAGAGCGAAGCTTGCCAAAAGCAGAAGAAGACCTTTTTTCATATGATATAAGACTGGCACTTAATACGCCAAGCCTCCACAAAAATACGGCATAAAAAAACCCCTGAGATCAGGGGTTTTTCTTTTTGAGGTCGGTAGCAGATTCGAACTGCTGTAGATGGTTTTGCAGACCACTGCCTAACCGCTCGGCCAACCGACCATTTTTTTAGCGGAACACGAAGGTACGCTTATTCGAATAATACGCAATGATGAGCAGAAGGTTTCGGAACATGTCTTGTAGTTAGTGATTTGCAGCACAAATCTATTTACCTACTTGCGTACCTTGCGCCACATGCGCTTGTTGGCTTTCCTTATTATCCTTTTCACATGCCACGGCTTTCAGGCACAAGACAAGTCAATTCCCGCACATTATGTACTGCACCTTGCTCCGTCATTTACATACAGCGGTATGAACACGGAACTTGGAGTAGAGAGAAGGTCTGGCCCTTACCGCTTAGGGTTGGCGTATACAGTATCGCTGAGCGAGTCAGCCCTCTTTGGCAAAACCGAACAGGGATTTGCTATTTATGTCTCTAGAGATATACTGAGTCAGGGGAAATGGAGAGCTGGGGCTCACCTTCGTGTCATGCAATCATTCAGAAATGGGAGCGGTCGCAGTGGAGAGTACCTGATTGGGCAGGAATTGGGTTATGCATTGAGTGAACGAATTGACATTACTCAGGTGTTAGCAATCGGCATGTATGAAGAGCGACTAGTAAGTGAGCGATTTGGACTCGACCTATGGGGTTTTGGTGCAGATGGCATTGTTCTCTTGGGCATCAATTATCTCTTAGGAAAAAAGTCTAGTCCATGAGATTCTACGCTCTCCTATTCCTAACATTCTTAGTCGTGGCTTGCGCTAAAGACAAGCGTGACTTTGACAACCTCAACGGAGGTAAAATAGAGGTGATTGGTCATGGGGGCGGTGGTTTTCAAAATCTGAACAATCCGTTACCGAGTAATAGTCTGGCCAGCATCAACCGTGGTCTAGGAAGTGATGCCGATGCTCTTGAACTTGACATTCGCTTTAGCGCAGACTCTGTCCCAATTTTGTTTCATGACGCGCAGTTGATGTTGGCTACTAATTGTGAAGGATGCGTAGAGTCACGGTTTTCAAACGAAATAATTGGCTGTGACTATCGTCAAGGACTGTTGGCTGGGTTGTCGGGAGAGAAGGTGGTGGGTTTAGATCAGGCGCTTTCACACCTAGCTTCGTTGAATATTTTTCCTCCTATCTATCTGGATGTTCACTTAGACAAAGCTTGTGCAGAATCTGAAGGTCAAGCAACCTTTGATGCCGCATCCGCACTTTGGAAATCACTCGAATCAAGCCCAGATGGGCAGCACGTCTCTGTCATCTGTTTAGACGCAGACTTCTTGAGTGATTTGGGTGAGCTACTTCCAAGTAGTCGATTGTATTGGGAAGCGCCATTAGCGTCTCCTGAAATAGCCGAGGCCAATGCACGCGGGTTTTTCGGTCTGGTTAGGGATATGGACGATGCTGAAAAACCGCAAGTCACTGCCGCTCACGATGCTGGACTGCATGTAATATTATTTGCTCCATTTGATCAGTGGTCGCATAATGATGCGTTTGACATGCATCCAGACGGTGTGATTACCGACAATGTTAGGTTAATGCGCAACTTGTTGGATTAAAAAACCAATCTACTTCGACAGTGTTTCAATCACGGTCACTTGCTTTACATCTCCATCAATGGGTGGCTTGGGTTTAGTAACAGCCACTGTCACTTTCTGGACAAAGTCTAAGGTCAAGATTTTCTTTGCGATACGCATGGCAACTGTCTCAATCAACTTTGACCGTTGACCGACTTCCTCTTTTACAATGCGTGTTACGTCACAGTAATCAACGGTTAGACTCAAGTTATCTGCCTCTGCAGAGGGCCTCAAGTCGCACTCCATGGTTACATCTACCGTGTATTCTTGTCCAATGACCGCCTCTTCGTCAAGACAACCGTGATGTCCGTAAGCTCGAATGCCGCTGACTAGAATCTGACCCATTAGCTCAATTTTTCAATTCCAGTGTCCATTCTTCTCAGGGTCTCTTCTTTGCCAAGAATTTCGGCAACAGCAAAGAACGATGGCCCCATTCCTTGACCAGTAACAAGCAGCCTTAGGTTAGGCATCACCTGCCCCATGCCCCATTCGTTCTCTTCCAGAAGGGATTTAAATTGAGACTCGATTGGGTCAGCCTCAAAAGGTTCAACAGCCGCAAACTTATCTCGAAATGTGCGCATGATATCAGGAGTGTTCTCTTTCCACTTTTTCTTGCGGGTCTTTTCTTCATACTCAGTTGGCGCTTCAAACATAAAGCGACCCTCGGTCATATCCTTCACAAAAAAGGCACGTTCTTTAAGCAGTACTACAGACTTCTGAATCGTGTCGTCACTCGCCTCTAATCCTTGACTGGCTAGTATTGGCTTTAAATCATCAGCAAGTTCTGCATCACTTTTCAAGCGTAGATATTGCTGATTAAACCACTTGGCTTTCTCAGGGTCAAACTTGGCTCCAGACTTCCCAACTCTGGCCATGGTAAATGCACTTACCAGCTCTTCGAGCGAAAATATCTCTTGAGTGGTGCCTGGGTTCCAGCCTAGAAAGGCGAGAATGTTAATTACAGCTTCGGGGAAATACCCAGACTCGCGATACCCGCTCAGTAAGTCTCCTGATTTTGGGTCGGTCCAGTTAATCGGAAACACGGGGAATCCGCCCTTATCACCATCACGCTTACTGAGTTTACCCTTCCCATCTGGCTTAAGTATGAGAGAAAGGTGTGAAAATGTTGGTGCCTCCCAGCCAAAGCTCTTGTATAATAGGACATGCAGCGGAGCTGACGGCAACCACTCTTCTCCACGTATTACGTGTGTGATTTCCATCAAGTGATCATCTACTATGTTGGCAAGGTGATAGGTTGGCATGCCATCATTTTTCATCAGCACTTTATCATCTAACTGATCAGTACTAAAGACCACCCAACCTCTAATCGAATCTTCAAATCTGACCTCTTCGCCTCGCGGCATTTTGTATCGGATTACATATGGGTCACCATTATCAATTCTTCTCTTAACCTCATCTTCTGGCAAGGTAAGTGAGTTCTTCATAGAGTTACGCGTGATGTTGTTATACTGCCATGAAGCGACTTTGGCTTGCTGTGCTTTTTCGCGCATCTCAGTCAATTCTTCTGACGTATCAAAGGCATAATATGCATCTCCGCATTGCAGCAACTGCTCAGCATACTGCATGTACATGCCCTTTCGCTCAGACTGCTTGTATGGGCCTTTGTCTCCGCCATAGGAAACCCCTTCGTTAGGCTCTATGCCAAGCCATTTGAGTGACTCTATGATGTACTCTTCTGCTCCGGGCACAAACCTGGTTTGATCGGTGTCTTCTATCCGCAGCAGGAAGTCACCATCATGGTGCTTGGCAAAAAGATAGTTGTATAAGGCCGTACGGACGCCACCTATATGCAAGGGGCCGGTAGGACTTGGTGCGAAACGAACGCGTACTCTTTTATCTGACATGTTTCTCGTTTTGAGGCCGCCAAAGGTAACACCTCAAAACAGGGAGTCAAAGGGAATGGTCTAATCAAGAATTTAAGCGCGTCTCGCTCAGAAGTCCACGCGCTTAAAGACCGCCATTTCTTTTTCAAAATTTGAATTGACCGTTAGCAGGTCTCCTTCAATGGTATAAATGTGTGTGAAGTACAACACATCTATCAGCGTTCGTTCATTTCCTTTCACAGGTTCACAGTCCTTGTAGGTAGAGCCTAGATTTGAGAAAATAATGTCCACACCTCTATCAAAGGCTACCTCACCAGAGATTTCATTGCAGCCATCAAACCCTGTCACTTGACCATCATTGTTTATCACAAAGTAGGCTGTTTGTCCCTCAGCGTTTACTACTGCCTGGTCTTCTACTTCAACAAGCTCCCACTTGGCATCAATAATAAGTGAGGATTTATCAGTGTTATTATCTCCTAGTGCGGGTCTGGTGCAAAATGCCATGAGCAGCGTACAGCAAAGTGATACGGAAAGTATAGTTGTGGCTTTTTTCATGTTCATGAAAACGAATATATGGCTAAGATATTATCTGGTATGTATTTTGACAGTTTTGCGATTAAACGATTCCCCTTTATCCTAGTCCAATTACAGATGAGTTTAGATAGGCACATACATATACATAACCGTTTCGGATTTGGAGCGAATGGCAAAGAGCTGAAGACTCTTAGGCCTCAGACCTTTGACAGCATACTGTCAAGTCAACAGGTATCTCTGCTCAATGTGCCTTATAATGAAATGACAAAGGCGCGTCAGAACAGAATCACTAAAGAGGACAAAAGAGCCTTTAAGGAAATATCAAAAGTGAAGCTCAAAGAGCTTCAAGTAGAATGGATGATGCAAATGCTGCGCTCGGAGTCCATGGTTCAAGAAAAAATGTCTCTGTTTTGGCATCATCATTTCGCCTGTATTATCAAGAATCCACTGCATGCTTCGCAATTCAGCAATGTGATTATGAAAAATGCGCTCGGAGATTTTCGCAAGCTCCTGCTTGGTGTGTCGCAATCTGCCGCGATGATTAATTTTCTGCACAGCAAGCAGAATGTCAAAAGTCAGCCTAATGAAGATTTTGCGCGTGAACTCTTGGAGCTGTTCACCTTGGGGAGAGGAAACGAGTATTCAGAACAAGACATTCAGGAAATAGCGCGCTGCTTTACAGGCTGGAAGGCAAAGTTTGACGGTTCCTTTTTCATTAAAGAAAACCAACACGACTATGGTCAAAAAACCATCTTTGGAGTCACAGACAATTTTGGAGGAGAAGAAGTCATCCATCTAATTCTGAAGAAAAAAGCCTGTGCCCGATTCATCTCTAAATCAGTGTATCAGTATTTCGTCAACCATAAGGTCAATGAAAAGGAGCTGGACGAAATCACCGAAGTGTTTTATGCGAGTGACTATGACATAAAGAGTCTGATTTCTGCCATTGTAGATGCCGAGTGGTTTTATAAAGACGAACACGTGATGAGTCTCATCAAGAGTCCAGTGCAGATGATGGTCCACATGGGCAGACACTTTAGACTGCGAAATAAAAAAATTCAGCCTTGGCTCAAGTTGGGCAAGGTGCTCGACCAACAACTCTATAAACCACTCAATGTAGAAGGGTGGAAAATGGACAAAGAGTGGATTGACAGCAATAGCCTCCCCATCAGGCTGCGACTGCCGTCAGTCTTACTTACCGATGGTTTGTTAGAAATAGTAGAGAAACCCGACTACGATAGTAATCCAAATACGGGCATGACACGAGGCCGCAAAACGGAGTCTAGTCGGCTCGGGTTTTCTAAAGACTGGGCCTATTTCTTTCACGTCAATGAGGGCGAAGATGTGCTCACTCTACTCTTTAACGGAAAGCTATCTGCACAGGCGCAGACATTTCTCCAGGCCAGAAATTTTGACTCTCAAAAAGAGTTGGTCATCCAGCTGATGTCACTTCCAGAATATCAATTGATGTAACAGTAAGCCATCAAAAAGCATAGTAACATGAAAAGAAGAGCGTTTATACAACAAAGTTCACTTGGAGTCATAGGCAGCATGTTTCTTCCTGGCTTCTTGCAGGGCATGGACAATTATGACTTGGTGAAAGGGTTTAGGCGGCTGATCGTCATTCAGTTATCTGGAGGAAATGACGGGCTCAACACCGTTGTTCCAATTGAAGATGACAACTACTACAGGTTGCGCCCAAGTATCGCCATCAAGAAAGAAGAGTCGCTTAAAATCAATGATCTGCTTGCGCTAAACCCCGCCTTAGTTGGCTTGCACGAACTATACAAAGAAGGATATGTGAGTGTCATCAACAATGTAGGTTATCCAAATCCTGACCGCAGTCATTTTCGCTCCATGGATATATGGCACACCGCGGTAGACAGTCATCGGTATTCGAAAACGGGATGGCTGGGTCGCTATCTAGACAGCTATTGCGACTCTGGTCATGCCGCATTAGAAATAGACAAGTCTCTGTCATTGAGCTTGCGCGGAGAGCTGCGCACAGGACTGGCCGTCACAAACTCCAATACCTTGAGGCGCACCATGAAAAATCCATATTTCAATGACCTAGTAACGGCAAGCAGCACAGCTGACCTTGATGAAGATAATCAAGGGTACCTCTACAAGACGCTAATTCAAACTTCGCAAAGCGCAGACTACTTGGCCGAAACACATACCGTAAAAGAAAGTCCAGGCGAGTTTCCTGTCACCCCGCTTGGGAAAAAGCTCAGCACAGTGTCTCAGTTTATTCGCAGTGGCTTTGACACGCAAGTGTATTATGTGTCTCATAATGGCTTTGACTCTCATGTTGGTCAGCGTAACAAGCAAGACAGACTTCTTGGCCAATATGGCAGTGCGCTGCAGTCTCTCGTTCAGTCATTAGAAAAATCTGGTGACATGGAGAACACACTCATTATGACCTTTTCGGAATTTGGGCGCAGAGTAAAAGAGAATGGGTCACGAGGCACGGATCATGGTAAGGCAAACTGCCTTTTCTTAATTGGAAAGGACATGAACAAAGCAGGCGTGTACAACACAGGGCCTAACCTCAGTGCGCTTGACGATGGCGACTTAACATACAGCATAGACTTTCGTAATGTCTACTGGGACATTATCTCTGAGTGGTTTGGAAAAGACCCCAGCCAGCTAATCAGTCAGCGATTTGACTCATTGGGGATTATATAACCAATGTTTGACTGATGTTTTAGCTGCGCTTTTTCAATTAGCTTTGGCAATCAATCCAAAAAATCCAAAACGATGAAAATCAATATTTATACGCTCTCTTTATTAGCCATAGCCCTTGTTTTTACATCTTGTAAAAAAGAAGAAGAGCCAGACCCCGCACCAGCAATGACAAAAACACAAATGCTCACAGGTAACAACTGGGTGGTTAACAGTATGATTATTGACCAAGAGTACGGTTACGGCTATTGCTCAGAAGACCTTGGAAACGGAACCTATGAGCTTTTCCCTAATTGCTTTGACGACTGTGATCTTGATGATTTTTGGGATTTTGAAACTGACATGAGTTATGTCAACCATGAAGGATCAAACATCTGCTTTGGTGTAGATCCAATATTATGCGAAGGGAGCTGGTCATTTAACACCAATGAGACAGTGCTTGAAATAAGTGGAGGTGACTGTGGTTTCAGCGAATATGACATAATCAGCATTTCTGCTACCCAGCTAGTGGTTGCCCAGACTATCACGTATAATGGCTATGAGGTGACGTTTACCCAAACCATGGACTAAGTAAGGTTAATTAGTTCTGAGAAAAATGAAGTCCATGACTTGTCGTCAACTCGGTGGCGCGTGCGACCTTGAGTTTGCAGCCGATACTTTTGAAGAAATAGCGAAGCTCAGCCAAGCGCATGCGAATGAAATGATGATGGCTCAAGATGCCGAGCATCTTGCGGCCATGTCTGCCATGAGTGAACTAATGAAAACACCAGGGGCCATGGCTACTTGGATGCAAGAGAAAAGGAATCTCTTTGACTCGTTCGAAGCACAATAATCTAGGGCACATTAACAGCTAAGAATAACAAGATTTGGCCGTAGACTATGGCCGCGGAAATGCAAAGCACTAGCTTTGCATTTGTGTTAAATCAATAAACGACATGACTACGTCCAGCACGATTAATCCTCACTCTCTTGACCATTTTTTCAGAGGTGCTTTTTCTATAGACATTGTGCTATTCACATTTCATAATGGCACACTGCAGATACTTCTTCAGGAGAAAAGTGATTTGCCTTTTGAAGATAAGTTGGGTCTGCCAGGCAATCTAATTCTTCCCAATGAAGACACCGATCAAGCCTTGGAGAAGCTTCTTGTGTCAACCATCGGTACTGGTAATTTTTATACCAAGCAACTTCGGGCATTCTCTGAGCTGGGCCGGCATCCGCTTGGTCGTATTATCAGTTTCGCGTATTACGGTCTTGTCCCTTTTGAGCAACTTACCGAGCCACTTTCTGAAGACCTAAGTTGGTGCGGATTAGAAGACCTGCCTGCACTAAGCCTGGACCACAACGAGATAGTGAAGCAGGTAACAAAACGGTTTAGAAAAGGCTTGTTGAGACACCCGAGAGTATTTGAGTTGCTGCCAGAGAAGTTTATTCTCTCTCAGATAATTGCCATCTACGAACAGGCGTTTGGACGCACCATTGACAAGCCAAACTTTAGGAGACAAGTGCTGACTAGTGGTCTAGTTGAAGCCACTGGCGAGTTTAAGAAAACGAAGAACTCACTTGGCCGGCCGGCTGAACTCTACACTAGAAAGACCATGGAAAAAGTGTCTATGAAAGACAAGATTCACTTCAACTTTACGGGTTGACCGAGCCAAGCGGAAATTGACTATTTTTATATCGAAACCGTCAATATTCCGAAACATGAAAGCCCTCTCTCTGTTCACGCTTCTTATAGCTTGTATTTCTCTTCAGGCACAGTCTTATCCGTCATTTCCGGACTCTAATGCGGTGTGGACAAATGTTGACGCACCTTACAGCTGGAGCGGGTCTACAGCTTCTTATGGTTCTGTCTATGAGTTTTCGTTCTCAATTGGTCAAGAGGATACCGTTATTAACTCCTTAACCTATCATCAAATGATGTTTGATGAATCCTCTTACGTAGGTGGGCTGAGGTCTGAAAATCAACGGGTGTACTTCAACTACTTAGTTGACTCCACAGAATATCTACTTTATGATTTTGGCGCTGACATTGGTGATACACTTTATGACGTTTTTACAACATATGATTCAGAGGCCTTGTTTGACGGGTCAGGTTTTCTGCTCGATGATGTTCGTGTAGACGACATCGACTCCGTGCTTTGTGACGATGGAATCACCAGGCGAAGACTCTATGTGTTTTCGATATCAGATGCCGGTTCGACATGGGAATGGATTGAGGGTGTTGGGAGTGCTAAAGGAATATTCTGGCATGCAGGGCTAAATGTTTCTAATTACGTGGTTAGTCTAGGAAGGCTCTGTGTTGAGAATCAGCTCGTGTATATGAACCCTCCTCCGTCAGCATTTGTTCAAGATACATCAGACGTGTGTGGAAGTATTTTTACCACCAGCGTTTCAGAAATAGAGCGTGCTGAGTTTAATGTTTACCCTAACCCCAGTCGAGATTATGTACATGTCGAATCAAATCAAAATCTGCACTTATCTGAAGTGTTGATGCACTCATCAATCGGACAGGTGGTGCATCACTCTGCAGTTAACCCCACAGGGCGCATAGACATAGATGTGTCAGGTTTTCCTCCGGGGCTTTATACTTTAAGAATTTTGAGTGAAGAGCGATGGAGTTCGAGCACTATCATGGTTGAGTAACGCTACTTATCCTTTGGTATTAGAAAATCCGACAATGTCACTACTACCTCTGGACCACGTCCAATATTATAGTTTTTCAGTCTCACAGAACAGGAAAGTCTCGTTCTATCAATTCCTCTTCGAACCATTTCTTTGAATACTTCGTTGCTTCGTTTTCGGGTCAGGCCTATTGTCTCCGTGTTCATGTACAGTGACACTAATTCGATGCAAAAATCGGGGTTTTCGATTAATATCGCTTCGTACATACTGACGACAGTCAGAGCTGAATCAGTGAGCTCAAACTCGCTTTCAGGAAAAGAGAACGCAGGAGGTTCTTAACAAATAATGAGTCTCTCCATGTAAAACTCCTTTTCGAAAAAAGTGCCTAGCGAGTCTGACACACCTTGATTATGAGAATCTTTGAGAGTGAGGTAATCTTTGTGGCTTACAGAGCATGTAAATGGAACTCCAATCAGAAAATCTATATCGATGGAGGATATCGAATCTCCCGGTTGAATCATGAATGTCTCTCCGTTTTCTAGAATCACCGAGACGACTGCTCCATATACAGGTGTTTTCGTCTTTCTGTCAAAAAGATAGTTGCAAATGATTTTTTCGTGGCTCAACGCGGACTTCCTGAGACCACAACAATAGACTCGAGCAGATAAAGATTAACAACAATCCACATCTCATCACTCTAAGACTTCTACTTTACCGTCTGTCTTCTTACTGAGCGGATACAAAGCACCAAGACTCAGTCCTACGTTATACGAACTTAGCACACGCAAATTGTCAGAGCCGTAAAAGACTCTCTGTTCATGAGAGGTTATACTTCTTCTATAAGTTGGCGAGGCAAAAACAGACCAACGGTCATTTAGTCTTCGCTCCACCCTCAAGTCCATATGTGCTGATAAAAGAAAATCATTTGAATTGTTACTCTTATATGCCTCCCCTCCATTGCCAGCACTAAATCGAGACTTTGTATACAGGTAATAAGAGACTGAGGGTCCGGCAGACAGCGAATAATTCCACTTATCACCTTCGGCAAGATGGTATCTCACCGAAAAAGGAACATTGAGATACGAATGAAGCCTTCCTCTCCAATTCGCTATATCACCTGTGGTAAGAGTGAACCCCCTTCGTGGATCAATAATTTCGCCAAAAACAAGGTTTCTGTAGTGGATTGAATGCCCCGTCTTGAGCCATTCAGCACCATAATTTATAGACCATCGAGTACTGAGTGTTGACTCTGCGCCTATTCCATAGGAAAAAGCCTCTCTTGGAGTGTAGACGTTGTTTATGCCAGAACTGCCTGACTCACCCGGATAATGAATTGACATATCTGTCATAGAGCTATTGACATAGCACGTGAGCCTAGTTTGAGAATAGGCGGATAGACTTATTGAGAAAAACAATATGAAAGCAAGATAACGCATAAGGGTTTTAAGGTTCAATGACTTAAACAACGAAACCACTGAACAATATAATACATCGTCAGCGATTATTCCAGGATGAAAAGTGCACAAGCGATATGCTTATGGTTATTTTTACTATAAGTTCTTTTTCTGTATTTTCACTGCGCTTATTAAAATTAACCTTTACGATGATGTCGCTTCTCAGTGGAATAAAATATACGAGCCTAGTTCTGTTTTTTGCACTCAGCACTTGTGCGCTCTCTGCGCAAGTTGGAGGTCTGCTCTACCAAGAGGACTTTAACAATCTCGACAATTGGATAATCAGCACTGGAAATGGAAACTGGGGCTGGGGAAACGGTGAGCTTCAATTTTACAAAGAAGAAAATGTCAACATCGTAGAGATTCCTGGAGAGCCTGGAAATAATGGCGTAAAACTCACCGCCATGGTAGAGTCTGGACCTGGCATTACTGATGTCTGGGGTAACCCGCTCAACTATACTTCTGGAAAAATCACTTCTCTTTCAGGGCTAAGTGTACAGCATGGCATGGTTGAAGCACGAGTAAGGGTGCCTGACCTAGATTTAGGCGGGTGGCCAGCTTTTTGGATGCTGGGCACATCAAACCTAAACTGGCCAACCAAAGGCGAAATAGACCTCATGGAGATGGGTGCAAAACAATCATTCAGAGACATGCACGATACTCATAATGGTGGAAATGGTATGAATAACTCCACAGTGAATGAAATGACCGGTTCGAACGTCATCTATTTTGATGAAGCTGCGGTCAACGGAGGGAATCCGAATGGTGTGGTGAGTATTGCCAATGACCCTAATGACGACTTTAACCGGCCTTACTACAACCATGTCAACCCCTTTAATGACCGCTTTTTAATCCATCGTGTGTATTGGGATGAGAATAGTATCAAGTTTACGGTTGAAGATGATGGTGTGGAGTACGACTTGTACACCGAAGAGTTTACTCTTGGTGCGGGGACAGAAGCCTTCTTAAAACCGTTTTATTTCTTGACTAACCTCGCTATTGGCGGCAGTTATACAGATGCTTATAATTTGGGTGACACTGGGTCAGGTGCTCCGATTAGCCTTGATTTGCCTGCCGACATGTACATAGACTACATCAAGATTTATGAGTGGAATGGGCAAGGAGATGTCCACCTAGGACCGCCCAATGAGATCAGTGGAACTTTTGGAGTCTATACAGACGAGACCCCAGTCAATGATGCGCATGAGATTGATGAAGACGCGTTTGTCTTTGTGTGGGAGAACACCCTAAATGAAGGAAGCGAGTTGCCACTTGAAGGAGATAACGTGCTGTCATGGTCCACCAATGGTTTGGGCTGGTTTGGAGCTGGTGTTCTTTCAGAGCAACCCATTAATCTCTCGGCTTTTCAAAATGGTCATGTAACATTCAGCGTAAAAGCACCTGCCAACATGGCTTTTCAAATAGGTGTAACGGATGCCTGGGACAATCAACATTATGTCGATTTTCCTGCCGGTCAATCAACCTATGGACTAGAACGAAATGGAGAATGGGGGCAGGCAAGCATCCCTGTTGCTGACTTGATAGGAGAAGACATCGACCTGAGAATGATGGCCTATACTTTTGTCATTCTTGAAGTCAACGGAGGGGCTGGCAATGTCGCCCTTGACGACATTTATTGGGAAGGCGGAGTAACGAGCTTAGTAGATGCAGAAGAGTCTATGTTATTTGACCTTCGGGTATTTCCTCAGCCAGCAAATGATTTGACCCAGATACAATTTACACTTGCCAACGAAACTGATATTAACTTGGCTGTGTTTGACTTAATGGGAAGAGAAGTAGAAACCATACGCCAAGGTTCTCTTTCAGCCGGAGCGCACAGTGCGACATGGAACTCTAGTGATTTCTCTTCTGGACTTTATATCGTAAAGCTGAGTGCTGGAAACCGAAATGAAACACAGCGAATAATTATTCAACGTTGAGTTGACTGAGCAGCGTGAACGGATGCTGACATTTTAAAATTGGGCTCATCAAAGCCCATGGATTGTTGCTAAGTCGATTCGACTATATCGCCCATTTGGCCCTTTTACTAGGCGCCTTTTTCTTAATGAATCCAACATTATCATTAAGTCAGACGGTGACTATGCCTATAGATTTTGAGTCCGGTTCAGTGCTCAACAGTGACTTTACTAATTTTAATGGAGGTACGGCCACTGTTGTCTCAAACCCTGCGCCAAGCGGAATCAATACCAGCACCACTGTGGGGCGTATGATCAGGCTAGGAGGACAAGTGTGGGCAGGCGCATACTTAAGCACTCCGACTAATGTTAATTTCAATACTGACCCCATCATATGCATGAAGGTGTATACTAGTGCGCCAGTGGGGACCAAAATCAGTCTAAAAATGGAAGGTTGTGGTGGACCCTGTTTTTATGAACTGGACGCCTTCACTACTTTAACTGGAGAGTGGGAAACACTCTGCTATGATTTTACAGGGCAACCCACTTTGTTTGACAGGATTGTCTTTCTCTTTGATTTAGGAAACATAGGAAATGGTTCTCCTGCCTCTACGTTCTATTTTGATGATGTTGAGCAAGTGCCAGAACTACCTCTTTTCATCACTCCTGGAAGTCAACTGTTTTGTCCTACTCTCGCGCTGACGCTCAACTATCCTGGCAGTGGTACATATAACTGGTATGCGGATCTAGAAGCAAACACTTTATTGCTTGCGGGCAGTTCCTCTTACACCACACCTGTGCTTTCAGGAGACATGTCATACTTTGTACAAGACATGACGTCAACTCCGTTTCCACTTAATGACTTAGGTCCCAGTGTTGCTGGAGGAACCGCACTTGGAAACTCACTCACTACAAGTACATTCTTTACATCAAACTTGGACAATGGCCTCTTCCACTCAGTCGATATCGTCTTTCAAATTCCTACTGGGCCTCCTCCATTCAACACATGCACCTACACTGTTGACGTATTTAATCTCACTCAAGGAACCAGTAGGACATTGACTCAAGGGTTTGTATCGCCTGTAAATTTCTCTTTGCACGAGTTTCTATTCTCTTCCCCGCTGCCCATTTTTTTAAACGACCAATTGGAGATGAGAATAACATCTAATACCGGGCACCCCTGTTATTGCAACAGCACTGGAGGTGGAGACAGCGGTTCATTTCTTCCATTTCCAAACTCGTATGACCCACAAATAACTTTTACGGCATACACGGCAAATGGCGTCTCACACACACTCATGTCTGGCATGAATTATCGCATGACTGGTGATTATGTAGACCCCACCCTATTTCAAGTGAATGCTATTGCTGATTGTGACACCCCGCTGCCCGTTGAGCTCTTATACTTCAAGGCAGAAGATGCGGGTGACCAAACAGCCCTGCTCACTTGGTCGACCGCCTCTGAAATAAACAGTAAGTACTTTAGTATAGAGCGCTCAGCAGATGGTCTTGACTATAAAACCATAGGAGTTGTGCCGGCATCAGGTAACAGTTCTACTGTCATCAACTACACTTTTCTTGACGAGAGTCCGTATGATGGTGACAACTACTATCGCTTAAAGCAAGTGGACTTTGATGGTGCTTTCGAGTACTTTGGCACGTCTTACTTATACTTCGGACTGCAAGCAGATGACCTTATCATTTTTCCCAACCCTGCAGATGATTGGCTCACTATTCGATCGAGCAGTGCCGACCCCATTGACTTGGCTATTTATACGCTAAATGGTGAGAAGGTGGTCCAGGCTGTGAAAAAGGAATTCAATTTTTTCTTCCCCATCCACAGTCTTGAGCCCGGAGTTTACATCTTGAGCATTCTTCAAAATGGCAATTTGACTCATGAACGACTAGTGGTCAATTGAGCCTTAAGTACTGTGATGGAGAGACTTATACTACGTTGATGGCGTTTTCACACCCACTTCTTCA
>CAYSDH010000024.1:0-42523 GCA_964429805.1 uncultured Flavobacteriales bacterium
CCAAGCGTTCGGATGTTTTTTGACAGCGCGCTTCTTTTTTCTGGAGACTGCACGAGTGACTGCAGAGACTCCCAGAGCGCTGTATCAAGCTCATTGTCTTTGGCCAGGATGGCAGCCTCTTTGTTGACCAAGGCCATGGCGTTTTTGGTCTGGTGATCTTCAGACACATTGGGTGAAGGCACAAGTATGGTAGGCTTAGAGACTAAGCAAAGCTCAGAAATAGAAATCGCTCCAGCCCGTGACACCACAATGTCTGCAGCCGAATATGCCAAATCCATGCGGTCTATAAATTTTGTGACATGCACTGCTGAATCAGAATGTTCTTTTACAGCCTGCTCCATTTCATCGAAGTAAAACTTTCCGGTTTGCCAGAGGAGTTGCACATCCAATTCTTTGATTTTGGAGAGGCCATTTTGAATGGCGTTATTCATGCTTCGCGCTCCAAGACTTCCTCCGATGACGAGCACCGTGAGCTTGTCTTTTTCTAGACCAAAATGACGAAGTGCCTCTTCTTTTTTACCCTCAATTTGTGTGACTGAAGATCGAATGGGGTTGCCAGTCACTTCGATTTTAGACTCGTCAAAAAAGCGCTGCATGTTGTCATAGGCCACGCAGATACGGTTGGCCTTTTTTGCCAAGAGTTTGTTTGTGATTCCCGGATAGGAATTCTGCTCTTGCAAGAGTGTTGACACCTTCATGGACGATGCCACTCTGAGCAATGGCCCTGAAGCATATCCCCCTACCCCAATGGCTACATCAGGTGCAAAGTCTTTTATGATTCCACGTGCTTTCATTAAGCTCGAAATTATTTTGAAGGGAACCAATAAGTTTTTCCAAGTCAATCTGCGCTGTATCCCGGCAATGTTGAGACCTACAATCTCATATCCTGCTTTGGGCACACGCTCCATTTCCATTCTGCCGTGGGCACCTACAAAGAGAATCTCCGCGTCAGGATCTCTTCGTTTTAGCTCATCAGCTATCGCGATGGCTGGGAATATGTGCCCCCCTGTACCTCCTCCGCTAATGATGAACTTAGGCAAAAGAGGAAGCGGATTTAGTACCCACTCCGTGCTCACTTTGCTGTCTGCTCACGCTCAGTATTATGCCTAAGGCAATACAGGTAAACCACACAGATGTCCCTCCCATGCTGACCATGGGCAGAGGCTGCCCAGTAACAGGAAAGAGGTTAACGGCTACGGCCATGTTGACCATTGCTTGAAATATCATCATAAACCCTAGCCCAAGGACCACGAGTTTGTTAAACGTCTTTTGACTCGCCAGGGCGATTTTTATTATTCGAAAGAATAAAATGAGGTAGAGAATTAGCAAGCCGAGCCCGCCAATAATGGAGCCATACTCTTCGATTATAAAGGCGTAAATCATATCAGAATATGGATGGGGCATGTAGTTTCTGGATGCCGCATGACCGGGCAGACTTGGTGCAAAGCCACCATTATAAATGGCAATCTTGGCCATTTGAACCTGATAATTTTCTTGAATACTTGTGGTGGTTTGCTCTGCATCTCCGATACCTATGAAGCGGTCTATTCTGGCTTTCCAGGTTTCGAGACGAGGCAATGTACCTGGCACGGCAGTCTCTACAACCAGCAACATAATGAAGCCCATGATGGCCACACCAATCAGAGAAAATATGTGCACCAAGCGCACACCGGCAGTAAACATGATAACGAGGCAAGTGAAAAACAATAGTGCTGCCGTACTAAAATTAGCGGGGAGAATTAGCCCGCAGATGACGATGACTGGCGGAAGAATCATCAAGAAGCCTGTTTTGAAATCGCGAATAGTTTCCTTCTTCTGAGTAAGCAAACGAGCGAGGTAGACCACCAATACTATTTTGGCAAGGTCAGATGTTTGAAAGGACTGATTGATAATGGGGATGGTCAACCAGCGATTGGCCTCATTGACGGTAGGCCCAAAAAACAGTGTGCATATCAGCAGTATAACTGCTGCAACGAAGAGCAATTGAGACAAGCGATAGAAATACTTGAACTGCATGCGGTGCACGTAAAACATGATAACGAAACCTGTACCAAGCATGATGACATGCTTGATGAGATAGTAAAACGTATTGCCATCATGGTACTTATGTGCCAATGACGAGATAGAACTGTATACAGCAAGCAGCGAGATAATACTCAGCAGGATTGCAATCACCCAGATGGTACGATCGCCTTTAAGATATGTGAAGAGCTTCTCTGTCAATGTATAAGGTACTTGATGATTTATTAATGTTTCACAGTCGAGCTTTAGACTCGTTTACTTTTGATTTGAAGTCGTCTCCTCTTTCAACGTAATCATTGTAAGGAGCGTGTGCAGAGCAACTTGGAGAGAAGAGCACGACATCACCTTCATTGGCCAACCCTTTCGCTTCGATAACCGCATCTTCCATGTTTTCAGTAATGACAAAAGTGTCAACCAAACCAGACAATTCGTTTCTCACGTCAGACGCTTCTAGTCCGCAGACCACAATAGACTTGACCTTGTATGACACAATCTTGCTTAGCAAGATAAAGTCGCGATCATAAGGCGTGGCACACACTATCCAAATTACCGGGTCGGCCATGCAGCGCAGGGAGTCTTTAGAAGCCATGATGCTTGTGGCAGAAGAGTCATTGATGTATTGGACACCGTCAATCTCTTCGACCTCTTCAAGCCGATGCTGACTAAATTTTATCTCATCAACCATTTTCTTTCGTGCATGCACGAGGTCTTCAACTTGACTCTTCTTTCCAGTGTGGATAGTGAATACTTTACTCATTTTGGTAGTGTGTTTTTTAGTTTGGTAGGTCGCTCAAAAGGATTGTAGAAAAGGCTTCTCCTCGTTGCTTATAGCTGTCGTACAAATCGCCTGAAGGTGAGGCTGGTGAGAAGAGAACGGCATCTCCCTCTAGGCCCAATCTGGCTGCTTCGATAAGCGCCTCTTCTAACGAGTCTGCGCGAACAATTAGTGAGGCAGAGTCAATAAACTCTTCCACTAACTCATCGTCTTGCGCACCTACATAAATCATGGCTTTTACTTTTTGTTCGACCATGCTTTTGAGGCGTGACAAGTCGCTATACCTATCCGTGCAACTCATTATCCAGATGACAGGTTTCTCAAGGCACTGCAACGAGTATAGGGTGGCCGACACATCAGTGGCTTTTGAGTCATTGATGTACTCCACTCCATCCTGTTCACAGACGGTCTCCAAACGATGGTCTATTTCTAGCACTCGTTTCAAGTTGTTTTCACGTTCACTGAGTAGACGGTCAGTGAGCCTTTCTATTTTCTCTCTGCTGAGTTTGGTTTTGAGTTGCATGGGCATATGTGTGTGTTTTTTAGTGTGCTAAATCAAAGGGCGCGAACAGCTCTTTTGAACTTGTGTCCTCTATCCTCATAGTTTTTGAAGAGATCAAAGCTGGCGCAAGCAGGCGAAAGGAGTACGGTATCCCCTCTTTCTGAAACCAACTGAGAAGTTCTTACAGCTGCTGCTGCAGAAGTCACTTCATAAAACTGATCTACGTGCTTTCCAAAAGCGCGCTTGATCTTCTTATTGTCTTCACCAAGGCAGATGATGCATTTCACTTTCTCTGCAACTAATTCTTGAAGCTGAGCATACTTGTTGCCCTTATCTACTCCTCCAACTATCCAGATAATAGGGCGTCTGACACTCTCTAGCGCATACCATGTCGCATTGACATTAGTCGCCTTTGAGTCGTTGATATACTCCACTCCTTCAATGGTAGTAACCAACTCGAGTCGGTGCTCTATGTTCTGAAAATCGCTGAGACTCTCTCTCACGTTTTCATTGCTCACTTCTAGTATCCTAGTCGCGATACCTGCCGCCATTGAGTTGTACAGGTTGTGTTTGCCTTGTAGGGCTAAGTCATATATTGACATAGTGTTTAGTGTATTGTGTGTTTTTATTACTAGTGTTTCGTCTTTCAAAAAAGCTCCCTCTTCAAGTTCCCCACTGATTGAAAAAGGGAGGTGCATAGCGTCATAAATATTTTTGTCAATCATCTCTGTGATGACCTTATCGTCCGCACAGTAGATGAAGCAATCCTCCTTGGTCTGGTTCAGGGTAATCCTGAATTTTGATTCGACATACTTTTGAAAATCGTTGTCGTATCGGTCCAGATGGTCTGGAGTAATGTTGAGCAGAATGGCGATATCTAGCTTCATGCTTAGCGAGCCATCTAACTGAAATGAGCTTAGCTCAATGACATACATGTCGGCATGTCCTTCAGCAACAGCCGCGGCAAAACTCTTACCCACATTTCCTACCAACTCGACATTTAAACCCGCCTGATGGAGTATATGGTGGAGCAATGTGGCCGTTGTGGTTTTACCATTACTTCCGGTAATGCCTATCAACTTTGCCGTGGTATATCGAGAAGCATATTCTGTTTCAGAAATGACTTCTATCCCCTTTTCGCGGGCCAACTTTACAATCGGCACATGGTCTGGAATACCCGGACTCTTGATGATGCAATCGGCAAGCAGGACACGTTCTTGGTCATGTCCGTTTTCTTCCCATTCTACTTCTAATACATAAAGAACTTCCTTACTCTCTGCGCTAATTGGTCCATTGTCTGAGACCAATACGCTCTCCCCATTTTTTCGCGCCAAGCGCGCTGCTCCTATACCACTCTCACCTGCTCCGAGTATGACCAGTCTTCCCACCGCGCTCTTATCTTACCTTCAATGTGACCAAGGCCAACACTGCCAGAAAAATGCCCACAATCCAAAATCGAGCTACGATTTTTGCTTCGTGATAATTCTTCTTTTGATAGTGATGATGAAGCGGAGACATGAGGAAAATCCTGCGTCCCTCTCCGTATTTTTTTCGTGTGTACTTGAAGTAGCTGACCTGCATCACAACTGACAGATTTTCTACCAGGAACACTCCGCAAATAATTGGCAACAAGAATTCTTTTCTGATGGCAATGGCAAACACGGCTATGATTCCTCCGATAGCCAGCGAGCCGGTGTCGCCCATAAACACTTGAGCCGGATACGAATTATACCAGAGAAAGCCGATGCAGGCACCCACAAAGGCTGCGATGTAGACCACCAACTCTCCAGAGTTGGGGATGTACATGATGTTAAGATAATCCGCAAAAACAGTGTTACCGGACACATAAGCCAGAATGGCCAAAGTGATACCGATGATGGCCGAAGTACCAGTAGCCAGACCATCAAGACCATCAGTCATGTTGGCCCCATTAGACACGGCCGTGACTATAAAAATGACGACCAATAAAAACACTGCCAGCACCGCCCATGACTGTGCAGACCCAGGCAACCAACTGACTAGTGAGGCGTAATCAAACTCGTTATCCTTGACAAAAGGGATGGTGGTTACCATAGACTTTGACTCCACCCACTTGATAGTAGGAGAAGACACCTCAACCCCAGATGCGGTAGTGAACACTTCTGGTGTGACAGCCACTTTTTGTTTGATGGTCACATTAGAATTGAAGTAAAGCAAGCAGCCAATAATTAGCGCCACACCTATTTGTCCAACAATTTTAAACTTGCCGGCCAGGCCTTCTTTATTCTTCTTAAACACCTTGATGTAGTCATCAGCAAAACCAATGGCACCAAGCCACACAGTGGTAATAAGCAAGGTGACGATATAGATATTATGAAGCTTGGCAAACAAGATAGTCGGCACGATGATGCTGAGCAGGATGATGAGTCCGCCCATAGTTGGGGTTCCCTTTTTCTGCATCTGACCTTCTAGTCCGAGGTCTCTGATGATCTCTCCAATCTGTCTTTTTTGAAGCAGCTCAATCAACCTCTTGCCAAATAATGCAGAGATGATGAGCGAGGTAATCAACGCCAATGCAGCCCTAAATGAGATGTACTGAAAAACACTTGCCCCAGGTGTCTGGAACTCATTTTGCAAATATTCGAAGAGGTAGTACAGCATTACTTTTCGAAGAGTTGAAGGGTGTTAGTCACTATTTCAAAATCATCAAATGGGAATCGCTCGCCATTGATTTCTTGATACTTCTCATGTCCTTTTCCAGCCACTAATAGAATGTCGCCAGGCTCTGCCAAAGTCACCGCAGTGCGTATTGCCTCTCTCCTGTCGGTGATGGCAAGTGTCTTTTTAAAGTGCTGTCCTTCCACGCCAGTCTTCATATCTGCGATGATGAGATCTGGATTTTCTGTGCGTGGATTATCGCTCGTCAAAATGACCTTGTCTGCAAAGTCACATGCCACACTCGCCATGAGCGGACGCTTTGTTTTATCTCTGTCTCCTCCGCAACCAACTACGGTGATGACTTTCTCATTTCCAGTGCGGACCTCTTGAATGGTCTTGAGCACATTTTTTAGCGCATCTGGCGTGTGGGCGTAGTCAATGATGGCCACCACATTCTTCTCAGTACGCGTGTACTGAAACCTGCCTGCTACCGGGTTTAGGTTGCTAATTGCCGTGAGGATAGACAGCTTGTCTTCTTCGAGCAAGAGAGCAATGGCGTACGCAGTCAATAAGTTATAGGCATTAAATCCACCGACCAGTTTGCTGTAAAGGTCATTGCCGTCAAGCATGAGGTGGAGCCCATTAAATTGGTTTTCGATAATGCGCGCTCTGAAGTCGGCCATCGATTTTACGGCAAAAGAGTGCGTCTTGGCCTTTGTGTTTTGGACCATGACTTCGCCATGTACATCATCTCCATTATAGAGAGCGTGGGCCGTGCGCGGCAGGGTGTCAAAAAATGCTTTTTTCGCAGCGATGTACTCGTTGAACGTCTTGTGATAATCAAGATGATCGTGCGTGATGTTGGTAAACGCTGCCACGTCAAATGTTGCTCCGGCAATTCTCTTTTGATGAATAGCATGTGAACTCACCTCCATAAAGCAGTGCGTCACTTTTGCATCAACCATTTGTTGCAGAAGCTGCTGCAACTGAATAGGGTCTGGCGTGGTGTGCGTAGCTTCTATCACGTCTTTCCCAATGCGATTGACCACCGTGCTTAGCAGACCGACCTTATAACCGAGACCTCTAAACAAGTCAAACAGTAACGTGACCGTAGTGGTTTTTCCATTAGTACCTGTAATGCCTATTAGCTTCAGTTTCTCTGAAGGATTGTCATAGAAATTTGCCGCCACTCGACCCAGAGCCTCAGCACTGTCTTCTACTTTTATGTAGGTGACCTTCTCTAGTTTCTGCTCAGGCAATTCTTCGCACAGCACCGCACAAGCACCTCCGGCTATGGCCTGAGAGATGTACTCATGACCGTCACTCTGTGTGCCACGCACCGCTACAAACAAGCTAAAGCCTGTCACTTTTCTTGAGTCAAACTGAATGGAGTCAAGTGCCACACCGGTGTTACCCATCACCTCAAGAATGCTCACTTTGTACAGTATGTCTTTCAGCAGTTTCATAAACTTAGTTCGATAGTGATGGTGTTATTTTCAGCGAGCACAGTACCCGGTTTGATGGACTGGTTTTTGACCATGCCAACGCCTTTTGACTCGACATTTAGCCCAATGTTTTCAAGTAAGTAAATGGCATCAGCCAGTCCCATTCCCGTCACGTTTGGCACTTCCTCCATCGTCACTTTTCTTAACTCGGTCTCGACATTTTCCTTACCTGTGCGAGTGACTACCCATTCTGCATCAGGACTCTGCGCTGCGATGTCTACATCAAACTCGGCAAATACTTTATTGAGGTCATCTTGACTTCCGTGCTTTGACACTGGAACTTTCGTGCTGAACAACTCCTCTTCAATCAACTCCTCTCCTTGAAGATCAAAGCGCTTGGCATACACCTTATCAGCAATCTCTTTGAAGACTGGGCCCGCCACCAAGTTTCCGTAATACACACTCTTTGAAGGCGCACTCACGACCACTATACATGAGTACTGCGGATTATCAGCAGGGAAATAGCCCACGAACGAAGCTTGGTAGCTGTGCTCGCCTTCGTTGCCATAATCACCATCGCGATTGGCAATCTGAGCAGTGCCCGTCTTACCTGCAATGAGGTACTCATCATTCTTTAAGTTCTGTGCTGTCCCTTTATTCTGCACCACTCCAAGCATCATGGTCTTGGCTTTTTCTATGGTTGACTGAGAAGCAATAGAAGAGTTTAGGACAATGGGCTCTGCCTCAAACACCACTTCATTTTGTCTGCGCATGGACGAGACAAACTGAGGCTTGAGCATCTTGCCATTATTGGCCACGGCATTGTAAAAAGTGAGGGTTTGCATGGGCGTCATTAGACACTCATAACCGATACTCATCCACGGTAGGGTGAGTCCAGACCAAGTCTTATCAGAGGTGTTTTTAACCACCGGATTAGGCTCTCCTTTAATCTCCAAGCCAGCTGCGCGACTGACATTCATGGCATGAAGTCTATCTACAAATCGCTGCGGATCTTTCGAGAAATTTTCTGTAATCACTTTAGAAAGCAAGACGTTAGAGGAAACCTCAAAACCACGCTGGACACTGATTTTACCATAGCCCCCTTTCTTTGAGTCCTCCATGGCCTGACCATAATAATGTGTGACTCCGCGACCAGTATCATACATATCATCAAGGTCGACCACACCTTCTTCTAGGGCAGCCATGAGCGCAGGAAGTTTAAAAGTGGACCCCGGCTCTGTAGCCTCTCCTACTGCATAGTTGAAGCTCTCTATGTAACCGTACTTTTCAGAATGGGTCAAGTTGGCAATGGCTTTGACCATACCCGTCTCCACTTCCATGAGCACCACACATCCGTGATGCGCTCCGTTTTTCTCAAGTGTTCTCAATAACGCGCGCTCGGCTACATCTTGCACATTAATGTCCAGGCTAGTCACGATATCAAGTCCGTCTTCTGGCTCAATGTCATTGCTATCACTCATGGGCATCCACTGCCCACCAGTCAATCTGCGCTCAAGACGCTTGCCATCTACACCGCGTAATTGCTTGGAGTACGCGCCCTCCAGACCAACAGGACTCACACCCTCTTTGCTGTAACCAATGGTTCTCTTGGCCAACATCTTGAAGGGATACATTCTCTTATTCTGCTTCTCAAACAGCACCCCGCCCTTAAATCGACCCTTTTTGAAAATTGGGAAAGTCTTTGCTTTTTGGACTTCGTTATAATCTACACCGCGCTCTATAAGATGATACCTCTTGCCGTTGGCACGCGCATTTTTAAGTGCATTCTTGTATTCTGTTTTCGTTTTTGGCTCTTTCTTTTCTTTAAAAAGATCGGCCAGATACCAAGAGAGCGAATCAAGACCATCGTTAAAGACATCTTCTTTTAAACCCTCTGCCGCGAGATCCATTCTAATCTCATAAATAGGAAGTGAGGTAGCCAGAAGCGAACCATCTTCTGCCAATATATTACCGCGCACAGCCTCGATACTCCTGTAGTCTGTTACAAAAGTTTCGGCCATCTCCTTCCACTCTGGCGCCTCCGCCAGCTGGACGGTAAACATGCGCACACTGATACTCAGTGCGAGTGCGCAGATAGCAAAGAAGACGATGTAGATCTTCCCTTTTGATGTGTCCTTTTCACTCAACTTCAAGTCTGATTTTATGAGGCGGCTCTACCGACTCGGTCAATCCGAGCTCCTTGATGGACTCGGCCACGTTACTCTGTTGTTTAATCTGCTCCAGGTCCGACTTGAGTGTCAAATTCTGGGCTTTCATGTCTTTTACCTCAGCCTCTAAGCGATACATTTCTTTGACCGTGCTCTCCGCGTAGTAGCCGTAGGTGATGTATAGCACCGAGACAAACACCAGAAAAAAGACAAAAGGGAGGTAGCTCAACACATTATCGCGAGTCAAGAACGACCCGTTAAGAATGTTGAATAGCGAGCTACGAAACTTTGATTCAGAGCGTGGCTTTTGTGTTTTTTTCTTCTTGTTCATTTAGTCGTTCGGCAATTCTTAATCGGGCACTTCGGGCTCGATTGTTGGTTTCAATTTCTTGTTCTGAAGGCATGATGACCTTCCTGTTGATTGCATTGAGTGGTTTAATCGGGTTTCCGAAAAAGTCTTTTTCTACTTCTCCAGAAAATTTTCCTGTGCGGATAAAATTTTTCACTAGTCGATCTTCTATCGAGTGATAACTCATCACCACTAATCTTCCTCCAGGCTTCAAAACCTGCACTGACTGAAGCAGCAATTCTTTTAAGGCGACCAGCTCATCGTTAACTTCTATCCTCACTGCTTGAAAAACCTGAGCCATAAACTGAGCCTTCTTCTTGTGTGGAGCGAGCCGCTCGATTTTTTCTCTTAGACCAGCCGTGGTCTTGTGCGGCCTTGTCTCTTGTATGACTTCGACCAAGCCTCTAGTTCGTTTGAGATCGGCACCTTCATTAAAGATTCTGTAGAGATCTTCTTCTGAATAGGTGTTGAGCACGGTGTCTGCTCGGAGACTGATGTCTCGATCCATCCTCATGTCTAGGTCAGCATCCATGCGCGTGGAAAATCCGCGCTGCGCTTCATCAAACTGATGAGAAGACACACCTAAGTCAGCCAGAATACCGTCTACTTGCTTCACCTTATTGAGCCGAAGATGATTCTGCATGAATCGGAAATTCTGCCTCACGAAAGTGAATCGCGAATCATCTGGCACATTCTGTGACGCATCAAGATCTTGATCAAACGCATACAAGTGACCACCATCTAAATGCTCAAGTATCTGCCTGCTGTGTCCGCCCCCGCCAAAGGTGACATCCACATACGTGCCGTTAGGATCGATGGCTAGACCATCTATGCAATCATGTAAAAGAACGGGCGTATGGTAGCCTCTACTCGTCATCTGGATCCACATCTCCCATCACCTCTTCGGCAAGGGCCCCCATATCAATATCGTCTTTGAGCATCTGCTCATAATTCTTTTTGCTCCACAACTCAATTCGGTCATTGAGTGCATTGAGCTTGACCTCTTTCTTGGTCTCAGCATAGGCCATAAGCGCGGCAGGAATAAGAATCCTGCCTTGACCGTCTAGCTCTATGCGGGTGGCCCCGCTGTTAAACTTCCTGATGAAGAGCACGTTCTTCTTCACGAACCTGTTGAGCTTGTTGACTTCTGCATTTTGCTGCTCCCACACCTTCCACGGATAGATGACAAGGGCTTTTGAGAATATGTCTCGATTGACCACAAAGCCTTTGTTGAGGGATTTCCCCAACTGCTTTTGCAGACCCTTGGGCAGCATCATGCGGCCTTTAGCATCCAGTTTACAATCATATTCTCCGAGCAGGTTATACACGCTTTGTTCTGTCTATTCCGTCAAAAGTAAAAAGTCTCTCCCACATTTCACCACTTTTTGCCACTTTTTACCACTTGTGGAAAAACTAGAACGGTATAACGGTGTTTTTTAGTGCTTCGTCAGCGTAGATGAACAGTGATAAAATTGCTCAAAAGCAGGCCGATCAAGGGATAGACCATTGTTCAGAAGTTAAAGATGGATTGTGGAAAAGGATGGGGTTGGTTTTTAATTGAGGTTGTTCTGAAGCTGATGTGGTCAGCTGATTTTATTAACTCTGAGGATTTCAGAACTCAGCCATCTAATAAAACTTAGCCACACCACCGTCTTTCATATCGTGGATATCATTTAATAACTGCCTCTTCCCTGTTACACCGATGCGCTCTATCTTCGGACCGATGAAAGCTTATCACGACTTACTGACTCACATTCTGGAAAACGGATCATCTAAAGGTGACCGCACGGGCACGGGTACCATCTCTTGTTTTGGTTACCAAATGAGGTTTGACCTTGCCAAAGGTTTTCCGTTGTTGACGACCAAAAAGGTTCACTTAAAATCTATCATTCATGAACTGTTATGGTTTTTAAATGGAGACACAAACATCCAGTACCTTAAAGACAACAAGGTCAAGATCTGGGACGGTTGGGCTGATGAGAATGGAGACTTGGGGCCAGTATATGGTCACCAATGGAGAAACTGGAATAGCGAAGGCATCGACCAGATTAAGCAAGCGGTGCATGACATCAAGCACAATCCAAATAGTCGTAGAATAATTGTCTCGGCTTGGAATCCGTCAGTGATGCCTGACACCTCAAAATCTTTTTCAGAAAACGTGGCAAACGGGAAGGCGGCATTGCCTCCTTGTCATGCCTTTTTTCAATTTTATGTGCAAGACGGCAAGCTGAGCTGTCAGCTTTACCAGCGCTCTGCTGACACGTTCTTGGGCGTGCCATTTAACATCGCTTCCTATGCGCTGTTTACCATGATGATGGCCCAAGTATGTGGGCTCGAACTTGGCGATTTTGTGCACACATTTGGAGATGTGCATCTGTATAACGACCACATTGAGCAGGCACAGTTGCAACTCACCAGAGAGCCAAGAAAACTTCCACGAATGAAAATCAATCCGCTTGTCAAAGAGATTGACGGGTTTACGTATGACGACTTTGTGTTAGAAGACTATGACCCGCATCCGCACATCAAAGCGGCTGTGTCTATATAATGCTCATCATTATCGAAGAATAAAAAGACATGGACATCATCATCATCGCAGCGGTCAGTCGCAATATGGTTATTGGTAAAGACAATGACTTGGTGTGGCATCTACCAGCAGACATGGCTTTTTTCAAAAAGTCAACTGCCGGTGCGGCTGTCTTGATGGGAAGAAGAAACTACTACTCTATTCCAGAAAAATATAGACCGCTACCAAAGCGCAGAAATATCATCATCACCAGACAAGAAAACCTTCACATCAACGAAGATGTGATTATCAAAAACAGTGTGGAAGAAGGTGTTGAGTGGGCCAAAGAAAATGGCGAAGACCAACTGTACATTATTGGAGGGGGTCAGATTTATGACTACTGCATCAAGCATGACATTGCCTCTGAAATGTACCTGACATGGATCGAAGAAGAATTTAAGGGTGATACTTTTTTTCCAGAATTTGACTCATCAACTTGGGAGCAGAACACCATCTTTAGAAACAAAGCGGATGATGAAAATCCTTATGATTTCCGGATAGTACACTACTCTAAGCAGCTTGAAGAAAAGCAACTGGCCGATTCGAAAGAAAGCAATAAAGGAGAGTGATTCTTCCTGCTTAGTCTTCGTCTTTTAAGACGTAGTACCAGATACCATATAGAAATGCTAGCCCCAATGTCATAGGCGCAATGACAGACGCGGTGCTAAAACTATCTGCTTCTGCTGTAGTGAAGCTTCTGATTAGAGGCATGATAATCATGAAGAGGCCGATTCCAACAAACACATAATTATACACCTCGTTGAGGACAGCCGCAGTCTTATAAATAGGACTATGGCTGAAATCTTCAAATGAGGCTTCGGCATGTTGTGCAGCCCTTTTTCGCGCACGGGCCTGTTCTTGTGTCACCCATGCTTTGTGCTCTTCTTTTCGTCTTTGCTGAGAGTATTCGCTAAACCGTTGCTTGTCTATGCTGGCCCTGCGCACCGGGTCTTTCAAATATTCGTAAGCCTCATTGACCAACACAAAGGCCTCTTCAGCTCTAGGATGCGTGTTTTTATCTGGATGATATTCTTTGGCTTTTTGCCTATATGCCTTCTTTATGTCGCTTAACGAAGCGCCATTAGGAACATCAAGTATGCGGTAATAATCTCGTGGCATGTGAGGTCAGCTCATCAAAAATCTGTCAGTGAATATAGTCTCTTCGGCTTGATTCTATTGTTGGTTTGCCCGTTGGGCAATGCCCGTATTATTGATACTCGGCTAGATAATGACTCTATGCTTTGATAGCATGCTGCAGGCTAGCCTTGAGCTTTAACGAAAGACTGGACTGGCTGTTGTCCAGTTTGTTGTTTTTTAAGCGTTAAAATCCAGTAGAAATATTAACTGTCTATTGCCTTCCACAGCACCTCATCAGGTACGGGCGCTTTAACAGTCATAGGCTCTTTCTTTACGGGATGCTGAAAAGACACTTGTCTGGCATGAAGATGTATGGAGGCGTCTTTATTTGTTCTGCGGTCACCGTACTTTATGTCGCCCTTAATTGGACAACCCATGGCTGAAAGCTGAACTCTAATCTGGTGATGCCGACCCGTAATTGGGTTTATTTCCAGCAAGTGATAGTTGTCAGAACTCTGTATTAATGTGTACTCCAGCGTAGACTCTTTGCTTCCCTTCACTTCTTTCGCGTGCGCTTTGGAGATGTTATGCTTCTCCATTTTTCTGAGAAAGTGACGTAAGGTTCCACTTTCTATTTCTGGTCTATTTCTGACCACCGCCCAGTAAGTCTTTGATACTTTTTTGTTTTTGAACTGCTCGTTCATGCGAGTCAGCGCCTTGCTGGTGCGCGCGAAAATAACAGCACCACTCACTGGCCGATCTATGCGGTGCACCACCCCGAGATACACGGCTCCCGGCTTATCGTACTTCTTTTTTATGTAGTCTTTGGCATGTTCAGAGAGCGGCTTATCTCCTGTCTTGTCTCCTTGCACGATATCGCCCGGGCGCTTGTTGACAATCAGCAAGTGATTATCCTCATACAAGACCAACAGATTGGCTGCATTTGTTCTTGTGCCTCTGCTTTTCATTAGGGACCGTCAGGTAGCGGCATCCAGTGGGTGACGTCCTTGAAGTAATGATTACTGAGCCCCTCTCCTAACCAGAAATGAGGTCCAAACTTGCCATACTTTTCAGATCCTGAGCTAAAAAACTCATGCACAAACCTCAAAATGACAATGGGCTCATGCCTCGTCTCACCAGACTTCCCCGGCAAAAACTGATGATTATCAGGAAGGTAACAGAGTACTTTCTGTCCATCTTCCGGCTTCTCAATATTAATGTCTCTCCACTCCAAGCCTATCAGTATTGCTCTTTCTCTGAAGGAAAGTCACCTGAGCGCACATCTCGTACGTAATGTTCCATGGCGCCTTTCATCTCGTCATACAAAGAGAGGTATCGTCTTAAAAATCGAGGATTAAATTCTGAGGTAATACCAAGCATATCATGTATCACCAGTACCTGACCATCTACACCGCCACCAGCTCCAATTCCAATCACAGGAATACTGACCGACTTGGCTACCTCTGAGGCTAGTGAGGCAGGAATCTTCTCTAACACTATGGCAAAACAGCCTGTCTTTTCAAGAAGCTTCGCATCTTTCATGAGACGCTTTGCCTCTTCCTCTTCCTTTGCACGCACGGTGTAGGTGCCAAACTTATAGATGGACTGTGGCGTCAACCCCAAGTGACCACATACTGGAATTCCCGCTGAGAGAATACGCTCTATGGAATCAACAATTTCTTTACCACCCTCCATTTTGACAGAGTGCGCACCAGACTCCTTCATAATGCGAATGGCCGAACGCAGTGCCTGCTTGCTATCACCCTGGTAGGTTCCAAACGGAAGGTCGACCACCACGAGTGAGCGCTTCACGGCTCTAATTACTGACGATGCGTGATATATCATCTGATCAAGCGTGATGGGCAGTGTAGTTTCATGCCCGGCCATGACATTGGAGGCTGAGTCTCCTACTAAAATAACATCCACACCAGCCTCATCGACTATGCGTGCCATGGAATAATCATAAGCCGTGAGCATAGAGATTTTCTCTCCAGCGGCTTTCATTTCAATCAGTGTGTTGGTCGTAATTCTCTTTGCTTGCTTGTGTACAGACATTCTTTCAAACTTGATTTGGCCAAAGAACGCCAATTAATCGCTGAAAATGGAGTTTAGAACTAAAAGGAATGCCGCAAGATGTCTTCAAACAGACCTACATTATTACCTATCTTCGCGGCTCAAACGAAGAGGAATGAAGAAAATAGTCCCTGTTGTATTATCTGTTGTTGCGCTATGCATGCTTATGTCATGTGATGAAGAGTTAGACCTCAATGCACCGTATGAGCGTATTCCGATAATCTACGGACTCTTAGATGCAGGAGCAGACACGCAGTATGTATTAATCAATCGCTCTTACTTGGGCGCGGGTTCTGCCTTAGACTTTTCTGACATACAAGATTCCAGTCTATATGATAATGTAGATGCTAAGATTACGTGGGGAGATGACAGCGATGAGTTTGCCCAGCTTCAAGAAATCACCTTAACAGGCAAAGAGACTGACGGTGCCTTTTTTGGGCCAGATATTCAGGCATACTATGTGCCAACCAATCAGCTGTCTCCTCTTGTAGCTGAAGACGAAAACCAGCGATTCTTTTTAGACGTGGTGGCAGACGGTGATGCCATTACTGCGGAGACAAGAGTGCCTTTCATAAGTAGCTCAAACATTTCTTTCCCTCCGGGTTCACCTTCGGTAACTGCGCGATTTGCTGACAGCTTCAGTCCTGGCGGAACAGACTATACGACCAATGTAAGATTGGAGTTTGACTTTATAGATAATGCCGACATTCACTCTGGGTCACTGGTGCTTAACTACACGGAGATCATGACTGACGGAAGCACGAGAGAGCGCTCATTGAGCCTCCCGTTTGGCGAGGTTAGTGGAAATGAAACGAGCTCATCAAGTCATGAGTTTACTACTGGCGGTGAGAATGTCTATCAGCGTATAGCGGCCAATATCGATGACTCTGACCCTAACGTGGCACAGCGTGCATTTGGCTCAGTAGATTATATCCTTTCAGTAGCTGGAGATGACTTCTCAACCTATTTAAGTGTTGGCGACCCTATTTCTGCTGTTGGGCAAGAGCGTCCAACTTTCAGCAATATCAATGGTGGTGATGGAGTTGGAATCTTCTCTTCGAGAGCAAGTTTTGTGCGCACCAAGTCTATGAAGACACAAGATGGCGCGAACACTGCCACAGTCAGTGAGCTGGTGGAAGGTCAATATACTGCAGGCCTCTGTTTCTGTGACCCTGACCCTTCAGTGCTATACAACTGCGTGAATGGGCAGGAAATCTGTGACTGACACATCCCTTTTCTGACTTTTTGACATGCTTTTGGCAGATATCCTGTCACTATGATCCTTTCTATGCAATGGCACGGCAATTGACTATAATGTATCGAACATTCTGAAACGAAAAAGGAATTAATACTATGAGTAAGATAATTGGAATAGACCTTGGTACCACCAATAGCTGTGTCTCCGTAATGGAAGGAGCTGAGCCTGTAGTGATCGCCAATAGCGAGGGAAAAAGAACGACCCCTTCTATCGTGGCCTTTATAGAAGGTGGCGAACGTAAAGTCGGAGATCCTGCAAAACGACAGGCTATTACAAACCCCACTAAGACGGTATACTCTATCAAGCGATTCATGGGTAACTCCTATGATGAGTGTAAGACTGAGATAGATCGTGTACCTTATGACGTAGTCAAAGGTGACAACAACACTCCACGTGTTCAGATTGACGATCGTCAGTACACTCCGCAGGAGATTTCAGCAATGGTGCTTCAGAAAATGAAGAAGACAGCTGAAGACTACTTAGGTACAACTGTGACGGGTGCCGTCATCACCGTGCCTGCGTACTTTAATGACAGTCAGCGTCAAGCCACTAAAGAAGCTGGTGAGATTGCTGGTCTTGAAGTAAAGAGAATCATCAACGAGCCGACTGCTGCTGCACTGGCTTATGGTCTTGACAAGAAGAACCAAGACATGAAAGTGGTGGTCTTTGACCTTGGTGGTGGAACACATGATGTGTCTATCCTCGAGCTTGGAGACGGAGTATTTGAAGTACTCTCTACAGATGGTGACACACACCTTGGTGGAGATGATTTTGATGCAAAAATCATTGATTGGTTGGCTGAAGAGTTTAAGTCTGACAAAGGCGTAGACCTCAGAAATGACCCAATGGCCCTTCAGCGTTTGAAAGAAGCGGCTGAGAAAGCGAAAATCGAGTTGTCATCGACAACTACTTCAGAAATCAACTTGCCATACATCATGCCGATAGACGGTGTGCCACAGCACCTGGTGAAGACGCTTTCTAGAGCACAGTTTGATCAGTTGACAGCTGACTTGGTAGAGCGTTCTATCTCGCCTGCGAGAGATGCAATGAAGGCTGCTGGCCTGAGCAACTCAGACATTGATGAAGTAATCTTGGTTGGAGGATCGACACGTATACCTGCCGTGCAGGAGGAAGTGAAGAAGTTCTTCGGAAAAGAGCCTTCTAAGGGTGTAAATCCAGACGAGGTTGTGTCACTTGGAGCTGCCATACAAGGTGGTGTATTGACTGGAGAAGTAACAGACGTTCTTCTTCTTGATGTGACCCCGCTTTCTCTCGGTATCGAGACAATGGGTGGTGTGTTTACAAAGTTGATTGATGCAAACACGACTATCCCGTCTAAGAAGTCGGAGACATTCTCTACGGCATCTGACAACCAGCCTTCTGTGCAGATTCACGTCTTGCAGGGTGAGCGCGCCATGGCCGCTGACAACAGAACTATCGGTCAGTTTCACTTAGATGGTATACCACCAGCACCAAGAGGAGTGCCTCAGGTAGAGGTGACTTTTGATATTGATGCGAATGGTATCATCAATGTGTCGGCCAAAGACAAGGCCACCAATAAGGAGCAGAGCATCCGTATTGAGGCAAGCTCTGGACTGAGTGATGAGGAGATAGAAAAGATGAAGAAAGAAGCAGAGGCCAATGCCGATGCAGATAAGGAGGCCAAAGAGAAGATTGACAAGATCAACTCTGCCGACAGTCTAATCTTCAATACAGAAAAGCAACTCAAGGAGTATGGAGACAAAATTCCTGAGGATAAGAAGAAGCCGATTGAAGATGCTCTTGGCAAGTTGAAGACAGCTCACGCTGCGCAAGACTTGGCTGGAATTGACACGGCAATGGAAGAGCTAAACACAGTATTCCAAGCAGCTTCTGCTGACATGTATGCACAGTCTGGTGATGCTGGCGGAGCAACAGCTGATGCTGGTGATGCCGGAGCTGCCTCAGATGGAGACGAAGAAGTCACTGATGTAGACTTTGAAGAAGTGGAAGAGGAGAGTTAATACGACAACTCTTTCTAATGTACTGAGCCCCTCTCCTTTGGAGTGGGGCTTTTTTATTGTTTTACAAATCGGAACACACTTCTTCTCCCCTGCCGATCATGCGCTTCGATGATAAACGCACCTGCTGGGAGCGTGTTGATTTCCATACGATGGTGAGTCCCGCTCACTTGCTCCCTAAGAATAACCTTACCACTCATGTCAATCAGAGAAATATCTAGTTCGAGGAACAGGTCACTACTTAACATGGCAGCGCCATTACCTAGCTGAAAACGAAGCGAAGGAATGGCATGTTCATCAACACTGTTTGGGTTAAGGACCAGTAATGGGTAAGAACATGAGCTTTCATTGCCACACCAATCAATGGCATATATTACATCCTGATACTCACCTAATTCAAGAAAATCTAGCTCATCAAAACCTGACATCAGGGGCTCAGTGATGTTACAGTCATCAACTTCAAAATTGTTGAAGTTGAAATAATAAGGTGCGCCTCCAATATTTGTCCAAATGGTGTCAGCTTCTGGGCAGGTAAGTACAGGAGGAACAGTGTCAGTCAATACTATATACTGCTCAGCAAAGGGCACATTACCACAGGAATCTTGGACCATATATGTTCTCAACATCTCTTCCGGGCAGCCACCGGGATAGGACAAAAGACTGTCTTGAAATGAGACATCCATCACACCACAGTCAGAGCTGATATTTAATTCAGATGCGGGAATGGTGTCCGGACATTGAATCATCAGCGAGTCGATTTGCACGTCAACCACCAAGGGAAGACAGTCTAGGGAATCTCGACAGGCTAAGTAAAATTCAAATGGACCAGCTTCACCCCCACAATCGTCTGTGACAGTATAGCGCCTAAGAAACGGACCGGGGCAGGCATAATTGAAAACGATATCCTCAATATCAATCTCGTAAGGCGGGCAGCCTCCAGAAATGTCAAATTGAGGGTCGTGTGCTACATCGATACATATTGAATCAAAAACAGGTGCGTTTGAAATCACCATTAGGTCTAGCGGCATCTCTTCAATGCACACTTCTGACTTCGTAAAGAAAAAGGGTAAACAAGTAGATGAGTACGCGAACGCAAATTTTGTCATGAAATAATACGAATCTCCTGGCACGAGGTCGGTCAATATCCTATCTGTGAGACCTGAAAAGCTCAAGCAAAAGTTATCTTCCCAACAATCAATCACTGTCAACGAAGAGTCAAATATTACTCCATAATTCGCGTACTGCCTGTTGAACTTAACAGCACCAGATTGGGGCGCGATGAATGTATACCAATCGCCATCTTGCAAATAGCAATCAGACTCTACCGCTTGGAGTTCGTAGGTACCTGAATCAAAATCTGCTTGATACGGCTGGCAACCTCCTGGATAGATGTCGATGTGACATGCATTTTCCATATTCCAACCACAAGGAGGCGGGGGAGCAGGGTAAGAATGCTGTATAGGCCCAGTGCTAATGGTATCGCCAGTGAGCTCACATATCGCATGGACATAAAAGTCATATACCGTGTCAGCCAAAAACTCCTGACCATCTGTAATACTAAACTCATATACGCGAGTGAAAGAGGACTGAGTCAGCTGAATGGTGCCTTGACCAGTAAGAGGTATAAAACCCTCAACACCGTATTCTACTAGGTGTTCATTATTTGGGTCACCGAAAAAATTAACTCGCGCACTTTCTTGAAATGGGGCGAGGTGATAGATATCAATGTTATATGGCGCGATACAGGAGTCAGAAATAATTACTTCTACTTCATACGCGCATGACTGAAAAGAACACTCATCGACCAAGGTCGCTGTGACCTCATGCACTCCGGCCGACAAGGTATCATACGTTGACGCATTCTGCTCTGGATTGCTGTAGGGATTGCAAAGATCTTGAGTAAGAACATTTTGCAAACCCAGCTCAATACCAAACGAGTCGGTGGTTAAAAGTGTAAAGCTCTCTGGGCACTGAATCTGACTCGGTATGGTGTCGAATATTTCGAGATAGATAGAGTCCGAGGCCATATTTCCACAAGAATCAAGTACAGAATATATCCTATAGAACTGCTCCGGACAGCTTTCGTTGACCCAATTAGTATCCCAGTCAAATTCTTCAATTCCACAGTCTGACTCTACATTAGGCGATGGATACGACTCAATCTCACTACACTGAATTGATAAAGAGTCCTCATCAAAAGAAACAACGAGTAACTGTCCATGCAGCAGATTACTCACAGCACAGAGCACAACAAGGAGTATAAGGGTAAAGCGATTCATAGTATCGGTTTTTCGGTGTAGTTAAAATTAACACAGATTCACATAGGCCGCGAATTTTGATTGAGCATTGTCCATATCTTAGCCGTGCAAAAACACCCAATGGAGGAGGCGAAATATCGAAAATGGGCCAAAGTGGCCATCGTAATCTTAGGTCTGCTCACCGTATTTTTCGGGTACATGCTCTCCAAAATCGAGTTTAGCTACGATTTTGAGACCTTTTTTCCAGAAGACGACCCTGCAACAGAATTCTATTTTGAATACAGAGACACCTTTGGCTCTGATGCCGACTTTGTATTGCTTGCCCTTGAGAATAACGAAGGTGTATTTGACGAAGAGTTCCTTAAAAAAGGCCAAAAGTTGCAAGCTGAGCTCGAAGCAATGCCGCACGTCACTTCGGTGCAGAGTATCTTCTCTATGCAAGAAATTCTCCGCGACCCATTCTTGGGTGTCATCTTTGAAAGACCCTATATCAATGTCGATGAAGTAGAGAAGTATGAAGCCGACTCTTTGCGTATTTTTTCGTCTCCAGAGCTGGTCAACACCTTGATTTCAGCAGATGGAAAGAGCATAGCCTACATGATGCAACACACTGTAGCGCTCTCTAAAGATAACTGCGATGAGTTGGCTGACAGCTTAAGAGCGCACATGAAGACCACCAGTTTTGACACTTACAAAATGGCTGGCCGCTCTGTTGGCCAAGGCTACTTTGTGGACCGCTTGGAGTATGAGCTTACTCTCTTCATTAGCGTATCATGCATCTTTATTGTCCTCTTTTTGATTATTGCTTTTCGTTCTGCTTGGGGTGTAATCGTGCCTCTTGTCGTGGTCTTTTTGTCCATCATCTGGTTAATCGGCACCATGAGTTTGACGGGCAAGGCCATAGACCCTCTGCTGAGTATTGTGCCAACCATACTCTTTGTAGTTGGCATGAGTGATGTGGTGCATATCATCTCCAAGTATTTTGATGAACTCCGCAAGAAGAAAGGAAAACTCGCTGCCTTAAAAACAGCGCTGCGTGAAGTAGGTATCGCCACGTTTTTGACTTCACTCACCACAGCTGTGGGCTTCTTGACGCTGATGAGCTCTAACATCATGCCGATTAGAGAGTTTGGTCTTTACTCTGCCATCGGGGTGTTTATCGCCTATGGCCTCGCATTCACCTTGCTGCCCGCTGTGCTTGTGCTCAGCAAGGCTCCTAAAGTCTCAAACTCTCATAATCAAGGTAGTTTTTGGACTAACAAACTTCACAGCCTCTACCTCTGGGTGATACGAAATAGAAAGGGAATACTTGTAGGCAGTATTGTCATGCTGGGCCTATGCTTTTGGGGAATTAGTAAGGTACAGGTCAATAACGAATTGCTGGAAGACCTCAGAGAGGACAACCCAATGAAGCAAGAGTACCGCTACTTTGAGAAAAAGTATGCTGGTGCGCGGCCATTTGAAATGAGCATTCAGATTACTGACTCGACAAAGAATGTCTTTGACTGGGAAGTGATGCAGGCCATGGATAAAGTTGACGCCTTCATTCGCAATGAATATGAAGCTGGTGCGCTTGTCTCGCCTCTAAATTTTGTCAAAATGCTCAACCGTGCTGACCACTCGGGCCGAGCAGAATATTATAAAATACCCGAGAGTAAGGGCAAGTTAAAAAAGCTCACGCGCGACATGAAGCGCATGAAGAAGAACGAGGCCTTTGGTCAGTTCGTGCAAGAAGATTTGCAACGCATGCGCATGACTGGAAAGGTGGGCGACATAGGCGCTATTCGCATCAGAGAAAAAAATGTGCTTTTGGCAGAGTTCTGGGAAGAACATGTACCCGCTGGACTGATGAGTTATGAGCTAACGGGTATGGCTGTCTTAATTGACAAGAATAACTCCTACCTCTCGACTACGATGGTTACTGGGCTACTCATCGCTTTTCTCATCGTGGCGCTGATTGTTGGCTTGATGTATCGAGATATAAAAATGGTCATCATATCGCTTATACCCAATATGCTTCCTCTGTTTATGATTGCGGCCATTATGGGCTTCACGGGTATTTATCTCAAGGTGTCAACCTCCATCATCTTCACCATCGCATTTGGCATTGCGGTCGATGACACCATTCACTTTATGAGCAAATTGAGGCTTGAACTTGGCAAAGGGCGGACTATGCAGTATGCGCTCAAACGTACGTTTATCGGCACCGGTAAGGCCATTATAATCACAAGCCTAATACTCAGTTCTGGATTTATCACGCTTACGCTTTCTACATTTAAAGGCACCTCATACACTGGCTCTCTGCTAAGCCTCACTTTACTTTTTGCAGTGGTGGCTGACCTCCTGCTTATTCCCGTGTTGGTCTGGATTTTTTATGGCAAGGAGAAAGGGCAAAAAAACTTAAGCTCTTAGCGATAGGTCAACTATCACTCTTTGACTACCCACTTTGTCGACATCTGAATAGGAGAAATGACCTGTCCAGACGAAGCAGCTTGATCTCCCAAAGTCACTCTTACCAAATATGCACCATATCTAAGGTTTGACATGTCAACGAATCCAAAAGAACTTGAGGGCATCATGCTGTATGTCATGACCAATTTGCCTGAGCCATCAATAATCTCAACAAACGGGAATCCATCAACCGGAATCTCGAGTCTCAATACATCAGCCACCGGATTAGGATAAGCACTGAACTCAAACGAGTGATATTCTTCTAAGTTGGCAGCGTATTGCAATTCTATAAAGTCTATGCACTCCATCATTTCATCAATGAATGTTGGGAAAGCCATGGTGTGCCCTACTCCTGGTATTTCATTTAAAAAAGTACTGTGTCCAGCGGCAGTGGCATTAGAGTGCAGCGCAGTGGAGACCTCATAAAAATTAGAATCATCAGACCCGATACAGGTGCAAATGGGCGCAGAAGTATCTTCGCCATAATCAGCTACGTTCTCTGAATTTGTACCTGCTGCAAAAGGAATAATTCCGCGAAGTCCCGGATAGATAGGGCCTGCATCAATGTCCATTCCTGCAATGACTGTGTGTCGCCCACCAAAGGATAAACCTGTCACATAAATCATGTCCATGTCAATGTTATATAAGGCCGCAGTGGTATCTACCGCATATTGAAATAGTGGCTTGACAAGTTCTTCTTGCGAGCCTTGCCATAGGGCAACACTTTCAGGGCACATGATGATGCAGTTTAGACTGTCTGACAATGGCTGCAGTTGGTCGCGCAAATGATCTGCCCCAGTGTGCGGACCACCTCTAAATCCGACTATAAGCGGATATGACACAGCCATGTCGTAATCTGTCGGCACGTAAAACGCCAACTCGTTTGACATCGTATAATCTGGCTCGTCAAAATCAATGTTTAACGAAAAGGCACCCGTTTGCTGGGCAAATGATACTGAAGCAATCAGAAAGGCAATTGAAGAAAAGAATATTCGCATGCTACAAGGTAGTGGTGATTTGCAATTCCTTCGAATCAACTTAGCTTTACAATAGAAATCTCATGAGCACAAACGCACACAAATCAATTTCTGGAAAAGGTGAGACTTGTCTTAACTGTGGCCGAGCGCTTCAGGATGAGGAGTATTGTGCGGATTGTGGCCAATTAAATACCGACAGAAACATCTCCATCGGGAAGTTAATTCAGGATTTTCTGGGAGACTATTTCTCTTTCGATTCAAAACTGTTTAAGACGCTGATACCGCTCTTGACAAAACCAGGCCAAGCTCCTCTCGAGTTTATTAATGGACAGCGCGTTAAACACATCCCTCCGCTTAGACTTTTCATTTTTATCTCCTTTGTTTTCTTCTTTATCCTCGGGCAAGTGAGCAACTTGGAAGACTATAGGCTGGACATGTCTGATGGTTTTTCATTTGTAAAGACTGGCATAAGTCAGCAGGATGCAAATAGTCCTGAAAATGTAGTCTCACCCATTAACATTCACCTTGACGAGGACGACTCGCTGGGTACTGCAGAATTTGAAAAGGGAAGAACCCTATTCTTCAAACTACTTGACTCAGGAATGAAGCCCAAGCAGGCTATTGACTCCATTGATTTTAAAGGCGATAAAATTGAACGAAAACTACTTGTACAGACAGGTAAATTGTATCAATCTGATCCAAGTACGATTTCAAAATTTTACTTCGGAAACTTATCTATTGTGCTCCTCATAATCCAACCACTATTCGCCTTTATGTTGTGGCTCCTTTATATCAGAAGAAGGAAACAGTTTAGGTTTATCGGACACTTGATTTTCTCTTTGTATTTCCACGCCTGGTTTTTGATTCTATCAAGCGTATTGCTGATTCTGTTTTGGCTATTTGACAATTTCTATTTTGAGCATGTACTGGTGTTGAGCAGTGGATTGTACTTGTTCTTTTCAATTAAAAAGTACTATGGACAATCGTGGCTAAAGTCGATACTTAAAACACTTTTGACTTTCGCGCTCTATGGGATTATTTTAATTCCCGCAGTGACCCTTTCGTCTATTTTGATAAGCTTTTTTCTCTTCTAGAGTACGTTCTACTTTTAGGCTTTGCCCTCAGCACTTTTTGGCGTCAACTTCCAGCCCATATACCCAAAGAGAATGGTCATGATTGGGCTAATCCAGTTAAAGATGCAGTAAGGAGCAAAAATCCAAGGTGTCACACCAAGCACTCCGCTTTGAGCTACCCCACAAGTATTCCAAGGTATGAGCACAGAAGTGACAGTACCAGAATCTTCAAGTGTACGTGACAGGTTTTCAGGAGCAAGTCCAAAGTCGTCATAGGCGTCTTTATACATCTTGCCAGGCACCACTATGGCAATGTACTGATCAGATGCTGTCAAGTTGAAAAACATGGCCGTACCTGCAGTAGTAGCGATTAAGGCACCGGCAGAATTAACCATAGAAAGCAAGCCATCCGTTATTCTCTTTAACAAGCCGACCGCCTGCATGACACCACCAAATGTCAAGGCACAGACGATGAGCCAAATGGTGTTCATCATTCCTGACATGCCATCGGCAGAGAGTAGTTTATCGGCAAGCACATTGCCTGTAGAAATCGACAAGCCTGAGGCCATGCTGGTGACCATGGCTTTATATGATTGCTCCATATAGTTTTTTGACTCTCCCGCTACCGAGGCCACAATATCAGGCTGATAGACAATGGCAAAAAGCGCTCCCAAAATTGAGGCAATGAACAGCGCAGGTATGGCAGGCATTTTTTTATAAATCATTAAAATGACCGCCAGCGGCACTAGAAAAAGAAAGGGTGTGATGTTAAACTTCTGACTGATGGCTGCGGTGAGTGAATTGACGTCTTGCACATTAAAATTTCCAGAGCCGTTTAAACCGACAATCAAAAACACAATGAGGGCGATGATAATGCTCGGACCTGTGGTCCATATCATGTGCCTAATGTGAGTTATGAGGTCTGACCCTGCAATGGCCGGAGCAAGATTAGTGGTGTCAGAAAGTGGTGACATTTTGTCTCCAAAATAGGCGCCAGAGATAATTGCACCTGCAATCCAACCTTCCTCCATACCCAGTGCTTTTCCTATGGCGAGTAAGGCAATACCCACTGTAGCCACCGTGCTCCAAGAACTCCCTGTAGCCAAGGATACCACTGCGCAAATAATACAAGCTGCAAATAAAAAAATGGAAGGACTAAGTACCTTGAGTCCATAAAAAATCATGGCGGGAACAATGCCGCTCATTAACCACGTACCAGCCAAAGCTCCAATGAGAAGTAAAATGATGATGGCTCCCATGGCCGAACCAATACTCTCAACTATTCCTTCATATATGGTTTTCCAAGTCGTACCGTTCTGCAGTCCTACCAGACCAGCAACAACTGCTGCGACCAATAATGCAATTTGATTAGGCCCATAGCTCGAATTGTCTTTATAAAAAATGACATTTAGCGTGAGAAGGCCGATGAGTACTATAATCGGTATGAAGGCCTGTATGATTGAAGGCCGCTTGAAGGAATTGTTTTCGGTCAACGTAGTCGTTTGAAAATTATCCGCTCAAGGTAGGAAATGAAAAAGCAAATGCGAAGCACGACTGCGCGAATACGAAACTGTCTTTATTCTTTTACAAGCACTTCGTTGGCTGTCCAGTCGTCTCCGATAAGCTGGAGATGATATACGCCTGTCTCTAAAAATGAGAGGTCGAGCGTCAGTGCATTTAGACCCGCACGAAAGACCACTTGCCCCTTCATGTCGATAATCTCTAATTGAGAACCAATCACACGATCATCACCAAAGTTGAGTTCTTGTGCCACCGGAAGCGGATAGATATCAAGGTCTACAGTCTCAAGTTCTGGAACAGATACGAAAGGCTCTCCGAGCAAGTATCGGGATACCGTGCGCTCGCTAGCATCATCTCCAGAGACTAGGTATACATAGCCATCAATAATGAATGAGGCAGGCGCCCATCTGGACTCACCTTCATGGGCAGGTAATTCTGTCCAGGTGTCAATTAGCGGATCATACTCCCAAAACTCACCAGTCGGAAACTCATTGTGCGTGCCACCGTTAAGGTGCCCTACTCCACTGAGTGTATATCCCTTGCCGTTAAACTCAAACTGCGCACCAGCCACTCTAGTGTAGCCTGGATGCTCGGCTATCTCAATCCACGTGTCAGTGACTGGTTCGTAACGAAACCAATCCTCTTGGTGACCAGACCCGACATATACATAATCGTCAATGGCAAACATGTATGGATGATGGCGATCAGCTCCAATAAATGTTGCGCGCTGCGTCCAAGTATCTGTGGCAATATCATACTCGTACCAATCTCCAAGATTGCTAAAACCATCTGAACCCATGCCCATAAAGATTTTTCCGTTCCAAGCGACAAAAGCTGGGTGAGTTCTAGGGGAGCAAGGGCAAGAGCTGAGTTCGTCAAACTCTCCTGTTTGAGGGTCATATACCCAGAGGTCATTCTCATATCCGTTTTGAGTGATTCCAAAACCGAAATATGCCTTATCGTCCCACACATCTCCAATAGAGAATCCTCTAAATGGACCAGGATAATCGCCCATATCCTCCCATGTATCATTTGACGGGTCATACTTAAACATGTCTTTCGTTATGTCATTGGCTGTGCCAGTCAACACATAGCCATAACCATCTATGCTAAAGCCAATACCGTGATGCCTTCCTGGAAAGGGAAAATCAGTAAGCTCCTCCCACTGAGCAGACAAAAGAGATGAGAAAAGGGTGAAAACGAGTATAATAGATATTTTCCTGTGCATGTGAGTAAAGCTAAGCACCAAGCCACAATTTGGACTTCAATAAGTGTATCTCGCATTGGAAAGCTACTATGCTATTCCGACTATCTGATTTGAAGATGAATATGGTCATCGTGCCGCACAGCGTGACATCCGTGAAACTTCACTTTGCTTGAGCTTAGGTTCAAGCGTTGTTTTAGGTGTGGCTCAATGAAAATTTTTGACACTGCTGATTGCTTTGCCACGAGTTCAACAAGAGCTTTTGTCCGTTGCTGATGAAATGTGGCTTCAGTCTCCCATTTTGGAAAAATGGAGGTGAGAGAATAGTACCATCCGCCTTGCTGCTCACATCGTTGTACAGTGTTGGCCTCATTTCCCATTGGCTCTTCAAATGACCCGTAGCCTATGAAAGTCAAGGACTCAGCACTCTCCAGGTCTGTGCCGTCCACACCATACTGAAACGCCAAATCGAGCTTTTGACCATCATTGTGACTCAAATGTGGAAGCAACGGAAAACCATCTACAAAAGGAAAATTGGCATCTAGATAGGCGATGTCATAGTCGAACTGTTCGTTTACTGTGCTCATCACATCATGTAACTCGGGGTCTACGTAGTGTCGATTTAGCACACAGGTTATGAATGACAATGGCCTCAATCCATCGCTATTTGAAAGCGGTAATGCCTTGCGCGGGCTCAGTGCAGGAATTATCAGAAAAGTCAGCACCATATACACAGCGAAGTGAATGCATGCACGTTGCCAAGATTTCTTTAGGCTTAATATCTTTCTAGAAATGAGCGAGGACAGCAGGTAACTGAGCCCTCCAATCTGAGTAAGGATGGTGAGGAAAATCACCAGAATAAATCGTGCTAGCCACTTGACTGTGTTCATGAACGTACAACGATTAAACGATGCTGCAAGTATTTAAACAACACAAGCCTCGCCATAGAGCAGACTTACATGTTTCTGCGATACTGCCCTCCTACTTCAAAGAGCGCATCAGAAATTTGACCTAATGAACACACTTTACAAGCATCGAGTAAGAGTTCAAAAATATTTTTTCCTTCGATGGCCGCCATTTGTAGGTTCTTCAATTGCTGCTCTGCTTCACTTGCATTTCGGGCAATTAAGGAAGTTACCGTGTCTATTTGATCTTGCTTTTCTGCTTCTGTTGCTCGTATAACTTCGCGCGGCAAAATAGTTGGAGAACCTTCCTTACTTAAAAATGTATTTACACCAATGAGCGGCAATTCACCGGTGTGCTTTTTCATTTCGTAATACATGGACTCATCCTGAATCTTGCCTCGCTGATACATAGTCTCCATGGCACCAAGCACACCTCCACGATCTGTGATACGGTCAAACTCGACCATCACCGCTTCTTCTACTAAGTCGGTAAGCTCTTCGATGATGAACGATCCTTGAAGCGGATTTTCATTCTTAGCCAAGCCAAGTTCATGATTGATTATTAACTGTATGGCCATCGCTCTGCGGACGCTCTCCTCTGTTGGAGTCGTGATTGCCTCATCATAGGCGTTAGTGTGCAGCGAATTACAGTTATCATAAATAGCATAGAGCGCCTGCAACGTGGTGCGGATGTCGTTAAAGGCAATCTCCTGCGCATGCAGGCTGCGTCCGCTTGTCTGAATATGATACTTGAGCTTCTGACTTCTGCTATTGGCACCATACTTTTCACGCATGGCCTTGGCCCAAATTTTTCGTGCTACTCTACCTATCACCGCATACTCCGGATCGATACCATTTGAGAAGAAAAAACTCAGGTTAGGAGCAAACTTGTTGATGTCCATTCCACGGCTCAAGTAATACTCCACGTACGTAAAGCCGTTGGCCAGAGTGAAGGCAAGTTGAGAAATAGGATTGGCTCCAGCCTCTGCAATGTGGTACCCTGATATGGAGACCGAATAGAAGTTGCGCACGTTGTGTGCAATGAAACTTTCTTGCACATCACCCATTAAGCGGAGTGCAAACTCTGTAGAAAAAATGCAGGTGTTTTGCGCCTGATCTTCTTTCAAAATATCGGCTTGCACAGTACCTCTTACGGAGGCCATGGCCCGTGAGCGACAGTCGGCATAGACATCAGCAGGCAAAACAGCATCACCTGTTACACCGAGCAGCATAAGCCCTAAACCATCATTACCTTCTGGCAACTCAGCCTCATTATACGTGGGTCGGCTGACACCTTTTGTCTTATAGATCTCATCAATCTTTGACTCTACTTCTTTTTCAAGTCCTTGCTCTTTGATGTACTTCTCGCACTGCTGATCTATGGCTGCGTTCATGAAGAAGCCCAGCAACATGGCCGCTGGCCCATTGATGGTCATCGACACCGATGTTTTTGGACTGCACAAGTCAAATCCGGAATAGAGTTTTTTAGCATCATCAAGACAGCAGATACTGACACCCGCGTTACCAATCTTGCCATAGATATCTGGACGTGTCCCCGGATCGCGACCATAGAGTGTGACCGAGTCAAAGGCTGTACTAAGTCTTTTGGCGGGCAGCCCTAAGCTTACGTAGTGAAATCTCTTGTTGGTGCGTTCTGGCCCACCTTCTCCAGCAAACATTCGAGTAGGATCTTCTCCTTCACGTTTGAATGGAAACACACCTGCGGCATAAGGAAATTCGCCTGGCACGTTTTCTTGCAAGTTCCACTTCAAAATATCTCCCCAACCTTTGTATGTAGGCAGAGAGACTTTCGGAATTTTATTTTGGCTGAGCGACTCGGTGTGCGTCTGGATTTTTATCTCCTTGTCTCGCACCATAAATGAGTATACCTCATCTTTATAAGTCTTCACTTTTTCACCCCAAGCCTCAATGACGTCCATGTTTTTTGGATCAAACTCCTTCAGTAAGCTATCATAAGTGGACCTCAGCGCGGCTAAGGCCGTTTCAGAATCTGCTTCGTTATGAGCGCTCAGTATGCTGTCTGACTCTTTGAGACTATAAAGTTTCTGAGCGATTTCAGCCTGTGCATTCACCTTTTGGTTATAGCCCCTTACTGTGTCAGAAATCTCGCTCAGGTATCGCACACGCTTTGGCGGAATGATAAATATCTTCTCTGAAATCTCGTTGGCTGATAAAAAACTGGACTTTAAATCAGCGCCCGTTTTTTCAGCTACCATGTCAATCATGGCTTTATAGATGGCATTTGTGCCCGGGTCATTAAACTGCGAAGCAATGGTACCAAACACTGGAATCTCTTCCTCTGGCGCCTCCCATTTTTGATGATTTCTACGGTATTGTTTTTTCACATCGCGCAACGCATCGAGCGCTCCACGTTTGTCAAATTTGTTGAGCGCAATGATGTCGGCAAAATCCAACATGTCAATTTTTTCTAGCTGAGACGCTGCGCCATATTCTGGTGTCATGACATACAGACTCATGTCACTGTGGTCCACTATCTCGGTATCACTCTGTCCGATGCCGCTTGTCTCTAATATAACAAGGTCGTACTTGGCAGACTTAAGTATGTCAACTGCTTCTTTGACATACTTACTCATGGCCAAATTACTCTGGCGCGTGGCCAGCGAGCGCATGTAGCAACGGTCATTAAAAATGCTATTCATTCTGATGCGATCGCCAAGCAAGGCTCCACCCGTCTTTCTTTTTGACGGGTCAACAGAAATAATCCCAATGTGTTTTTCAGGGAAATCGACTAAGAATCTACGCACCAGCTCATCCACTAAAGAGGATTTTCCTGCACCACCAGTTCCTGTGATTCCAATGACTGGTGTGTTGAGTTGAGCCGCCTCATCAGATACTCTTTTAAGTATTTCGACATTATCAGCAGGATAGTTTTCTGCCGCAGAGATAAGTCGAGCAATGCTCGCGGGGTCCTTTTCAATAAGCTTGGTGACTTCACCATTGAGATGCTGACCTATGGGGTAGTCAGCTTGGCTCATCAGGTCGTTAATCATGCCTTGAAGCCCCATGGCTCGACCATCATCAGGGTGATAGATACGGGCTATGCCGTAGGCTTGAAGCTCCTCTATCTCAGAAGGAAGTATGGTACCACCACCTCCGCCAAAAATCTTGATGTCTCCTCGACCTCTTTCTTTAAGCAGGTCATACATGTACTTAAAGTACTCCATGTGCCCTCCTTGATAAGAGGTCATGGCAATGGCATTAGCATCTTCTTGTATGGCACAGTCGACCACTTCTTGCACAGACCTGTCATGCCCCAGGTGGATGACTTCGGCACCTGTGCCTTGTATGATTCTGCGCATGATATTGATGGCAGCATCATGCCCGTCAAAGAGACTGGCGGCAGTGACTATTCTGACTTTATTCTTAGGGGTGTACGGTGTTTGTTGTTCCATGGTAGAATTCCTTGCTTGGCGAAGATAATGAATAGTCAGTCTGTGCTTGACACCAATCTTTTAGATAAACTATTGGGCCAGATAGACCAATTGAAGACCCCTCATTTGAATCACTGCTACATTGTGGCTAAATTTAAACCTTGCTATTCAACCCCTCATATAGCCTGCTGATTCTCTGCACGCTGACGCTTTGTCAATGCCTTTCAGCCCAATACTACGTGGGTGGCGCTATTCAGACAAATGAGACGTATCAGTATGGTCGCTTTGAAGTGGCCATGAAGTCTGCTGCTGGTAATGGTGTCGTTTCCTCTTTTTTTCTCTACCATGGTGACCTAGAATGTGGTGAATGGCCTGCGCAGAATAATGAGATTGATATCGAAATGACGGGTAATAACACGACCGTGCAGTTTACCACTCACATGCCGCCACCGCCAGGTCAGACTAACACGTCTAGTGTCACTGAAGATGAGTCATATGGTTTTGACCCGCATCAGAGTTTACATGAATATGCTATAGAGTGGGAGCCTAACATTGTTAGGTGGTTTATTGATGGGCAGCTGACCCATATACAGGACGGGCCTTGGGTAACCGAGCTTTTTCACCCCATGGAGATTTATATGAATCTGTGGGTTGCCAGTGCAGAAAGCTGGGTGGGCGTATTTGACCCGAGTGTACTGCCAGTGATGTCAGAATATGACTTTGTGAAAGCGTATGCTTACACGCCCGGAAACGGCACGAGCGGGACAGGAAATAATTTCACTTTTCTATGGGAAGACCATTTCGACTCCTTTGATTCCACCCGATGGAGTGTCTCAGAATTCACAGGCTTTCAAGGCAATTTGAGCAGCTTCGAATCAACTGCGGTGACCTTTGACGATGGCAAATTAAAACTGGAACTATCCGCCCCTAGTGCCACTCCACCCAGCGTGCCAGTGACTGTCTCTGTCGATGCCAATGCGGTAAATCTTAACTCGTCAGATGCGCTCTATCTTGCTGGAGGCTTTAACAGCTGGTGCGGCAACTGTCACCTGATGACTGAAGACAATGGAGTCTGGACCACCACTGTCAACTTGCCACCCGGACGGCACGAGTATCTGTTTGTCAAAAATTTGTGGGAGGACACTTCGGCTCCTGAACCAAACAGCCCGTGTGACTTTAAACCCTGCGACCAGTTTTACAATTATGGTGTGCTTGTCTCTCATGGTTCAGCGCCAATCACCAAAGAAACCGTCTGCTGGGACTCCTGCTCAGACTGCGACACGTGCCCTGCCGATATAGATGGCAATGGAGTCATCACGGTTAATGATTTCTTGAATTTCAACTCTATGTTTGGAATAGCCTGTGGTGCTTGTCCTGAAGACATTGATGGAAATGGGACGGTTGACATCAACGATTTTCTCGACCTGAACTCTGCCTTTGGCACAGTTTGTCCGCAGTAACGTGTTGTAAGATTTCTTTGCTCAGATTATTTATAGAGGTGCAGAATGGAAGCCCACTTGTTTGGCACCAATCTTGAATCATTACATCCAACTTTCCTTGCTCGTTTCCACTTTGTAGAGTAGATGATTATACAGCTGCTGCACATCGCTTTGGCGCATAAATCGCATCACAATAGTTCCGCCCGCGGTGTGTAGATTGATATGGGCAGTTCCTCTGCGCTTCTGAAAAATAGACTGCCTCATCTTCACCGACTGCACCTTGTATGCTTTAACCAAAGACCTGTCTGTAAAGAGCCAGCCCTTTTTACGCTGAATTAGCTGCCCATTGCTGCTCAACTCCGCACGGTCATAGTACTTCTTGCTACACAAAATGACAATCAACAAGTAGGGAATGAGAAGGCCTGCAAGCAAATAATTTTGCTGCGCAATGGCCAAGATGACAATAGGAATAAGACCTATCAAAAAATTCTTGGCAATTAAAAACTTCAGATAAAAAGGATGAGGCTTTAGTGAGACCATTGGCAAGTCTGTGGATGAAGAAAAAAGTGCCTCTTCCAGTTTGTCAGTTTGCGGAGGGTAGCACGCAGGAATCTCCACATTCAGTTTACGCGAGCTATCATCACTTTTACTTTGCTTGATTAGCACTGACTCAAAACCCGGAATTCTTCTTAAAAAATTACTCTGCCAGCTCAATATCTGAATCTTCTTTAAGGGAATAGAATATTCATTTCGCTTTAATAAACCTGCCGTCACTTTGATGTTGTCATTTTTTAAAACCGCTTCAAGATCAAAGTGACGCAGCACAGTTCTTATGATTGAGACGAGCACAGAGGCAATCAGAAACATTGCGATAAGAGTTACCACAAACAGCACGCTCGACTGCATAAGTGACTCGATATCGCTTAGGCTTTCTGCGCGCGACTCAATCTGTTTTGCAACGCCTCCAAAAAAGCGATCACCAATCTGATTGCCCCACCCATAAATAAAGGCGATTGCAACGAGGCCATTTTTCACATGATTTTGAGTCAGGCCAACCAAGAGCAATCGCATGATGGAGAGCTTGACTAAGAGCTCATCTACGGTATCATTTGTTTCTAAAATAGTTGTTGCACCCTCTTGCTCAGAGCTAGTCACAGTTCCTTTATTCTGCAATATTTCTTTGAGCTCTTGGGCTTCCTTTGACTTGAGCGCAGAAATTTTTAGCTCCTGTTTGCTCGACCCGGCCGTGTCAATCTTTAATCCGCTGAGTTGGAAAATCTGCTGAATGATATTTTGACTGACATGCACAGTTTGTATTCGTTCAAAAGGGATGCGCAGATGCTCTCTTTTGAGCACGCCTCTGTCAAGCACGAGCTCATCTCCTTCTATGCGAAACTGGAATCTGAGATATTGGAGTATGGTGTATATGGCCATGATTGTGGCACTGACCGCCACAGCTGGCACAAGTCCGATGGAAAACTGATCTGTGACTGAAGAACCAAAAACCAGTGCGGCCAAGATGTTAATCAGCTTTCTGACGTTTTGACCAAAAAGTATGATTACGCCAAATGGCTCTTGCCGTCTTGGCGCTTCGAAATCGGAGTCAGACATGCTTCGAAATTTTTTCTGTAATCCACTCGCGTAGCCTTTCTGCCTCCTGTGGGTCTAATCCGCTGATGGACAAATCTGAAGCCGAACCGCCTGCGGTAAAAATATTGAGGGTAGATAGCTTCATCATACGCGAGATAGGCCCTTGGCTCAACTCGCTGTGCTGTATTCTGTTAAAAGGAATGGTGGTCGTGCTGCTAAATATCCAACCTTTCTTGTAGCTCACATCTTTTTCTCTCAGCAAGTATCCGCGTTTGGGAAAGGACTTGGTCTCGGCAAAAATGGCCCAAGCAAAAATCAGCAACCACAAGCCCGCACAGGCATACGCGAATGTGTGATTTCCGGCAATCCATATAGAAATAATACCGGCCCAAGGGATGAGAAGAAAAATAATGGTGCTAATAATTCTGAGCTTGAAGTACCTCTTGGGATGGCTATTAAACTCTGAAACAAAAACGTCAGGCAGATCTTCAGGGTTCACATTTAGGTTCTCATATAGCATGGCTTGAAGGTAGAATGTTCCGCAGAAAGTACACCATAATCGAAAACAAATCCACTCATCAAGATGTACAACCTTTTGTAATCTTTAACACGAGCAGCCGAGTATTCTTGAGAGATTTGCACCATGTCACGACTATTATTAATCATCGTCTTGTTCTGTAGCTCTTCGCTGTATAGTCAGAACCACAAGCTCAAAGGAGACATTCAGTCGCCAGAAAACGAAGGAATTCCCTTTGCGTCAATCGTGCTATCAACGACTAGCGATAGCAGTATGGTAAAGGCCACCACATCAGATATTAACGGGGGTTTTGTCATCAGTGGATTGAGTGATGGCACATACTATCTGTCAATTAGCTATGTGGGGTACAGTCGATATAACTCAGAAGAAATAAAAATTGCTGGCGCAGACATTAATGTGGGAACTATCAGTCTGAGCACCTCTTCGGTCTCACTAGACGCGGTGACCATTACGGCCGAAAAAGCACTGATTGAGGTGATGCCAGACAAGACTGTATTTAACGTAAAAAATGTGGGCGGCACCGCTGGGCTTTCTGGCTTTGAGCTTCTGAGAAGGTCACCGGGCTTGGTGATTGACAATAACAACAACCTCATCGTGGAAGGAAAAAGCGGTGTACAAGTCTGGATAGATGGCAAGCCGTCTGTGCTCTCAGGTGAAGACTTAACCCAATACTTGAGAAGCATACAGGCCAGTGATATTGAGTCTATAGAGATTATCACTCAACCATCTGCCAAGTATGATGCGCAGGGAAATGCGGGTATAATCAACATTAAGTTGAAGAAGGACAAGCGTTATGGTACTAACGGAAGCGTAAGCACTGGATTGGCTTATTGGGAATTTTTGAAATGGAACAATTCATTGTCATTGAACAATAGGTCTAGAAAAGCAAATGTGTTTTTTACGTACAGTAACAGGCTGGCCAAAAGTCTCAATCAAATGAATTTTGACCAGCGCATAGAAAACCAGAGTTATCAGGAAAGATCGCGCACGGTGAGTGAAGAGAACTCCCATCACATTAAGTCTGGTGCTGATTTTTTCTTGAGTCCGAAAAGTACGGTGGGCATCTTAATGAATGGAAGTTTTAACGATGCAGGCGCAACTAATAACTCGCGCACCACTATTGAGGCACTAGCCAATGATGCTACTGATGCATTACTGGAGGCCCAGAGCATAGATCAAAGTGATAATCAAAACTTGTTTTTCAATGCCAACTACAGGTATGAAGATACGCTGGGTCACAGCTTAAACTTTGATATAGACTATGGCAGATACACCAGTGACCGTATTTCTGACCAACCCAACTTTTACTTTGACGACTCAGGACAACAACTACTCTCCTCTGTCATCTATCAAATGAAGACTCCGCTGGAAATAAACATTCTGAGTTCTAAGATTGACTATGAACAAAACTTAGGCAAGGGTAGACTTGGACTCGGTGTCAAAGCCTCGCAGGTGAACACCAATAACTCATTCAGTTTTTTTGAAGAAGACAGTTAAAATGTTTTGCAGTTTGTTGCCGCAAACACTAATGACTTTGACTACTCAGAACAGGTGCTGGCAGCCTATGTAAATTACATTATCAGGAAAGACAAGTGGGGCTATCAAGTTGGACTTAGAGCGGAAAACACGCAGTCGCTTGGCGAGTTATTTTCAGTCCAGCAGACGGCAGACGACAGAGTGGAGCGCACCTATTTAAATCTGTTTCCAAGTGGCGGTGTGACATACAGTATGAACCAGAATAATAGCTGGGCGCTGAATTACAGTCGCAGAATTAACAGGCCGAATTATGAAGAGTTAAACCCTTTTCAATATCGTCTAAACGAGCTTGGATACCGTCAAGGAAACCCTTTTTTGAGGCCTAACTATTCTAATAATTTCAAAATTTCTCACACCTACATGTATCGCTTTACGACCTCATTGAGCTACACGCATGTTGATGATTTTTACGCTCAAGTGACCGATACGGTAAATAACTCTGGCACGTTTGGAGACTTCATACCGAGTATCATCCAAGCCCGAAATGTGGCTGATGAGCACGTGTTTTCCTTGTCGGTTAGCTTGCCCTTTGATGTCAATGAGTGGTGGAGTGTGTATGCGAATATTTCAGCCAACAGAACCGAGTACAGATCTGAAGACCCAAAGTTTAATGCACTCGGCATTACAGCGCTCAATTTTTATGGGCAGAATAGTTTTAAACTGCCCAACGATTGGAGATTTGAGGTGTCTGGGTGGGCCAATACTGGAGGTATATGGGGAGGCACATTTGTCACCAAAGGTCAGGGGTCTCTGGACTTAGCACTCAGTAAAAAATTCTTTGATCAAAAACTCAGCACTAGCCTTGGGTTGAGTGATGTGTTTTTCACGGCACCATGGCAAGCTCGTGGAGAGTTTAATGGCATTCCCATTGACGGAGATGGCTCTTGGGAAAGCCGACTTGTCAGACTCAACTTGAGTTACAATTTTGGGAATCAAGAGCTCAAATCTCGCAGAGAAAGAAAGACTGCTACTGAAGAAGAGCGCAACAGAATGTGATTATTTCTGATAAAAATGTGACTTGATAGACAGTCATCCAGTCTATATATACAAGAGGACATAAACTTTCTATTTAATTTCTATTACTTCATATACGACCAACAGGAAGGTCAACTATGGATAAATCACTGCCTCGACACAGACACGATTTGAAATTGAACTGCTATGAATAAACTACAGAATGACCGACATCCATACTCAGTCGCTAAACGAGTATTACAAACCCTTTCGCTCAGCCGTATGAGTGAATGGCTTTTTAGTGAGCGAGACTTCGAACTTACTTCGTTGGACAACGAAGATATTTTGTCGCTCAAGGAGTTTGAAGCAACTCCAATTAATTCACTGGAAAGAGAAGCAACTGATCAGCCTTTATTTTGCTGAATCAGTACTATTGAAACAGGACACATTGAAAAAGGCCTACTGGAAAATTCAGCAGGCCTTTTTCAATTTTATGATTTCTCTTCGCTTAAGAGTCCTCTCTCACGTCATCGTCTCCACAGTTGTTCATCACTGACGCAATGCCGTTATCACGCGCAGCTTCTGTGGTGTACATCTCACTCTTTCCAATGATTTGTCCATTACCCGCCTTCAGGTTGAAATAGAATGAACCATCTTTTGCTACATTCTTTTCAAAACTAGAATCTGCCTTTCCGTTAGTTTGGCACGAGCTGATTCCGTTCTTGCAGCCACCCAAATCTTCATACATCTGACTGCTCAGTACTACTTGATTGTTACCTGCGTGAAGGTTAAAGTGAAACTTTCCGCTTTCTGATTTCTTCCATTTATAGTATCCCATATCTCTTCGTATTTATTGTTGGACTAAATTTAAAAATCGTGTCTTTTTAGAGACCGAAACTGACAGAGAACTTTTCCCCTATTTCTGAATTTTTTCGAAAAAAGCTTTTTCTGTATGCTCTGACCACCCGCTTGCCTGACTGCGATATGAAGAGTAACTATCAAAGACTTTCTCTGCCAATGGGTCGCCCTCAATCATTTCTTGTATCACCTCATCAGACATTACTCTTAGGGCACTCATCACCTCATCTGGAAAAGACCTCACCTCTACTCCTTCTTGATATAGTTTTTCAAGAAACTGACTGTTTTTTGATTCAAACTCAGCAAGCACCCACGTGTTGACTTGATAGCTGGCCGACTCGATAATCTGCCGCAAGTCAGGAGGAAGCGATTCGAAGGCCGCTTTGTTGACTATAAATTCCAGATTTGTACCTGGCTCATGCCAACCTGGTGTGTAATAGTATTTGGCGATTTTATGAAAGCCCATCTTATAATCGTGATAGGGCCCTACCCACTCTGTGGCATCAATGACACCACGCTCTAGATTGGTATAAATCTCACCACCAGCAACTGTCACCGCAGCGGCACCTGCGCGCTCTAACACTCGGGCACCCAGTCCAGGCATTCGCATTTTTAATCCTTTAAAGTCTTCGATGGAGTTGATCTCTTTGTTAAACCACCCGCCCATCTGTACTCCGCTATTTCCTGCCATAAAGGGAACTATATCAAATGGCTCATACACCTCACGCCAAAGCTCATAGCCGCCTCCAGAAACCAACCAAGACTGCATCTGTTGCGCATTCATGCCAAAAGGAACAGTGGCAAAAAATTGGGCCGAGGTGGTTTTTCCTGACCAGTAGTACGCACAGCCCGAACCCATTTCTACCACCCCGCTAGACACCGCTCCAAACGTCTCCATGGCGGGCACCAACTCTCCTGCCCCGTAGACCTTAATCTTTAATCGCCCGCCTGACATGGTATCTACCAGACTGCTAAACATCTCGCAGGACTCACCAAAAGCAGGAAAGCCCGGTGGCCATGTGGTGACCATTTTCCAGTGGTACTCTTTTGTATAATCCACCTCTTGCGACTCCTGATTGTTTGAGCCTGCGCAAGACATAAGGGTCAACACCAAGAGTGAAAAAACCAGGAGATAAAGGGAGCGTGAAGAGTTCATATTAAAACAGAGTCAAGAGTGCTGGAAAAAAGAAAACAAGAGCCAAGAAAAGGAGCTGAATGAGGATAAACGGAACAATGCCGCGATATATCATTTGTGTACTCACTTGTGGCGGAGCAACTCCTTTTAAATAGAAGAGCGCAAACCCAAACGGTGGCGTAAGAAAAGATGTTTGAAGATTCATAGCCATCAAGACACCTACCCACAACATGTCAATCTCCATCACATCAAAAGTGGGTGTCACCACTGGCACAAAAATGTAAATGATCTCAATGAAATCAATAAAGAATCCAGCAATGAAAATGACGAGCATAACAATAGCCAAAAAAGCCATTGGCGTGAGATTCATACCCGTGATGAGCTCAACTAGAAAATCATCTCCTCCGAGGTATCGGAATATCAACGTGAATGTTGTTGCTCCGAGAATTATGAGAAAGACCATGGAGGTCAGTTTCATGGTTTCTCTCATCACTTGCCTCAACACATCAAGCGAAAATTTCTTTTGAATCATGGTCAGAATGATGGCACCCATGGCACCCACTCCAGCAGCCTCAGTCGGAGACGCAACGCCCATAAAGATGGAACCCAACACTGCTACGATTAACATCACAGGAAGTAAAAATGCCTTGACGATATTAAGACCAAACCCAGCCTCTTTAAATTCCCTCACCTCTTTTTCGGGCATAGCTGGAGCCCATTCAGGGCGAAACCTAGAGACAATGATGATGTATATAATGTAGGCGAAGACCAAGAGCACTCCAGGCAATATTGCCGCCTGAAACATACTGCCAACATCGACCATCGACTTGCTGGAACTACTGGAAATAGTGTCGGCTAAAAGCACCAGCACGATGGATGGAGGAATGATCTGACCTAAGGTGCCTGATGACGCGATGGTACCGGTGGCCAGTTCTGGTTTGTATCCTCTTTTTAGCATGGTGGGCAATGCAATCAACCCCATGGTCACCACCGTGGCCCCAACAATACCAGTCGATGCGGCCAGCAATGCACCAACAATTACTACCGAGATAGCCAAGCCCCCTTTAAAGCGGCCGAGCAGAATAGCCATCGTCTCTAGCAGGCTTTCGGCTAATCCAGACTTCTCTAACATGATACCCATAAAGATGAACAGCGGCACGGCCATCAACACGAAATTATTAATGGTACCCATGAAGCGATAGGCCAAGAGATTGAGGTCATTGAAACTCAATATGCTCGGATCAACCATGGCAATAATTAGCGCAAACAGCACAGAGACTCCTCCTAATGTGAGCGCAACAGGATAGCCTTTCAGGATGAGCAGAAAGAGCAAGAGGAATAATATCAGCGCAAGCACACCTGTTATCACTTTCTTAAAATTTGGATACTCTTCAGTATGGACGAAAGCCCTTGCAGAAAGAGAAGAAAGAAGCCGATAACCAAAATAGACTTCAACACATACAAGCCCGGCAATCCACCTGGTTGAGCAGAACGCTCCGCAATTTTAAACGATGCAGAGGCGTATCGGTGACAAACTTTTATGGCGACCAATGTCCAGGGAAGAAGGAAGAGTAAACCACCAATTAAATCTACTCGCGCCTTGCCTTTCTCCGAAAACTTAGAGTAGAACAAGTCGACTCGAACATGGGCGTTATGAAGAAGCGCATAGCCCCCTCCGCATAATATGATGATGGCAAAAAAGTAAGTCTCAATTTAGTTGAGCCATATATATGACTTGCCTAAAATGTACCTCAGTCAAACATCATTAACTATGGTAAGCACCAAAATGAGGGTAAACC
>CAYSDH010000025.1:0-42029 GCA_964429805.1 uncultured Flavobacteriales bacterium
GCGTCCTCGATAGCGCAATGGCGCTTTTGCCGTTTACCGAAGAACAGCTGCACCGAGATGGTGTCTGCAGAGACCAGTGGAAGGTTAAATGCCTGAAATAGAACCTTATCTCCATCTGGATCTGCTGGATCGTTGATGTAGATGCCTACTGGAATACTTGGCTCCGGTTCTGGCACGTTTGAGGTGTTGTCATCACAATTGGTGTAGGTCGTTGAGTATATTCTGTACCGGTAGGTGCCGTCATCATTTTGACCTATGTATTCGTAACTTAGGTTACCTCCAATTAGGTGAGTGGCCTGCATATCAACGCTCATAAACATGGCCGTTAGAGCAATGAAACAGGTAAGTAGTAATTTCTTCATTTTAATTCTGTTGTTCTCGATACTTCAAGATGAGCAATTTATTTGCTGATCACTATTTGAGAAGCAGACCGTCCTTTATTTGTTCGAGCTTCAATAAAATATGTTCCCGCATCTAGTGCGCTGAGGTCTAAGTTGAACACAGCGCCCAGATAATTTGGACTTGCATCATGATGCACTATACGCCCTGTCATGTCACTAATGACTATCTCTTTGAGCTGCAGGTCAGCGGCACTCAGTCTGATAAAGAGTTGCTCATCAGCTGGGTTAGGATAAATAGATAAACCGTTATTCAATCCGTTTTCATCAATACCCAGTGGTTCACATTCCCACTCCAGCACAAAGCCAGATTGGTTACCAAAAGGATTGGTGTTTTGTTGAAGCGTGACCGCGCTTCCAGTGCTAATTATAGTCCCACCATTTGGCAAGTCTCCTCCGTTAAACACTCCAATTACTGGACTAAATACGTCAGGGCCATCATAGATGATGAGGTCATCATTATTTTGAAACTGGAACTCTAAGAAGTTAAGCACCACCACTTCATCAAGGTCAACCTCAATGGTAAATGCTCCGGTACTATTATTACTGTAATCAGCATCAGGACCACCGTCATCAGTTAAGATACCGTTACACTGAATACCTGAAAAAGCAAAGCCATCTTCTGGAATGCTGAGCGTATCGCAAATGGCATTAAAGTCTACCGTGATGTAATCAGTGAAGGCAATACTGTCAGACCCAAAGTCATTTGAAGCGACTAGTGATACTGTGAAAACTCCTTCAGAGGTGTACGTGTGTGCAGGGCTTTCTTCTGTACTCGTACTAGTGTCACCAAAGTGCCATGTATATCCACCAGTGGCACCTGAGCTCAGGTTGTTAAACTGGATTTCACCATCACATGAGAAGAGTGGGCTGGCTGAAAAGTCTGCTGCTGGAGGCATAGTGTCTGGGTAGACAACAAGCGCATAGTCTTCTATCTGACCAAACTGAGGAGCGTTACATCCGTTATTTCCGTTACCTACAAAGTCTCCAATCACCCTCATTCTCAATCGCTCTTCGAGCACCGCAGTGCCAACTGGTATGGTAATGTCGCCACTATGCGTGGTCGTGTTACCAGAGAAAAAGACTTCTTCTGCGGCTGTAAACGCACCGTCATTATTGAAGTCAACAAAAATCACCACATCCTGAGGGTTTTCTGTGCCAGTGTCTATGGTCACCATGTTAGCAATGCCCTCGGTGACTTCTGCTTCAAACTCGCAAGAATAATCTTGATAGCCATCTGCTCCATCTGCAGTAGGATTTGAAATCGTCATGAAGTCAAAAGAGTGGATACCGTAACCACAACAGTATCCTCCGGTGCTAGGTTCGCAAGCCGCAGCTACTAATTGAGCAGACAAGTCTACAGTGATAAAATCACTAATTGTTACTGTATCTGCGCCAAAGGCATTCTGCACTGTGAGGGTTACCGAGTACACTCCGCTTTCAGTGTAGGTGTGTGTCGGATCAGCTTGGGTAGAAACTTGACTATCACCAAACTCCCAAAACCAGCCGTCAGGCACATTCTCAGATAAGTCTGTAAACTGCACGGTACCATCGCAAGTATACGTGAGGTCCGAATCAAAAAGGGCTGCAGGCGGAGATGTGTTAGCAGTAATAATTACACTATAGTCTTCCGCTTGACCGCCTTGTAGGTCAGTACATGACTCTGGCTGACCTAATAGGTAAAAGTCGGACATCACTCTCATTCTCAAAGTAGAGTCCATAATTGCTGAAGTGGAGACTGTAAAAGAAGTTGTCGCTGTGCCGCTTGTCACTTCACTCATGATTAGCTCATCTGCTGTAAATATTCCATCAGCGTTATAGTCGATCCAGGCTGCCACATGATTATCTGCTTGACCATCACAGGTGACAGATAAGTCATAGTTCTCTCCTTCAGTAAGATTAATAAGGGTGCAGGTCTGGTCGTCAAAACCTATTGACCCATTTTCAGTAGCATTTACTACTCCAGCAAGAGACAACTCTACGGGGCCAAAGCCCGCGCTCATGTCTTGCGTGCTTGGGTAGCAGCTAGCTGTTGCGGGTATTGTTCCTGGCAGAACTACATTGACGGCACTGGCTACAGTGATACTATCTGTACCCCATGTGTTGGTAACAACAAGGCTGATGTCATACATTCCTTCCGTGGAGTATATGTGAGTTGGTGTTTGCTCATTGCTTGTCGCTCCATCACCAAAGTACCACAGCCACGTGTCCACTTGATAAAACGAGGCTTCTTGAACCGTTAGTAGACCAGAACAGTCACTGATGCTGATGTCTTCAATTACAGCCACTGGAGGTACTTCAAGTGAAGTCCAAACGAGTTGCATGTTTGGTCTTTCGGTCGCAAGGTTTTCCATCACCTCATCGTCACAGGCACTGTCGTTATTGTTGTGGTCACTGTACGAAGACAAGATGTCTCCGGTCTCACTCATGCGCGTTTCGTGATTGTCGGTGCCACCGCCACCTCCGCCACCGCCTCCAGCGTCAATGTCAGAAAAGCACGTCTCTATGATGAGGTCTGAGACTCCATCCCAAAGAAATGGAGTGGTAAAATCATGTGTGTTCCAGCCAATAGTTGGGTCGTAATCAAGAGGCCCCCATTCTGGGCTTAGGCCAGTGATAAAAGCGCCTTGAAAGACACCGTCATATGACCCGATTGAGACTGTGTAGTCTTCCATGGTCTCACCACCTGTATCAACTACGTCAAAGGCCACCGACTCAATGTTTCCTTCCGTCATACCGAGCGCTTGAAGTTCGGCCGCGCGAATTGTAAATTGATGTCTCGAGGATCTCCAATTTGTTGTGTAAGGTCCCGGACGTTGATTTGTACCGTTGGTTAGGTTTTCATCCCCTATGGTGTATATGGTCTGGGCATCCACACTTACTAGACTAATTCCGATGGCTAGTAGAAGTAAAAGTTTCTTCATTTTCTCCTTGTCTTTAAATCATAGCTATTTACCATGCCTAGCTCTGGGCACAGGGAGTCGAAGATAGATATAAAGGTGCTCAGAATGGCCTATTTACAGGCACAAATTTCAAATAGTTGAAATCCCAGAATTGGCACTTAACTATCAGTTATTCAAGGTCCTACGTTGCCCAGTTCTACGCCTTCAGAGTAGGCTACTTTAATTCCAGCCGTGTGAAGGGCATTTTTGACATTTTCGTAGCCCTTGAAGTAGACATCCCAGTAGTGGTCAGTGTCTGCATAAGGTCGCACAGCCAGCGTAATGCTGTGAGAATCATTGACCTCTATACCAACAAAAGGAGCCGGCTCGGTTCTCACATTTGGCGTGTTTCTCAGCGCTTCTTCAATAAGCGCTTTGACTTTGGGGAAAGACTCTTCATAAGGCATAGAAACGTTGAGGTCCACTCTCCTGTAGCCCAGTGTGGTGTAGTTTTTAATCTTATCATCGATGGCTTTCGCGTTTGGGATGATAATCATAAAGTGATCTTCCGTTTGCAGAATGGTATTAAATATCTGAATCTCTCTGACGAAGCCTATCTCATCTTCAATATCGATGAGGTCTCCTACTTTGTATGGCTTGAAGATGAGAATCATCACTCCTGCGGCAAAGTTGCTCAAGCTCCCTTGCAGGGCAAATCCCAAGGCAAAGACTGCCGCCCCAATAATGGCTGCAAAACTCGCAGTGTCAAAGCCAAGCGTGCCTGCAATGACCAACGTCAAAATGATTTTTAACAAAGCCCCAAGTAGAGATGTCAAAAAAGGCCTCAGGTCTTTATCAATCTTACTCTTCTCCATGGCCATGTCAATCAACCTCATCACGCGCTTTACTAGCCAGAGACCTATAACCAGCAAGCCAATGGCCATCAACACTTTTGGGCCGTAATCGATGGCAAATTCACCTAAGCGATTAGCCAAATCGGCTCCGCTTTCCAACGAAAAATCAGCCACTGCGGCCTCGCCTTCTTTCATTCCGTTTTCTATGGCTTCGGCCATTCCATCGTCATCTTGTATCATCGCTTTCAGTCTTTTGATAGGTTTTCTGATTCCTTGTTTTCTAAGAGCTCTTCGCTGTATTCTCCAAGGCGGAAGAAACAGCCTTTTTCTGAAAAATCCATGTCTATCACTTCCCAAATCACCATTCTAGCCAGCTTGTCTGTGGCTTTCCTGTAGTGCATACGTGTGATTCTGCAATACTTACTCAGCGTAATGCCGCCATGCTCTTTGAGATAGTGAAAGAGCTTTTCCTCGTTTTTTCCGTAGTCAAATTTTCGGCCTTTCATCTCCGTATGCAGGTCCCAAATGCGCGTGTGCACGCGAGTCGCTTGCAGATTCATGTCGTCCTTTCTAATAAAGGCCACCGACCTTCCATTTAAAACTTTGGCCTTGTGCTTTGTCTCTGAGACTGGGACATGAATTTCAAGTACACTTTTGTTTTCCACTTTGTGAAGAGTCGCCTCTAATGCGACTGGAGGCTCAGAGTATAACTCGGCTGCTCCTTCTATGACGTACATTTCTTCTTCAGAATCAATACCCACTATTTTGCCATTGTCTTTGACACCGATGAGCAGTCTGCCTCCATCCGTATTGGCAAATGCGACCATGCTCTTCGCAATTTTTCGCGCATCTTCTACCTCAAACTTAAAGTCCAGTTGTTGATGCTCACCTTGTGCGATGAGGCGTCTTATGTATTGTTCTGAAGACATGAAAAAAGCCCTGACCAAAGGTTCAGGGCTTTAAAAATATCTATTTGATTTGAATCATCTAGTCAGACTCATTCTGAATATTGTTCTACCCACTGGAGAGTCCATGTACAAGAAGTACATTCCTTCAGCAAATCCTTCAGTCTGAATGGTCAGGCGCTCGTCAATACGCGGGTGCGTTTCCCGAAGCACAATCTTGCCACTCAAGTCAATCATCATCAAGTTGAGTTGCTCAATCGGTCTTGAGAAACTGACGGTGATGTCATTTCCAACAGCAGCCGGATTTGGGAAAATATCAGCGATTGGCAGTCCTCCTATATCAACTACACTCAGCGCAGAATCTAAGTTGATATTAAAAAAGTCTGTTTCATTTATCGGCACTTGTAAGTTTCCGCTAATGTCTTCTGCCATGTCTACAGTCACATCAATGTCTTCGAGTGACTCGATAATGTCAGCCACATCATATCGCGCGTCAAACACACTGTTAGATGCCCAACTAGACAAACTTGGGTTAAAAGTCAATGCATTCTGCAAAGGGTCCTCAACTGGGAATGTGATGACTGGATCACTATCCGTATCCATGGCCTCATCATACAAGACCAAGATGGAGAATCCTCCAGCCCCGTGGAAGGCATTGTCTACGTCATAGGTGTTGGCGCTCAGAATAAGGAGCTCGGGATTTGACATTTCAATGCTGAATTGGTCTGTGCTCAGCACAGTCTGTCCCATGTTACCTCTGTGGTCGGCCACCGCGCCTATTTCAGTGTCAATAAGCGGAAGCACTTCTTCCATGTCAGCGACATCATAGACTTGAACAAAAGTTGTTGGACTTGTCCATGAAGATGAGCTTGCCGTCAATGTATTTAGAAGCGGATTTTCTGCAGGATAAGAAATTGTCGGTGTCATGCTCTCATCCATGTCTTCATCAAAGACATAAGTAAGGGTGAAAGTTGCCGAACCTGTTTCGTTATCAGAAATCACTTCACTTGAAGGACTAACTGAAAGCAGCGTTGGGTTTTCTGTATCAATCAAGAACACATCTTCAGAAGTGCTCAAGGACAGGTCGTTTCCGATTAAGTCTTTTGCAGCGCCCATGACAACATCAATTTGTGTCATCTCTTCATTGGCATCTGCGAGGTCGTAAATGGCAATGTATACCGTTTCATTCATCCAGCCGCTTGCCGTCATGTCTGCTGTCAAACTTGACGTCAACGGGTCGTCAATCGGGAAGGCGAGAGTTGGGACAAATGATTGGTCCATTTCTTCATCAAAAGTGATGGCTACACTTAACATTCCTGCTCCTACTTGAGCATCAGTCAGTACATTTTGATTTGGAACAATACTGGCCACACTTGGGTCTTTCGTATCAATACTAAAAGCATCAGCGTTTGTAAACATGAGTTGCTGGTTGCCTACTACATCTGTCATGCCTGAGATACTAATGTCTATGTCATCAATCTCTTCTTCAGCATCTGTAAGGTCATACACTGCTATGTAGGTAGAGTCGTTGCTCCAGTAGCTTTCTGTAGTTGACAGAGTAAGACTGTTTGCCAACGGGTCTTCCACTGGGAAACTAATCATAGGTGTCATGGCACTGTTCATTGATTCTGAAAAGGTGATTTCAAAATTGTACTGATCCGTAGGCATGCCACTGACAGTGATGTTGGTTACTGAAATTTCTGGGTTTTCAGTGTCAAGAACGAAGAGGGGTGAGGTCACTGTAAGTTGCTCATTACCTACTCTATCTTTTGTGCCATTGATCATGGCAGAGACATTGCCAAAAGACTCATCTGTATCAGCTATGCTATAGGTCATGACATAGGTGGAGTCACCTGTCCAATCGGAGCTGGTCAAAGTCAAGGCGGCAGTTGTTGGGTCATCACCAATAAATGTAATGTTTGGCGTGCTGCTTTGGTCCATGCACTCGTCATACTTCAATGTTATGCTAAGTGATGATCCATCGTCAATGTCAGAAATGATGGCATCACTAGTGATGATGTCCACTATTTCTGGAGCCTTGCTGTCAAAGTATTTTTGCGCTTTTGCAAAGGCTGCATTTCCAATTTTTATACCCATCAGTCTACCAGGTATGTCATCTGCCGGAGGATGTATTCCTCCCCAAATTCGTGAAAGACTTGTCTGATCTGACGCATCTCTGTATGTAGCCCACTGAAGAGTGACATCGACACTTGGGCCTTCTTCAAAAACTAAAAAATCATTTTGTGGACAATGAAACTCACCCATTCCACCGGGGAAATACTCGTCACCAGTCATGAAAGTGAGCACCTCAGCTGCTGCACGAGAAAAAGTCGAGTGACCGGACACGTATCCTGCAAAATTTGGTGAAACAAACGAAGGTCGCTGAAATGGCCACCAGTCTTCTGCTAGTTTCCAGCCTACACCGGCCACTGTGGGCACATATACATCTCCTTCTAAACAAGGGTCGGCCGTCTCATCAACTATTGGGCCTAACCAAGTCATGAGTTTTATTTTTCCTATGTGCTCTCCAGAATCTCCTTCTAATGGGTCTCCAGCCTGCACAACTTCTATGTATCCAGGTTCAAGTGGCATTCCACCGAGGTGATAACTGGGAAGAGTTGGGTCAGTGCTTTGACCGAGGTCGCACATACCTCTAATAGCTGATACTGGTCGCAAGTAGTCGTAGTATCCTTTTACACTCCAGGCTGTTACGGCAGCATCATGCAGCGCTCCTCCTAAAGTGAAATATGCGCTTACATCATATTCGAGATCGCTGAGCACCGCGCCGTTGCCTTCCCAACTTTTGACATAAAGCGGGTGGTCACTAACTTGATTGTAAATAGAAAACCAGTGACCCGGAGGGGTTTCGCTGCTCGGGCCGTCAGCCCAAAATTCGGCTAGTACGCGGGCATAATCACCTCTTGGCACCATTTGAGGATTGTAAGGCATTCCTGTTACCGGGTTTATATCTCTTCCCGTGCTCGGGTCACCACCTTGAAGGATGTCATAAAAATCAGAGTAGTCTTCCCATTGAGTTGGATAGTCGTCAACATTAAGGTTGCCAATGGATGCGGGACTGATGTCCATCATAACACCGTCAGTAGCATCAAGGTGTGAAGACCATGTGGCTACGGTCTTAAATCCTTCTTTGTAATATTCTGCATTGGCCGTGTCGGCATCATTCCAGTATGGCGGGTCAAGTGGATCATGGTACACATTCCAGTCAATACCATCTCTACTTTTAACGGTCATGACCGAGTCTTCGAGCGCAAAGGGTATAACATTACCCCACTCTGGACTTAAGAAAGGTGGAGTGAATGGAAACGGATTACAGGCCTGGTCATAAAAAAGGGTAACACTGATGGGCTGCCATCTATTATAGTTAGTGATTGTCGGGTTGCCATAGTCACCCATAAAAATGTCATCATTGACAGGGCTGTATATCTGGTTGGCATAATTGTTAAACTCATTGGCACCGTCACCCACTCCGCCAAATATAAGTGTGGCATTAATCATCTGCTCGGCAATGTAATTTCCGAGTGCAGCAGGGGAATTTATAGAATAGTCTGTGATGGTGAAATTCTTGTTGTAGCCAAGCGCAAGCATCAAAGAGTCAAGCAAGGGTTCGGTTGTTGAGTTAAATCCAGGAGTGCCGTCATAGCGATGAGTCAACAGCCTGTACATGGCAAAGCTCATGGCTTCTCTTTGAGCAGCCTCTACATTGACTGGGTCATTCATGCCGTTGTATTGACAATAGTAGTTGCCGAGACTGTCACCCAAAAAGAAAGGAGTTAAGTCTTCGTCAAAGGCCGCAAAGCAGTCATACATAAGCACTGAAGCGTGAAATAGATTTCGAGCATGGACCGTAGGTCGTGCGAAGTCATTTCGGATTGCCTCAAGGTTTACTTCGTTCCATTTATGTGCTACAGAGTGGCTTTGAGCAGAACTAGACTGGTGTATGAAAAGACTTATTAGTGCAATAAATACAGCACGCGAAAGCGAGATGTGTGTGTTCATTTTGTTTGCTTTGTTATTCAACTTAATGGTTTGACGGTCAGCATGGTCTGCTCATCGTACAATCCATTTTACGCAAGAAGTGCGCCAAGGTTACCTAGTTTTTTTGCACGCAAAGCGAGACTTTTAAACGAGCTTTAATTCTCAATAACCTCAAACCTTATTGTGCGCGAATCTGCACCGTCATCCACACGCAGCAGATAAATTCCTGAGCCCAAATTTTGAGTAGGGATAATCAAGCGGTCATTTTGCTCAAAGTTATCTTCAAACGCTACAATGGAGCGACCCGAGAGGTCCATGAGGTCAATACTGACGGTTACTTTTTTATCTGCCCCGAGAATGACGGTTAGCTCGTCACCAGCGCTCACCGGATTTGGATACAAATTGAACAGACTGAGGTCATCATATATAACCGCGCTAAATTCAGTTGCACGTTCAATTGAAAAAAGGTCCGTGCTCAAATATGGCACCTGCTGGTTAAACGATGCGTCTTCGGCAATGTATATTTCTACAGGCACGTCATCAATAAACGCGGCACCACCATTTACATCCATCACCATTTGATACTGCGATGGCGAGAGCCAATCAGAACCAGTGAGGTCAGGTGTTAAGATGGCGTATAATTCTGGGTTTTCCAAAAAGTGGATTTGCGGTATGGCGTTAGCATCCATGTCCTCGCTATAGTCAATGAGAAATGTCACTTTGTCGTTTTCCACGCCTACTTGCTCAATGTCTGATGTGGCTGACATGACGACAGGGTTTTCCATGTCAATTTTGAAATAATCTGGAAACGAAACCTGGAGCATGGGGTTACCATGTTGGTCGCGCACGTTCATGAGGTTGAGGTCAATGTCGGTCAGCAATTCATTAACATCTGTGACATTATATGATTGGGTATAGCTGTTGTCGGCATTCCATGCTGCGTTACCCGGGCTCATGCTTTGAGCGAGTGGGTTTTCACTTGGGAAGCTAATTGTCGGCATTATTGACTCATCCATAGCTTCGTCAAACTCAAGAGTGATGTCGAATGTATTTGAGCCAATTAAGTTGTCGTTAACAATGAGTTCATTGCTGCTTAAATCTAAGAGTGAGGGAGCCTGTGTGTCTATGATGAAGAGGTCGGTCGCCTCAAAAGGCGTGACGAGATTTCCTTTGAGGTCTGCACCTGTCTGACAAGAGACGCTTAGGTTAAAAAAGTGCTCATTTAAGTCGGCCACATCATAGGTGGTTACGTACGTGTCAAAGTCAGCCCAAAAAGAATTAAGTGGAGAATACGTAAGCGCAGTCAAGGAAGGGTCCTCTCCTGGAAACACTATGTCGGGATAGGTGCTGTCATCCATCACCTCGTCAAAGACGATGATTATATCAAATGTGCCAGTGCCAACTGACGACTCATTGACCACAGCCTGTGAAGGTGTGATGCTCACTATTGAAGGCTTCTTGGTATCAATGTTAAAGGCATCTGTTGAGATGAATGCGGTCATTGCATTGCCAGGCTGGTCAGTTCCGGAGTCTAAGGAAACATCGATGTCAAATAACTCTTGCTCACCAGATAGAAGGTCGTAAGTCAGCGTATATGTCAGCTCATCAGTCCAAGTGCCACTCACAAAAGTCAGCAGGTCTAAGGCATCTTCAGTTGGAAACTGAACTTCAGGTGTGTCTGCAGGGTCCATGGTTTCAGAAAAAGTGAAGACCATTTCTACTTGACTCGTTGGAGACCCAAGGTCGTTGACTTCGAGCATAGTCACTTGTGGGTTTTCTGTATCGACAAAAAGTTCAGACGCTGCCGAAGGAACCTGCATATTGCCTGCTCTGTCAGTTGCAAGCTCACTTGTCAATTCTAATTGCCCCAAGTCTATGTTGCCATCTACTATGGTGTATACATATTCGATATTCGTATCACTAATCCAAGTTGCCGAAACTAGACTGAATGTATTGCCAAGAGGACTGCTGTCTGTAAACACGAGCTCTGGCGCATGGTCCGTATCCATGAATTCATCAAATTCAATGGAGACGATAAACTGTTCACCGATGTTGGCATCTGTAATCACGTCATGAGACACAGTCATGAGGCTGATTTCTGGTGCCCGCGTATCATAGAGTTTTTGGGCTTTGGCAAAGGCGTGTTTACCGACTTTAAAACCTATTCTACGTCCAGGAAGATCATCTGCGGGCGGATGAATTCCTCCCCAAATACGTGAAAGACTGCACTGGTCAGAAGCATCGCGATAGGTGGCCCACTGCAGGATAATGTCTTGAGAGGGCCCTTGCTCAAAAACCAAGAAGCTGTCCGCTGGGCAGACGAAACCTGACATGCCGCCCGGAAAGAACTCATCTCCTGTCATATCTGTCATGACTTCAGCAGCGGCTCTAGAAAAAGTAGAATGGCCAGAAACGTAACCAGCAAATGGAGGTGTGATAAACGTTGGTCTCTGATACGACCACCACTCATCCAAGTGTTTCCATCCGACACCAGACACATCAGTAGGGTAGACTAACGGTTCACCTGGACCGAGGAGCGAGCATGGCAAAGCTTCATTTGGGCCAAGCCACACTTTTGCTTTAAGGTCTCCCACTAAACTTGGATCCTCTATGGCCAATGGGTCGTTCACTCCGATAGTCTCTATAAAACCTGGATGCAGATTCATCCCGTTTTCATCGTAGTTAGGGAGTCCCGGGTCGGAGCATTGTCCTTTAAGGTCGCTCAATCCTCTGATGGCTGATACAGGACGTATATAGTCGTAATATCCTTTGACGCCCCAAGCGCTAACGGCTGCATCATGAAGAGCGCCCGTTAGTGTCAAATACGCTTTTGCATCATATTCTAAGTGGTCTAGTTCATCACCAATTCCTTCCCATTTCCACGTAAAGAGCGGGTGCTGGCTCACTTCATTGTAAATACTTACCCAGTGGCCGGGTGGCGTTTCGCTGTCAGGCCCATCTGCCCAAAACTCGGCCAATACGCGGGCGTAATCTCCACGGGCTACCATCTGAGGCGTGTAAGGCATTCCTGTTACAGGGTTTTGAGCATAGCCTTGACTCGCGTCTCCGCCATCATACAAGTCGTAGAACTGGTCGTAATCGGCATAGTCCACTGGAAAAGTATTGATGTCCATGTTGCCAATGCTAGCGGGTGACACATCCCACATCACACCATCATCAATAGATAAATGTGAAGACCAAATTGAGACAAGTTCAAATCCCCACTTATAGTCTTCAGAAGTCGCGCTGGGCTGGCCATTTTGACTGAGCAGTGGTGGCGGTCCTGGATCGTGATAGATATTCCAAAAACCTCGGTCATCTTCTATCGTTGTTTTCACAGAGTCATCGAGCGCAAATCCAATCACATTGCCCCATTCTGGACTTAAGAAAGCACCAGATATTCCAATGTTAGGCACGTTACATTGTTGAGGCGTGAGAAACGGAATGTTTAGTTCTTGCCAGCGATTAAAGTCAGTCAAGGTGCTGTTACCACTGAAGTTCATATACACGTCATCTTGCACTGGCGTGTAATATTGATTTGAATAGTTTCCTATTTCGTTGGCACCATCACCTAAAAAACCGTTGTGCGTTAGGGTGGCTTGTATGAGCTGCGCTGCGATATAATTACCAAGCTGGGCTGGGTCTCCCGAAGCGTAGTCAGTGCCCGTATTGTTTATGTCATATCCTAAGTCTGACATCAACTGTTCAAACATTGGAATATTTAAGAGCTGTCCTGGCGGTGATCCATATCGGTGCATCAAGATTCTGAATGCCGCAAAACTCATCGCTTCTTTTCGTGCCGCTTCGATATCAGAAGGAACAGGAACTCCATCAAACTGAGAATCGAAAGTTCCCAACTCTTTTCCTAGAAAATAAGTGGTGGCATCATCATCATATACAGCCCAAGCATCATACATGCCTATGGAGGTGTGATATTGATTGCGCGCAATGACAGTCGGTCGGGGAAGTGATCGTTGCACAGCTTGCAGGCTGGCTTCCATCCATTCGTGGGCCACTGATACTTGAGCAGCAGACTCTGCTGGGCTCAGAAATAGTAGTCCGATAAAAAGTGCAATTGGAAAGGAAAAAAGTCTCAGTCTCTGCATACGAATGGGGTTAACCGTCACCTGTAGCCTCCACTACTGTGACTCTATCAAAGTTACCCCTATACTCCTAGTTTTACAAGATTAATAGGGCAATTTTGTGTAGAAACCAGGAATGTCAACTTTCAGTAAAATTCATTGAACGAGCTCTTTAGACCCCTCTATAACTTGTGACACTATTTCTGGATTGAGCAATGTAGATGTGTCTCCAAGTTCAGAAGTATCACCAGAAGCTACTTTTCTTAAAATTCGCCTCATGATTTTACCGCTTCGTGTTTTTGGTAAACCGGGTACAATCTGCACCCGTTCTGGCTTGGCGATTGGTCCAACAACCTGACTCACTTTCATGGCCAGAGGGTCCTCGACTTCTCCATCACAAATGACAAATGCATGGATAGCGTTTCCTTTTACCGGGTGCGCGTATCCGACCACTGCACTTTCGATGACACGGGCATGGGCATTAATTCCATTCTCAACTTCTGCTGTACCCAAGTTATGACCTGATACAATGATGACATCATCCACTCTACCAATGATGCGATACATACCGTTTTCATCTCTTCGGCAGCCATCGCCAGAGAAGTATCGACCTTTAAATCTGTTGAAATATACTGAGCGACATCGCTCATGATCTCCCCAAATGGTGCGAATCATTGATGGCCATGGAAACTTCATGCACAGAAATCCTTCGACATCATTGCCTTCAATTTCTTGATTGTTTTCATCTACCAACACAGGTTGAATACCCGGAAGTGGGAGCGTGGCAAATGTGGATTTTTGAGGCGTCACGCCTGCGAGATTAGAGATCATGATGCCCCCAGTTTCTGTTTGCCACCACGTGTCCACGATAGGGCATTTTTCCTTTCCAACTACTTGATGATACCAGTCCCAAGCTTCTTGATTAATGGGCTCTCCGACTGTGCCGAGCACACGCAGTGAGCTTAAGTCATACTTGTTTACTTGCTCATCGCCATGAGCCATGAGTGCTCTGATAGCGGTAGGTGCGGTGTAAAACTGATTGACTTTATGCTTTTCACAAATCTCCCAAAATCGACCAGTATGCGGATATGTCGGCACACCTTCAAACATCATGGTGGTGGCACCTGCGGCAAGTGGACCGTACAGAATATAGCTGTGGCCAGTGATCCAACCGACATCAGCCGTGCACCAATACACATCTTTGGGCTTGTATTGAAATACGTTTTTAAACGAGAAGGTAGTATAGACCATGTATCCTCCACAGGAATGTTGCACTCCTTTTGGTTTGCCTGTAGAACCGGAGGTGTAGAGTATGAAGAGCGTGTCTTCACTGTCCATTTCTTCAGCCGGACACTCATCACTCACCCCATCTATCTCGTCCATCCACTTCTTGTCGCGCTTCGGATTCCACTCCACATCAATGCCCGTTCGTTCGGCCATGATAACGGTCTTGACAGATGGGCAATTGGTCAAAGCCTCATCGACTACTTTTTTTACCGGAACAGTTTTCCCGCCTCTGAAGTTTCCGTCAGAACAGATGACCATTTTGCATTCTGCATCATTAATTCTACCAGCGAGTGCTGAAGATGAAAAGCCTGCGAAAACCACAGAATGTATCGCACCAACGCGCGCACATGCGAGCACGGCAATCGCCATCTCGGGAATCATAGGCAGGTAGAAACAGACGCGATCACCTTTTTTGATGTCATTCTTTTTAAGCACATTGGCAAAGCGACATACCTCTCTGTGAAGCTCCGCGTAAGTATAAGTGACAGTGCCTTCATTTGGGTCATTTGGCTCCCAGATGATGGCTGTTTTATCTCCATCGTTTTCAAGGTGTCTGTCTAGGCAGTTTTCTGTAATGTTGAGCTTGGCACCGGTAAACCATTTTACACTTGGCGAGTCAAATTCCCAGTCTACAACCTTGTCCCATTTTTTTCTCCATTTAAATGTCTCTGCCTGCGCTGCCCAAAACGACTCTGGATCATTTACACTTTGAGCGTAAGCCTCCTTATACTGTTCAATACTGCTGATTTGTAACGTCATACTTCCGTCCTCAATTTAAATGGAAGGTCAAGATAGGATTAATTAGAAATCAGTCAGAAGAGACTCTTCTCAAGCTACTCTCCCGACTGTATAGTCTGCTGCGAACCTGGAGAATAAAAAGATGGAAAAAATGGAAGCAGCTAACTCAGTGATAATCATCACCGCACCCTCTAGATTAGTGCAGATTCCTGTGAGCATAAATGAGAGTGTAACAGCTGGGTTAAAGCTGGCAAAAGAGCTAAAGCCAAAGACGAGTATGCCGATTAGGACTATGCCTGCAATGGCTGCGCCATAGTACCAATTTCCATCAGTCTTATCAATAAGGGCGACATAAGCAATGACGGACATGAGTGCCGTGGTGCCAATGAACTCGGCAACAATGATATCCAGCAAATCGAAAGACCCTATAAACTGAAAGCCAGTTATAATGTATGATTTACTGAGATAGGTGGCGAGCAGAGCCGCTGAGACTATGGCCAAGAGGTACGGGAGTATGTCCTTCTTGCGTATGCCTTTTCGGCCGATGAAAAGAAGTGTGCTCGCTGGATTGAGATGGGCTCTTGAAATGGGTCCTGATATGTATACCAAGCCACATAAAATCACTCCGATAAGGAAAGGGCCATATTGCTGATTAAGCGAAATGACCCAGTGGATAGTGAGCACCAAGAAGAAGGTACAGATGAACTCAATAAAATATTTGAGAGAAGGGCTGCTCATCAGCGCTCAGTATCACTTTTTCCAATCTCGATAACCGCCAACATCATAGACTTTCGTGAAACCAGCTGCCTCCAGCTTAGCGGATGCCTTGGCGCTTCTTCCACCAGATTGGCAGTAAATAAAAATGGGAAGATTTTTGTCATACTTCTCACACTGAGATACAAAGTCAGCGTCAAAAAAATTGATGTTTTCAGCGTCATTAATATATCCTTCTGCATACTCATCTGGTGTGCGCACATCTACCAACTGCACGATTTCCATGTCTTGAGTTAGCTCATTATACAAGTGCTGATCAATGACAGTCACCTTCTCGCTGGTCTGAGCGGTGCATGATATTGCTATTGTCATCGCAAGCATGAGTATGGTTTTGAACATGTTTTTCATAATAGTCTAGATTTTGAAAGTCAAATTTAAAATTCCTTCTGCCCGTTTGTGTTCGTTCAATATTATGAAATCAACAAACGTCAATGGGTTGAGACTAGGGCGTGCTCCGGTCTCCGTTCCATTGAGAAAAACCGCCAATGAGGTTGTACGTGTCAGAAAAACCTTTGCTGTCCATAATCATGCAGGCCTGTGCACTACGACCACCAGCATGGCAGTATAAAAAAGTAGGCTTTGACTTGTCTAGGCCTTCTATTTTTTCCATGAATGCGGCCGCATCCATAATGTTGATTTGCATGGCTCCGGGTATGATGCCTGCGGCACACTCCTGTGGACTGCGCACATCAATAATGATGGCTTCTTCATGCGAAGCCAATTCATCTCTCCACTTGTCTTGATTTAATTCGGTCATAGTGATAGGGTGAGTCTTGATTTGTTGAGTTAAGAATTTTGTTCCTCAGCAGCGCTGAGTGATATGTTGGTCTGCTTAATCGCTCCAAAGCCACCGGCCACGTCAATCATGGTGTGATAACCTCTCGACTTGAGAATGGAGGCTGCGATGACCGAACGATATCCACCAGCGCAATGAATGAAATAAGGATCTTCTTTTGGGAATTCTGCCAAGTGCTCGTTTAACTGGCTGAGTGGCGTGTGATGCGCTCCTGCAATATGGCCTGCCTGCCACTCGCCAGGTTTCCTGACATCAAAAACAGCACACTGACTGGCCTTCATTTGTTCAGCCATTTCCTCGGCCGGCACCGACATGAGTGAGTCTAGTTCCTTGTCTGCATCTTCCCATGCATCTATGCCGCCTTTGAGAAAGCCGAGCACTTTATCAAATCCTACACGAGACAATCGGGTGATGGCTTCTTTCTCTTTTCCTTCATCTACAATAAGAAGAAGAGGCTGATTCACATCTTTGATAAGCGCACCCACCCATGGCGCAAAGCCACCGTTGAGGCCTATGAAAATGGATCGAGGCACATGTGCTGTTATGAAGTCTTTTTGATGTCTCACGTCCAGCATAATGGCCTGTGTCTCATTGGCTGCTGCCTCAAACGCTTCTGGCGAAAGCGCCTTTAGACCATTTTCCATCACTTTATCTATGTGTTCATACCCGACTCTATTCATCTCCACATTGAGTGGAAAATACGCGGGCGGTTGTTCGAGCCCACTAGTCAATTCTTTGATAAACTCATCGCGAGTCATGTCCGCATCAAGCGCATAGTTAGACCGCTTTTGTTCTCCCAGTGTACTAGTCGTTTCTTTAGACATGTTCTTGCCACACGCTGATCCGGCACCATGCGCAGGATAAACGATGACGTGGTCGGGCAGGGGCATTATCTTATTTCGCAAGCTGTCATAGAGCATGCCCGCGAGGTCTTGTTCGTTGTATCCTGAGTCCTTTTGCGCCAAGTCCGGTCTTCCTACATCACCAATAAATAGTGTATCGCCAGAGAAAATACAATGCTCTTTCCCTTGCTCGTCTAGCAACAAAAATGTGCTGCACTCTACGGTGTGTCCGGGTGTATGAAGCACTTTGATGCTAATCTTGCCAAGCTTAAATTCTTGCTCGTCTTCTGCAATGATGGCCTCGTATGTAGGGTCTGCTTTTGGGCCAAAAATGATGGGTGCGCCCGTTTTTTCAGAGAGGCTAACATGTCCACTGACGAAGTCTGCGTGAAAGTGCGTTTCAAACACGTACTTGATTTTGGCCCCGGCAGCTTCTGCTCGTCTTAGGTACGGCTCAACTTCTCTAAGCGGGTCGATGATGGCCACTTCTCCTTCACTCTCTATGTAGTAGGCTCCTTGAGACAAGCAGCCTGTGTATATCTGTTCGATAATCATGTGCCAAAGTTACGCGGTGTATTTGATTTTTGAAGAATACTTGATGTCGATACTCTCAAACATGAAAAAGCATTAAAATCCGATTATACCGCATGCACTGCTGGCTGATTAGAGTAGCTTCACTCTTTCTGAATATGCTCGTCTTGTGCTGCAGGCTTAATTCACAGACGACACGTGTAAAAAGAACAGTGCAAAAAGTCAAAGAGGCTCTTGATCCGAATTGGAAATTCATCGTTATTTGATTTTACCCCTTCGCGCAGTTCTTTATACACGGATAGAAGTGGTGAATCATTGAAGCATGAGTATCAGAGTAGTTGAGTTATTTGCTGGAGTCGGAGGATTTCGAATCGGACTGGAGGGCTACCCCAAGAAGAAGCGGAGTGCCTATGATGTGGTGTGGAGCAATCAGTGGGAGCCGAGTACTAAGAAGCAGCATGCTAGCCTAGTTTACCAGGCGAGATGGCCAAAATGTGTGCACGTCAACAAGAATATTGAAGAGGTAATAGAAGAGGATTTTAAATCCATTCCTGAGCATGATTTGTTGGTTGGAGGATTTCCCTGTCAAGACTATTCTGTGGCCACTAGTTTGAAAAACTCAAAAGGCCTCAGAGGAAAAAAAGGTGTGTTGTGGTGGAGTATTGAGGCTATTCTGCGGAAGCAGGGTAAAAAAGCGCCTAAGTACTTGATGCTCGAAAATGTGGACCGCTTACTGCTGTCTCCTGCCTCTCAGCGCGGACGTGACTTTGCCATCATGTTGAGTTCTCTCAATGCCCTGGGCTATGCCGTAGAGTGGCGTGTGATTAATGCTGGTGAATATGGGATGCCTCAGCGCAGAAAACGCGTATTCATTTTTGCATATAAAAAGGGAACAGAAACCTACAGAGACATTCGCCAGTGTACCTCGGCCAAAGAGTGGATAGTAAAAGAAGGCCTCTTCGCTCGGACGTTTCCTTGCTCGAGTTATGACGCGCATGTGGGCGAAGGAAAAATAGAGGCTGACATAGCAAAGATTTCTTCTGACTTTAACCTCACTGGGCTAAAGAGTCCGTTCTTAAATAGCGGCATGATGATTAACGGAGCGTATACCACGCTGCGCATCAAATCGAGGTACAGGGGTAAATCGAAAACCCTCGGTGACATGCTCTTACCGCTTGATGAGATCCCTGAAGAATTCATGATTTCTAAGCAAGACATTGAGCGCAAAAGTGGGTGGAGATATCAGAAAGGAGCGAAGCGTATTGCGCGTGTCAATGCGAGTGGACATCGCTACGTATTTAGCGAAGGGTCTATGACTTTTCCAGATGTGTTAGGCCGTCCATCGCGCACCATTATAACAGGTGAGGGAGGCAAAGCGCCTTCCCGGTTTAAGCATGTGATTAAGCAAGATGGTAAGTATAGACGACTCACGCCCATAGAGCTAGAACGACTCAACATGTTTCCAGACAATCACACAGCCCTTGACGGTGTGTCAGATGCGAAGCGGGCCTTTTTTATGGGCAATGCGCTAGTGGTTGGTGTCATTGAGAAATTAGGCAAAGAGTTGGCAAAAAGAATGAATAGCAAATAGCCACGTGATGCTTGTATTTGTGCTAGCTTCGCGGGCTTATCTCAGCGGGCTTAACAATCAAGCCCAAAACGCGTTGAAATGAAAAAGTACCTAAACCTCTTCGACCTCAAGCAAAAGGTTAATTACAGGAACGAGATTCTTTCTGGACTCACCGTAGCCTTGGCTCTGGTGCCAGAAGCCGTAGCCTTTGCATTAATAGCTGGTTTGTCACCACTTACAGGTCTCTATGCGGCCTTTGTGATGGGCTTTATTACCTCCATATTTGGTGGTCGTCCGGGTATGATTTCTGGAGCCACTGGTGCAGTGGCGGTTATACTCGTGGTGCTGGCTAATTCGCACGGAGTAGAGTATATTTTTGCGACTGTAGTGCTTGCCGGTCTGATTCAGATTTCAGCTGGACTTTTGCGACTTGGAAAGTTCATGAGGTTGGTACCGCACCCCGTTATTTTTGGTTTTGTAAACGGACTGGCCATCATCATCTTTATGTCTCAGTTGGACCAGTTTAAAGATGCCCAAGGCGCCTGGTTAACGGGTTCACCGATGTACATTTTGTTGGCACTGGTAGGATTAACGATGCTCATCATTTGGGGATTGCCAAAGATCAACAAAGCGATTCCTGCCTCACTGGTGGCCATCTTGGCCATATTTGCACTCGTTGTTGGGTTTGATATTGATACGCGTACCGTGGGTGACATTGCCTCTATTAAAGGCGGTTTTCCTCCCTTCCACATTCCAGATGTACCATTCACGTTTGAGACTTTAAAGTTGATATTTCCTTATGCGGCTATCATGGCTGGAGTTGGACTGATTGAGAGTTTGCTTACGCTCAACATCATTGATGAGATTACCGAAACCCGCGGCCGCGGGAACAAAGAGGCTGCAGCGCAAGGAGTGGCAAACGTACTTTCTGGTCTCCTCTCTGGTATGGGTGGATGTGCTATGATTGGTCAGAGTTTGATTAACGTTTCTTCTGGAGCGCGAGCGCGACTCTCCGGTATTGTCGCTTCTGTGATGCTTCTCATTTTTATCATGTACGGCTCCTCACTCATAGAGCGAATGCCAATGGCTGCGCTAACTGGACTTATGATTATGGTATCAATCGGCACCTTTGAGTGGGCCAGTTTTAAGGCGGTGAGAAGAATGCCAAAATCTGACATTTTTGTCATGGTGGTGGTGACAGTAGTGACGGCTGTGCTGCATAATTTGGCCTTGGCCGTGCTAGTCGGAGTAATCATTGCAGCACTAGTTTTCGCTTGGGACTCTGCAACACGCATTCGGGCGCGAAAAGGTATTGATGAAGACGGTGTGAAGCATTATCAGATTTATGGGCCGCTATTTTTTGGATCAGTAACTGCGTTTAATTCAAAGTTTGATGTAATCAATGATCCTGAAGAAATCGTGATTGATTTTACAGAGAGTAGGGTAGTAGACATGTCGGCCATTGAGGCGCTCAACAGGATAACCGAGCGTTATCAGAAAGTTGGCAAAAAGGTCCATCTGAGGCACCTAAGCAAAGACTGTATTCAGCTTCTTGAAAATGCCGAAGAAATCATAGATGTGAACGTCTATGACGACCCTACTTATAGAGTTGTAGTTGATAGAATCGACTAGGCCTTAGTTCCGTATTTTCGAATAGACCATAAATCAAGTAGTTCTGAATCAGCAAGTTGAACCTGTTTCAGTCGAATGGTTATATTGAGCAGCATTAACCCCTAAACAAACAATTATGATGCTCTATGTAGAAATTTTGATTGCCGCAGCGGTGGCTTTCTTACTCGGTTTTTTATGGTATACCGCGCTCTTTGGTAAGATTTGGCAAGAAGAGACAGGTATTACAGACGAACAAGCTAGAAGCGGCATTGGTCTAACTCATGGACTGGCTTTTTTGATGATGGTCGTGATTGCTTGGGGACTTAGTAAGTGGTCGTACTACCATCCAGCAGAAGATCAAAACTTGCTTCACGGTATGTTTCATGGGTCAATGACTGGACTGAAATACGCTTTGCCTGCTGTAGCTATAAATTACCTGTATCAGAAGAAGTCGCTGAAGCTCTTTCTGATAGATGGTGCGTATATAGTTTTAGTCTTTGCCGTTACATCTGGCGTGCAATATGCGTTGAAGCTATATGAGCATGTTGAGCCTGTAGCCTCATAAAAAATTGACTGTCAAAATGAAAGCCGCAAACCTGTGTTTGTGGCTTTTTTAGTTTAAGTCCTTAAACCGAAGCAGGAGTATAATGTTGTGACAAGGTCAGGCCTCAATCGCTTAGTTCAAATCGACTTAGAATGTCTACTCAATGAGTCGGGCAATTTTGCCCAAACAGTGTGTTGAAGTCTAAGAAGTCAGAGACATTGACTACACCATCATTATTTAGGTCATGACGGCAACCAGTGCAGCTCAGCCCAAAAAAGCTGTTGAGCTCCAAAAAGTCCATCACGTTTACTTGCCCATCGAGTGTGAAGTCGGCAGGACATGTCACCGAAGGGAAATTGATAGAGCCTGGCGTGAAAAAAGCATAAGGTTGTGCGGCCCAGCATTCTGGTAAATCATCGTCACAACTAAAATCATATCGTGCAAGACTGTGGAGGCCATCATCGGCCAGCTCATCCCAAGGGGCATCATCGTACCATCTCAATTCATCTATAACGTCTCCGTCACTGTCTTCGAGAATTAGTTTCTCTCCATTGTTGTCCAGTTTTCCTGAGTACTGTCCAAAAGGAGGGAAGCCATACGTGTTTTGGAAGGTGTTAAAATCATGGGCCAGTACCAAGTGATTGTTCGGGTAAGCTGATGCGCCTGGCAGCGAGACTGGCAAATCAAAAGTGTACTCTATTCCTTTGGTAAATGTCACGCCTTGCAACGAAATAGGCGAATCTGATGTGTTCACAATTTCTATAAACTCAGCGGTAGCACCCGACTCTGGATTGTAGTGTATCTCATTTATTCGAAGCTGTAGACCAGGAATGAAAACTGGAGTACGCGTGATATTCGAGCTACTAGTAAAGATTTCGATAGGGTCACTACTGCCCGTTTCTAACCAATGGGAGAATTTAAAACCTGGCTTAGGTACGGCCTTTAAGCGCATGGCAACACCATCAAAATAATCAGCTGCATAATTATTTGGCGCTCTATACTCATTTTCATTAAGGAGCACATATCCATTGGTCGATTCTGTAACAGGTATGTTCAATGTGTACATACCATTGATGCTAAAGTAATCACGAATGTGTGTTTTCATATAAGAAGGGCGAAGAGGAAACCAAGCTCTCACGTAATCGAATTCATTTTGAAACAAATTCATCGACATGTTAATATTACTGCCATTTCTGTCCTCAATGGTGTTGTCCCAACGGGCAGTGTGAGCAGGTTTTTCATTTATAATCTGCGCATAGTAATCATCGCAAATGGCCTGACATCTTGACGGTTCAAAAATGGTGCCCATCTGGGTGGCAAAACGCTGTATAAACTCGGTGTTAAATTCTGAATTTTCTAACAGTTTTCTTAAGAATAATGTTCTTCTGTAATCAAATGGCCAGCCCACAAAAGTGGGGTGAGTAGCTAGATATAGACTATTTGTGGTGTAATCTGCTTGAGTGGCAGAGCCCCAAGCCCGCGTAAAGCCCATTCCCCAATCTACATCATACATCACGCATCTCCACTTACTATCTGGTTTTTGCTCACGCCACATTTTTATATTGTTACCAGGCCAATCTGTATTTTGTACATACACCTGAATAATCTGATAATTGATGAATTCGTTGATGTCTATTTTCGTTTTTACATACTCGTAGTTCGCCTGGACAGATAAGTCGTTGTCGTCTATAAACTCCCACAGTGCCTCATAATCGTTACTGGACCCTTCTAGCACATTTGCGGAAGATCCGTAAGGGAAAATAAGGTCGATACTGTCCTTATCTACATCATGATGTTCATTGATATAATGCTCACTCACAGCCTCTCTGATGTTCATCATTCCCCAGTATTCTCCATTTATAAAGAGGACGACTGGCCGCACCCGTTGTTGGTCGATATCGACTTCATCTTCTGAAATCAAATGAACGATGGGGTCAGAAACTGTTTGTCGTGCAAAACCATTTCCTCCATTACGAAGTTTGAATCGTTTGAATTTATCTTGCTCAGAGGAGGTGAATAATTGATGATTGAAGTGAGATTCTCCATAGGCGGAGCGTGCTTTGATATTAAAACTCTTTTGAGGGTTTGTTCGACTGCATCCGCCTGATATCTGTAGAGCCGCATTTGTGTTAAAAGCCACAGTGCCATCAGTCTCGATCATTGTTATGTTAGCCGGTTTGTCCCATTCATTGTTAAAGTTTGCCGGCTGAGGCATACAGTTTCCGCCAATTCCATTCGTGCCGATAACATACATGCCGTTGGTATTGTCCCAAAGGTCATAGGGGTTCATGGTGATACTAATAATGGGAAGGTCAGTCTCGTAAAAAATATAACTCTCTGTGGCCACCACGCTTTGACCAAGAGTGCTGTGAAAGGCACTTGCTCTCAGTGTTTCAGTGTCGCTTATAGTGAATGGCGCTGTGTAGACTTGACTAGAGTTAGTTGGCTCTGAACCGTCTAACGTATAGCGTATTACTGCACCAAGTGTCGGACTGCTAATTGAAATAAGTTGGTCACTGGTTTTTACTCCTCCTTCTGGTGAGATGGTTGGCGTGACCACCAATTGCTGACCGCTGCTGTTTGACCCTTCAGGAGTCGAGTTTTGAAAATTGACGGTAAAGGCACTGGCATCTGGTGATCGTCCAAATGAATTGTCTTCTAGCAGGGCGGTGTACGTGAAGCTGTCAATTATTGCACCGTTTCCAGCTGCCAGAGGCAGCGACTCACCGCTTGAAGACAGTTTGAAGTTTGTAGGCAAAGGGCCTTGCGGGTTGTCCTCATCTGCCCAAATTAATTTGTGTCCAAAAGCGGGAATAGTTGTAAGCGCAGGGCTGCCAACTGGCACCTGATATTTAGCGGGGTTGGTAGGGTTGTCGCTCAAAAAGTAACCGCCAAGGTCAATAGGCGCAGAAGAGGAGTTGTAGATTTCAATCCAGTCATCATATTCGCCCCAGTCATCGGCAATGGTGTTGTCATTAGAGGCCATTACTTCATTAATGTGCAGGTCTGATGAGTAGGTGGTCTGATACGTGACACAAAGTTCTGGAGCATCTTCTGGCGCACCGTCAAAAGACTCTGCCACACGTTTTCCTGAGCCACTGATTACAAAAACTATGGAGCTGTTAGAGGAGTATCCTGGTCGGTCAATTACTTCTTGAACCAGTGTGCTCAAATCTGGCGAAGTTTGGTTCGCGCCATTTTCTCCCACAGTCCATGCGTTAGGAGTCCAACTTACAGATGCTGAGCCGAGTGGGCGTGTGCTGAGGTCGTAGTCAGTAGAATTAAAGCTCGGTGCATTGTCTACAGCTTGAGCTTTAATGAGAAGGCTAGTCGTTTCATCTTGAGTTTCGTCTGCCGTAAATCTTAATGAAGCGCCAGTGATGATTGATCCTTGAGGTATGCCCACAAAATTGAATCGCAGACCGACAATTTGATCACCTCTATTTACATCATTCACAAACTCTAAGTCTGAACTATTGAAGTATTGAAGTCCAGCTCCATATTCTTCTATGTCATCTTGGCCAGCGGAAATTTGGTTGCAAACCGTCTGAGCAAAAAGGGGGCAGTTAACAAAATTGATAAGTAGGGCAGAGCAAATAAAAATGGCGGCCTTAAGTCTTCTTTTGTTCGATTTCATAGAGCTGCAAAGTTAGCCCAAAAGTGGGCTTGGGTCAAGCGATTATCTTACTGTAAATCTGGATGTTGCGCGCTTGTTGTCGGTGCTTATCGTGAGTATGTACATGCCACTCTCGAGCGCTTTATTAAACTGGAGATTGTGACGCGTGTTTGCCTTACCTTGAGAGGCCCAGCGTTCTGCAAGAACTGTCTTGCCACTGAGGTCTAGTACTTCAAACACATAGGTTGTGTTCTCTTGTCTTTCAGGGTCGAAAATCAACAGGTCAATAAACTCACCCTGACTCGGATTTGGATATACTACTGCATCGAGATTGTGGCGCAGCGTTTGAATTTTTTCCAATAACTCTGGATGAATTATTGCCTCATCGACTTGTTTTAAAATTTCGTCTAAGCTTGGGTGAAGCGCAGAGAGGTACTCGTCACTTGTAAACTGAGTAGGGCAGGTCTGACCAAATGCTGAGTTAAACTCTAAGAAGTCTGACACGTCAACTGTGCCATCTCCAGTAAGGTCTGCTGGACAGTTGTTGCACGTCTGTCCAAAGGCAGAATTAAAGTTTAAGAAGTCAGAAACGTCAATGATTCCATCATTCGTAAAGTCTTCAGGGCAGTTGTTGACAGGCGTAAAATTGACCGAGCCTGGCGTCAAAAATTCATCTTGATGCGACCAGTTTCCTGGCAAGTCATTGTCCAGATTGATGTCAAGGAGAGCCAAGCTGTGCATACCCAAATCAGGCACCGTGTCCCAAGGTGAATTGTCATTATATGCCACGACATCAATGATAAGACCATCGGCATCATGCATTACTATTTGTTCTCCTTGATTACTCAACTTATCACTGTACTGACTATACGGTGGTGCACCATGAATAAACTGATGGAAGGCATAGTTTTTTGCCAAGACCAAATAGTTGTCAGGATAACTTCCCGTTCCGGGCAGCAGCGTGGATAGACCAAAGTTAAACGTGATTCCTTCTACAAATGCGCATCCCTGCAGCTGTATGGCCGCGGATCCTGTGTTGACTATTTCTATAAACTCAGCATCTGATCCTTCTGTAGGGTTATAATGAATCTCATTAATCTTAATCACTCCAGCAAAAGGCGAAGGGACGCAGTCCACGTCATTTTCTTGCCCAGGAGTATAGAGATTAGTACACTGTACTTTCCAGTTTGTACCGTCATCATTGTCAAGAGTTTGGTCTATGAGAGCGAGACTCAAGTCTAGGTTGCCACCATCTGCCTGAGTGTCCCACGGCAGTGCATCATTATACTTTACATTGTCAAGTGTTGTTCCGTCTGCGGCATTTATTCTAATCTTCTCGCCTGAGTTGCTGAGCGATCCGCCATACTGACCAAAAGGAGTAAATCCATATCGCAACTGAAAACGAGCCGTACTTTCTGCCAAGACCAGCATGCCTCCGGCAGGCAATATGCTTCCATCTGCAAACGAATACTCGACACCCTTACTGAAAAGAGCCCCACTAAGGTCATAGTCTGTGCTACCGATATTCTTTATTTCAATGAACTCAAAGTTGTCTCCTTTGATGGTGTCCATGCCTACAATGGTGTCAAAAGGATTGTAGTGAATTTCATTGATGACAAGGTCAGTGTCTATCCAATCGTCAAACACATTTTCTTCACCAGGGGTAAAGAATAAAGATTGGTTGTCCCACGAAGAGGGGAGGTCGTTATTTGCCGCGGTCGGATATAGGCCGAGTGAGTAGTATCCTTCATCTGGCGTAGTTTCCCACGGAATGGAGTCTTTGTAAATCAACTGGTCGCAGAGTATACCACCATTAGCATTGTCCACTATTACTAAAGTATCACAGTTGTTGCTGAGTTGCCCGTCATACTCTCCAAAAGCAGCTAAGCCATAGCGCTGTTGAAATGAAACTTGATCTGCCGCCAAGACTATAAATTCTCCTGCGCCTAAGGTTGTGCCAGCTGGGAAGGAGTAGTTTATTCCTTCAACAAACTCGACTCCTGTTAAGTCCATTTCTGTTCCTTGCACATTCTTTACTTCTACAAACTCTAGACTATCTCCAGCAAGTGTGTCGAGACCCACTATCCACTTCTTAGGGTTATAATGTATTTCATTAATCACCAGTCCATTGTCGTTGACTAGACCTTTGAGCTTGTTGATTTCTTTGAGTAATGAAGGCTTGATGTTTTTTTCATCAATGAGTAATAAGTCGTTTTCCAGAATCGGGTTTAACGCACCTTGCTGGAGGTCGCCACTTAGTTGCGAAGGGCAAGGCAGACCAAATGAAGTATTGAACTCTAAGAAGTCCGAGACATTGACTAGCCCGTCTCCAGTGAGGTCGTAAGTGCATCCAGAACAGGAAATCCCATATGCTGAATTTAAATCTAAGAAGTCTGAAATGTTAACCAAACCATCGCCAGTAAAATCTAGTGGGCATAAGTTCTCTGGTTCAAAATTTCTCCAGCCTGGAGTAACCAATTCTTCTTGCACTCCCCAACTTGAGTAGATGTCATTATTATTCTCAAAACCTGTCAAGGCAAGACTGTGGTCACCGTTACTGGCCGTCTCATCCCAAGGGCTATTGTCGCTGTAGTTGACTTGGTCTAGTAGGTTACCTGAAGCATCTCTCAGTACAACGAGCTCTCCATTATTATTGAGCTTTCCTGCATAAGTGCCATAGGGTGCAGAGCCATAGCTGTTCTGATAGCTGGCAAAATCTTTGGCCAGCACTAAGTAGTTTTCTGGATAATCACCTATTCCAGGAAGTGTTAAAGGAAGATCGAAATCGAAATATATACCGTCAACAAATGAGCATCCCTGTAGGTCGATAGGATTTTCTGTGGTGTTTACTATTTCAATAAACTCAGCTAAGTCACCAGCACTCGGTTGATAGTGTATTTCATTGATAAGTATAGTCGCATTTGGCTCTTCGTACACAAAGTTGTTTTCTGCGGCTGGAGTGTAAAACACCGACTGGATTGACCAGTTGCTGGCCAAGGAGTTATCTATTCCGGTACCAGGTACCAGCGCAAGAGAGAAGTTTCCTTGGTCTGGTATATCAGTCCATGGAGCTTGGTCATAGAAGTGCACTTGGTCAATAAGTACGTCAAAGTCTCCTCTCAACTCAAGGACTTCTCCAGAGTTGGAGAGACTACCTTTATATTCTCCAAAAGCAATGCTTCCGTACTGCTCTTCAAATTTGGCGAGATTGTCGGTCAACACCAGGTACTCTCCTGGACCAATAGATGCACCTTCGTCAAATTTATATTCTATACCATCCGTAAACTCAACATTGTCAAGTGACACAGTTGTAGTTCCTTCATTGTGCAACTCAACAAATTCAGCTTGATGTTCTTTTTCAGGATTGTAGTGAAGCTCATTAATTACCAATTCTGGCGCGACAGTGTTGATGGCCTCTTCAGTCAGCACGGTGACCGCAGGACTCCAATGACTTGATCTGCCACTGCTGTCTGTGTATCTCACTCTAATCTTGTAAGTCCTGCCAACTTTGAGCTCAGCCGAGGCAGGAATTGAGAATGAAGAGGTATACGAGCTAAGCTCTCCACTTGTCCACTTCGTTTCTACTTCAAATTTATGCGCTTTGTCTGCATAGACAGGATTACTCGGGTCACTCCATTCTCCAACGCGCCACTCGAGCGAGGCAAATGTGCCATTGCCATCAGGGTCAGAAAATGCAGAATTGCTAAACGTCAAGTTGTCTATCGCGTTTGAGCCAGTAAGACTAATGCTCGGAGTGTTTGGAATCTGATCATCTGAAAAACCAAAAACAGCGTTAGCGGCAAGGGCAGCTCCTCTATTCATTAGCCAGTTTTCATACCATTCTATTTGAGAGTCAATAGAGCCCGTGTCATAGGTTTGGCCCCATCGGGCGTGGTCTACAGTGACCCAGTCTAAGTTGCCAGTTTGGTCATAGACCTTTCTAGTTTGCGATGCGATGAGAAACTCTGATTGCTCAACGTTGAGTATCAAATCATAGGCTGACCTCATTTTATTTTGGTACTCTATCTTATTATCATCGGGAATGGACAGGGCATTGTTTAGCGGAGCATTGACGTTTGAGTCGTCTCTGGTAAATGTCACCACATCATCAAAAGGTGAGCCGTAAGCGTTATCTAGGTCTCCCCACCATCCGTGCCACGTGGCCGTCTCTGGATTGTAGTATTCACGATAACTGTGCTTGCCTGTGTAGTTGTTTGCGTTTTGGCCATAGAGAGTATTGGCCACACGGTCAGCCATGATAAGCGGCAAGTCGTATTCACTTTCATCCTTATCCCATTGTCCTATGGTCTCTGACTCTGGAAATTCTCCTTCATAGTCTAATTGGGTAGGTTTGTATGCCCAAATATTTCCATCAGGCAAACCTTGTTCTTCTAACAGTTCTCCATCAATATTTTCAATCAAGAGGTTGATAGCCCAAATGTCTCCATTGAGGCCATTTTCATTGGCATGGTCTAATATTCGTACATGAGTGTAGTCCGCTTTTCTGTACAGCCCACCACAGAGTTCTACTAATTTATAACACAAGGACTCGGCCAGACCATGGCTTGCTGGATCATTATGCCATGTTCCAGAAATGGCGACTTTGTCTCGCTCTACGTCATATTCAACACCATTATTGTCAACTGGATGGATTCTTTTTTCCGCATTAAAATCTAATTTAAAACCGGGCTTGACTCGTGCAGATCTGCTGCCTCCGCCTTTGGGTCTAAACTTTATATGGTCAAATATTTTTCCATTGTAGATAACAGTTCCCTCACCGAGATACTCATCACCTTCATATTGAACCGTGTTACTTTCTCCATCACCGATGTAGGTGTCGGCCATAATGTTTGTAGTGATGACCGTGAGTTCTGGAAGTTCTGGTAGACCGTGTAGGCTATGTCCAAATACATTTGGATATGCGTCATAGACATAATAAGCATAGTTGCTTTCTCTATGATTTTGATCGGGCAAGGTTTGAGAAAACCCAGAGAGAGTGCTAATGTTTACTCTATATCTAATCAATCTGCGGTGCTGCTGAACCGTGCTAGGAATCGAGGCCGTGTAAGTCCCGTCTCCAGCTAGCGAATCGGCACCCGTGCCTTCATCCGTGCACTGCACGCTGATCCAACCATTGTCATAGGCATCGTCACTCTTGCTAATGTACATGCCAGGATGAATAACTTGATACTCTACAATGACTGAGAGACCTCCGCCTATGGAAGCCATGTTGGCTATGTCGACTTTGATGGTCATGTCTTCTCCAGAAGTAGGGTGGTCGGGGCTCTTTCTTACTCGCTCTACTACAGGTATGCTCGTCCAATTGTTTTCATATACGGAGTTTTGAGCACCTGGATTGGGCGCAGCGGCAGCCCAGCTTCCTGGGTGTTTGCCAGGTAATTTTGGGTGTATTTTTTGAATGGATATTGGCGTAGGTATCGAGTCAGTTGATCTGACGTTTGGCCATTCTTTCCACGACTCGTAATCTACTTTGTCAATGGCTTGATAAAACTCATCTCGCAGATAGACAGTCTCTCCAGAACTATTTAGTTGATTAAGATACGGGCCGATAGATGCTGCGTATGCTAGGCTGGTTTGCAACTGACTTGGGTCGGCTGCTACGACTTTGTATCCACCAGAGTTAACCACCGTGCCCGCAGGGAAGGTGTAATCAATTGCTCCAGAAAGCGCCCACCCAGATATGTCTATGGCTTCAGTATCATCATTATAGATTTCTACAAAGTCGATATTCTCATTGTGAATCGGAGAGCGATAGTTGATTTCATTGATGTAGACTTTTTTGGTCAGCGAAGGGTCTTCCTCATCACATACACCGTTGCTATTTATATCAATGCACTCGTCACATCCATCAGGCTGGCCATCATTATCTGTGTCTACAAAGTCAGAAAATCCAGGGCAAATGTCTGCGCTGTTGCATACACCATCCGCATCATCATCGCCATCAGCGCATGGGTTGTTGGTGTTAAAAGTCACGCAAAGTTGTGGCGCATTAGCTACACCAGAATCACGAGACTCTGCGACTCGTTTTCCTGAGCCGCTAATTGATATTATGATGGCATTACCGGTATTATATCCGGCACGATCTACAACAAGTTGAATGAGGCTTGATATGTCTGGACTTCTTTGAGCCGGTCCTGCATCACCAATTGTTAACCAATCGTCTGGTGTCCATGAGACAGAGACAGAGCTCGTGTTGCGGGTACTCAAATCGTAAGCAACGCCAGTAAAAGCCTGAGCGTTGTCTTCTTCAACTATTTTTATCTGAAGCGTAGTGGGTAAGCTGCCAACTTCATCAACCGTAAATTGTAGGTGAGCCTCTTCAATGGTTGCTCCGACAGGAATATTTAGAGTGGTAAAACGAAGACCGATTACTTGATTGCCTCGCGTATTGTCTTCAACTAATTCTATATCAGAACTGTCAAAATACTGTATGCCCAAGCCGTGCTCTTCAACATCATTCACTCCGGCCTCAATCACAGAACAAATAGTTTGCGACTGAATGAACTGAAATGCCAATAAACACACAAAAAGAGCTATGCTCTTCAACGTTATACTAAATCCTCTAATCATACTCTCTATTGCCTCTGAAGAGTGAGGTTTAAACCAATAAATTACTCATACGCATTGACATCCACCGCACTGGAATAAACCACTGCCCAGATGTCTTTTCATTTCAAATAGTAAGTTTCGTTTTTTGGTCATTGTCAACTGCCAAGCATGTGGCCATCAACTTGGTTGGAGAATCCGAATGTAAAAGTAAGCTACTTTAGGCCATCGAGTCAAGTTTTTTCAAACTGGTTTTTGGGCGTGAATATGGTGGTGTGAAGTGATCGTAGTTGCCTGAAATACAGCGTATTAAAATGTAGCCTATCAAGAATGTTGCGATTCCTCTGGATTATTTGCTTTTGAAGCAAATCTGAATCGCTTGAGGATACCGATTAACGCACGGTAAATTTATTGACACCATTGTCGTTTCCTGCTTCAGTGATTAAGAAATATAGACCCGAAGATAAGCGCGACTCAAAATGAATCTGAGTCACCTGAGAGGCCGCATGCAGTAACTCAGACTCAGTGCTATAAATCACTTTACCACTGACATCGGTAATTTTCATTTTGACGCTGCGCCCTGTATGTTCACCAAAGTCGAGTGCCAATATAGACAGGGACAGTCCATCGCTCGGATTTGGAAAAATTAGAAAGTCTAGCTCATTTTCGCTCAGCTCAAGAAACTCCTTAATCTCTGGGGCAATCAGTTTCGCATCAACTTTTACGAGGTCTTCTTTAAGCACTGGACTCGGAATGGACTGCGCCAAGGGAGAGGCAAAGAGTGTTGGACAAGTGAGTCCATATGCAGAATTGAACTGTAAAAAGTCACTGATGTTTACTAGTCCATCTCCAGTCAGGTCATACGCACAACCGTCACAATCTATGTTGAAATTTGTATTGAGGTCTAAGAAATCTGAGACGTTGATGACACCATCTCCAGTAAAGTCTTCTGGGCAGTGTATGGCCGGAAAATTAATTGAGCCTGGGGTGTAATTCACTTCCTGTATGGACCAACACTCAGGCGTGTAGTTGTCACAATCTGAATCTAGCAGGGCAAGGCTAAACAAACCATCGTCAGCGGTAATGTCCCAGGGTGAGGCATCGTTATATGTAAGGTCATCGGCTACTTTTCCGTCTGGATCTTCAAGCAGAATATACTCACCATCATTGTCAAGTTTTCCTGTGTAGGCCCCGAATGGAGCGAATCCATACGTGTTTTGAAAACCATTAAAATCATAAGCCAATACCAGGTGGTTACTAGGATATTCTGAACTGGCAGATAACATGACAGGAAAATCAAAACTGAAGTTTATCCCTTCTGTAAACGCGTAGCCTTGCAGATTGATGGCTTGATTAGACTTATTTATAATCTCAATAAATTCCGCGTTGGGACCCTCAATCGGGTTATAGTGAATTTCATTAATGACAATCGGTCGGGGTTCAGAATCGAATATGTTTTCTTGGCCTGGAGTGCTAAACACAGATTGAATTTTCCAGTGCTGCGCCAGCTCATTTGGTAGGTTAGAATCAAGTAATGCAAGACTATACTTTCCATGGTCTGGTGCTTCTGGCCAAGGGGACTTGTCATTATACCTCAGGCTATCTATTTGCATGCCGCTAGGATCTACAAGAACCAAGTTCTCTCCTGAGTTTTCTAGCTTTCCGCCATAAGTGCCATCGGGTGCAAATCCATATCTGATGTGAAACCAAGTGCTGTCTTCAGCCAATACTAAGAAGCCTCCGGCTGGCACTATTGCATCTTCTCTGAGCTTGAAAGAAACGCCTCGGTTTAGCACAATGTCACGCACATGAATGTCATTTTGACCTGTGTTCTTTATCTCGATAAACTCAAAGTTTTTACCTCCCACAGTGTCTTGAACTCCTGTCGCTGGATTAAGAAAGATGCTGTCATTCGGGTTGTAGTGAATTTCATTAATCACCAGATTATAATACTCCTGTCCAACATAAAATGTGCGCGGGCAAGCGGCCGACCATTCGTTTCCATCTTTCTTTCTTGCCCATACTTTATAGGCTCCGTTGCTCATATTAATACTTCCGTTATAGAGCATAGCAGAAGGAGATGGATTGCCATTAGAGAGCTTAGGATCAGTGCCGTCAAGGGTATAATAGATGGACTGGTTGTTTCCAGCTCCGCTAAGAGTCAACGAGCTTCCAGAGCTCATGATTCCGCCATATTGAGAAAAGATAACTCCGTCTATAGAAGGGTAGGCATTGTTGTCTCTGTAGCGCTGAAAAATCCATGCTGGTCGAGTAGGGAGGTAGTTATTTACTATCCGATTTTTAGTGGCTACAAAATCGTCATACTCTTCAATTCCTTGCCAGCGCGCGGCCTCAGCGAGCATGGCAATGTCCACTGAGTTGTACACCTTCATGTACTCGTCTATGGTCGCGCTTGCCGTCAGTGCTCCGTCTCCTGTGCAGTGACACTCAAGTTTGTCTGCCACCAATGTTTCAAACTCTTGGTTGTCTAACAACGAGGTGAAAATGTTGTTATACGGTCTGCTTCCAAAACTCGATACTCCCCAGGTCCATTCATGACCAAGCGCGGGTTCTGTGTCCCACATCCAAAATCTGAAGCCTTCATTTTTCGTTCTGTCGCGAGTTACAAAAGAGTTTTTTCCGCTCAAGTGGTCATCAGAGTGCGGGGCATAATTGGTGAGTATGCAGTAGTCGGCAAATTGCTCTACGTCCACATAAGATTTTATATTCTCATAATTCGACTGGTTGGCCATGTTCATGTTTTCGGCCATGTTGTTTAGTGTATTCCATGCCGTTAGATTTCCATCGAGCGCTAGCTTTCTTTTTATAGCATCAAAGTCATCTTTTGATCCACCGAAGTATGACTCGCCAAAAGAGTTGTTGCCTCTTTCACTCGGATTATATACCCCCCAGTACACTCCGTTGATATAGACGTGCATAAACGTGCCGTGTATACCGTGACCGTACTCCGACATGTTAATCTGATAATTTCTTACCACCTGATCAGCGATGTCGTTGCTGCCAAATCGGAGGTGGTCCACTCCCAAATTCATGCAGCCATGAAAACCTGGTCTTAACGCAATCTGGTCAAAGTCTTGTGCTGCATCTTCTCCAAATATGGGGTAGTCAAATTTTGGTGCACCGTATATGGATTTGAACGACAGTCTTAAGTTGCGTTTCAAGTTATTGAAGCTGGAACCTCCAGCACGCTCAACTCCTCCATCTACTTGATAGCCAGTGCTGCCATCAGGGAATACTAGTTCTACAGAAGTCGGAAACTCTAATGTGCCAGAGTGCATGTCATCAAGTTCAGTTGGATCCATCACTAGCGAGATGGATGGTATTTCCTTTAGAGCTTGCTCCAACTGTGGGCCATAGGTAGCGTGATTTTTAATGCTTGCGTCTAGGTCAAGTCCTTGAATGGGAATGTTGGCTGCCGAACTTGGCTGGTTTATGACATCGCTAGCAAATATGTAGGTATGTGTCTCCACGCTCGATTCTTGACCAGCTCCATAGGCTAAGGCTCGTATAATAGACGTGGTAGAAATAGAAATTGGAGCAGTGTAGACTGTTCCTGAGTTGGCTGTGGGTTTTGAGCCGTCAGTGGTATACCTGATGCTCGCAGATGGTACAGTAGAGAGTAAGTTTAAGTTAAATGCTGCGTTGTAAAATCCTCTTTGACTTTCAAAAACCACAGACAAATCATCGTCTTCGGTGTCACAATTATCATCATCATTTACATCAACACAGTTGTCACAGCCCAGCGGTATTCCGTCACCATCTAGGTCTATGAGGTCGTCAAATCCGGGGCATTGGTCTACATCATCACAGACACCGTCAGCGTCAGAGTCAAATGAACCCACACATGGCGTGTAGGTGATACATAGTTGAGGTGCTTGATTTGCTGATCCGTCATATGATTCGGCCACGCGTTTTCCTGTCCCAGAGATTTTTATCACCATAGAATTGCCGCTGGTATAGCCCGGTCTGTTTACTACCGACTGAATGAGCGAAGCCAGATTTGGACTTTCTTGTGCCACATCTTGTTCTCCGATAGACTGCCACGGAGAAGGTGCCCAGCTGATGGAAATTGGGTGGAAATTTCTAGAAGAAAACGAATAAGCAGCCGTGTCAAAAGGGGCAGCATTATCGACTTGCTCAATGTGTATTTCTAATGAAGTAGTGCCTGACTGAACTTCGTCTGCCGTAAATTGTAATCGGGCATCTAAGATACTTGCTCCTTGAGGGATGTTGATTCCGTTAAAACGAAGGCCGACTATTTGGTCACCTCTATTGGCATCATTGACAAATTCTAAATCAGAACTGTCAAAGTACTGTATGCCCGCTCCGTGCTCCTCCATGTCGTCAATGGAGCTTGATATAGGGATGCACACACTTTGTGCTCTGCCGATGGCACAGAAGGAAATCAGAAAAATTATGGCAACTAGTCTCTTAATGGCTCTGGAGTTTTGCCCGTCTATTATTCTTAAAAAATTGGCAGCCGAATAAAAAATAGGCCGTGCTATTTGAGTATAAAGTTCTGGTATTACTACTCTGGTGTCAACTCCTTTGTACGCATTTACACGGCTTTTGTTTCTCGAAACATAGCACCTCGATTATATGTTCCAAGGCTTCTGAATGTTGGGCTTATAAGGTGCTTCCATGCGCTGTATGTCCTCTTCACTGAGTTCTATCGATGTGGAGTTTGCAGCTTCTCGGATGTGATTGAGTTTTGAGGCTCCAAAAATGGGCGAGGCCATGTTTTTTTTCGAGTGCAACCAAGCCAGTGCAAGTTCTGCTCCAGAGATGTTTTTTTCTTGAGCAATGTTCATGACGATATCAGCTACTTCAAAGTCAGCTTCGCGACCGTATAGTTTTGCACCGTAGTCATCATTTTTACTTCTCAGCGTAGTGCCTCCATCTCGAGTCCTAGTGCCACATACTAGTCCGCGGGCCACTGGGCTCCATGGTATGAGTGAGATGTTTTCTTTTTCGCAATACACATTCATATCACGCTCCTCTTCTCTATAGATGATGTTGTAATGATTTTGCATGGAAATAAATTTCGTCCAGCCATTATGCTCCGCAATCAGCTGCGCTTCGCATAGCTGATGAGCGTGCATGCTACTCGCACCAATATGGCGCACCATTCCTTTTTTCACCAGCTCATGAAGCGTCTCCATAGTCTCGTGTATGTCTGTGTCATAATCCCACCTGTGGATCTGATAGAGGTCAATATAATCGGTGTCTAAGTTTTTTAAAGACTGCGTGACGTGCTTCATTATTTGGACCTTAGAGAGGCCTCGGTCATTTGGACTTTTAGGCACAGGTAGCCCAACTTTTGTAGCGATGTATACGTGCTCTCTTTTCGCAAATTTTTTGAGTGCCTTGCCTGTCATTATCTCACTGACTCCAGAAGAATATATGTTGGCGGTATCATAAAAGTTGATTCCCAAGTCTAGTGCAAGTTTTACATGCTCATCACACTCAGACTGATTATGTATGCACCAAGGCCTCCAGTCTAGACTGCCGTATGTCATCATGCCCAAGCAAACAGCTGACACATTTAAATCTGAGTTTCCGAGTTTTTTAAACTTCATTTTGTGTTCATTAATTAGCATGACAAGGTACTGCAATTGAAGATGTCGATGCCTCAGAAATATCTACATTGGTCAAGTACATTTTTAAGTCAAAAAGAAGAGTAATTCCTTCAGACATTAATTGAAAAAAATAAAATCACGATCCGCTTGGAAGATGTAATTGACATTTTGAAAAAGGAGTTGGGCGCAGAAAAAGTCTTGACAGGAGAGGCACTTTCTGAGCGATACAATCACATCTGGAAAATGGATGAAGGCCTTTCTGCCAAGGCGCTGTTGCTTCCTAGAAATACAGATGAGGTGTCGTCCATTATGCAGATTTGCACTGCACATAATCAAGAAGTGGTGATGTTTGGCGGATTGACAAATTTGGTTGGCAGTACAGAAACATCGTCTCACGAAGTAGTTATTTCTCTTGAGAAAATGAACCGCATCGAAGAGGTCGATACGCAGAGTCGCACCATGACAGTGCAAGCCGGATGCATATTAGAAAATGTCCAAATTGCGGCTCAAGAAAACGAACTACTTTTTCCGCTAAATTTTGGTGCAAAAGGTTCTGCTCAAATGGGCGGAGTCATCTCTACAAATGCAGGCGGACTCCGTGTACTGCGTTATGGCATGACCAGAAACTTGGTGCTCGGCCTAGAAGTGGTGCTTGCTGATGGTACAGTGATTAACTCCCTAAAAAAGATAATCAAAGACAACTCTGCTTATGACATTAAGCAACTCTTTATAGGAGCCGAGGGCACGCTGGGCATCATCACAAGAGCAGTACTCAAATTGGTAGAAAGACCAAAGAGTAGATGCTCTGCTTTTGTTGGTATAAATGATTATGAGCAGGTGGTCGCCTTGATGAAATACATGGACGCAGGTCTTGCCGGCACCTTAAGCGGCTACGAGTTAATCTGGCCCAACACCTACAAAGCCATGACGACCCCGCCTGCCTCAAACAGGCCGCCTTTGCCTCATGAGTATAAGTATTACGTGCTCATAGAGAGCATGGGCAGCGAGCAAAAAAGTGATCAAGATCGACTAGAATTACTGCTTGAGTCAGCGCTTGAAAAAGACATGATTTTAGATGCAGTAATCGCTCAGTCAGAAGCCGATATTTCTTGGTTTTGGAATATCAGAGAAGAGGTGAGCCATGTGAAAAACAGATGCACCTATGAGCAGCATTTTGATATTTCTTTACCCATACCTGATATCGGATCGGTCATTGAGCAAACTACAAATCAGCTCAAGGAGATTTCAGAAGTAGAAGAAGTATATGCCTTCGGACATGTAGCTGACGGTAATATTCACTTCATGATTGGGCGAGAAAATGATAGTCCAGATTTGATAGAAAAAATCAACCAAGTGGTGTATTTACCTTTAAAGAGCCTAGGCGGTTCAGTATCTGCCGAGCACGGTATTGGTGAACACAAGAAGGCCTACTTGCCCATCTCACGATCAGCCGCTGAGCTTGACTTGATGGCTGTTTTAAAGCAGACGCTTGATCCAAAAGGATTGCTGAATAAAGGAAAGGTACTTGATCCAATTTCTTAGATGATTGAGGTGATTTTAATCTCACGACCATTGAAGTGAGCCAGCTCTCCTACTTTTTTATTCTTCAAAAGCTGACCAATAGGTGAGGCCATAGAAATAGCATAATAGGTGTCGCCCTCGTGGCTCAGCGAGCCTAGACCAACAGTGATGAAATACTTGTGGTCATTGGTGATGACCAGTGCGCCAAAGTCGACAAACTCGAATTGTCGCCCTTCAGCAATTTTTAAAACATCTTCCTTCAAGGCTACATTTTTTGAAAGCTGAGCTTGAAGATTATCAATCTCAGTTTGCATCATCGCGCGCCCAGTTTCATGCTTGTCGCCTGCCGTACTTTTTGCGGCAGTATCTCGAGAATGTATAGCCGCGTCTACTTCATTCTGAAGTGAGTTTATACGCTCTTCAACCGTATCAAGAAGTATGTTCTTCAGGTGTTTTTTTATGTGCTCGTTACTCATTGGTGGCAAGTTACATTGTTCCTTCGCCAATAGGATGCTTAGAAAGGCTAAATTCGCATAGCTCTAAAACCTAAAGATGAAAAAGCTTATTCTTTTTATCCTTCCGCTCTTGCTTATTACTTCCTGCTGGAAGAACAAAAGTCCTGAAGACCTTCCCCGATTAAAAGAGGCGTTCAAATCTCAGATTTCAAAGTTTGAGAACAAGAAAGAATCAGCAAATAAGAATGTGCTTGATGGCCTAACATCTCTCGGAGCGCTGCAAGGAGCGCTTGAAGGTGCTAAAAATGAGGACAAAGAATTTGCAAAAGTCTACGGTGACTGGCAAAAAGTTGACAAGAAGGTCGAGAATTTGACAAACGAATATGAGGACCTGAAGGCCAAGGCAGAAGGCCTCTTTCAGGCCATGGAAGATCAGTCAAACTCCTTGTCAGATGAAAAGAATAAAGCGGACTTACTAGGCGCAATTTCAAAAGCCAGAACCAAGTACAACGCTACGCTTGTCAATACCTCAGTAGCCATTGACAAACTGCGTGCGCTTCATACTGATGCGGTAGATGTAGTGAAGGCGCTTGAAGTAGCCGTTGCGCTTAATTCGTTTGACAATATTGAAGCGCAAATGAAGAGCATCGAAGGGCGTGTAGACGGCATCATGGCCGAGCTAAATACGGCTGTAGTGGAGAGTAAAAAACTGTACGATAAAAGGCTCAACGAACTCAATTAGTCCCGCGCTCATTTCAAATTTCTCTTTTTCTTGAAACCATATACGGTTCTGCTCGTAAGTAAGGGCAGACTCAGTGTCTGTTCGCTTTAATTAGATAGCGAATTCAGGTTTTAACCAAATCCTGACTCAGTCATATTAAACGACTGAGCTGAGTCCATTTTTGGTTTAACAAGAAAAACACTCGAATATGAGTAAGAGCTATTTATCAATTATCGTTTTTTCATTGGTCACGATGACCGCGTTTTCACAAGTGCAAATTTCCACTGATGTGACTGGAAGTATTTCAGACGGACTGTTTGGAACCTCAGTCGCCATTTCTGCAGATGGAAAGACATTTGTCGCTGGCGCACCTTCTGATATGAATTCAACAGAAGCAGGACAAGTCAAAGTGTATCACATGGACGTCAATCGCAACTGGTCTTTAAAGGGACTCGCCATTTCAGGTGCTAACCCAGGAGATTTGTTTGGACAGTCAGTAGACATTTCTGCAGATGGTAATCGCATCGCAGTAGGCGCAATGCATGACGATGTTGGAAATGATGACCCCGCTGATAATCGCGGTTCGGTTAAAGTATTTGAATTTGCCAATGGCCTTTGGACTCAAGTAGGTCAAACGCTTGTCGGTGACGAGATGCAAGATTGGAATGGTGCCTCAGTGTCCCTTTCTGACGATGGACTTGTGGTGGCCATTGCTGCTCCTATGAGTGACCATAGCGCTTCTAACGGAGGTAGCGTGAGAGTCTTTGGTGACAGAGACGGAGTCTGGCTTCAGGCTGGAGATGACATTGTAGGTGAGTATGCCAATTTGTTTTTAGGTACATCAGTAGACCTTTCAAGTAGCGGACAATCTATCGCTATTGGAATGCCCGGATTTGATGGAGCTGGAACTGACCGTGGAGCTGTCCGCGTGTATGATTTGGCTTTTGGAAACTGGACATCAAAAGGAGCCGGCATGGCTGGTCAGTTTGATGGTGACATGATGGGTAGTGCTGTCTCACTGTCTTCTGACGGAAAACGTGTGGCATGTGGCGCAAGTCAGTATGATGATGGTACAGGGTATGTCCTTATCTCTGAATTTGCAGACGGCACTTGGTTCCGCATTGGCGAGCGTCTTGTAGGAGATGACAAGCCAGATAATTTTGGTTCGTCAGTGGCGCTGTCACATGACGGAAACAGTCTAGCTGTCGGTATTTCAAATGACTCTGATGAGCATAACAGTGGTGGACAAGTAAGACACTATATGATTAGTGGACCTAATGGCGAATGGGAACAAACTGGAAACGCTGTTTTCGGTGACGCAGTCTCTGACAATATGGGTACTTCGGTAGCCATTTCTGCACAAAACGATTACGTAGTAATGGGTGCACCGTCTAATGGCAATCCTACAAGTGAAATGGGTATGGTAAAAGTGTTCCGTTGGATACCACCAGCACATGAGCCTGTGTCAATACCAGAAAAAAACTTAGTTGATGTATACCCTAATCCTGCAAACCTTTATGCGAATGTTTCGGTAGCGGGATATAAAGAATATTTGGTGACGCTGACAGACATTCACGGAGAAGTAGTCTTGAGCGAGGAAAACGCCATCTTTTTGGATCTCCATCAAGTTCAAGTTGGCGATTATGTCTTAAAGGTTATTTCTAAAGGTGACAGGCTAGTAAAAAGCATGCCATTCTCAGTGCACAGATGATGCGCAGAAGAGCAAAGAATTTAGAAGG
>CAYSDH010000025.1:42039-42346 GCA_964429805.1 uncultured Flavobacteriales bacterium
CCAACTCAATTGAGTTGGCCTTTCTTTTTTTATTCAAATATTGAGGCAACCACTTTGACTCAGTGGCGTCTAAAATGTCCAAGAACGAACGAAAATTGAAAATGAAACATCTGACATATCTAACAACTCCATGTATAGTTGTGTTTAGGCTGCACCCGCAGACGGATGAAAATTCGTTACCACATCTATAGCGCTCCAAACTAGGAGCAGAGTATCAGCCTTTTTTTAACGGAGCACATATGCTCCGTGCTATTAATTGACCATTAAAATCAAATTATCATGGCCAATACATACACATGGGCTAATG
>CAYSDH010000026.1:0-38919 GCA_964429805.1 uncultured Flavobacteriales bacterium
ATTTGAAACTTAAACTTTTTTTTTGCCATGGGCTAATGCCCTACGCTACAGAGTTCATAGACCTGAGGACGATTACTCGCCTCCTTCCACCTCTATCTGCTGAATGATTTCTTCGATAGACAAGGATGACTGTAACCCCGTGTCTTTGTATAACACAGGCACACGGATGGCGCGGAGACCAGTTACCCCTTGGAGGTCCTCAACCATTACAAACTCCTTTTTCTCAGAGGCCAGATATCCCTTTACTCCTAAAAAGTCAATGTACTTTGAGTATTCCTCTTCATCCTCATCGCGAGTATAGACGATAGCTATTTTGCCAGGCACAGTTAATCGTTCTTCAGTTCCTTTAATAAAGGACTTGTCGATGCGCTTTTTAATCACTTCGTATCGGGCATTATATGAGCCTTCTACATCAAATCTCTTCTCATCCATTCTGAAGTGAATGGCCATAGGCACACTGTATACCAATATCAAACTCGCCACTTCTAGCTCGACAGCAAGGGTTTTTCTAAGCTGATGGAATTCGTTTTCCATATCTGACATGACCATCAATTGCCAAAGTCTGAGATTTTTCAGGTACAGTGCGTTAAACTGAGCACTATTAGTCAAGGACTGACCGATGTACATGTTAAACTCGACACCGTCAGTCTTATAGCGCTCAAAATAATGCGGAAACATCGCTTGAGCTTCTTGCTGTGCCTTGTCTAAGTTTTCGGCTAGCGCCTTATTTATCTGAAGCACAGACTCATCAAACTTTCGTCTCTCTTCATAACGCATATTAAATGTCTCACTCAAGGAGTCGTGATACGCTGCAATGTGCTCACCTAGCTTTCCTTCAGATGATGAGAGGTGCTTGAATACAAGGTCTACTTCTGAGGCAAGAAACCTCATGATGCTGCTCTCGCTGCCCGCCCTCATCTCTTCAGACACCTCTTGTACACACTGCTCTAGTCTAAACACTAACTCATCATAGATGGGAAGTTTGTCTTGCCTGGCTGCCATCTTTAAAATCTTCACGGCTGCACTGAGTTGCGTGTTCAGGTCTTTTTTCACCGCTTCATTTCGCTTTGAGCTGCTGCCCTTTATGTCTAGCTGACCGTAAAGCGGGTACACTTCTGAGAATACTAAATCCTTAAACACGTGCTTTTTGCCAGTTTCTTCTGCTGTGATAAACTTTACTGCTTCCTCCTGAAACTTCCAAAATACGGTAGGGTGTATGGTGGTGCATTCTGTTTGAATCACCGCCTCTACCCTATTCATAAATTCTTCGTTATACCGATTTGCTGCCGTCACAATGGTGGGCATCACATGGTCTAATTTGATTAGAGAGGACTTGTTTAAACGTGATATTTCGCTGGCGCCTAATTCCAAAAACCCGAGAATTCTACCTTCATATACAATGGGTACTATGATGTAGCTTTTAATTCTCTTTTTTACAAGATTACTGCTCATGAGCGATTGAGCTGTTCTGTGATACTCTTTCACATCTGAGAGCACAAAGGCTTCGTTTCTCTCTATCAAGCAGTCTGTGGAAGACTCGCATAAAAGGTCTTTAATAAGCACGCTGTCTTCTTTACCGAGCAAGAGGCGATCTACTCCTTTGAGGGTTCCTTGTACCAGTGCATCTCCATTGATGCTTACCAATGACACCTTCAAATCTGGTATGTCAAACAACTGACGCAAGTTATTGCGGAACTTCATCATGCCATGTTTCCCTCCTTCTAAGAGGTCGTCAGTTACTTTGGCTAGTTGCACATCTGCGGTGACGTCAATGAAACTAAAGAGGCTAAAGCCCGTGAGTATCCATGAGTCGACTGGGAATTTTTCTTTCCAAACTGTGACGTCACTAAAATTATCCATCAAGTGCTGAAAGTCCGCATCACTAATATCGAGTGAACGCTCCGTGCGCTTTATGTCCATAAAGTCTGTGTTGATGGTCATGCGATAGTACCTGTCTTTGCCTGTGGTTTGATTTGGAATTCTAATCACATACGGCCTTTTGACGTGAACGGGCATGTTAAACTGAGTGGCCAAAATAGCCATACAGATTAAGATGTACTGATCATCAAAATTATAGTTGGCGACATCCCAAGAGTAGTCTGGACCGGCCTCTTCTAGAATCTCAGAAAACCTGGCAGACATAAACATGGGGTTCATTAAAAATGCAGGGTTCGCACATTTAATCTCGTTGTGGGTCAGTGCATGCGGAAAGATGAAACCAAATAATTTGTCAACTACCTTTCTGTATTTTTCAATTTGAGTCTCATCAATTCCTGAGCGGAGCTCAGGCATGCTGTCTATTTCACTCAGAAAAATATTGAGAAGTTCTTCTGACCCATCATTCATCTCGCGGGCGCGAACATGAAGCATGTCAATGAGTTTACCAAAACTCACTTTTTGGATTACCGGCAATTCTTGCCCACTTAGGTTTACGTTTATTTCTTCTTGCATAAAATCACAAATTCAGCGCTTCGGGTCCGACTGACATCACTTTGAAGACGAACTGCGCGATTGATACTATCAGGCCTAGCACGAAAATGACGTAGGCATATCTGAGTAAAACATACTTTTTGTTGAGCACACTTCCCAAGTAGAACAGGTCTCGCTTGAGTGTGTTGTACAGGTACTCTTTATCCTGCATCATTTCTGACATAGCCCACTCAAACTCATCAATGGGCATGGAGTGAAAATTGCCAAAAAATATCAAGTTGCCTTTTCTGTTTTCTACATCAGCCTTGGCCACTTTGCCATGCGTGGTTTTGGGTATTGTAGACAGGGTGGCAATAATTATTGTCACGATACTCACCGCTATAAGACATAGCCCGGGCACAAGTAGAAAGGGGTTATTATCGAGTTTTGGGAATAGTGCCGAGAGAACAATGGAGAGAATGATGGCGTTAACTGATATTAGCGTGTTTGCCTTGTCATCAGCCATTCGACTGAGGTTGAGGTGATTTCTCAAGGCCACTCTGAACATGGTCTCTATCCCTTTTTCAGGAATGTCCGCCTTCTTTTTCTTAACACCATCCATAAATCTGTTTTCAGTCTTGCTCATCAGTTGATTTAAATTCTGTTGCTTGACTTCACCAAATAATTGGCGCGCCTCTTGGGTCAAGTACTCGTGGTTCCTCAAAAAAGTGAGACAGGTATTCTGCCACTCTTTTTTAGTCTGCTTATTGTGCTCAAAATTGTTTAGTTCATTTTTCAGTTTATTGGAAAACGAACGGTAGTCTTTTGAACCAAGATGAGACATGTCTGCATCTTTCATGATTTTCTCCTCTACCGTCTCCACAATGCGCGACATGTCTGTGGCTAAAATGAGTTGCTCAACTCGTGTCACGCGTTCTGCTGAAAGCCCCTGCTCTGTGAAAAACGTTGAGGCTTTTTCGGCTGATCTCTGCTCATGTCCTTCTCGCCCGTTGAGGTAGTCTATGTCATGAAAAAGTGCCGCCAACTCAAGATCAGTGCGCAACTCCGCGCTTAGTCCAATTTTTGCAGCCAACAACCGAGCTGAATCCCTGACATGCGCAGCATGGCTCCAATTGTGATACGTCAACACATCGTCCATGCCGATTTCATCAAATCTGGATTTGACAAATGCTTCTGCCTTGTATATCAGTTCGTAATCCATTAGAAAAAGAGTGCTGTTCCAACTATGATGGCATCGTTAATATCAGACACCGAGTAGTTAATGTTTATCACCTGTACGTTTAAGACGTTAAAATACAAACCGCCTCCATAACTGCGGTGCCAGAGATTGGAGTTTTCTCCCTCTGCCCACACTCTACCGTAATCGAAATGAGCTAAGGCTCCAATTCCGATAAACCTGACTTTTTTGTCTGCTTTGCGAAATGCCACACGCACCTCGGCATTATTATAAAAGGCGGTAGAGCCCGAATAGCGGTTACGCCCAATTCCTCTAAGCTCTTTTTGACCTCCAAGAAACTGTGCTTGATAGAAAGCGAAGTCGCCCCAGTTTCTACCCACGGCAGACCGAAGAGCAAGCGTGGTTCTGAGCGGCATCCACTGCAGCGGCATGTATGTGGCAAGAGAGCTGTTTACTTGAGTGAAAGACAGGTCTTGATTGGCACTACTGTTTGTTCTCAGTAAAGTTTTGAAATGTATGCCTCGCCATGGCTCCACCTGAGAGTCTGTACTTCGATACTCGTAGCTCACGCTAGCTCCTAGAAACAGGTCTTCTTGATCGGGAATAGTGAGTTGATCACCTTGATCTTTTGCCTTTAAATCAATGTACTGCAATCGGGGACCAAATCTCAGCACCGATGCACCAGAGCCTGATGAGAATCCGAAATAAGGGTCCACAGTCACTTGCTTGTACCTTACTCTAGTGTCTGCCGTATTGGCCACAAAGAAGGGTTCATTTCCAGTACCTGTGTATCGAAATACAAAGGGGTTATTAAATTCAAACTTAAGCCCCATGTCTAATGACTTCAGCACACTTTTGGCATCCAACTTCCATAAGAGATTGTATGCATCGGTGCGCGTAGCTACGTTAGCACCAAAAGTTTGCTTAATCGCATAGGGTGATTTTTTGAAGCCATGTTTGATGTGAGTGGCTTTGAGGCCAACAAAAACACCATCATCTGGATTAGACCCGACATAAGGTAAAGGAGTTAGCTTGTTATATTTGAACTCTCTACGTACATACTCCATCCCCTTTTTTTCACTCACTAAAAATGTCTTTGTCTCATTACCAAAACGAGCAATGTTCTTAGCGCCTTTTCTCTTTTCTGAATCATAAATCAGCGTCTTTTTTCCGCCACCTTTCACCAGTGACTTGTCATCAAAAAAGTCTTTGTCGTAACCGGCTATAACACGCACCTTAATGCTCTTTTTTGCTTGACCAGAAATGTCATAATGATCCTCTCCACCAAGACCATATAACCTTATCTCTTTTGTCTCTCTGCGGTCAAACAGTCGATGAAAATATCGTTCTGACTCTACCTTCTCTCCCTTCTTGTACGGGTAAATACTGACTTCTACTCGGCCATCTTTGTGGCGAACAACCTCAAAGTAGTCACTTTTTAACTTGCCGACTACATCTACTTTTTTGGCCAATATCTCATAATACTCTTCAGCCAAATTAGTCAGGTCATCACGTCTATACTTTAGTGTTGAGGCGACAAACGCAGTGTGACTGGTATCAACTTCACTTGCAAAAAGTGCGAGTGCTTTGTCAATTTCAGCATCGCTCAAAGCGACTTTAATCTCTTGAGTTATCTCTTTCCAATCCTGCCGATCTAAAGAAGACAGGAATGCTCGATCAAAAAAGCGTGCGTTATAATTCAAGCCCGCCATGTCTCGAGTTTTCTTATCCCAATTTTGAAATTTGCGTAGCATCCACTTTCTGTTGGCCACTGAAGGAACGATGCCGTCAAACTGAAAAAAGGCCTGATCACGATCGCGAGGTATGGGTCTATAGACAGTCCAATCTTCATTTTTAAATGTAGCCCAACGCCACTGATCATCATGTCTGTCCCAGTCGCCAATCAAGATATCTGTGAGTCGTGACTTGAGCACAAATCGCTCATCAATTATATGATGGTACTTCTCATGAGTCTTTTCAATAGTCTTGGAGTAAGAGACTACTTTTTCTGAAGCGCCACTTTGCGCAAAATCACTCATATCGCCATCAGGCCTTTCTTCAATAAGGCAAAACGACCCTCCAAAAATGTCTTGAAAATCTCCTAAAATCAGGTCATCAGGCACAAATACCAACGAAGGGTCTGTACTATAGATGCCAATAGACTTGGCCAAAGAAGGAATGACGATGCTGGCATAAGGGTGCGATCCAGCTATCTCATCATAGACAATAGTCTTAGCGGCAGTCTGCCTCAAGTTCTTATCTACCAACAAAGTGGCATCTTTTCTGATTTTACGCAGTACATATTGATGACCGTCACCACCCTTCATTCGAAGTGATACGCTTTGCATCCCGCCTCCTTGCTTAATGGGACTCAAACCACCGTGCACAGTGTGAATGTCTAAATACGGTACCTCGATAGGTGTTGTCCAGAGGTCTCTATTTAGGTCTCCAAAAATTGTTCTTTTAAATTTTCCAGCCGCATATCCAGGCTCAGGCACAACAACTTGCGTCTGGCCCTCGTAGGAGACAACTGGAACGGCTGGCGAACCACTGTGCTTTATTGTTTTATCGTAGAGGTGCTTCGTAAAAATCCTCTTGCCTTCTTCATTGATAAACTCCATCCATACCTCTCCTGATTTGAGGTAAGACAAGCGCGAATAGCCTTTTTCCTCTGACCCAAATTCTATCTGCTTGTTTTTGGCCAAATATGTGCTCTTACTACCAGCCCCTGAGACTATGTGGTGGTTTTGGTTAAACACTTTATACTGCAGATTGTGCTCGTGACCAGCTGCGTAGACGACATTCTCATATTGCGAAATAGCATAGACTATTTCTCTCTTCATGGCCGCATATTTCGGATGCTGAATATCTTGCCTATCACCAAGTATGGCACGATAACCCGGATAAATACTCCCTATCACTGGCAGCGGAATGTACAGCCCTTTAGACACTGCCGTGAGCGGGAACAAGTGCTGCTTTAGTGGAAACTTACCGCCATGCTCACCATTGCTATACAGAGGATGATGTCCGACTACTATAACGTTTCTGCGCCTGTACTTTCTGAGTGCGTCTTTGAAAAGGAGCATGAACTGTTCTGTATTTTGAACTGAACAATCGTCCTTTTCTCCTCGCGGTTTTTCAAAGGTGTGAATCCACCACTGGGTGTCAATTACAATGATGGCAAGATCCTCAGAGACCTCTATCACTTCTGGCCCCGGACAGGCGCCATCGGGAACAAAACTATCATCGTCATTAAGGTATTTCTCAACGAATTTTTGCTGACGCTTTACGTATTTATGCCCGCCATCTTTGCCTTGTTTCCAATCGTGATTACCAGGTATAAAGACTTTTCGTCCTTTGTGTTTTTTGACAATTTCTAGCTGCCCCTCTATTTTCTTCTCATCATCATACCTGTGCTTGCTCGACTTCTTGTGCATGCCATGGGGGTAGATATTATCTCCAAGAAAAAAGATTGAGGACTCTTCATGTAGCTCAAGATTCTTTTTGAGGTTTTTGCGCAACTCGACATTAGAGCGAGGATCATCTCCAGCATCTCCAATTAGATAGACTGTATGCAAAACATCCTCTTCAGAAAACGAAATAGAATCTGAGGAAATGGACTGAAAGGTCTTTTGAGCAACACCGACAGACCAAGAAAAAATAAGGATGAAAAGGAAAATTTTTCGCATCAGGGCATCGAAGATAACCCAAAGTGATCAGATTTTCTTCTTCAACCAAGCCTGAAAATCAAACTGAGCACGAATAGAGGGCAAGTCATTTTCCACTGGTCTGTTCTTCAGCTTTTTAGTGATCTCGACTGCCTTGACATTGTCGTTTAATTGTAGCTTCAGACACTTGTTTATCTCCTTTCTGAGACGCTCTTCAAACACCGGGAAGACTACTTCTATTCTTCTATACAGATTTCGCTCCATCCAATCTGCAGAGCCCATGAACATCTCGTCATGGCCATTGTTATGAAAACAGTAGACACGGGCATGCTCTAAGTATCTGTCAACTATGCGGACTATGCGAATGTTTTTGACGGGCTTGATGCAGCAAATGGCTCTGATTATCAAGATTATTTCAACTCCTATTGCGGCCGCTTTATACAATTCCGAAATCATCTTTCGGTCTTGTATGTTGTTTAACTTCAGTATAATACGCCCCTTTCCTCCATTCTCTACATTCTTTACTTCACGGCTTATGAGCTCTTTAAATCGCTTGACCATGTTGATTTGAGAAACCAAGAGTTGGGTGAGTTCTACCGACTCTTTGTCGCCAAAAATCACATCAAACGTAGCGTCTAACTCTCTCGTAATCAGATCTTCTGATGTAAGTAAGGCATGGTCTGCATAGATGCCTGCAGTCTTTTCGTTGAAGTTTCCGGTGCCCAAGAATGCGTACTTGATCTTTGTACCATCTGGCCGTTTGCCAATAATCAAGGCTGCCTTGGCGTGCACCTTGAGGTCTAGTGAGCCAAAGCGCACATCTATTCCAACCTCTTGCATTCTGGCCGCCCACTTCAGATTGTTTTCTTCATCAAAGCGCGCCTTGGCCTCGACAAAGACCGTTACTTTTTTTCCGTTTCTAGCAGCCGAAATAAGGGCATTGACAATGTGAGAATCATCTGCCACACGATAGAGGGTAATCTTTACCTCTTCTACAAACGGGTTGAGCGTAGCTTCATTAAAAAACCTGAGTATGTAGTCATAACGTTGATAGGGAAAGTGGAGCATGATGTCTTGATCAGCCACCGCGCTAAACACCGAATTATGAACCTGCAATACAGGGTGTGAAATAGGCCGCTCCTTGGGATACTCAAGGTTTTGGCCTTTGGGGTTGGGCAATTGGAAATGATCAAACATGGAATGGTACTGCCCACCAGGCACCATATCGTTTAGATCCAACTTAACTTTCTTCATCAACACGCCAAGCACATATTGACTGATACTTTGGTCATACAGAAATCTAGATGGGATACCAATTTTTCTGTTGTCCATGTTCTTCTTTATCCGCTCGATGAGACTTCCCGAGAACTCATTTTCTAGATAGAGTTCCGCATCTCGATTTAGCTTGATGCTATGACAACCTTTTACCACATAGCCTTGAAACACAATAGGGAGAAAGCTTCTCAATATGTCATCTATAAAGGCGTAATAGTGCACATCATCTAGCACAGGCAGCGCGACAAAACGACCTAAATGCTGCGTGGGAATGTTGACCACGGCTACTTTCGAGTTGGCCTTGGCATCTTCCAACTCCACGGCATGGTAGAGTCTCTTGTTTTCCAAAAACAGCTCTTTGTCTGACTGAGGGTCTAAAAGCACCGGCTGAAGGAAGGACAACATTTGAGTGTAGAAATACTCTTCAATGAACTCTCGATGCTCTTTTCTGAATTTATGATTTTGATAAATCACAATCCCTTCATTGGCAAGGGCCGGAATGATACTATCGCGGTATATTCTACCGTACTTTTCAGACTGTCTGTAGGTCTCTTCTAAGATGGCTTTGGTCAACTCCTCAGGGTCTGTAAGTCGCGTCTTCTTTCTTAAACTCTTCTTATCCAGTCGGGCTATTCGCCTGATATTGGCAAACCTGACACGATAAAACTCATCCATGTTTGATGAGTAAATGGCAATAAACTTTATGCGCTCGTAAAGGGGAACACTCTCATCTCCAGCCTCCTGGAGTACGCGTTCATTAAACGACAACCAACTCAAATCTCTATCAAAGAGGTCGAGGACTTGTTTGTCTGATTTGGCTTGGGTGCTTAGTTGATCTTTATCCATCTTATGAGGGCGCAAGTTAAACCAGAGTATCTAGATAAACAGACTGATGAGACAATAAATTAATGTTAGTCAAAATTAAGCCTTTGCCACTGATCTAAATATGATGGTAGCCACCAAACCGAGCACAGAAAAGGCTGCGAGAAGCATAAAGACATACTGATGGCCGAGCGCCCCGGGATACTCATCAACCAGCCAGCCCGTTAGCGGAGCCATATAAATATCGGGCAAATACCCAACGATAGAAGCCATGCCCACGGCTGTGCCAGTCACTGCGATTGGAATGCGCCCTTCTTTCATGATTGCAAAGTATAATCCTCTGAGCGCATAGACACCCACACAGGTAGTCACGATAACAAAGAGTACAACCAGTGATACATTAGCAGTGATAGGCCAAAAACCCATGACTAATCCGGCAATGATGAGCAGAATAAAACAACACTGAGTCATGCGTGAGGTGGACACTCTGTCGGCTAAAAGCCCCGCTCCTATTGCCGCAATAGGCCTCAACCAAAGTGAAATAGTTCCAACTCCTGCCGCATCGACTTCGTTATAACCCAACACATCTTGAGCCAGTAAAGAGAAATCATCTGCCACCCTGTATCCAGAATAGGCACAAATAATAATGAGTGCCTGCAACCACACAGTGGGCAATCGCAGCACTTTTCTAAGTCCTTCTGCCGACAAGCGTTCAAAGTCTATTGACGAGGTGCGCGCCAATGGCCGCAAGGCGTATGCCACCAAAATGGAGATGGCAAATATGAGCAGGGAGAAAAACAGAATGACTTTTTTAAAGGCCGCAGCCCGTTCACTTGGGTCAACGTCAAGCACTTCAGAACCAATGAAGATGGAGAGAATCCAAAGGGCAATGGAGCCAACTACGGCCGCTACTAATCCTCGGCCACCGTCTAAGGCACCAAATGCCAACCCTTGAGTAGATTCTCCGCCAAGTATGCGGGTGGTTCTCATCATGGATGCCCAAAACAGCAGTATAGTCGTAAGGCCCCAAAAACCATATAGCCACCTCAGCTCGGCAATACTTGGAATGATGCTGAGATAAAGTCCGCCTATGCCAGTAGACACAAGCGCCCAGACCATGAGGCGATGAGGAGGGAACCTATCTGCTAAAGGGCCGCCAAACAAATACGCTCCGATGGCGACAAATCCGTACACCGAGAAAAATGTGCCTAATTGGAAATTGTCAATTCCGAACACTGAGAGATACGTAGGACGGAAAACACGTGGAATGACAAAGGGTAAAAAGAAAATAGCCTCGCCCGCACAAATTAATGCCAGCATGGCAAACAGTCTTTCCTTCTGACTTAATGCCTTTTGTGTATCGTGGACCGCGCTCATGATTAGTAGAGCAATGTACATATATGTTCTTGAGCCATACGATGTGACAATTTAGAGCGTTTCAAATCTGAATGGGCATTTTGACAAGGCTATATAGATGCATGACTTTTCTTTTGATGGCATTGCTCATGCTGGCCTGTAAATCTGCTAACCCTGTGAGGGTTGAGCCAGAGACTGCTGAGCCTTCGGCACCTGTCGAGTTTGACACGCTCAGCACCACAAGCAGCCGCTCGCAAAGCTTTGACACGCAGGCCGCAATCAACGCCTTAGTCGAGATGGAGAACAAGCATTTCACACTTTTTAAAAATGGCCTCAGTCCGTATTACGGCACCGCATGGCGTGAGCATGCCGAGTCTCAATTTGAGGAAAAAATCTCTGAGAATAATTATACCGATTACGCCAGTAAACTCGGCACTGATGCAGACAGTCTGCACTGTACGCTCTATGCTATGGTCGGTTTGAAAGCGGGCTTGGGTGATGATTTTAACTCTTTTGACTCGCTGCATACACATCAATATAATGGACACGAACATGCGGGCTGGAGCGTGGGACGCATACTGGTAGACGAGTACGGCTGGTCAGCATATCTGATAGTTGACCATGTGATAGGCTCGCCTGACTATGTCACATGCATCAAGAATTATGAGCAATCACAGGTTTATGACGTGTGGAGACAGAAAGACATTGCGCTTGAAAACATGTACATCAGAGGACAAGACGACTCATTGATTACAGATCTTTTGTCGAAGCACGAATTTGGATGGGGATTTAGCGACCAAGGGTTTCATACGTGGGTGACTCGATATGAATCACTGAAAGAGTGCAACTGGCTGGGCGCTCCGTCTGAAGAGTTTGACACCTTTTTTGCTCAGCTCTTTATCAAAACTCCCTTTTTAGACTATTATGATTATCACTCACATGTTGTGGTTTTTCCTCCTGAATGAGAAGGGTTAAATCACTCGTGCTATCAGTCCTGTGGATCAGCTTCATTTTATGGGGCATTAAGTATGCCTCAGAAAGTCTGAGAATAAAAGGATACGGAGGTCTTCTCTTAGAATCTATGATTCAAGATGACACCGAATTTGCTCAAGACTACACGGACAAGAGATTTCTCATGATAGTGCCTGGAATGACAGATAGCCAAGTTCTAGACATCATGGGCGAGCCCTTATCCAAGTGGAACCTGAATGACTCACTCACACGATTTTCGTACAGCAAGTCACCAAGTTTTAATCACTACCAGATTCGGCAAATTCACTTTAAGAATCGAGTGGTTGTGAAGTGCCATAGTCAATTTTATATAGATTGAGTTTCCAGAAATCCACTCTCCCTGTCGCTCGCATTCAAAATGAATAGACCCGAGACTGGAATCGTTGATTCCGAATTCTTTGGGAGTCACTTCGTGGTTCCCTCCTTACCCTCAGCACATCTTTTCCAGAAATCCACTCTCGCTGTCGCTCGCATTCAAAATGAATAGACCCGAGACTGGAATCGTTGATTCCGACCTCGGGTCTGTTCATTTTGAAGAGATAGTGGATTTCTCCCTTTTCTCTCCATTCGTGGAGCCGGAGGGATTCGAACCCTCGTCCAAACGTGGAATGTTCAGGCTTTCTACATGCTTAGCCTCTGATTAATTTCAGACGTCTACCAGACCAGAGGCGGCCAAGTATACGCTTGTCTCATTACTATTTCGGTCCTCCTCAAGAGCGGATCGGGTCCCTAGTTCCACTCAACGATGCCCCATTGCTAATACCAGTGAAACAGGATGTATTAGCGGGGCAACTCGTCCCCCCGCCTAGCGGAGTGGATAAAGCGAATCAGCCTTGGGCCGATTATGCAGCGAGTGCGTAGTTGTTGTCGCCAATTATGGCTCGTACGCCAGGATTTAAGAGCTCAACGTACAATGCTCTGCATGCTTACATGATCAGACGACACGCTGTCAAAGCCAGTCGGCCCCATGTAAATCCCCTTAAAATTAAGGGACCGCAAAGGTAATCTCTGCGGACTAGAATAACGATAACTTATTGAAAAGGTTGCCCATAAAGCCACACAAATGGCTATCCACTCTTACTTTTACCCTATGATCGACAATGCAAACTACCGTATGACCGAACCTGACATGTGGCAAGGCCGAGTAGATGACCCCAAGGACCAAGACGCTTTTCGAATTCATCAAGTAGTCCAAATTCTCGACCTTAAAGGTCCCCTCACAGTTACTGATGAAAAGTCACCTCTGTGCATCCTCGGTTTCTGCTGTGATGAAGGTGTGCGCAGAAATAAAGGTCGAATTGGTGCGGCAGAAGGGCCCGTTCAGATAAGAAAAGAACTCGCCAAACTTCCGGCTAACTTCGTTGAACAAGCCACTCTTTATGACGCTGGAAACATCTATTGCGTGAACGGTGATTTAGAGTCTGCTCAACATAAGCTAACTGCCGCTGTTAAGCATTTACTAGACAATGGGTTTAGACCCATTGTCTTAGGCGGAGGACATGAGATAGTATTTGGACACTATCGTGGAGTAAGAGAGCATGTGATTTCTAAGCCGAACAGTCTCCCTCCATTGATTGTTAATTTTGACGCACATTTAGATCTCAGACCAATCAATGAGGGCGGAACTTCAGGAACTTCATTTAATCAGATTGCTATCGAGCATGAATCGTTCAACATTCCGTTCAATTATATTTGTCTTGGTACTCAGACCTATTCTAATACTAAAAGTCTATACAAAAGGGCCGATAAATTGGGCGTAGAATATGTCGATGCCAAAGACATTAGCGAGGCTAACAAGAACCTCATCTTAGAGCGAGTGCGAAGTTTGATTTCTGAACATCAGGATATATACCTTACTCTTGACTTTGACGTTCTTAACGCGGCCAATGCTCCTGGAGTGTCTTCTCCTCAGCCATTTGGAATGGCTCCAGAGATGTTCCTTTATCTAGTAAAAGAAGTTATAAGGACAGGTAAAGTAAGGAGTTTTGATATCGCAGAGGTCTCGCCACGTTACGATGATGATAACCAAACGGCAAAACTAGCTGCGGTAGTCATATACTCCATTATCAATGTTATGTTCGATTTAAACTAAGCAAGCGCTGAACCATTTCTCATTCATGAACATCGAGTAATTACTCTGACTGGTGCGAGTTTCATTTGAGCATATTATCTTGGTGCCCATGAAAATCGGAATTGTTAGAGAAGGTAAGGTACCACCAGACAAGCGTGTACCTTTTACTCCCCATCAGTGTCTTGAAATAAAAGAGAAATTTTCTGCGGTGGAATTAACGGTCCAATCAAGTGAAGTGCGCGCTTTTAAAGATCAGGAATACCGCAGTCTTGGCATTGATGTGCAGGATTCACTTGAGCACTGTGACGTTATATTTGGAGTCAAGGAAGTCCCTTTAGATATGCTCATACCAGAGAAAAAGTACTTTTTTTTCTCACATACGTATAAGGAGCAACCATATAATAGAAAGTTATTGCGTGCTATTCTTGATAAGCGTATACAACTAATCGACTATGAAGTACTCAAGTACAAGAGTGGTGGTCGAATATTAGGTTTTGGAAGATATGCAGGAATAGTTGGCGCCTACAATGGATTAAGATGTTGGGGTGAGAAGTTTGGCAGCTTTACGCTCAAACCAGCCCACATGTGCAATGACCGAGTGGAGATGGAGTCTTACCTCTCTGAAGTTCAATTTCCGGAAGGATTTAAATTGTTATTGACCGGCAATGGACGTGTCGGTGGCGGAGCAGTTGAAATAATGGATGAACTGGGCATACACAAAGTTTCTCCAGAAGAATACTTGACTAAGGAATTCAAGGAGCCTGTCTACACGCAGATTGATGCTGATTTATATAACAAGCGAAAAGACGGTCAACCATTTGAGAAAAAGCACTTTTATGCCAACCCTTCTGCCTATGATTCTGATTTCTTCAGGTTTGCTAAAGTGACTAACCTTTATATGGCCTGTCACTATTGGCATCATGAAGCGCCACAGATTTTGACTCAAGCACAATTGGCAAGTGACGAGAGCAGCATACAAGTCATCTCTGACATCAGTTGTGACATTAAGGAACCCATAGCCAGCACTCTTCGCCCATCAACTATTGCCAAGCCCTTTTACGGATATGACCCGCGCACGGGGGCTGAAGTAGCGCTTGATGCACCAGGCTCCATTGGCGTGCAGGCGGTAGACAATTTACCCTGCGAATTGCCGAAAGACGCATCCAAAGGTTTTGGGGCGAAACTGATAGAGGAAATTCTGCCTTGCCTACTTGGCAATGATCCAGATGAAGTAATATGGAGAGGTTCAGAAACAGACTTAGAGGGTAATCTTACACCTCACTTCGCTTATCTGAAAGACTATGTGAATAGCTGAGCTCCGCGATTAGACTTCAGCCTCAATAGCGACAAGTCCAGCTATGGTAGAGACGGGGTCTGCGGATTTAAACACAAAGCTGCCCGCGACTAACACATCGGCTCCGGCCTCAAGCAGCTGAGGGGCGTTTTTGTCATTGACACCACCATCTATTTCAATCATCAAATCAGTCTCTTGGGCATCGGCCATTTTTCTGAGCTGCTTGATTTTTGTGAAGGTATTCTCAATAAACGACTGTCCACCAAAACCTGGATTTACAGACATGATACACACCATGTCAATGTCTTTTAAAGTATCTGATAATAGGTGCACGCTTGTGTGTGGGTTAATCGCCACGCCAGCTTTCATTCCTGCATCTTTAATTGCCTGAATGGTGCGATGCAGATGAGTACATGCTTCATAATGCACGGTAAGAATCTCAGCGCCCAAATCTGCAAACGTCTGAATGTATCTGTCAGGATCGACAATCATCAAGTGCACATCTAGCGGCTTAGTCGCGTGCTTTTTAATGTCTCTTACGACTGGCATTCCAAATGAGATATTGGGGACGAACACTCCGTCCATAACATCAATATGAAACCACTGTGCCTGGCTGGAATTAACCATTTCGATGTCTCGCTGCAGATTGGCAAAGTCAGCGGCTAAAATTGACGGGGCTAGGATGTGGGACATTCTTCTAGATTTTATTTTGGGTAAAGGTATACCTTTCAATATCTGTAATGGTCCTTTTTCATTCGGTCGTCCTTGGTTTTCATTTGACTGATAATATTATTCATTATCTGACGACCACTTTTTTCTTTGAAGTTCATTTTTAATTCATCACTGTAGTATTGATACTTCATTCGGCCTTTTTCAACCGACCTTACACTAGATACATACACTTCTAGATATCTAGTTGTATTACTCGCAGACTCAATACTCTCGAAGCTCATATCCGTGACGTTAATGTATTCTTCAAGCGTTTTCTCAGCTTTTCTGTATTCCGTATATCGGCATTGAACGAACTCTATTTCATCCACACCATACTTCGTAAACAGCTCAATATATCTCGGATCGATTAAGTGAAGTTCGGGCTTCACACCTTTAGAGATAAAGAGCTCTTCAGACAATCTCCACAGCTCTTGGAGCATCATATACTCTGTGATGTTTGCCTCTTTAAGGCCGGGCAGATAGAGAAGTTGTCTGTTTTCCAAATTCACAAATGCACTGTCTAGTGAATTGATGAACCTCTGCTCTCCTTGGCCCGCTTTCACGTTCACTGGAATAGGGTCCTGTCCTTGATTTACATACCCTAAGAAGCGCGTAAGTACAGTCAACTTCTTTTTTTCGATTCCAGTTCTCACGCTTCCTTCCATAATAGAATTTGCATAGTCTTTATGATCTGCGGACTTAAAGGAAGTATATGTTGTTAGGGCCTTATCCCTGAGGCCTTCATCGCTTACCTGAGACAAAGCCTCTGACAATTCACACTCTTCGCATCCCACCAGCTTTCCTAATTGATAATAGAACATGAAGGCCTGTTCATTCGTCTTAAATTTGACCTCACCATCCCAATAGAACCGTGCCTTAATACTTCTCATTTCAGCAGGCGACATGGACATAATACTTGGATCAAACTTTTCAAACAAATGCCCTGTCATAGGCACTTTCTCTTCATTTACATCCTCCGTTTTCTTCTCCTCATAATATCCAGTGACAATAAAGTTGTCCTTCCACTTATCTGTGTTTCGGTAGCACATTCTTCTGATGGCCTCCATTAGGAAGTATACATAAGTAGGGTCATCTGGCTCAAACAAGTGATATTTAAACGAAAGCTCAACTGCAGAACGATACTCAAAGTTTCTCAAGCGAGATTCTAAACTCTCCACCACTGCCTGTTTTTTCAAGGCCAAAAATTCGCTTTCGTCTTGTACAAATAGACTTCCTTTTCCTTGCTCTTGTACTATAATGCCCTGCAGCATGGTCCATCTATCATCAGTCACTGGGTGCGAAGTCGCTTCTTCTTCCCAGCTATTTTTCATTCGCTTAATCCTGAGGTCAGTCATCCTGCCCAAATGCCGGATTAGTTGTTTTGACCCTTCCATGGAGTAAGGAGAAGCTTGCAGCCAACGATGCGCCATTGAGTCTGCTTCTAATTCTGCCAACTGAGAGTCTTTAAATCTTGCTTTTTGATACTTACTTGCCCCTAAACTTTTCTGAGACCCTGAGGTCCTTTTCACAAAGGATTTTAAAGAATGGAGACAATAGTAATGAGCCACCTCATGTGCAATAAGCGCGGCTAACGCTGCTTCAGAATCTATGTATGTCCACACTCCGACATTCACGAACATAATACCGGATGCATTCATAGAGGCATTAAAATCTCCTTCTCTCATCAGAAATGGCCTCATTATCTCATCTTCTAACAAGTCAGGAGGAATGACATTTTTCATCACGGTGCTCAAGTATTGATCCATCTCTGGCCAATTTGTGTAAACATCACCAGAGGTCAGTCGGTCACTTATAATATATGCTATGTTGTCTGCGAAGAGGTAACTCGTCCTAGCCCAGTCACCAGTGGCATATTCCTCTGGGAACCGCGCTCGGTAGTTCTCACGAATCATCTCTGGTTCGAGAAACACACGCTCTGGAAGATTCTGAATATCAGCAAGTACTTTGCGATGCTCCATCTGGGAATGGAGCGTAATACAGAAAAAGATGGAACAGGTAAAGATGAATATTGGTTTCATACCATCGAAAATAAAAAATCTCCAGAAAAGCACAAAGGCCGTAACCCATAGCGGCTACGACCTTTGTTTTCTCACTTATCTCCTATTCTACCCTAAGTATCCTTTGAGGCCATCACTGCGTGATGCTTGCTTCAATTTTCTAAGTCCTTTTTCTTTAATCTGCCGCACTCGCTCACGGGTCAAATCAAATTTCTTTCCTATTTCTTCTAACGTGAATGACTGACATCCTTGTAGTCCGAAGTAGAATATGATGACATCTCTTTCTCTATCTGACAATGAGTGGAGACAGCGCGAAATTTCACTTTTTAGTGACTGATCCATCACATCTGAGTCAGGGTGGGGCATGTCTCGGTTTTCAAGCACCGCATACATGTCACTACTCGATTCTTCACCTTCCTTCAGAGGCGCATCCATTGAGAGGTGACGACCAGTGTTTCTCATGGTCTGCTTGACATCATCAAGCGTCATCTCTAAAACTTCTGCTAGCTCGGCCACAGTAGGAGGACGCTCGTACTCTTGCTCAAGCTTTGAAAATGCTTTGTTAATTTTTGATATGTTACCAATCTTATTGAGTGGTAACCTGACAATTCTTGATTGCTCTGCCAGTGCCTGAAGTATGGACTGTCTAATCCACCAAACGGCATAAGAAATGAATTTGAATCCACGCGTTTCGTCAAAACGCTGGGCAGCCTTAATTAAACCGAGGTTGCCCTCGTTTATAAGATCGGGCAGGCTCAAGCCTTGATTCTGATACTGCTTGGAAACCGAAACTACGAAGCGAAGATTCGCCTTTGTCAGTTTCTCCAGAGCATCGTGATCTCCTTCTTTAATTCTTTTTGCCAACTCTACCTCTTCCTCTGCGGTGATGAGGTCGACACGCCCTATTTCTTGAAGATATTTCTCCAATGAGGCCGTCTCTCTGTTGGTAACCTGTTTGGTTATCTTCAGTTGTCTCATATACTTCTCTGCACTTATTAATTCGTAGTCAGTTGATTGAACGAATGGCGAGAGAAATGGTTACACGATTCCCAATTTGCAGGTCTAGGTTCGTGAGGGTTATAATGCAAAAACCCGGCCAATCTTTCGATGGCCGGGTTCATTTTATCGTTAAACGATATTTATTCTTAGACTTCCTCTTTTTCAGGACGATCCAAAAGAACCTTTCTCGATAATTTGAGCTTACCAGACCTAGAGTCTATGTCAACTACTTTGACTTTGACTATGTCTCCTTCTTTGAGGTAGTCTTCCACTTTATCGACTTTCTTATGATCAATTTCTGAGATATGAAGTAGTCCGTCAGTTCCTGCTACAACCTCAACAAAGGCTCCGTAAGGCATGATAGATTTCACTTTTCCTTCATAGATTTCTCCTTTCTCAGCACGTGGAGGGAAGGCGATATCACGCACACGCTTTTCTGCCGCTTGGATAGAAGCCTTATCGCTAGATACGATGTCAATCTTACCTTGACCATCTATTTCCTCAATGACGATAGTCGTCTCAGTCACTGCTTGGATTTCTTGAATGATCTTTCCACCAGGACCAATTACTGGACCAATCATCTCTTTAGGAATCATAAACGTAATGATACGTGGAGCGTGGTCTTTGTAATCTTCTCTTGGCTTATCAATGGTCTTCAACATCTCTTTCAAGATATGAAGTCTTCCGTCTCTTGCCTGATAAAGGGCTTCTTTCAATAGGTCTGAAGAAAGTCCGTCTACCTTGATATCCATCTGGCAGGCCGTGATTCCTTTTTCTGTACCTGTTACTTTGAAGTCCATATCACCAAGGTGATCTTCATCTCCGAGGATATCAGAAAGAATCATGTTCTTCTCTCCATCAGTAATCAATCCCATCGCGATACCTGATACAGGTGCTTTGATTTTTATACCGCCATCCATCAGTGCCATACATCCTGCGCATACCGTAGCCATCGAAGACGACCCGTTTGACTCAAGAATGTCTGATACTAGACGTATAGTGTATGGATTGTCAGTTCCTTCTGGAAGGATAGGCTTAAGTGCTCTAAGTGCCAAGTTACCGTGTCCGACCTCTCTTCTACTTGTGGCTCTTAAGAAACGAGCTTCACCTGTACAGAATGGAAGGAAGTTATAATGCAACATGAACTTATCACTGCGCTCTAGCACAGCAGAGTCAATAGTCTGCTCATCCATCTTAGAACCTAAAGTGAGTGTAGTCAATGACTGTGTCTCACCACGTGTGAAGATGGCTGAACCGTGTGTACCTGGTAAGTAATCTACTTCACCCCAGATATCACGCACTTCGTTGTGCTTTCTTCCATCAAGTCTGATCTGCTCATCAAGCATCACTCGTCTGACAGCTTCTTTTTTCGCTTTTCCGAAATACTGACCGACTAACTTTCCGTATGACTCAAGCTGCTCTTCTGTCTTTGTCTCAACAAAGGCATCTTTAATCGCTTTGAAACCAGCTGCTCTCACATCTTTACCAGATGCACCACGAGCTACTTCTTTACATTTCTCAAAAGCAAAGTCAAACATCTCTTTCTTGAGATCCTCGTCATGTGTCTCATGCGAGTACTCTCTCTTTACTTTCGACTTCTCTATTTCAGAGGCCAAGTCCAACTGAGCTTTACATTGTACAGCAATTGCTGCACTGGCAACCTCAATGGCTTGTACCATTTCATCTTCAGAGACTTCTTGCATCTCTCCTTCTACCATGAGAATGTTGTCTACCGTACCGGCAACAATCATGTCCATGTCTGCACCTTCCAACTCTTCAAACGTTGGGTTGATGACCATCTTACCATCAATACGCGCTACTCTTACTTCAGAGATAGGTCCGTTAAACGGAATGTCTGAAACAGCAAGTGCTGCAGATGCCGCCAGACCGGCTATGCAGTCAGACATGTGCACTTTATCAGAAGAGATAAGCTGAATGATTACCTGAGTTTCTGCGTGGTAGTCATCTGGAAACATAGGTCTAAGGGCTCTGTCAATAAGACGAGCGACAAGAATCTCAGGTTCTCCTGGTCTTGATTCACGCTTAAAGAATCCGCCAGGATATTTTCCTGTTGAGGCGTACTTTTCGCGATACTCTACCGTCAGTGGTAGGAAGTCGACATCAGAACCTTCTTTGTTTGATACGACTGTGGCGAGTAACATAGTGTCACCCATTCTTACAACGACTGATCCGTCAGCCTGCTTGGCTAATTTTCCAGTCTCGATGGTGATAGGCTTTCCATCACCGAAGTCAATGGTTTTTTTTACGATTTGCATTTGTGTGTGTAATTGTGTGTCCGCCCTTTGCAGACACTGATATATAACTGATTTAAAATTTCTTCAAGTAAATAGAAATGGAGGCATTCAATAGTGAATACCTCCATTTAAAGTCATTTGAGTGATATGATTGTTTGTTCAATAATCACTTTCTGATTCCTAGTTCCTTGATAATCTCTCTGTATCGAGTGATATCTACTTTGATTAGGTAATCGAGTAATCTTCTACGCTTACCAACCAATGCCACAAGAGAACGCTCTGTGTTATAGTCTTTCTTGTTTTTCTTCAGGTGCTCAGTCAAGTGATTGATTCTGAAGGTAAAAAGAGCAATCTGCCCCTCTGTTGATCCGGTGTCTGATTTAGACTTACCGTGCTTTTCGAAGATCTCCATCTTCTTTTCTGGACTTAGATACATGCCAATATTGTTTTAATGATTATTATGTATTCTCGAAAAATTCGAGCCGCAAAGATAGTTCGAAATTCACAACAGACAAGTTAAACGGCTACTTTTCAAAGAGTTCGAGAGAGAGCGTGATTCGCTCCTTGAGGTCTTTTCTCTTCACTAAGAAATCTAAGAATCCGTGGTCGAGAACAAACTCCGCTCGCTGGAAACCTTCTGGCAGGTCTCGTCCTATGGTCTCTTTTACCACACGCGGGCCTGCGAAGGCTATCAAAGCGCCTGGCTCTGAGATGTTTATATCGCCCAACATGGCGTATGAAGCCGTGACTCCACCCGTGGTTGGGTCCGTTAAAAATGAGATATAAGGTAGTTTAGCCTTGGCCAACAAGGTCAACTTGGCAGAGGTTTTGGCCATCTGCATTAATGAGTAGCCTGCTTCCATCATTCTTGCTCCTCCTGACTTGGAGATAATCATGAATGGACATCTCTTCTTGATGGCCTCATCAATGGCTAGTGAAATTTTCTCACCCACCACTGAGCCCATAGACCCACCGATGAACTTAAAGTCCATTGCCGCTATAACTATAGGCCAGCCGCCTACTTCTCCATGCGCAGTTCGGATGGCATCTTGCAGGCCAGATTTCTTCTTTGAGTTTTTCAGTCTGTCCTTGTACTTCACGGTATCTGTGAATTCCAGCGGATCGACACTGCTCATTTTCTCATTAAACTCTGTAAAATCTCCATCAAAGAGTATCTCGAAGTACTCTTGAGAGCCTATACGCTCATGAAATTCGCAATTGGGGCAGACATAATTATTTGCCGAATGATCTTCTGCTGTGGCTACTGATTTGCACTTCGGGCAACTATACCACAGTCCATCAGGGGTTTCCTTCTTATCCTTGGTTGAAGTGGTTATCCCTTGTTTGAGTCGTCTATACCAACTTGAGCTTGACATCTAGTAATGCTATGAATAGGGCTTTTTAACTGGCCGAGTTGAAGGCCAAATATACACCCTGTTATGTATTGAACAAGAAAGATTCGCGAATCTTATGTTCTGCGCATCTTTCAGAAGGGATAACCTATTCCCAAGTTAAAGTTAAATCTTGGACTGTATGGGCCGAGAGGTGCGTCTGGTGGAGTTAAAGTCTGATTATACTCTATCACGGCCTGGTCATAGTCGTCTTTGGGTTGAAATAGCCAACGCTCTCCTTTGCTGAGTGAAGGGTCTTTAAGCTGCGTAGCCAAGTCAAATCTGATGAGGAAATAATCAAAGTCTAGTCGAAGACCGAATCCTGCGCCCAGAGCTATTTCACTGATAAACTCTGAGGCTCTAAAGTGCCCGTTTGGCCTTAGTTCATCTTCATTTAAGAGCCAAATATTTCCTGCATCCATGAAAAATGCGCCTTCGAGATAGTCGATCAAATTAAATCTGTACTCAAGGTTAGATTCGAGTTGTATGTCACCTATTTTGTCATAGGTCACTTCAGGCTCAAAAAAGCCACCAGGACCAATGGTTCTGGCGCGCCACGCTCTGAGTCCGTTGGCACCACCACTAAAGAAACTCTTTGAGAATGGCAGTACATTAAGATTAGCCAAAGGCACACCAAGGCCACCTGCCACACGTATGGCCAATGAGCTGCGATCGGTAAAATTACGGTAGAACCTAAAGTCATTACTGGTCTTCACGTAGTTTGAGAATCGAGTGCCTAAAAACTGAAAGCTTCCTGTCTCATCTTTTGGAGCGTTGGTCAAGTTATACAGACCTCTCAACACGTTACCGCTAAACTCAAGTCCACCTCTGAAGTACAGCGCGTTTTTCTTACTAAACCTGTCTCTATCATTATATATAAATGAATAGCTGGTTGCTGTAATGACATGATCTTGATAGGAGTCTGATAAAAATTGATCATTTAAGGCATCAAGGCGATCTTGAAATTCTTGTGACTTTTCGATTTCAATGATGCTGAGCTCCAGCGGGTTTATCTGATGTCTTTTCTTGGATGACTCGTTCCAGGCGTATCCTATAAAAGTGTTTACCAGACTGCGCGTATAATCTGGCCTTGACTGGAAACTATAGCTGGCATTGACCACAGTAGACGGGTTAATGGAGCGCGAAAAACGCTCAGATTTTATGGGAATTAAAAATTTGGGAAACGTAAATGAAATGGAAGGTCCGAACTCTCGGGTGTTTAAGTTGACATTTTCTTCTGTCCCTACGTCCGTGTCGCCACCGGTGTCGTCAGTCAGCAAGTTTTGGGCCTGCACTCCCCCATTTAGCTTGAGCTCCATGACTTCTGCACCTCTAAATATGTTTTTGTGCCGATAGACGAGGTCTCCTTCTATACCGAGAAAACCTCCGCTGTTTGTGCCCTTGGTTTCAAAAGAAAAATTCTGCCTTCGTGCTGGTACCAGCGTGATAAACACATCTAAATAACCCGGACGATCAGGCACCACTTCAAATCTGTAACTCATGTGGGCAATAACCGAAAGCGATGAAAGTCTGCGATATGTCAAGGCCAGTTTACTTTCTTGATAGTAAGAGCCCTGGTATAAAAAGGTGTTTTGTATGAGCACCTTTCGCTTCATGGGGAAAGTCGATGAATTGAGAAAAAGGTAGCCTCCCTCCTCGATGGTGTCTAGTGGCAACGACTCATCACCAATCTTATACTTGAAGTAAATCTGATTAAACTTATATCGCTTGTGTGGCACTTTGACCAGCGAATCTGAACTCGCTGAATAGGGAACTTTTAAGTCACCTAAGTGATACTTGACATCTACTTTTCTATCTCCCTTTGTGCTGTCTACTTGAAAGTAAATGTGCTCTCGGCTGAAGCCATAGTAGCCGCTGTTTTTCATCAATTCAGTAAGGCGCTCTCGCTCTTCACCGAGCTTATCTACATCAAACTGCATTCCTGGATAAAGGAATTGCTCTCGGTCTGGCTGAAGCACATACTGCTTGTATGACTCATTATCCAACTGATAATAAATACTGTCTACTGTGTATGGCTGCTGCGCGGTGAGGTGATAGTAGACGGTGGCCAATTTTGACTTCTCATTATACACCACAGAGTCTCTGACTTCATTATTGAAATATCCTTTTTTGACGAGGTAGGTGGTCAACTGATCATGCCCTTTTCTAACCAGCGCAGTGTCTAGAATTGTGGGTGGCTCACCGACCACTTCGCGCAGCCACTCTCCAAATGTTCTTCCTGGGCCAAGCGGATTTTTCCCCTTGGCCAGTCGCTCTTCGTTTCGCGCAGCCCTGCGCTCATCTTTCTTTGCCCGCTTGACATCCATCTTGTCAGGGTCAGGAAGATTATACATGTGAAGGTGAAAGCGGGTAAAAGGAAGTATTCTTTTATTTGGTCGCTGTTTGACTATCTCATTGAGTTCCTCTTTTGACAGATCAATGTTTTCATAGGTGAGCACATTCTTGTCTAAGAGGTATTCTCCATCGGCTAGTCGCTTGGTCGGATTGCAGGACATGAGCATTGCCGAGAGGAAAAGGAGTGATATGTAGGTAAGACTTTTCAGCAACGAATTCTAGTATCTTCACGCAAGACGAAAGTGCGCAAATCAATTGATAAGTAAAAACGACATAAAGCGTCTGAGGATGCTTCATCAAAAAAAGTACCGCGATGCTCATGGACTGTTTCCTGTAGAAGGAGAAAAGTGCGTGAAAGAGGCGATACTTAACAAGGCAAAAATCAAAGAAGTGTACGCCACGCCTGAGTGGATTGCTTCACTTGACCCAAAGACTGGACTCAGCAATGTTCATGAAGTGAGCCAAGCAGAATTGCAAAAAATCTGTCAGCAGAAAAACCCAAATGCTGCGCTGGCCATCGTTGAGCAGCAAGACCATAAACTGGATATTGATTCGCTGAAGGGCCGTGTGAGTATTGCCCTTGAAAGTGTGAGGGACCCTGGAAATCTTGGCACCATCATACGCATAGCAGATTGGTATGGTATAGACAATATCCTAGTCACCTCAGATAGCGTAGAGCGTTACAATCATAAAGTGATACAGAGTAGTATGGGCGGAATTTTCAGAGTGAAGATTCATGAATGTAGTCTTGAAGAAACTTTATCAAAGGCATCGACTAATGGTGCACATGTGCTTGGCGCTGTGATGGACGGACGGTCCATACAGGAAAGTGAATGTCCTGAGGGGGCTATCCTTTTGTTTGGCAATGAGTCTAAGGGTATCTCACCTGCACTTCGGTCGGTCTGCAATGAGCTAATACGGATAGATGGAGCTGGAAAAGCGGAAAGTCTGAATGTAGGCGTGGCGGCTGGAATAATCAGCCACTGGGCTTGTTCTTGATAATCTTAAACAGCTCTCTTTAAGGCAATTTGCTCTACGCAGCGCTGCCCGTCAATGGCGGCTGACACTATTCCACCAGCAAATCCAGCGCCCTCGCCACAAGGGTACAGTCCACTCACACGAATGTGACTCAAGGACTCTCTATCGCGCGGAATTCTAATTGGCGATGAAGTCCTCGACTCTGTGGCTACCACAATGGCTTCATTAGTTAAGTAGCCTTTCATTTTAGACCCAAATTCCTTAAACCCTTGTTGCAATACGTGATGAATTCTTTTTGGCAACACCTGAGACAAGTCTTGGCTTGATGTGCCAGGGTGATAGCTGTTGTGCGGCAGGTCAGTTGATACTTTTCCTTCTACAAAATCAACGAGGCGTTGAGCTGGTGCAACTTGGGTCTTCCCTCCTGCCTCCCATGCCCGCCTTTCTATCATGGACCGAAACTCGAGACCTTTGAAAGCACCATACTGCTCAAAGTCGATTAGATCTGCATCATTGACCTGGACCACAATGCCTGAGTTAGCATAGGGGTTATTTCTTTTGCTGGGGCTCCAACCGTTAGTCACCAACTCTTCTTGATTAGTGGCACATGGCGCGATTATACCTCCCGGGCACATGCAAAAGGAGTAGACTCCAGATTTTCCAACTTGGCAGACGAGATTATACGAAGCAGGTGGCAGATGCTCACCCCGCTCTGCCTTGCTATACTGCACTGAGTCAATAAGCGTTTGTGGATGCTCGACTCTTACACCCAAGGCAAACGACTGATATTCTATTTCTATGCTTCGATCATGCAAAAGCCTAAACACATCATTGGCGGAGTGGCCAGTGGCGAGTATCAAGTCTTGGACCGGAACTTCTTGTTCACCATTAATTTGAATGGACTTGAGGCAATCATTTTCCACCACTATATCGGTCATGCGAGAGTCAAATATGACCTCACCACCAGACTGCTCGATGGTCTGTCTCATGGCTGTGATGATCTCTGGCAACTTATTGGTTCCGATATGCGGATGGGCGTTGACCAGTATATCGGCAGAAGCACCGTGAGCTACGAGGGTCTCTAAGACAGACTGCACATTGCCTCTTTTCTTAGACCGGGTATATAACTTACCGTCACTGTATGCGCCTGCGCCTCCTTCACCAAAGCAGTAATTACTTTCAGGATTGACTACATGCTCTTTTGTAATACGGGCAATGTCTCTGCGTCTAGACCTGACATCTTTACCTCTTTCAAAAATTACTGGCTTAAGTCCGCTTTCTATGCACTTGAGTCCTGCGAAAAGCCCAGCTGGACCAGCACCGATTATATGGACAACCGGTTTTGTTGTCACATCTGTATACTTCGGAACATCTGGTTTTGGAATCTCCTCTTCATGATCAAACACCTCAACCTTGAGCACATACTGCACTCCTCTTCGAGCATCTAATGACCTCTTGACTAAGCGAAAAGGAATATCCTGAGCACCTCCGTAAGCTGACTCTACTGCCTGACGAATTTGACCTTCATCAAAGGCCCATTCTGGAGGGAGTGATATTTCAATTATTTCAGACATAAAAAACCCTTCCGCTCGCACGGAAGGGTATCTCGTTTAATTCTTTTAGATGTGCTATCACTTGATGATAAACGTCTTAGCAGAAACCAAACCATTTCCTTGAACCATAAGAAGGTATGAACCGGCAGTAAAACCTGTGAGGTCAAGTACACTGTATTCAGACTCCACTCTCTGAGTGCTCTTCACAGCTCCTTTGTTGTCTAGAATAAGCATTGTTGCACCTATTACTTCAGTCGGTGTTGTGACATTAAGGATGTCAGATGTCGGATTAGGGAAAATCGACATGTCAATCTGAATCAAATCATCTAGTCCAACTACAGCAGTGATATCCGCAGCAAAACGTGGATCAATTTGAAACTGGAAAGACGCCCCGTCATACCTCACCATGCCTGTCACATCATATTCTTCATTGAGCACTGGTGCAAACGTGTAAAAATGTTCTCCCACTTTCACGAGTCCAATTCCATCAGAAATCAACCAAAAACCATCTGAAGGAAGAGATGTACACTCCCCGACAGTCTTGACCAACACACTCTCATATGACTCTGCGTTGAGATTGCTATTAGACACTTCAGTGACCACTAGCGGATTACCTGAAGAGACTAGCGCATACTCGTTGATTGCGGCCATTTGCGTAACACCGTCAAACTCAAAAATTGTCCCTTCTATAGTCACCTTGTCTCCTAGTGCTGGCGTGTTGGCAAAGTCAGAGACTAAAATTCCACCCCACTCTCCTGGGCTCTCTTGCAAGTAGTACTCAAAATTGCCTGCTGCTGAGACAGTTCCTGATATGATTAGCGTAGAATCTTTGTAAGCGCTTTCCCCACCAGCCACTACATTTGACTGAATCTCTATGATTGATACTTCGGGAACCACTGGCGCAACACCCACACTCACTTCTATACGATCTACTATAACTGTACCCACCACAGTAGAAAGCAACACCTCAGCCACACTTGTTGACTGCTCTGGTGAAATCTGCTGTACAAAACTTGTTTGTGTCGATGAGTTAACCGTGACATAAGGATTCCAAGGTATAAAACCTCCATCTCCGTCACTTAGTTCTGCATCGTTTAGACCAGTTCTAATTTGACCAAAGCCTCTCACCCACACTTCCACATTATAATAGACTCCTAACTCGAGTGTCACATTTGTAGAAGCCATGATTCGTGCCGCTCCAAACTCATTAATCAACTCTGCGGCTGCTGTGCCAAATTCAGGACTGTCCGTCCATTGCTCTACACTGTCAGCAATGAACTGCCTGTGCACTCCTTGCCAGTCATTAGGAAGTGAATCATTCCAGTTATCAAAATTGCTCTCAAACACTATTTGAGCATTTCCGAAAAGTGCGCTGAGTGTGAAAATTAGAATAGGTAGTAGTTTCTTCATTCTGTTTTTTTTTAGTCCGATAATCAGGACGGCTTCAAAAATAAACCAATTTGGGACTTGAATGATTGCACGGAGGATGAATCAAAAACAAAAAGCCCTGCATCATTGGGATGCAGGGCTAGTTAAAATCTTAATACGCTAACTATCAGCGGATTACTAACGAACTAGTTGAGAAGAGTCCTTCTGAAACTAACTGAACTGTGTAGCTTCCTGCTGACAAATCATTGACATCAATCTGAATGAGCTCGTTGAAGGCAACTACGGCCTTGACCAGTCTTCCTTGAGTATCATAGATAAGGATCTCAGCATTAGTCATGTCTGAAGCTGTCTGAACTATCAGCACATCCTCTACTGGATTTGGGTACATAGAGAAAAGTGCTACTTCACTTTCAACCAATGCGCTCACTTGAGACACATCATTGCCATCTCTCGGCTCTACTTTAAATGCACCAAAACTGTAGTTCATTGGTCCCATCACTTGATAGTTTAAAGACAATGTTGGGTCAAAAATGAACATCTGATCATCTATCATGATGTCACCTGAGCCGTCATTAATCAACCATTCTCCATACTGATTAGGCAATTCACTGCAGAGTCCTTCGGCCAACACAAATAGACCTTCATACTTTTCATCATTGAGATTGGCAGAGCCATCAACCACAGCTTGAAAGGCATTACCAGAAGATACTACCGTGTAATCATCTACACTGTGCAGGCGAGTAAAATTGAAAAACTCTTCAACGAGTGCAGAGATCATTATCTCGTCACCGATGGCAGGCACGTTGTCAAAGTCTTCGACAAAGATTCCACTCCACGACTCATCAGCATCTTGCATGTAGTATCCATTATCTGCGACAGCTGTTACCACACCACTAGTCACCACTTCAAGATTGTTTACTGGTGAATCTCCAGATGCATCTGTAGTAAATTGGATATCATATATAGAGACTTCTACTGGGTCAACTGGAATTCCTATTCTCAACTCCACTCTGTCTACCTCAACAGTTCCATTTCGAGTCGAGAGTATTAGCTCCATGGCATCATAGGTGGTATCTGGAGAGACGATTTGAACATAGCTCTCTACAGTGTTGCTCGCCACAATGACGTAAGGGTTGTAGTTACCATATCCTGAGTCACCTCCGTCTAAATCTCCGTCAAAAAGATTTGTTCGGATTTCACCATTACCGCGTACCCAAAATTCTACTTCGTAGGTTTCGCCTTCTACTAATGAGAGCAGCTCTGAAGTAAACCTTCTGTGCTGAGACTCATTATTTACAAGTGCTGCTAAAGAAGTTCCATAAGTGGCTCCGGTAGTCACTTCATCTACACTGTCAGCTTCAATATTTGTTTTGAACCCAAACCAATCGTTAGGCGTTGAGTCGTTCCAATTGCTCAAGTCACTTTCAAAAATAATTTGAGATTGAAGTCCGCATGAGACACTAAGTGCCAGAAGTATGATGTAAATTTTTTTCATTGTTAATCGCTTTATTCTGTTAATCAGTTTTCGAATATGGCTATGTTGTCTAATTCCCAAGTCGCTCCGTCAGAGGCAGAACCTGTGTATCTGAACCCGATTCTCGTGTTAGCCGAAATATATGGGCTGAGGTCAATTGTACCTGAGACAGTTTCTTCCCAACCACCAGGCGAAAGGTTTGCAGACAAGACATTCCAAGTGGCACTGTTAGGGTCACCACCATTATAATCAGTACTCACAAATACTTCCATGTCAGGCCCATCATAGTTGGCTATAGATAGAAATGAAAGTGCTGGAGAAGTTGTCTCAGTCAAATTGATTGCCGGTGACAACAACCACACGTCACTCGGGTCGTTGGCACTTCCTGTCCAGTTCGTTGCTTTGGCGAAGTTGTTTCCGCTAAATTCATCAATGAACCAGTCATCAGAACCTACTACGATGTAGTTGGACCATCCGCCTGAGGTAATGCTTAGGTCTTCAAAGTTTTTGAACAGGATGTATTCACCAGTTGAACCATCACATCTAAGCTCTGGAAGGTTTACTTCACTGACTCTCCGTAATAGCAACTGTCTGTCATCATTAAAGCGACTCAGAATAGCTGTCACTGAACCACTACCACCTGGCACCAACTGTGCTGCAAAACTCGAGAAGTCACTCGTACGGACTATCACTTCATTACCACTACAGTCTTGTAGGTATCTGTTTTGAGCAGAGGTTCCGTTGACATCCGCATACGAGGCACCGAGGTCACCGTCAACAAACTCAACGTCTTCGATGGTAACAAGTCTTCCAACATAATAGTCGTCACTCAATGCCTGAGACATAGTGATCACTGCTGGCTCTTCATACTCACCATTTGCCTGGATAACTACTTGCTTATCGACATCTACAGAGTCGAGTTGAAGTAATTCTGCATACTCAGATATAGTAGATCCGTTGAGGTTTACTCGTATGCGGTCTCCTATATATACTCCTCCATTGGCGATTGTTCGCATGTTGAGCGCAGAAGTAGAGTCTTGAATGAATACACTCTTGTAGAAGTTCCCTCCTACTTTATCGGCAGTCACTGTTGCAAAAATGCTGAAGTCTTCTGTGAACTTATAGGTACCAGAGTCTTGAAAAATTTGCTGCAAATCACCAATGGTCAGCACATTGCCTTCCGGGATTTGGTTTAGAGGCGGCTCATCTAAAGTTCTTTCACAAGAACTAAAAATTGCTGCAAGCGCAAGTGCCATCGCGGTAATAATGAGATAATTGTTTTTCATTGTCATGATTTAAAAACTGAATCGGACCATGAGGAAGTATGTTCTACCATACATGTATCCATATCTATTTGGAAAAAGGTCTAAAGTCTGTGGAGTAGGTCTTCCCTGCTCAAAGCCGCCAGTGCGGAAGTCTGTTTTGTCGAGCACATTGCTCACATTGGCCGTGATTAAGAAGTAGTACTTGTAGTCTATTCTCCAAGATTTTCCGGCAAAGAAGTTAAGTACTCCTCCGTTGTCTAACTGCTGCTGAGCCAACATCTGATTCCACTGCGGGTCACTATTTACTAGGCTTGCCACGGCAGTAGATGTTCTTCTGTAACCTAGTGGCTCTAACCAGTTGTCAGCAAAGTAGCTGAAATTAAGGCCTGTAAACCAAAACTTTGGTGAGCGGTAGTTCACTCCAAAATTCATAGCCGTTTGCGGAGAACGACCTACTCTGTAATTTTCTAAGAACGCCTCTTCCTTTGCGAGAACCGAGTTGTCATTGTCTACAACCGTAGTCACTTTTGGTCTGTCTGTGTAGATGTTTTGTCCTTGGGCAATGGCTGCACTCAAGGTGACCGTTTGAGTCACATTTCCTTCGAGACCTAACTCTAGTCCTCTGTACTGATGGTCTATACCTGTTGAGATAAAGTTGACTAAGGTACTTGACCCTTCCTGAAAGAAAGTGAGAATGCTGGCCTGATCTTTAATCTGCGCTTGGTACAATGTCAGTCTTCCCTTGATATTTGGGAATCTGAGATGATAACTGAGGTCAACCGAGGAAATTTTCTCATTCACCATGTCACCGACCATTGTATTTCTAGTTCTTGGTGATACAAAGGAGTTGCGCGTTAGCGGTGCGCGAGACATGTATGCCATGTTTGCACTGATGAAGTGTCTTCCTGAGAGTTTGTAGTCCAGTCCAGCCTTGACTCCACCAGTCGTAAATGTGGCTTTTTCAGATTCTCCAAACGAGTCTTCTGGAAAGAGTGCAGTTCTCATTTTCCCGTCTCTCCAAAAACTCTTCGTTCCGGCACTGACGGCAGCATAGTAATCTACTTTGCTCAGCTCTTGTCTCCACTGAGTGAAAAACTGAACCTCTGATTGGTTGATGTCATAGTCATACCCAAATCGCTCTCCGCTTAGAATCACATTGTTTGGATTATTCAAATCACTGTCTACTGGATCTCCATTCTCCCCAAATAATGGGTTGTTACCAGAGGTTTCTGTCTCAACATTGTTAAAACGGTCAACATCTAACCAGAAGTCCCCTCCTAGAAAATCATTCACCACCTTATAATTCTCGCTTGAGTACCTATATATGTTTAAGCCAGATGAAATCACGGCATTCTTATCTGTCAACTCATTGACATAGTTGAAGTTGGCTCCAAGAAGGTTAGGGTCTGTATGCGCTTCTTCTAAAATATACTTTGACCTATTGCCTTGCACACTTAATCCGAGCACTCCATCAGCATCATTGACAGTGAAGAGATTATTTCTGTTGGCATCATAAAAATTGTCCCATTGCAATTGATAGAAGCTCTCATCATTGGCCCATGCATCGGCCAACGCAGGAGCTAGTTCTGGCTCACCATTAAAAATGGGCCAAGAAGGAAGATTTCTGTAGTACTCTGGACGCGGATCATTTGCGTCATCAAAATTTAATCTGGTCTGCGAGTACTGACCAAACTGGCTGTATATATTGGTCTTTAACTTTGAAGTAGGTGTAATCGAGAAATCATGCCACAACATGACTATTGGCTTGTGCGAGTAGCGCATTCTTGAATTTCTCTTTTCTCCATTTTGGTATCCCCAATATGGATTGTAGAAATTATCGTCTCGCAAATCATACGTCTCTTGAGTAACGATACCTGACCGACCTCTCACTGATGGCGACCCCAGTCCAACTAAACCAAATGTATGCTTGTCATCTACTTTTTTCTCTAGCGACAAGAAGTATGATAGGTTACTGTACGATGTACCCTGCACATATCCTTCGTCACCCCATCTACCTGACATAGACGCTGAGAGTGCAAATCCTTTGCTATTGAGTCCTGTATTATAGGTCACCATGGCTCTATTGCGGTACGACCTGTTTGATGCAGAATAACTGATACGCTGACCCGCTCTTTTAGTAGATGCCCTGAGGTCTATGTTAGAATAGCCCTGCACGCCACCAAAGTGATAGTCGTTTTCAGACACACCCTGTCCATTCTCTGGAAACCTTGTTATGTCATTAAGTCCACCCCAATTGGCCCAAATGGCCCAGCCTATTTCGGGGTCATTCATTTGCACTCCGTTGAGCATGACCGTAAAGTTGTTGGAGTTCATACCCCTAACTCTAAAGCGTGCCGCAGAGAAATTATAACCTGCGTTATTAGTAAACGGATCTCGACTTGACTGCAAAAGTCCCGACATGTCTTGACCTTGAGTATCGCCCTCTAGGTCATTAAGAGATAAAGTCGGTATGTTATTTGCCCTGATGTCTAGTGAATCAGGATTATCGTAACGGGTAGAATCTGTTTGAGCTTGACATAGCACCAAGCTGATAATAAAGATCAGGGTTATACCTTTACGCATATTTAATTTGATTAGCGGGGCAAAACTACATACAAAAGCTAGAAAGAATAGGCCTTGTGAATTAATTCTGATAAACTTAAAATAGCCTTAATAGGTATCCTTAAAAGCGAGTAAATTCGGCAATTATGAAGAACATCAACTTGAATAGATATGCTCTACTGACAATTTTCAGTCTATGCTGCGTGCTGATGTCTGCCCAAACAAACGAAAAGAAGTACGAAGTAGCATGTCTTGGCTTTTATAATCTCGAAAACTTGTTTGACACCTTAGACACAGAAAATAAGCGTGATGAAGAGTTTACACCAGCAGGCAGAAACGCCTGGAATAGCGAACGATACTACCATAAGCTGGACCGTCTTTCTGAGGTCATAGACCAGCTAGGCACGAGTTTAAGCCCTGATGGTCTTGCCATACTCGGTGTGAGTGAGATAGAGAACAAGTCTGTTTTAGATGACCTTGCCGCCCACGAAAAGCTCAAAGACAGAGGATATCAAAGCATCTTTCATGACGGGCCTGACCGAAGAGGTATCGATGTGGGACTACTTTACCAGCCTAAGTACTTTGATGTGACTTCATATAAGAGTTACACGCTCAATATGGAAGACTCTACTTTTCGCACGAGAGACCAGCTTTTGGTGAGTGGAAATCTATTGGGTGAAAAAGTTCATGTCATAGTCGCGCACTGGCCTTCGCGAAGTGGAGGAGCAAAACGTAGCGAACCAAAACGTATTGGCGCAGCAAAACTTGGAAAACAAATTGTCGACTCGTTGCTCACTGACGATCCATCGGCCAAAATATTTTACATGGGCGACCTTAATGACGACCCGGTAGACAAAAGCTGCAAAGGAATCATGCAGGGCCAATCACAAAAAGTAAACTGCCGCGGTAAAAAACTGTACAACCCAATGTACAATCTCTACAACAAAGGAGTGGGCTCCTTGGCATGGAGAGACACTTGGAATCTCTTTGACCAGGTGATGGTGAGCAAAGGGGTGCTTGATGAATCAAAAACGACTTGGTCTTATCATACCACACGTATCTATAACAAGGCCTACTTGAGACAGAAGACGGGTAATTTTAAGGGCTATCCGTTTAGGACATTCGCTGGGGGATCATGGACGGGAGGATACTCGGACCACTTTCCAGTGTATGTTGCTTTGGTCAGAGAAGCCAAGTAATCAAGACAACATATCAATGTTGCGGGAGACTACCTCAGCACCAAAAAAACGACTTCCTATCTCATCAAATTTTTTTGAGTCCCCAGTAGTCAAAAATTCTGTTGTTCCATTTTTAGAGCAGGACTCATCCATTTTTTTATGTCGCTGAAGGTAAGCGAGCAGACTGCCTGAGACAATCTCTCCTTGCGTGATTACACGAATGTGCTGCGGAACATGCGCCTTGATTTTTTCCATGAGCATGGGGTAGTGCGTGCACGCCAGTAGTATACTGTCTATACTTTCGGAATGAGACAACAACTCTTCCACATCTCTTTTTACAATGTCATCTGCCGCTTTAGAATTAACCTCATCGTTTTCGATGAGCGGCACCCATAAGGGACAAGCCTGCTGAAAAACCTTGACCTGAGGCGCAAACTTTTTCGCCTCTATGACATACGAATCTGAACTGACCGTACCTTCTGTTGCGCAGATACCGATGTGACCAGTCTTTGTCAGCGAACCAATTATTTCTGTAGTGGGCCGCAACACTCCGAGCACTCTGTGACTATCTGTGTAGGCAGAAAGATTCTTTTGTTGAATATTTCTCAGTGCCATGGCAGACGCAGTGTTACAGGCTAAAATGACTAAAGAGCATCCTTTTTTAAACAATAAGTCGACTGCCTGGAGCGTGTAATGATGAACGGTCTTCATGGACCGTGTGCCATAAGGTGCCCGCGCGTTGTCACCCAGATAGATAAAATCATGCTCGGGCATTCGTGATTGAATCTCTCTGAATATTGTCAAGCCTCCGTATCCAGAATCGAAAATTCCGATGGGTCTATAATCGTCACTCATTCAACTCCAATTTGAATCCTACACCATGGATATTGTTGATACAAATACGCTCATCTTCTTTGAGGTATTTTCTCAATTTGGAAATAAACACGTCAAGGCTCCGGCCTGTAAAGTAATCGTCTTTACCCCACACCAAGTTCAAGATTAATTGCCTCTCTAACACAGTCTCTTCATGCTCACAAAGTAACTTGAGTACGTGGGCTTCTTTCTTGGTTAAGGTCCTCTCCCCTGACGGTCCAGTTAGCGTGTGTTGCCTATGGTCAAAAGTCATTTTTCCGATAATAAACACCGGAGCCTTTGTGCTTTCCTCTTGTGTGGTTCTTCTGAGCAAGGCGCTAACACGAAGTAGCAGCTCCTCTTGACTAAATGGTTTGGTCAGGTAGTCATCTCCACCCGCATTAAATCCGATCACTTTGTCTTCAATCATTCCTCTGGCGGTTAGAAAAATGATTGGTGTCTGTTGATCTACTTTACGAATGTCTTGAGCTAAACTAAAGCCATCTTTTTCTGGCAACATGACATCAAGCACGCAGATGTCAAATTCCTTTTCATTGAATGTATTGAGGCCTTCTTTTCCCGTTCGACAAAGTGTCACATTATATCCAGCATGCTTCAGGTGATCTTGAATCACAAAGCCCAATGAAGGATCGTCTTCAACTAGTAAAACGCTCGATTTTTTCATGAGGTTTTACTTGGTATTTTTATGATGAACTCACTTCCTTTTCCTTCTTTACTAATGACTTGAACAGCACCGTGATGGGCCACTAAGATTTTGTTTACATAATACAATCCTAATCCAAAACCTTTGACATCATGCACATTGCCTGTAGGCACTCTGTAGAACTTATCGAAAATCATTTTCTGATGTTCTGGTGCTATACCAATTCCGTTGTCCTTGATTTTAAGCAATATGTTTTTCCCAGAATTTGATGTGGTTATTTGAACCTTCGGATTATCACCGGCATACTTTATCGCATTGTCAATTAGGTTATAGACTATGTTGGTGATATGGACAAGGTCTCCTTCCAAATTTGGATTAGTGGCATCGAGATTCATGTCAAGCACTCCATCTTTTTCAAGCAAGAGCACGTTGAGTGTCTTCGTGCAATCTACAATTAGTGTGTGCAGATTTATATCGACAGACTTGAGTTGCAATTCTTCTTTATCAAGCGAGGCAATCTGTAGTACTTTTTCGACTTGTCTTTTTAAGCGCTGATTCTCATTGTAGATTATTTCAGCGTATTGCTTTATTCGCTTTGGGTCTTTAGAAATATCGTCATTGAGCAATACTTCGCTGGAGAGAGAAATGCTAGAGATTGGGGTTTTAAATTCATGCGTCATGTTATTGATGAAGTCTGTTTTGACTTCTGACATCCTCTTTTGTTTTAAAATAACAAAGAGCGCATAACTAAGAAAGAGAATAAAAATCAAAAGCAAGAAAGTGGAAAAAGCCCACTGCTTTGTGACCGATAATATGTCATGATTTTTTTTTGGAAAGTACACTCCAAAATAGTGCCCATCCTTATCCCATTTTATTCCATGTATTTCTTCACTGACAAAATTGATGGAGGTGTCTTGACTTACTCTTCCTCCATAGACTATACTATCATCTATGAAGCAATCGTAAATGCCGTAATCAAACTCGCTGCTGACATTATATCTTTCAAACTCAGTCACCAGAATATTCTCTAACAAATACGGATGCACTGTATCATTCATCTGCACCACAAAAGAGTGGGACGCAATCTGCTTCACAGGTGAGTGTATATATGACGAATCTCGATTGATGGATTGTATCTCATCAATGGCGCAATTGAGCGCGAGATGGGCATTTTCATTAAACTCACGCTCCTGATTTTCATAGCTTTTTTTGACCCACAATACTTGCGTCAATATCATTCCTGCAAAGGACAACAGTGCCAAAATAATTACGATACGTATGTAGAATCTACTCACTACTTTTTTACTTGCTTGGTGAAAATAGTAAAACGGAATTCGCTCCTTGTTGAATTAACACATAATTGGCTTTTTCAGTTTTAGAAAAAACTAAAATTGTGAATTTTCTGAGCGACAATTTTTTAATTCATTTTCTCTTTTCTCACTTCATCTTTTCCGAAAAAAGTGATGTCCGTTTCCAGAAATCAATCTTTTTTTTAAAAATATTTTCCGTGATTTTCGCGCTTAAATGACCCAAAAAAAAAGAAGTGAGGACATTTTATTTTGAAGCGTTTTGAATTTAAATTTCATGAACACAACTTTTAACTGTCGGAATGCACAAATATTTTTTAAGCAGAGACAGTAACTCATCATCTCTCGAAACACCTTATTTTACTCTACACACAAGACATGACGAAAATTAACCCGAGCAATTAACGACTTCATCATTGCACGACTACCACTTCTAAACCAAGATAAATACAAACCTCTGACTGACCTTTTTAACACGACTAGTGTGCAAATCTAATCGTGCTAACGTGCTCAAAACTACACACCTAATGCGACTTTTGAATTGCGGGACATCGAACAAAATTGTTTAAAGCCCGTATATAAAAACGCCTCATACTTGTATGGGTTTAAACTGTTTGATTGAACACTAATTTAAAATAAGCTTTATGGCAAAGAAGACCGCTAAAAAAGCAGCTCCGAAAAAGAAGGCAACGGCTAAGAAAGCCACTGCTAAGAAAAAGACGACTGCAAAGAAGTCTACGGCAAAGAAAAAGGCTGCTCCTAAGAAGAAGACAACTGCAAAGAAGTCTACTGCTAAGAAGAAGACTACAGCAAAGAAAAAGGCTGCTCCTAAGAAGAAGACAACTGCAAAGAAGTCTACTGCTA